>CAZOLI010000030.1:0-31628 GCA_964580675.1 uncultured Planctomycetia bacterium
GCTCGGAGAAGTTGATCTCCTGTGTTGTTTAACTCTTTACTGCAAAATTTCATGTACAAAACAGCGAACCGTTCCACAAAATTCCCGGTTATTTTGTTTGGTCTGACCATTTTCCTTCTCCCAATCTCATACGGAAACACCTCCGCACAGGAGAACAAAAACCCCATCGTCAAAATTGAGGGGGTGGAAACGGAACGGAGCCGAACAGGCGACGTGCTGATCAACGTCACCTTCCGAACTGAACTTCCGCAAGGAGCTGTTGTTCGTTTTTACCTCCACAACGATGTACAGCGACATAACCTCAGAGAACAGAAAGTAAGGATAACCGGAGGGGGAAAACAGAGCATCAAATTCGGCCCCCTCAACGAACTCTGGGAAAGCACGTACATGATCGTCTCTGTGTTCAAAGAACACGAAAACCGGCACGTAAACTGGGACAAAGGAAAAAATTATTCCCCAAAATCCAAAAAAGAATTTACGTACGGGTCGGATGTGCCCACCCGGGAGGAACAACACGCATCCTTTAAAGAATCCCTCCGAAAAGTGGTTCTGTTAATGAGAGAGGTGTTTCTCGACATTAACTGGGAGGTACGGAAAGCAAAGAACAACGAAGACGCCGACCCTGGAAAGATCCAGGATCAGGCCCGGGAAAAACTGGATAATTTACATGAAACCATGCAGTCCATGATCACCCGGTACGATGTGTACGGGTGTCCCTTTCGCCGTTCTATTCAACCCATCAAACAGGCCCGGGATCCCCTGCTGAGTTTCGGGGAAAAAATGCTAAAAACACTTGAAGAGCCGTGGGAACCGCCGGAGGACAGTCACTACGAACACAAATCCGTTCGGCAGCGGATTGAGGATGGCATCGCCTCCCCGGACGATCTTCGAAAATACTTCCTGTCCCGGTACTTCGATCTCGCTTCTCAGGTGGAAACCCCCACGGAGAAAACCCTCCAGGAAATTTCGGGGACCCTCTCAAACCACCTTCATAAGCTTCTCTCCCTCTGTTTACCCGTTCTCAAAAACTCGTCACAAACAGAGGACACGAAGGAAGCAAACCAGAAATGGAAGGAGTTTCAGAATGAGTTCCAGAGCGAATCGGAGGACATTTCCGACCGTATCAACCGCCTTATCTGGCTTTACAAAGACCGAAAACATCTTCCGGGCTATCAGAAAAACCTTTATGACTGGAGCAAACAGCTGACAAATGCCCTGAACGCGCTAAAAGACACAACCCGGATTGATCTTCCCGATCCTCAAAGCGATCTAACGGAAAAGCTAAACAGGATCGAACCCTTGCTCAACGCGTTCTTCCGGCTTATGTGGCGATCCACTCAGAACAGCGCCAACCAAACCATTCAATACCTTCAGTCTCTCAGTTCCTATCCCCTTTCCCTGCCACGATCGAAGGAGAGCCGGTCCGAAGAAGCCAGAAAACAACAGGTAAAAAATGCCCTCGAGGAATTGAAAAATTACATGAAGAGGAAAAACCCGGCCCTTAAAAATCAGGGAAAAACCCTGGAGAAAAACGGAAACTTCCTGCCGAACCTGATTTCCGTCCTCCCCGATGACAAAGACAACCCCGGCAAACCAACACGAATGGCCAAATCACTCAAATACCTGCGGGATGCTTCGGAAAATCTTCAAAACGGAATAGGAAAAAGTATGCAGCTCGCCAATAATTTGCGGAACATCTTTGAAAGCAGAAATTTAACACCGGTACAGAAGGGCGACAAAGCTCAACAACTTTCAATGGACGAACTTGTGCCCCTGAAACAATCTCTGCAAAAACGGAAGAACGAAATCCAATCAAAGAAACAAACCCTTTACAACGGGAGAAATTAGATATGACAACAGTTCATTCCTCGAATTCACGAATCCGATGTTCTGTTTCGTTCCTTGGTTCCCTGTTGCTGATCATAGCACTTATGGCCGGGAACCTTCCGGGACAATCAAAAAAAGTCGAATGGAAGCTTTCCTCCGATAAAGCGAAGAAGTACCACGTAAACATCCCGAATCGTCAGATCACCGTCAACATCAAGGACACCATTTACAATGCCAAATTAAACCTTGAATTCGATGCCCACATTAAAAAAGCGGAACCTCGAAACAATCCGGCCAAAATTACAATCAGGAACCTGTCCGTAGAAGGAAAAGTAAATAACGAGGACATCTCGTTTACCGAAAACCGGAAAGAAGGGCCCGAAGGATACCGGGACCAGCTAAAAAAGATCAATAACCATACGTATAAAATCAGTGGGGATAATTACCGCATTGATAAGGACCCAAAAAAGGTAAGCGGGTTCTTCTCCAACCTTTTTACGATGGATTTGAATTACCTTTCGTTCCACCTGTTCGAAATCCCGAACAAAAGCGTATTGATTCTCGGCAATCAGGGGGCGTTTATCACCGGACACCTTGAAACGTATTTATTTCACCGTCGCTTGCCCTCTCCGAAGTACCAGGCCTCGGTAACCGGGGAAGGGATTAGGCAGGGAGGAACCGTAAATTTCGTCTTTAAATACCACAATGCCATTTTAAAAACCAGATCGGTCGGTGGGGTAAAAAAAGCAAGATCCGCCGGCCCACCGAAACGGCAGGGAGCCGAACGAGTCGGTTCTGATTCCGGGAAAACGGGCGAGAGCAAATTAAAAGAGGTAGGCAACGCCTCGATGGAGTTCACGTTCAACAATAAAGGGTACCTGGAGGACTGCACCCTACGTCATAGCGCAAAATACACGGACGAATCCCTTTCGTCGGATTCAGAGAAGGAAAATAAAAATAATGGAAAAGGTACTTCGGGAAGGAATAAATCCTCCGAGGGAGATGGAGGAGGCAAAAACACAGTCCCGGACATGGAGTTTGAATCCCACCTGAAACTGGAAATATCCAGAAAAGAAGATTAATTCATACGGTAGAATTAATCTCCTGAGTCCTTCCCGTCCTCCTCGCCGTATTTATATTGTCGCTGAAAGACGGTGCGCCAGTTCACTTTGTCCTGGCTCTCCATCTTTGAACCGGCGCTGTCCCGGTGATCCGATCGTCCGTTCGCCTTCACCTGAAACTGCATCGGCAAGTTTTCATTCAAATTAATGACGATTTCACCGGTTAACTCAAATTTGTCCTTTCTGATGTTTGCTCCCTGACTTGGTTTCCCGGATCGATAACGCCGTATTAATTTTCCGGATACCTCAACAACTCCTTTCTTGATCGTTTCCCCTTCTTTCTTTTCCTCCGTCACGGACGTTAAACGTCCGGTCAACTTGTTTTTGTACGTTTGCTTGACCTTTTTCCCGCCGGACATTTCCATAACCATATACGTTTGATTGAATCGAGCTGTCGCACTGCCACTCTGGTGGGGAAGTTCGACCTCCCAGTCCATTTTCCATCCCTTCATCAGACTACGGGCCTTTATAGGCCGAATTTCCCATGAATCTCCTTCCTTGACCTTTTTGGGGGGCAGAAATTTGTTGAGGTAACTGGAGGCAAAATAATCCTTAACCTGGTTCCTCGGGATGTATAAGATCGGGTTATACGTTTTCCCTTCTCGAGTTGCCCGAAAGTAGGCCTCACCGTTAAAAATCTTTTTCTGTTTCCGTTCGTCGGCCTCCGGGTAATGAACCGGTGCCCAGCTACCCGGACTGCCAAAACCATCCGATCGGTTGCCCATCGAACCATCGATGGAAGCATTGTGTTTTAATACTTCGTGTTCCCCTTTCTTAAACCGAAAGGCCATTGCCCCCTGATAATCGATTTCGACCCTCCATACTCCTTCGGGGGTTTTTTGTTTGCTGTTGAAGATCATTTTTGACGTCTCTTTGCAGGTTCCCGTGACCGTCGATTTTTTATCCACTCTTAGTTGATGGGTTTCCTCCTGACCCCTTGCCGTGACAAGCCCGATTTGCGCGGTGAACAGGAACAATAACGGAACATACGCCATTGTGTAAGCTGTCACCTGTTGTCTCTTTTTCATGGGGACCCTCTTGCTATTCCGATAAAACACTGAACAGAACGCGTTATATTCAGCTGATCTCCGAATAAGTTAGTATAAACCACCGAATCACACAAAAACAATTCTCCTTCCTTTATTTAAAAATGCTCGACGGGTTGAATCGACAAATTGGAAAAATGTCGTGGGAAGGACACCTCCTGACCAAAATCAATGATCACGGGACCACTGACGATTACCGCAAATCGGCAACTGTCAGGATGATGTTTCAGTCACGAAAAGGAAAGAACCTTGACCTACCGGGGGTTTCTAAAATAGAATGGTGCCGCTGATCATTCAGCTTTCCTGAGTTCGCCAATCATTGCAGCCGAATCCGATTTTGCCGTAAACATCCATGGTGGATCCCGATCCAGCCCGTCTTTCCGTACTATCGGATCTATTTCAGTCCATTCCGGAGGAGATGGGCCAGGTGTTACGCCGATCGGCCTACTCCCCCAACATCAAGGAGCGACTGGACGCCTCCTGTGCCATTTTCGACGATCGGGGCCGGATGCTGGCACAGGCCGAGCACATTCCGGTTCACCTTGGTTCCATGCCCGCCTCCGTCGGGGAGGTCATTGACCGGTTTGAAGGGGAGCTTTCCCCCGGGGATCAGATCATTCTGAACGATCCGTACCGGGGCGGTACTCACCTTCCGGACATCACCCTGATTATGCCCGTATTCCGGGAAGATCAGCTTATGGGTTACTGCGCCAACCGGGCGCATCACGCGGACGTGGGCGCCGATGAACCGGGTTCTTTACCGCCGTACTCCCACCTTCTGGAGGATGAAGGTGTGGTGATCCCTCCGTATTTCCTCGTTCGAGACGGGAACCTGAACGACGAACTTCTCCAGACCATTCGTTCGGAAATGCGGAACCCCTCCGAACGACTCGGAGATTTACGGGCACAAATTGGAGCAAACCGCCGGGGGGGTGAGCGGTTTGAAGCACTGGTAAAAAAATTCGGGGAGAAGGAATTTCGCTCAAACTGCAGAGCCATACGCTCCTATAGTTCCAGACTCGTCCGAAAAAGCATACGCCGGATTCGCGACGGCACTTACGAGGGAGCGGACTGGATTGAATCCACGGGCTCGGCGGAGGAACAGGCCCAAATTTGCTGTTCGGTGAAAATCCGGGGGAACTCCGTTCGCATCAATTTTGACGGAACGGACCCACAGGTTGAAGGAAACGCGAACGCGCCCATGGCGGTCACCCGGTCCTGCTGTTATTATGTCCTCCGGTGCATAACAGACCATCAGGCGCCTCTGAACCACGGCTGTTACGATATGGTGGAGGTGGAAGCGCCCGAGGAGACACTCGTAAACCCTTCCTACCCCCGTGCCGTCTGTTCCGGAAACGTGGAAACTTCTCAGCGTATCGTGGACGTCCTTCTTGAAGCGTTTCGACAGGCCCTGCCGGACCAAATTCCGGCGCAGTCCCAGGGAACCATGAATAACCTGATCATCGCGGCCGAAGGAGAAGACGGAACGGAACACACCTATTACGAAACCATCGGTGGGGGCGAAGGGGCATTTCCGTTTCGTGACGGCGAAGACGGGATTCACACCCACATGACCAACACCAAAAACACGCCGATCGAGGTCCTTGAACTCACGTACCCCTTCCGAGTTGAAACCTATAAACTTCGCTCCGGAAGCGGTGGCAACGGAAAATATCGGGGAGGTGAAGGAGTCGTTCGTGAAATTACGTTTACCGGTTCGGACGGACGATTTTCCATTATTTCCGAACGGAGGGAACGATCACCGTCCGGTGTGGACGGAGGAGAGGCCGGCGCCCCCGGAAAAAACCTCCTCCTGTTCAACGACGGCCACACCCAATCCCTCGGGCCTCGTTTTGCCGGTGATCTGCAGCCGGGGGATACAATTCGCATCGAGACCCCTGGAGGAGGTGGTCACGGTTCACCACCCGACACGGACGATTCCTGATGGCCGGTCGATCGGGTCGTAGAGTCCGTCGGTCAGAAAACGTTCTCCCCACAAACGATTTCCCGATCCGTTCGTTATATTATTGAGAACAGAACATCCATGTGAATGATTCGAAAAAAATGATGCCATTCCTGCTGCTTCTCCAATAACGGTTAGAAGTCATGTTAGAAACGACAGAATTCGTAACGGATCAGGCCGTAAAACCCAGACACATTCTTGTGACGTGTCTAATTCCTGTACTGATGGCCGTACTGCTGAGCTGTTCCGGAAAACCGTATCCGGAATCGGACGATGAGTTGTTTCAGGCCCTCGACGGAGCCACTTCTAAATGGTTGAATCTTTATCTGAACGGAGAAGTCGCACGCCAGGATCAGCTGCGGGAGAAGATCGAACACCTTGCAAGGGACAACCGGTTCCGCGTGCTCTCCGCGATCAACAAAAACAACCTGAACCATCGGATGGTCGCCGCGAAGACCCTTCCGTTTTTGTACATTGATGAAAAGGTGTTGAAAGCAATGAGTCAGGTGCTGTCGGATGCGGATCAAAAAGTGCGCGAAAACGCCGCCTCGGCATTGCTGATCATGGATCCGTCCTGGAACAAGTACGGGGACGAGCTGCAGACCATTCGCAAAAAGATTGAAAAGATGACGGAAAGCAAATCCATAAGAGAACGAGAAGCGGCGTACCTTGCCATCTCCGGCCTCGTATCCACCCGTGAACCACGTGGGTTCATGGATGAATTGCTCCAGGGGCTCCGGAGTGACAGCGCGAAAATTCGAAATCAATCGGTACGTGCATTTCAGGTCATAAACGAGCAAAAAACCCTCAAACCACTTCTCGAACACACCCTCCATGACCCCTCGGAAAAAGTGCGTCTCAACACCGTTCTTGCTCTTATGGCCCTTGATGATCGAAGAGCAATCCCGGAGTTAATAAAGCGCCTGCGTGAGGAAAAGACCGAAAATCCCGAAATTACCCGGGCGGTCGTAAAACTCCTGAAGAGACTTACCGGCTTGCAGGAAAACCAGACCCCAAGCGAGTGGATTAAATGGTACGAAACACAAAAAAAGGAAAACGGAGACACTCCGTCGGAAGACAGCACCGGGAAGACCAATAAGCCGGACCAGGCCCCGTCGGACAACCAATCCGGCAACAAAAATTCGGGTTCCGAAACGGATCCATCAAACGATAGGAACGAATAATCACCGGCTCCTGCACGGGACGTCCCCTTTTCGGACACCACCTTTGTATGTTAAAATCAAGAATTCGACCCGGAAGGGGTGAGGATGCCCCGAATCCCGTGGAATTCTGATGCCGTACGCCTTATAACGGGAATGCCAGGTGGAAACACGTCATTCGTGTAAATTCAAACCGGAAATCACCCGATATAACGTGTTCGCCACCTGATAGCGGATAAATAAGGACATCCAGTTACGTGGGGTTCGATCACCATGAATTTTCAGCGAATCAAATACCTGGAGTGGGTCAAAGAAAATCTTCAGACGGTAGAACACGATCTTGCCAGTGCGTCGGTGACCCCGTGTCGTCTTGAAGACCTCGATCTTGATCCGTCCGAATTGGCTCTCTCCGGACGAAACTATTACGGGCTGCCGGAACTCGTTGACGCCATCGCCACGACGTATGAAGTGCCCACCAAGAACATCGTCATCACCCACGGGGGGAGCATGGGTATTTTTCTTGCCATGACCGCCCGAATTGACCGGGAGGACGAGGTTCTTCTGGAAGTCCCGAATTACGAACCGTTCTACCGCATTCCCAAAGCTCTGGGAGCCAGGGTAAAAATTCTTGAGCGAAGTTTCGACAATCGGTACGAGTTAAATCTTGAACAGCTGGAACGAAAAATAAGCAGTCGAACCGAAGCCGTCCTGCTGACCAACCTGCATAACCCGTCCGGTGTCGCTCTGAACGAGGAAAAAATTGAAACCATCTGCCAGATTTGTCGGGAAAATGGCGCAAGTCTGATCTGCGGAGAGGCGTACCTTGAAAGTGTGCTCGAACACCAGATTCCTCCCGCTTTTCAAATATCGGACCAGGCCATAAGCATCGGATCCATGTCGAAAGCCTATGGTCTGGGCGGCCTTCGAGTGGGCTGGATTTTCTGTGACGAGGAACTGAAATCAAAAATTCATTCACTGGAAAATTACGTCTCTCCCCACAACACGTACATCGCACAGGAAATTGCCGTACAGGCGCTGAAACAGCGAGAAGACCTCCTGCAGCGTGGCAAGAAACTGGTTCGGGAGAATTTTGACATTCTGAGTGATTGGGTGGATTCGCGCGAGGACGTGGAATGGGTCCCCCCCGACGGTGGTCCGATCTGTTTCTTTAAAATCCCGAAGAAAGTGGATGTCTGGGAATTGATGAAACAACTGAAAAAAGAGTATAATACCCTTGTTGTTCCCGGTGATTTTTTCTGGGCCAAGGGATTTATCCGGGTTGGCTTCGGGAACAAACCGGATCACGTCCGGAAGGGCATTGAAAACCTTGGTGAAGCACTGGATGAGCTGAAAACCCGAAGGGGTTTTGTGTCCTGAACCTTCCCTCGAACCATCGTCTTCAACCTCACGAAAGAACGTTTTCCGATGAAACTGTACAACTCCCTCTCTAATAGTACGGAGGATTTTCAACCCCTTGAGGAGGGGAAAGTACGGATGTACAACTGTGGCCCCACCGTTTACAGCGAACCACACATTGGCAATTTCCGCGCCTTCCTGGTGGCCGACCTCCTCCGCCGGGTAATGGAATACAACGGATACGAAGTCAAACAGGTCATGAACATCACGGACGTGGGCCACCTGCAGGAAAACGGGGAGGAGGAAGAGGACAAAATCGAAGTTGCCGCCAGACGGGAACAGAAGGACGTCTGGGAAATTGCCGACCACTACACGGAGGTGTTTCTTGACCTGATCGACGTCCTCCGGATCAAACGAGCTCATCATTATCCCCGCGCCACGGAACACGTCGACGAAATGATTGACGTGGTTGAAACCCTTCTCGAAAACGGGTTCGCCTACGAGGTCGATGGGGAGGTCTATTACGATGTCCGGGAGTTTGAGGATTACGGAAAACTCTCCCACAACACGCTGGAAGACCTGGACGTGGGACATCGTATTGACGTGGATCCGAAGAAGAAAGACCCCCGAGATTTTGCCCTTTGGAAACAGGATCCGAACCACCAGATGCAGTGGGATTCCCCATGGGGAAAAGGGTTTCCGGGCTGGCACATCGAATGCTCCACGATGGCAAACGAATACCTCGGGAACACCGTCGACGTCCACACGGGCGGCGAGGACAATATTTTTCCTCATCACGAAAGCGAAATTGCCCAGTCCGAGGCCGCCACGGGTGAACCCTTCGTCCGATACTGGCTTCACGTCCGGCACTTCCTGGTGGACGGCGAGAAAATGTCCAAATCCCTGGGCAACTTCTACACGGTCCGCCAGGTTCTTGACATGGGATACTCTCCGGAAGTACTCCGGCTTTCGCTCATAAACGCTCACTACCGGCAGAACATGAACTTCAGCAAGGATCGGCTGGAGGAATGCCAGAAACAGATCCGGAAATTAACGAATTTCAGGCGCCGGATGAAAGAGGCCAGAAAAGAAGAAACAGACGCGGACCCCGGATCGAAAACGGAGAAACTGTGCTATCAATTTCAGGAAACCTTTCGGGACAACCTGAACGATGATTTAAACATTTCCGGGGCTCTCGGAGAACTGTTTGAATTTGTCACCGCCGTGAACCGGGACGTGCAAACCCCCACAGCCGGGGACGCCAAACTGGTGCTTTCCGTTCTTGAGGACGTGAACTCGGTCCTGGCGATTATCCCGCAGGAACAGGAGGAGAAACAGGAACTTTCCCCCGAACAGAAAGAACTGATTCAGGAACGAGAACAGGCCCGGGAGGAAGGCGATTACGAACGAGCGGACGAAATTCGGGAAACCCTGCGCGAGCAAAACGTTGTTCTTGAGGATACCTCCGAAGGCACCCGCTGGAAAATCCTCGAAGAGTAATACATGCACTCAAAAGAACATCGGGAACCATCCCCGGGGCAGAACGTGATTCCCTTCGTTGGCGTGCTTCTGAACCCGTCGATTTCCCATTCCGAATTCCACGCCTGGTTCCAGTCGGCATGGGCGGAGGTGGAACACCAATCGGACGTGGTCCCCTTTGACAGCACGGATTATTACCGGGATGAAATGGGGAAGGACCTCCGGCGATTCTGGTTGCAACCGGACGAGTCCTGGACGGAGGATGTCCTGTCGGGACGCAAACATTTCGGGAACAAACTGGAGGCGGAGGCTGCGGAACAATTCCCGGTGGCCTCCCGGCCGGTCAACCTTGATCCCGGTTACGTCCGGGACAACCAGGTCGTCCTGGCAAGCACGAAAGACGCCGGACACCGCCTCTTCATCGGACAAAACATATACGCGGAGCTGACGCTGATCTACGAGGACGGCGGATTTCAACCCTTTACGTGGACGTATCCGGATTATCAATCCGATGCGGCCTCTTCGTTCTTCCGCAAATGCCGGAACCAGTACTTCTCACGGTTCGTTTAACCGGTTAAGAAGAACTCTGACCGTTAGTTCGAACCGGGCGCTTTGAGTTCGACCCGTCCGCCCTCCTCCACAAGATCAACGGCTGAAACCGTCACGTCCTCAACGTGGGATTTGAACTTCTCGGCCATTTCCTCCGGCACGTCTCGTCCCCCCTCCCGAACAAAACAGCCAAGCGTGGGTCCCGCACCCGATATCCAGACGCCGTAAGATCGATTGCAGATGCCGGTTTCCATCGCTTCCTCTCCCCCGGGAATCAACTCCAGACGGTATTCCTCGTGAAGCCGATCCTTCATGGCCGGTCGCAGCAGATCCCACCGCTTTTCCATGAGCGAATACACCAGCAAACCGGTGGCCGACAGATTTCGTACAGCGTCCTGTAGAGGCACATTTCGCGGCAGAATTTTTCTTGCCCGATCCGTTTCCAGACGCAGGTGTGGCCGGATCAGGTAGGTTTCCGGAAGGTCCTCGGCAATTCGCTGCACACCGGGCGTTCCGTCCTGCTGGTAGGCCAGCGTGATCCCCCCGAAAACGGACGGGGCCGCATTGTCCGGATGTCCCTCGATGTGGTATGCCTCCCGGAACAGTTCCGTCGAATCCGGTTCGAGGATTCCCTTCATGGCGTAACCAAGCAGCAAACCGGCAACCGTTGCCGAACCACTGGCTCCCAGTCCTCCCCCCGGAGGAATGTCACTGTTCACCGTGACATCAAGCGAAGGTGATGCCCCATCCTCTCCTTCTCGAACCTGCTGATACGCCCGACGAATAAGGTCCTCACCTTCGGACACATCCGGAACAAATTCACTTTGCCCATATTCCAGATTCATCCCCTCGCCTTCCTCCCTGATTTGAACCCGAAGTGAAAGGAACTTTGAAAGGGCCGCGCCAAGGCAGTCAAATCCGGGACCAAGATTGGACGTGCTGCAGGGTACTCGGATGCGGAGTTCCCCGCCTTTTTTCAGGGAGCGAAGAACGCTGTTCATTGGTTCAGAACCCGATTCAGTTGAACTGAATTACTGGATGCAATATCATAAAATATTACCTCATGACGACGAAAATATGCCAATCTGTTTCCCTTTTCAATAATCGGCAAGCGACACATCATGAAACGAATGACGCTTTTCCTGCTGACCTTAACCATTGCGGCCATTTTCGCCCCCTCCGCAATTGCCCAGAATCACGACAAAATTCACGTGTACAAAAACCCGGATAATCCCCGGGAAGGGACAAAGGTAAAAGAAGGCGACATCAGCCGGGAAACGATGACCCACGTCCACTTCGCCGTCTTCGTGGACGGACGGAAAACGGGGACATCCAAAGTTGCCTGGAACAAGGTGAGAAAAATAGATTACGCAAATGAACCATATGAATTCTCCACGGCAAAACGAGAATGGGAAAACTACAACGCCCAAAAAGCCATTGATTTACTGAATCAACTCATCAACAAAGACGACCTGGATCGGGATCTGTTCCGGCAGAAAGCAACGTATTTGCGGGCCAAAATTAAGTACGAAACCGCAAGCTCGGAGGCGGAATACGCCGATGCCATCAGCGCGTACGAGGAGTTCATGAACAAGTACCCACGGCGGCGTGGTTACAGGACGGCCGCCCAGAACCGTATACAGGCCCTTACGACCATCGGACGCTCCCAGCAGGCCCTTGATCTCATCAAGAAACTCAACGAACAGCGCGGGCTGGGTTCAAAATTCAACGAATGGCTTAAATTTCAGAAGGCGCGAATCTTTGAGAAGAAGGGGGAGATTAAAAAGGCCCGGAAGCATTACGGCAGATCAACCGGTTCGGGGGACCGGGTCATCGCCATCCGATCCCGGCTCGGGGTTGGAAACTGCCAGATCAAATTGGGCAACTTCAAACAGGCGGAGAACGTTTTTGACAAAGTGATCCAGACCGCAGACTCCAGCCTGGACAACATTGTTCTCGCCGGAGCTCACAATGGGAAAGGACGGGTTATTTTTGAGACCAAATACCAGGAGAACCCGGACGACGAAGAACAGAAAAAGGAAAACATCAGGATCCTGAAAAACGCGCTCCTGCACTTCTATCGTGGCGTTATTCTCTACAAACCGGAACCGGGGTCAAACTCCATTGAAACGGAACGGGCCATGTTCTGGACCGCACGGACCTACGAGGAACTGGCCAAAAACGTCATGGAAGAAAAAAAGGCCACCGAGTACCGGCGGGAAGCCCTCCGAATCGCCAACACCCTGATCAACTCCTACCCCAAGTCGGAATTCAGGAAAAAAGCGGAAAATTTAAAGGCTCGAATTCGCCAGTAACCCTCGAATTATCCATTCTGGTTGAACGGGCCTTCCAAATTGCATCTGTCGTTGCCACCAGTGACTCTTTCCAGACGATACCATGGGTGTTAAATTAACGTCGTACAGCAACTGCGCCGGTTGAGCAAGCAAATTAAGCCAGGAGGACCTCGGTGAGGTCCTGAACAAACTGAACGTGCCCGAGGATCCAAACGTCCATATTGGATTTGACCTCGGTGATGACGCCGGTGTATACCAGCTGGATGAGAACACGGCGTTGATACAAACCGTCGACTTCTTCACGCCGATCGTGGATGATCCCGGTGATTACGGAGCCATCGCCTGTGCGAATTCCGTAAGCGATGTCTACGCCATGGGAGGCACACCGATTACGGGACTGAATCTGGTTTGTTTCCCAACGGATGAACTTCATAACGATATTCTTGGCGAAATATTAAACGGCGCCCTTGCCAAAGCGGCGGAAGGGAATTTTGCGATTGTCGGGGGACATTGCGTGCGAGACGACGAACCCAAGTACGGCCTGGCCGTCACCGGAACGGTCCACCCCGATGACCTGATTCGAAAAGACGCGGCCCAACCCGGAGATCATCTCCTTCTTACAAAGCCCATTGGTACCGGTATCATTACAACCGCCATCAAAAAGGAAGAAGCCCAGAACAAAAGCATTTCCGCTGCTACGGAGGCCATGAAAGACCTGAACGACGGTGCGGCGGAGGCGGCGGTAAACGCCGGCGTAAAATGTGGAACGGACGTGACCGGTTTCGGTCTTCTCGGTCACCTCCAGCAAATTCTTGAAGCAAGTGACGTCTCCGCGGAAATTGAGGTCTCCGCAACACCTTACCTCCCCGGTGTTAACGAACTCGGGGAACAGGGCTGTTTCCCGGGAGGTACCCGAAACAACCTGGAGGAAGTGCAGCCTCACCTTCAGGTGGACGAGAATGTTCGGGAGCAGGATCTGCTGACGCTGGCGGACGCGCAAACCTCGGGCGGCCTCCTCCTCTGCGTGGACGGGGAGGAAGTCGAAGGCATTAAGGACGCCCTTCAACCGGGCCCCTCATATTTCCCCGACGGCGTGCAGACAATAGGCCGTATCACCGATGGAGAGGGTGGAACCATTCACATCAGGGATTAACACCTATCACACGAACTGAACCGGCGCCGGTTTCATTTTCCCAAACCCGATATGATTGAACTCAGCCAGTGTAGTTCGGTAGGCCTGGGCACCTGGGTGTTCGGCGAACGGGATTGGCAGGGAGAGACCGAGCCACGTCCCGTCATCAAACGAGCGGTGGATGCCGGATTAAACGTCATTGACACGGCTCCGTCTTACGGTCTCGGTCGAGCGGAAGAACGGACGGGAGAAATTCTTGAGGAGCTCGATTGCCGGAACGAGGTTTTTCTGACGACGAAGTGTGGGCTGGAATGGGATAAAGACGGCAACATCTGGCGAAACAGTTCGGCCGATTCTATAAGAAACAGCGTCAGCAAAAGTCTGGAACGGTTACGGGTCAACCGGATCGACGCCTGTTTCATTCACTGGCCGGACGAGCAGACCCCGCTTCCGGAAAGTGTGGAAACCCTGGAAAAATTACGCGACGAGGGCAAAATTCGGCACATAGGACTCGCCAACGTCACCCTGGAACAGCTTCAGACGGCCCGGAAAGGCGGATCCATTGACGTTCTGCAGCCCCCATACAACCTCTTTGAGCGAACGCTTGAAGGGGAGGTGCGGGAGTTCTGTGAAAAGAACGACATCTCGTTGATGACCTGCAGTGCTCTGTGCCGTGGTTTGCTCACAGGAAAATTCGACGAAGAACCGGGAGACGAAACGCAGGATATTCGGGGGGACGACCCCAAATTTACCGATCGCCGGGGAGGTTACATCCGGGCCGTTCGAAAAATAGAGAAATACCTGCGGGAACAGGATTACGAACACCCGATGGCCCCGTTAATGATCAGGTGGCTGATCCAGCAGGAACAGGCGGACACGGTTCTCGTTGGGGCACGAAATCAGAAACAGCTTGATGAAAACCTTGCCTGCAGAGACGTCTCCTTATCCGAAGAAGAGGCAAATCGAATTCGTGACATCGCGGACGGATCCATACTCGCCCCGGTCGGCACGGACTTCATGGCCCCACCGAGCCGGGAAGAGGTGGCCAAGCTCCTCTAATTTCTCCGGTTGCTCTTTTCATAAACTGGAAAGTCGGGCCAACTTCACCTACACTTAAATATTCGATTTTTCCCGTATATTGATTGCAGGTTCAGCTGTTTCGGACGGGAGGTTTGTCGGACGGATGAAAAAGTGCGCCCCTCCTGAAATTGACCTGTCTGACCTCTCCTGAATCGGTTTTCGGCGGGGCTGTTCGACGATTTCCTGATGATTGATTGCTCGAACGATAAAGGAACAGATCCCGGGACCGCTTTCTTTCCCGGCATTGGAACCGGTCAGCACCGGCCTTCTTGTAACCGCACAAACGAAAACAGATGAACAGAATATATTCTTCTCGAAACACGGTGAATGCCTCTTTCGGCTGGCTCCGGGTCTGGATTGCCGTTGTTGTAGCGGGAGCGGGAATTTCCCTCCTGACGTACGCCAGCATCAGGGCTTCCGCCCGGCAGTACGTCCGCGTCGATAAACTCGTAAACAATCCCGATCAATTCGACGGTCGGCGCATCAAACTGACCGGAACCGTTGTAAAGGACACGTCTTCGTACAAGAAGAAGGACCTCGAACTCACCTTCAGGGTACGGAACAACGACGGGGAAGGATCCACCCGGGAACAGGCAAATGTCATTTTTAACGGCACAAAACCGGATGCCTTTAAAGAAGGAGGGGTCGTGATCATCAAAGGGCACTACGAAAAGGAACACAACCGGATCATTGCCGAAGGCCTTCAGGCCAAGTGTCCGTCACGGTACAAGAAGAAATCCGGTGAAGAATCGGAACAGTACGGTGACCAGAAACAAACGGATCAGGACTCGAATTCATCCCCCTCGACCGAACCCCGGGAGCCATGATTGACATTGGTCGATTTGCTCTTCGTCTCTCCCTCGGTGCTGTCCTGCTGGGCATTATTTTTTCCGTCGCCGGCGTGGTGACCCGGAGACGTCGATTTTCGGACGCTTCCCGGCGTCTGTGTTATTTGAATTTCGCCTTTGTCCTGCTGAGCACGGCGGGGCTGGTATATGCATTTCTGACGGATCAGTTCCAGATCCAATACGTCTGGGGCCATTCCGAACGGGCCATGCCCGACGTCTATAAGTTTTCGGCCCTCTGGGGCGGAATGGAGGGTTCGCTCCTTCTCTGGTTGTTCATCCTCACGCTCTTTTCGGCGGTTTACGTATTTGCTCACCGGAACGAAAACCGATACAGCTACACAAGCGGTACGGTTCTGGGGCTGCTGGTGGTTCAGCTCTTTTTTCTTGCCCTCCTCAATTTTCCGTCCTTTCCGTTTGCGTCCGTTCCGGGCGGTCGTATACCGAACGAAGGCTCGGGCCTTAACCCCCTTCTGCAGAACCCGGGAATGGCTGTTCATCCCCCGTTGTTATACCTTGGATTCGTGGGGTTGACCATTCCGTTTGCTCAGGCTACGGGCGCACTTCTTTCGGGTCACCTGGATGACCACTGGCTCGAAAACGCACGGACCTGGTCCCTCGTGGCCTGGATGATACTGGGAGTCGGGATTATGAGAGGAGGGCTCTGGGCTTATCAGGAACTTGGCTGGGGAGGATACTGGGCCTGGGATCCGGTCGAGAACGCCTCCCTGATGCCCTGGCTTCTGGTAACGGCCTTCATCCATTCAATTATGATTCAGAAGCACCGGGGCATGTTAAAGGTCTGGAACATTATACTTGCGTTTCTGGCCTTCGCCTTTACCATACTCGGAACGTTTCTCACACGGAGTGGCGCCCTTGCCTCCGTGCACACCTTCGCCCAGAACAAAACCCTGAGCATCACCTTCCTTTCCTTTCTGGGATTGATCGTCGTCGCCTGTATCGGGCTCCTCTCGTGGCGATGGAATCGGATGGAATCCTCCAGTTCATTGGAATCGTTCCTTTCCCGGGAATTTATGTTCGTGCTGAACAATCTGATTCTGGTGGGGATTACGTTCGTCATCTGCTGGGGAACACTTTTTCCGTTTCTTTCCGAATGGGTGACCGGGACCCGGCAAACCGTCGGCCCGCCGTACTTTAACATGGTAACCATCCCACTGTTTCTTCTCCTCATTTTTACGACCGGGGTTGGATCGTTAATCGGCTGGGGACAGGCAAGCTGGACGAACCTGCGTCGAAACTTCACCCTTCCCCTGATCGGGTTTCTGGTCTCCATCGCACCGTTCTGGTGGATTGTCACGAATTACGCAACGGCTCTGCACGATATCCAGGGGTCGTTCAAGCAGAACCTCTCTTACCTGTATACAACGCTTGCGTTTTCCCTTACCGTCTTTACGGCCCTGACCATGCTGCAGGAGTACGTTCGTGCAACGGCATCCCGGGTGCGTCGGTTCGGGGAAAATATCCTGGTCGCCTTTTTCCGGGCCTTCTCCAAAAACCACCGGCGATACGGTGGATACCTGGCTCACCTTGGCTTGCTGGTCGTCGTTGTCGGCGTCGCCACCTCCAGCGCCTTTCGCACGGAGACGGTTCGAACGGCGCGGCCGGGTGAACAATTTCAGGTAACGGGTTACACCGTTAAGTTCGAGAACATCGAACGGTTCCGCATACCCAAACCGCCGCGGGATCACTGGAATGCCGTCGTCTGGCAGGCCAACCTGAAATTTCGGCGACCGGACGGATCCGAAGGATACCTGCTTCCGCAGGTCCGGCGATATCGGAACGTGGAACAGCGATTTAACGAAGTGGCAAGGGACGTTCAACCATCCGGTGATTTTTACGTGGTCATATCCGGTCTGCCGGGAGAAAATTCGAGAGCGGTGTTTACCATTTACCACAACCCGCTTATCAGCCTCGTCTGGCTTGGTGTGCTGTGGATGGCGTTTGGTGGATTCCTGGCCCTGGTTCCGATTCATCGACTTCTTTCGCACGGAAGCGGTAACTCGTAAAATAACCCCATGAAAAACACACTGAAAAACAGAGGAGCTAAATCGGAAACATGGATGACTTCGATGCTCCTGTTGTGTCTGCCGGCCCTGTTTTTGATTGTGGGATCGGCACATGGTCAGGAAGGCAATTCGGACACCAGCGATACCCGGCGGAAGACGCAACCCCCCGGTGCCTCCGACAAACCGGCCCACGAAAACCTGTTCAACTGCACCTGCGACGATGACTGTGGTAAAAACCTGGCTGATTGTAGCTGTTCCCACTCCGACCAGATGCGAACCATCCTCACCGAATTCGATCGAAAGGACTATTCCCGGAAACGAAAACTTGAATTGATGAAGGACCGGTTCGGCAAAGAGGTGCTCGCGGTTCCGATGCCGGACAGCACGGATTACATACTGGGATACGTTGTGCCCCCGGCCGTTGTGTTTCTCGGTCTGTTATTTGTCGGGGGACTCGGCTGGTACTGGGTTCGTGGAAGCTCGGATACGGAACCGGTGCCGGAAACGGATGTCCCCCCTGAAATCAGGAAACAGATTGAACAGGAAGCGGGACTTGAAAGAGAAAAAGAAGAACAGAGCGACACATAACCCTCAACAACGCGTGACATGCACCTGCTAATTCTCATTATAATAACGGTTGCCGGTCTCGGATTTGCCCTTCTTCCGTTCGTCCGGCGAAAAGGCACCGATGACCGTGAAGACCCGACCCGGGACGCCTACCTGCAACAACTCCTCGAACGACGGGAGAAACAGATTCAGGGATTAAAAGACCTCGAAACCGAACGATCCGTCGGGAACATGGACGAAGAGGAATACAAAAGCCAACGAGAACAATACATTCGACAGGCCGCCGGAATTACCATGGAACTGGAAAAGATGGGTTATATTCCGGGAACGGATCATTTTGAGGAACAGGCCCAATCCGAACGGGAACAAACCATTGAAGAAGAAATTAGTGAAATTCGGGAGAACCTGGAGTAATGCAAACGTTTCAACAAAACCGACAATTTCTGTTATTTACGTTCGCATCAACGCTGATCCCCCTTTTGCTTGCGGTGTTCAGCGGGAGAGCCCGGGCACAGAACGGCCAGGGAGGGATGCCGAATCCCCATCGCCAGAGTGACCGGGAAGAAGCAAAACCAATTCAGAAATTGACGGTCCACTACAAAAACGGAACCCCGAACCATGACTCAATAAAAGGGATCAGGGCATGGATCATAACGAGGGAAAACATGGAGAACGTCAAAAACATCATGAAAAACCCCTCCCAGATGCCCGAGGAAAAAGGGAAATACGTTATCCCCCTGAACATCGGAGAGGACGGGAACGCCACCATTTCGCTGGAGGAACGAACGTTAACTCACCCCGTTCTTGTGACGGTGTACAAAGAAGGATTTTACCTGGTCCCCCTGCACGGCAAACCGGAACTGGAAAAGAACGTAACCGTGTATGAACCAACGGATGACCCGTCCGTTCTCCGTGTCCAGATGCACCACGTACCCATCCAGCGAGGAAATCAGCAACTCATGGTGCAGGAAGTCATCGGTATAAAGAACACATCAAAACGAGCGTACATCGGACCGGAGGGGCCAAGAACGCTTTCCATCTCCGTCCCCCGGGGTGTTTCCAGGGTTCGGTTTCACGAAATGCAGTCCGGCAGCCGGAACATGGAAAACAAAAAGGTGGATCAAAACAGGAAAATATGGATTTCGCGAACCCTGACCCCTGACCGACCTCGATTTTTCCGGCTGCAGTATCCGCTTCCAATATCGGACGGCAGCGCATCGTTTTCCCTGCCGGTTGATTATCAGACGGAACAGTTCCGGCTTGTGATGCCGGAGGGAAACTATGAACTTCAGTCCAACAAAACGGTGCAGCGTGACACCGACTCCAGACGGGTTGACCGGAAGGTGGCCCGGGTCGAAGCCTCCAATCTCTCCCCCGGTGAAACAATTGATGTCCGGTTGAAGGGATTGTCGGGAAACGAATCAGGAACAGGCACATCAGGTACCGAAGACCCGGAAGGACCTGGACTCGCCCTCATTCTCATCGGGGTTGCTTCCACGCTTGCTCTTCTTATCAGCGGTTATCACCTGTTCTTCCGGCCCCCGGGCCCGGGTCCGAACACAAACCACCGTGCCTCCACCAGACAGACCGGGGACAATCAACCCTTGCGTGAGCACCTGAAGGAGGAAATTGCGCGTCTGGACAAAAGTCTGGAGGAAGGAGAAATATCGGAATCCTACCACGAAAAAACCCGGGAGCGGTTAAAAAATCAGCTCATGGAACTCGAACAGGAATGGCCGGAAGAACCCGCTTAACGTCCTGTATGTCCCGTCAGAAAATCTTACACACGCGTGACCTGAGCCGCTGGTTCGGCACCCATCCCGGGCTCCGTAAACTGAACTTCTCCGTGCTCGACGGGGATGCTGTAGGTGTTGTCGGGCCCAACGGCTCCGGGAAAACAACACTTCTCCGACTTCTGGCCGGACAGATCACCCCGACAACGGGCAAGGTGGAGGGGAAAAGCAAATCAAACACCAACAGCACCTCGCCACCCCAATCGCAGGAAATTGGTTACGCCGGTCACGAATCAATGCTTTACGATGAACTTACGGCCCTTGAGAACCTGCGTTTTTTTGGTTCCCTTTATTCCGGGGTCGAAAAGGTCGAGAATCATGCCGAAACTCTTCTTCGTGAATTCGACCTCTGGTCAAGGCGAGAATCCACCGTCGGCAACTTCTCACGGGGGATGAAAAAACGGCTTTCCATCTGCCGGGCCCTTGTTCACAAACCGTCCATTCTTCTCCTGGACGAGCCGTTTCACAGCCTGGATCAGGAAGCGGGAAAGATTATTGTACGGCGAATGGAGGAATTCGCCCGGGATGGAGGAACTTTGGTTCTTTCGAGTCACCAGCTTCAGCGCGTCCACCGAATCTGTAATCGTGTTCTCCTCTTGCGGAATGCAAAACCGGTCCTGTGCCGTTCGATTTCCGACATGTCCCGGGAATCATTCCTGAACTTATACCGTCGCGAAGTTGAATCGGAGTGACATGAACCAAATTTTCCTCGTCGCCCGGAAAGACCTCCGGGTGGAATTCCGGCAAAAAGGCATCATCAACACCATCCTGCTCTTCTCCCTGCTTGTGATGCTGGTGATGTACTTTTCCCTGAATCGAAACGTGGAATCGCTGCACCGATTCGGCCCACAGGCCCTCTGGATCAGTGTGCTGTTTTCCAGTTTCCTGGGGCTGAGTCACTTCATGCAGATCGAAAAACAGAACGATTGTCTGTCGGCACTGATCACCTCTCCTCTTGAACCCTGGAAATTGTACGTGGGAAAAGTGCTGTCGGTTACGGTGATTCTGACCATTGTTGAACTGGTGCTTGTCCCCTGCTTTTTCCTTTTCTTCGCCTACTCCTTTACGGACGTCCGTATCCTTGTACCGGCCGTCCTGCTCCTGGGGAACATCGGCATTGCGGCCGTGGGCACGATTTTTTCCGGATTGCTCGTGGCCGGTCGAGCGTCGGAGTACCTGCTTCCCATTTTACTTTTGCCCCTTCTATTGCCGCTTTTGATCGCCGGCATTCACGCCACCGCCCCTCTTCTGAACGAGGGAGCCGCGATCTCCTCGGGAGAAACCGGCTTGAACCCCGCTTTTGACTGGATTATATTCTTAATCGCACTGGACCTCATCTTCCTGCCCGCGGGAAGCCTTCTTGCCGACGCCATCTACAAACCGTGACCATCCTCACCTGACATCTCCATGACACCACAAAAGGAAAAGTGGGGCTTCCGAATTCTGGCCGTCACCTCTCTTCTCCTGCTGATGGGGGGGCTGATCATGAGTGCCGGCTATACCCCCTCCTTCCCGAAGGAGGAGTATGGGGGACTTGCCCATAAGATCATGTACCTGCATGTCCCGTTTGCCATCGTCTCCTTTGCCGGATTTTTCCTCGGATTCTGCGGCTCGGTTGCTCATCTTTCCGTTGGACGGGACGTATATCATGATCTGAGTCGAGCTTCGATCGAAGCCGGTTTCCTGTTCAGCATCGGGGTCATCATCAGTGGTCCCCTCTGGGCCCGGCCCGTCTGGGGGGTGTGGTGGTCGTTTGAACCGCGTCTGAACACGTTTCTGATCATGTTCGCCCTCTATGCAGGATATTTCCTTGTTCCCCCGTTCCTGAATCGACTGGAGTTGCGGGATCGCTTCCGGTCTGTTCTCGGCGTTATTAACTTTCTTACCGTACCAATGGTTTATCTATCCGTCCACATGATTGATCCCGCAAAACAGAATCATCCAACCAATCCGGAATTAACCGGTTCCATGACGTGGACACTCCGATTGAACATGCTTACCTTCTTTCTGCTCCTGCTCTGTCTTGGATGGATTCGTTACCGGACACTCCGGATGGAACGTCGAATTTACCGGAGAAAAATTGGCGCCTGACTCTTTCGACCTATTTTAAAAAAGAATAATGACGGGAAACGCCTGGTTTCTGCTTGCGGCATATCTACTTTTGTGGGCGATCGTGTTTGTGTACGTGATCTGGCTGCAGAACAAAATAGGAACACTGCGGGAGCAGCTCGAAACACTGGAGGAGGAACACAACGAATCCGTGTCCCCTTCTTCCACGGATGTGGACGAGTCATAACGTGTTTCTTTCCTGTTTTATACGAAGTCAACCAAAACGGTTGAAATCATTATATTTCGAACATAATATATATGTGCCCTCGCCGGAGGGGGATATTCCTGAATCGATCGTGGATCAGGAATTGTCCGCAGCGGACGGACAAACGGAGTTTACCGCAGTGATCCGGACGGTTCCGCTTCCGTCCGGATCTCGTTGATCTTCTCACAATCGATCATTCCGGCCCCATGCCGGTGTGGAGGGGATGTTGAAAACGGTCTGGAACCTGAAAGAACAAAACAACCTGCTGGCCAACGACCTCGCGTCCAAACTCGACATCTCCCCCATTACGGCCCAGCTGCTCATCAACCGGGACCACCAGGATCCCGATAAAATACGCTCCTTCATAAACCCGAGCATGCAGGACCTCCGGGACCCGTTCGTCTTCAACCCCATGGACCGCGCCGTGGAGCGTATTCGAACATCCCTTCAGAACGACCAGAACATCCTCATCTACGGCGATTACGACGTGGATGGAATATCGGCAACGGCCACGCTCGTCAACTACTTTCAACTGATCAACCGGGAGGTCGATTACTACGTCCCGGACCGGCTCGAAGAAGGGTTTGGGTTGAACATGGATACGGTTCGGATGCTTCTCGACTCATACGACCCGGACCTGCTCATAACCATTGATTGCGGTACAAGCAACAAAGAGGAGATCGCGTTTGCCCGTGAACAGGGGGTGGATACGATCGTCGTTGATCACCATGAACCCCCTCCCGAACTTCCCCCGGCCGAAGCCATCATTAATCCCAAAGTAGAACAGGCCGGTTACCCGTTTCGTGGACTCTGTGCATCCGGCGTAACCTTCAAACTCGTCTGGGGATTGTCGCAGAAATTTTCGGATCAGAAGAAAGTGTCCCCGGAATTTAAGGAATTTCTCGTTGATTCCATGGGAATGGTGGCCCTGGGAACGGTGGCGGATCAGGTGCCCCTCGTGGACGAAAACAGGGTGTTTGCCCGGTTTGGCATGAGTTCCCTGCCCGAAACCGACAACCCGGGTGTGCAGGCCATGCTGGAACAGACGGATCTTGAGGACGAGGAAATCGAAACAAGTCACATTGGATACAAAATCGCTCCCCCGTTAAATGCGGCGGGTCGCCTGCAGAAAAGCGATCTCGGGCTGAGCCTGTTCCTGTCCGATTCGGTCGAGCAGGCACGAGAAATTGCCGAAGAACTGGATGCCGTTAACCGGAAACGCCGGCGAAAACAGCGGCAAATCGAGAAAGGAGCCAAAGAAAAAATCAGGAACGAATTGAATCCGGAAACGGAACCGGTGATTGTCACCTCTCACCCGGACTGGCACCCCGGCATCGTCGGGGTGGCGGCCTCGCGGATCGTCGAAACCTACTCCCGCCCCGCAATCCTCATTGGCACGGGCGTGGAACCGGCTAAGGGTTCCGCCCGTTCCGTGGAAGGGTTTCCCCTTCACACCGCTCTGGAAGAATGCTCGGACCTGCTCATTAAACACGGAGGACACGCGCGTGCCGCCGGCTTGACGCTGGACAAACAAAATATTGAAGCCCTGCGGAATCGACTGAACGAACTCGTTGACGGGAGCGGTGGTTCCTTCGGAGACACGCAACCCCGGCGCACCATCGACGTGGACCTGGAAATATTTCTCCCGAACCTGAACTGGTCGCTTCTGCACGAAATTAAGAAATTGGAACCTCACGGAATGGGAAATCCAGAACCGGTATTTGGGTCATCCGGGCTTGAAGTGTGTTCCCCGCCGGAGTTGATGGGGAACAACGGAAACCACCTCTCGTTCCGGGTCGCTCAGGGAGGCTCCGAACGGCGTGTTGTCGGGTTTGGCATGGGCGATAAAATTTCGCTGCTGGATGAAATTCCGCCGGAACAGCTGGCCCTCGCATACCGGCCGGTCATCAATTCCTGGCGCGGACGGAAATCCATCGAACTGCACCTCGTGGACATCCAGGACCGGTCCCGAATTCAACTTTCCACCGAAAAAACCGGCTGATCCACGTGTGATTCTCGAAACCCCGCCCTCTCGCTTCCCATCCTCGGGCCCTTGATTTATCATGGTTATTCAGAAGGAACACCTCTATAATATAACCAATTCTACACGTCAAGCGACGCAAACCAGCCCCACGTTTTCCGGACGATAATTTGATGGACGAAACCATG
This sequence comes from uncultured Planctomycetia bacterium, assembly GCA_964580675.1. Taxonomy (GTDB): domain Bacteria; phylum Planctomycetota; class MHYJ01; order CAYXQY01; family CAYXQY01; genus CAZOLI01. The sequence goes on from CAZOLI010000030.1 coordinate 24,723, forward strand.
GCCAAAACGGACAACCTGAAGGAACTGGACGGAAAATGCATAGGAAATGTACATCTGGTGCTTGCAAACGTGGAGGAGGGACGATACCAGGAAGAGAAAAATTTTGAACTTCTGGCCGAACATGACGGATCTCGAACGGAAAGCCCGCTTGTGGCTGGAAAGTACTACCGTGGGCGGCAACATTATTCACCGTGGCTGGAAATAAGCCATTATCCCGAACTGAAATTCGACGACGGAACAGAGCACAACCTGCGTGAATCAGGGGAGCACCAGAAACTTTTTGACGTCCTCTCCGGTTTGCTTCCCCCGGGCTCCCACATGATGGTGGCTTACACACAACATCGGGAAACCAGGCGAGCCCTGGAAGTGCAGGTTCCCCCTCCCGCCACCCCGATCGGACGGTGCCTATGGGTTTCGGGATTCACCTGGTTCAAGGACTGGTACATCGCCGAAGGATTTACGGAAGGAGACGTAAAGCTGCAGGGAAACAAACCAACTTCCAAAAAACGAAAAGAAAAACACATAAAGGAGGTTCGAGAAAACCTCGAAAACTACCTCGACAACGAAACGTCGGATGCCGAGGTTCACCAGAACGCAAGAAAACGAGCAAAAGACATTTTGCAGAACCTGTAACGGAATCTCGAACATGGCGGATGGAAAATTCGACCCCAAAAATTCCAGTTTCTAATGCACGTAACATACTGAACCAGAGGAGAGAAACGTCATGACATTTGATCAATTCCCGTATGAAAAGGTGGAACCGGACGAAGTAAAAGCCAAATTTCGGGAAGCGCTCGAATCGTTCGAAAACGCAACCTCCGCGGAGGAACAGCGTTCGATAATTGGGCAAATAAACGAAATCCGGGATCACGTAATGACCATGGCGTCCCTCGCCCGGATCAAACATTCACAGGACACCACGGACGCCCGGTGGGAAGAGGAACAGAACTATTACGACCGGGTACTGCCGGAACTGAAAACGTTTCGAATTCAGTACTACAAGAAGCTGACGGAATCCCCTTTTCGGTCGGATCTATCGAAGGATCTGGGGGAACACCTGTTTGAAATTGCCCGGGTAAATAGCCGAACTCTGTCCGCGGACGTGGTGGAAGACCTGAAGAAGGAAAACCAGCTCACCTCGAAGTACCAGAAGAAAATTGCCTCCGCCAGTATTCCGTTCCGTGGTGAAAAACGAACCCTTTCGGGCCTGGAACCTTTCATTGAAGACACCGATCGTTCAACCAGAAGGGAAGCCTTACAGGCCCGGTGGAAGTTCTACGAGAAAAACAGCGACGAGCTGGATCAACTGTACGACAAACTTGTATCAATCCGACACCGGATTGCCCAAAACCTGGGATATGATAACTTCGTCCAGCTGGGATACGATCGAATGAAGAGAACCGACTACGGGCCGGAGGACGTGGCGTCTCTTCGATCCATTATCCGGCAAAAAATTGTTCCCCTTGTCGGTGAACTGAAAAAACGACAGCAAAGCCGGCTCGACGTCGACGAACTTACCTTCTACGACGAACCGCTTCAATTTCCGGATGGAAATCCCGAACCGGATGGACCCCCCTCCTGGATTCTGAACCGGGCGGAAGAAATGTACGATGAACTTTCGCCGGAAACCAGCTCCTTTTTTGCATATATGAGGGAGAACGAATTGATGGATCTCGTGGATCGGGAGGGAAAAGCGGAAGGCGGGTACTGTACGTATCTTCCCAATCAAAACGCCCCATTTATTTTTTCGAACTTCAACGGAACCAAGGGCGACATTAATGTACTGACGCATGAAGTGGGACACGCTTTCCAGTGCTTCTGCACCCGGACACTTGACCTGCCCGAATACCGGTCCCCAACGGCTGAAACAGCCGAAATACATTCCTTTGGCATGGAATTTATGACGCGGCCGTGGATGGAATTATTTTTCGGTGACGAGACCGAAAAGTTCCTGGCCGACCACCTGGCCTCCGCCATCTCCTTTCTGCCATACGGTGCGGCCGTGGATGAATTTCAGCACCGCATCTACGAACAACCGGACCTGACCCCCCGGGAACGAAACCAGATATGGGAAGACGTGGAACAGCGCTACCTCCCGCATCGAAACTACGACGATCTACCGTACCTCGACAACGGCACCTACTGGCAGCAGCAGCGACATATTTACCAGTTTCCGTTTTACTACATCGATTACGTCCTGGCTCGTATTTGTGCTCTTCAGATCTGGAACATCGCCCGGAACAATCGAGACCGTGCCTGGGACAGTTACGTCGGACTCTGTGAGTCCGGCGGAAAAAAACCGTTCCGCTCCCTGATCGAGGAACAGGGCCTTACCTCTCCGTTTGACGAAAGCTGGACAGAAGACCTGCTGCCGGAGATACGGGAGGATCTGCAGGAAAGATTCCGGAACACCTCCCGTTAATATTTCCCCGCCGAAAAGGAACTGGACCCGGGAAAAACGCCCGGGCGGGTAGAACAGGGATTAACCAACCCGGCAAAAGGACATTTTGGAACGCCTGTTATTCCGTCCGCAGCGATTAAAGGTAACCGAGGGACTCAAGGCGCTCCTGGACTTTTTTGGCCTCTTCCTTTTCGTATCCGGAAACCACCTCTTCACTGCCGGTGCGAACGGAGGGAATAAGATTGTTCTCCTCAAGATAATTCAAAACCCGGCCCGTGCTTTCCTTTATGGTTTCTTCACTGGACTTGATGTGAAGATCTGGATTTTCCGGTTCCTGATACGGATCCGATATCCCCGTAAAATTGGGGATCTCGCCGCGCTTTGCCTTTGCGTACATCCCTTTCACGTCCCGATCCGCACAAACTTCCACCGGACAATCCACAAACACAAGGTGGAAGTTTGGAACACGCTCCATTAATTCCTGCCTTGTTTTTCGATACGGAGAAATAAGAGCAGCAAGGGTGACAACGTCATTCCGGGTCAGGAGTTTGGCGACGAACCCATTTCGAAGACAATTCGTGCGGCGATCCTCCCGGGAGAACCCAAGCTCCTTGCTCAGGTTCTGCCGGACCACATCACCGTCCAGCACTTCCAGCTTAATACCCCTGTTTCGAAGTTCCCTGGCAACCGCCTGGGAAATTGTAGTTTTTCCTGAACAGGGCAATCCGGTGAACCAGAGTGTAAATCCCTTCTGTAACTGTGAATTCTCCATGGTTTTGTATGATAAATTTTCGCCGTAAACGTTGTGAATTGTTCTCCAGCAATGATCTCCACCCTTCTTTTGAACCCCTGATGCCAGCGTCACTTACAGGGAAATCGGCTCGGGCAAATCCGTTTCCGGTTCCACACCGAACAGATCAAGAATGGTCGGTGCAACCTGTTCTATCCGCATCTCCTCCAGGGGGTCCGAACGACCGGTTACCCCCGGACCGCTGGCAAGAAACACGCCATCAAAATCGTGATTGGACGAATCCGGACCGGTGTCATTCTCCGTTGTGTGAAGTTTGTTCTGTCCAAGACTACCGACGGACCGGTAGGAAAAATCATCGAAGTAGACCATGAGGTCCGGCGGGAAACCGTTTGTTTCCGGATAATGCTCATCCGGTTTTATGACGGAGACATCGAGGTCTTCCCCATTTTCTCCCGGGATCTCCTGAATCTCTTCCGCAAGCTGATTCCGCACGGCCTCGTAGTTCTCCTTCTCGACCAGCCCACGGGGTTCACGGCCTTTCACGTTCAAAAACACGCGACCGTAATATCCCCCACGTCCCCACGCCTTCGTTCTTGGCCAATCAACACGCGCATCGGAGAATTGCACCGGCTCATCGGGCGGCTCCGTCAGGGAGAGGTAATTATTCTCCCGGAGCCACTCATTAATGCAGATGCCTCCATCCAGAGGCTGGGCCCCGTGGTCCGATACGAGAAATACCATTGTGTTCTCATCGAACTGTTCGAGAAGTCGTCCGACCTCCTCATCCAGTTTCTCGTAAAATTCCGCTATGACGTGACGGTACGGATTGTCCTCCGAAAACTTCCGGTGCCGGCTGTCGTGATACTTCCAGAAACCGTGATGCAACCGGTCCGGGGCCATGTCCGTCATCATGAAAAAATCCCAGTCCTTCTCCTGAACCAGATGCCGGGAAACCGCAAATCGATCCTGGCTCAATTGATAAATCTGGTCAAGGAGTTCTTCCTTCTCCGACGTTCGAACGTCCTCCACGTCAAATAAATACCCATCCGAAACCTCCTGAATTTCCTCCTTGAGTTCGGGGGGATACGTATAGGTGGAGTTGGAATCGGGCGTTAGGTTACCGGAAACCATCCAGCCGTCAAAGGTTGATGGGGGATACGTCTGTGGAACGCCCACCACGAGGGATGACTTTCCTGCTTCGGAAAGAAGATCCCACACACGGGGTTCCTTCACGAAATTACTGGTCGCAATCGATAGATTGTTGTACGAATACGCCGTTCGATTTCGGTAACCGTATATGCCAAGTTCTCCCGGGGTTCGACCGGTCAGCATGGAGGACCATGCCGGTACGGTAATCGGGGGATCCGTGCTTCGCAGATCCCCGTGAACCCCGTCCTCGATCAACGAAGACACATTCGGCATCCGGGAACGGAATTCATCAAACAGAAATTCAGGAGGAACGCAATCCAGACCTATTACGGCAATCTTCTCGACACCTGTCATGAGTCGTGACGCAAACTGATGAACGACTAACGCGATGAATTGGGGATGACCCCGGGTGGCTCTCTTTCTCAGGGAACCGGAAACCGTCATTCCGATCCCAAAATCCTAATCGGTACGGATTTCACAAACCTTTAAACTTAACGAAATAAAATCTTAAAAACAACGTCCGGACGCCGGAAACTACCGAGAGATCAACCGTTCAACATTTGTCCGGCGTCCGGTGTTAGGAATTCTCAAAATCGATTCTGATATGTTCGCGAAACTTGCATTTTTATACCGTTCGGTTATATTTCGTTCGGAGGGCACAAACGGAGAAATGACCTGTATTCTGGTGTTCATCCGAACGGGTTTGCCGGAGAGTAAAACCAAACATAACGAAGACATATCATGAACGAAGCCAGCCGGATCTGTCTGCTGGACGTGGTGGGATTGACGAAGAACGTGATCGGGGACGAAACCCCTGTTCTCCGGGAGCTATCGGCTTCCGGTAACCTGCAACCTCTCGAGGGCGTGTTCCCGGCCGTTACCCAACCTCCTCAGGCCACGCTGCTTACCGGTGCCCATCCTTCCGAGCACGGCATCGTGGGGAATGGGTGGCTTTACCGGGACACCCAGGAAATTCGATTCTGGCAGCAGGCCAGACAGCTGATACAGAAGCCCACCATTTACGAAACGGCAAAAGAAACCCTGGGAACAGACTTCACAACCGCTCTTCTGTTTTTCTGGTTCAGTCAGGGAGCACTTGACGCGGACGTTCGGGTCATTCCAAAACCATGGTACGGCTCGGACGGAAACAAATTGTTTGACGTACACGGCCAACCCGGAGCGTACATCAGCGAGTTAAAAAAAGAACTGGGAGAGTTTCCCTTTTTTACCTTCTGGGGCCCGAACTCGGGGCCTCCCGCCACGGAGTGGATCGCAGAGGCCACCGCATACACACTGCGAAACAAACGTCCCAACCTGACACTCTCCTACCTTCCGCTCCTGGACTATCCACTGCAAAAACACAGCCCGGACTCGAAAGAGGTGGAGAACGCTCGGCGGAACATTGACAAATGCGTCGATACCGTCTATCAGGCGGCACGGGACACGGGAACCAAACTCGTTCTTTTCTCGGAATACGGGTTGATGCCGGTGAATACCCCCGTTCACATCAATCGAATCCTCCGGGAGCAAAATTGGTTGCGAACTCGGTCCGGTCCCTTCGGGGAACGACTAGACATCCATCAATCCCGTGTGTTTGCCGCCGCGGATCACCAGATTGCCCACGTGTACGTCCGGGACCGGGAACTTCTGCCACCGGTGAAGGAAACGCTCTCAGACACGGAGGGAATCGATGTTGTTCTCGGAACCGAAGGGAAACGAGAATACCACGTTCACCACCCGAGGGCCGGGGAACTTGTCGCGGTGGCCGAACCGGACGCCTGGTTCACGTATTATTTCTGGCAGGAGAACGACCGACCACCGGATTATGCAAGAACGGTCGACATTCACCGCAAACCGGGATACGATCCGGTCGAAATGTTCGTGGATCCCGACATCCACTTTCCCCGGTTAAAAGCGGGGTGGACACTCCTGAAGAAAAAACTGGGATTCCGCTATCGAATGAACCTCATTCCGCTTGACGCCACATTAATAAGCGGCAGCCATGGCCGTCTCCCGGAGGAAGACGACGATAAACCGGTCCTCATAAGCCCCGATCTTCCGCTTCCCGCCGATCGATCCATGACCGCCATCCACGACTGGCTCCTGACCCACCTTGGCGGACCGGGCGAATAACCCCTGCAATCCGGAATGTCCTCCCGTCCGGAACCATTGATTCCATTCCTCTGCACCCATGCAGACTGATCCCGGTTCCGAAATCAGATAAAAAAACCCCCTTCGAAAAAGCTCGCGACCGTTTTCGTCGCCAATACTCGGTTATTTCGCGTGAAGGTCTCAACAACCCCTGTTCTATATCCAAAAACGAAACACGGAACCCCATCCTTTCATCATAATCAAATACCAGGACAAACGGGGCTTACTTCCAACATAAACCTGACTCTTATTTCCGAGAACTCGAAACCAATGGTTTAATTTTTGTATAATATACACGACAGGGGAAGAGTGGACCGTGGGGGCGCCAGAAAATGAATCGGAAGATGGATCAATCACCCCAAAATTTTCGACATAAAAAACGGCAACAGCGGTAACGGAACCGAGAACACCGTACGAGCCTGAGGAGACACATGAGAAGCCACCGCACGGCAAA
>CAZOLI010000031.1:0-26006 GCA_964580675.1 uncultured Planctomycetia bacterium
CGCGTTGCAAATGCCATTCGGAACTTCTTTACGGGGGACAACGTAACGGACACCGGCTGTACACTGAAGGTATACCGCCGGGAAGCCCTCGAGGAGATTCCGTTTTTCAGGGGCATGCATCGTTTTTTGCCGACCCTGTTTCGATATTACGGATTCTCCCGGAAGGAAGTTCCCGTGGAACACGAGGAGCGGAAGGAGGGGGAATCAAAATACCGGCTCCTCAACAGGGCCATCACCATATTCGATCTCTGCGCATGTGTCTGGATCCGGTTCCGTCGCATTCAGTACGGGGTGGAGGCATCCGACACGGCGGACGAAACCACGGAGGACAGGGCGTAGACGATCGGTGTTCTCGCTTTCTCCTGACCGGATCGACGACACCGATTAGTTCGGGGAGGTCTTTTTATTTTGGCGGGTTTTTCCGCATCGCCACTTTGTACGCCACGAAGAACACCAGCCGGGAGATGGCCATGGCCTTTTTGGGTTTGGTCTTCCCTGGATCGTCGGTGTGTTTGTGGTAATCACTGTGCATGCCGCCGAAGAAGAACAGAGCGGGAACGTCCCGTTTAATGAACGGTGCGTGATCCCCTCGATCGCTGTACTGACTCATCCCCTGAAAACTAATTTCAATTTTGTATTCATTGCTTAAATTTTTCAGAAGCTTCGTGAGGTCTTCGCTGGTTTTCTTGCCGCCCACTTTGATTTTCCGAATTTTGCCCCGGCTGATCATGTCCATGTTTAACATGGTGACGGTTTTGTCCATCGGGAAGACGGGGTTTCTACCGTAATACTTCGAACCGATCAATCCCCGTTCTTCCGCGCTGAATGCGATCAGGACCACACTTCGTCTGGTGTCCACTTTCTGAAGAGCTTCACCAAATTCGAGGAGGGCTCCGGTGCCGGAAGCATTATCGTCCGCCCCGTTGTGTATTTGTCCCTGTTGACCGCGGGAACCAAAGTTTCCCTTGCCGAGGTGGTCATAATGTGCACCGATGACCACGTACGTGTTCTTCAGCTTCTCGTGGGTTCCCTCCGCCCAGCCGATGACGTTCCAGAATTTTTTCGAACCGGGTGTTTTTTGGTGGTCGAATTTCTGGAAGTAGCCGTCGAGATTCTGGTTGTTTTCGGAACCGGTGTTCCCTCCTGAATTGGAACCGGAACCGGGGATGGGTTTTAAGCCGGCTTTCCGAAAGTCTTTTGCAATGTATTTTGCCGCTTTGTGACAGTACTTTGTTCCGGACGGCCTTCCCTTATATTTTTCGTCTCCCAATTCATATATATGTTCCTTGCATTCGTTCTGCGTGATTGAGCTCAGGGCCCTGTTTCGTTTGTTCTCGGACTGGGCCTGCAGTACGCCCGAAAAACTCAGAAGAGCGATTGCCGCGATGAGGAGAGTGTTTCTGATGTGTCTTCCCGTTCTGTTCTTGTTGATCATATCTGGTTTCTGGAAAGGGAAATGAATGGATTCAACGGCACAACCCTGATTTCTTGTTGTGGGTCCTAATTCTACCCGATGCGCAGGTGGGTCTCAATGAATTGCCGTAAACACCGTTGACCACGTACCCCCCGGAGGGATTTATTTCCGGTGTTCAAATCGAAACGCACAGAGCCCCGGAATGAACAGTGTTCCGTTGACTCCCGGGAATTTCTTCCTTAAAATATACGAGAAATCCAGTGATCTGTTTGGATGAATCCAGAAAACGACACACAATGAATCTCGCCTCCGAATTAAAAGCAGGTCGGTTGCTTTTTCTGGGAGCATTGTTCTCCGCACTTCTGGCGGCACCGGGCTGTGTGACCCGGCAGGTCGTTCAGACCGCACAGGCTGCCCGTGCTGTCCATCAGCTGAGTGAGGCAAACAGTAATCAGGTGGAGCAGGCGGCCGAAAAACAGCTTATGGAAATTCGGAGCGAGGCCGAGAGTGAGGTTCGAAAAGAAATAAACGGAACCCCAACCCGGCGTCGCGTTCGGAAGCAGGGAAGACGGAAGAACTGGGGAAAGAACATAAAATCACCCGGCTCTTTGGAATCGCTCGACGGTTTCGACGCCCCGAGTTACAATCTCGAGTACGACTGGCGGACGAACCAGATGGAATTTGAAGATTAATCATTTCGGTTCCTTCCTCTTCGGGGTTCTCCTTCAGGGCATATCACGCCCGCTCGATGGATCTGTGGTTTCATTTCACTCAGTAGAATTCCTCTTCCACGCCGTGGCTGAGCAACAGCCAGAGGAAGAAGCCCCCTCCGAGCATTGCCGTGAGGATGCCCACGGGGAGCTCCGCGGGAGCAATAATTGTCCGGGCGATGGTGTCGCAGAGGACGAGGAAGAATCCTCCTCCCACCGAGGAGGCCAGCAGAAGACCCCGGTGGTCGAAGCCGACGAACTGCCGGCAGATATGGGGTACCATCAAACCGACGAAACCTATCGGACCGCAGACGGCAACCACCCCTCCCACCATCAGTGAAACGGCGACAAACACCAGTTTTTTCACGAAACCGGTTTGCACCCCCCGACTTCGTGCAATGTCCTCCCCCGACGTAATCAGGTTCATCTCGTCGGGGAACAGGGCCAGAACCGGAATGCCGATGGCCGCAAACGGAACGAGCTGCAGAAACTTCCGGAACCCCACCAGCTCCACACTTCCCATCAACCAGTGAACGATCCGAAATGCTCCGGCAAGATCCATTAAATATTGAACGAACAACAGAAGACTGGACGCCGTCAGGCTGACGGCAACGCCGGTCAGCAACAGTGTGGAGGTGGAGAAACCTCCGGAAAATCGTGTGAGACCGTACACGAACATCGTTACGCCACATGCGCCGGCAAAGGCGAACAGGGAGATTCCCTGGATTCCGAATACGGCAAACCCGAACCCAAAGGCAATGTAGCTGGCCGCTCCCAGTGCAGCTCCCGATGAAACCCCGAGTGTATAAGGAGTCGCAAGCGGATTCCGAAAAAGTGCCTGAAAGGCCGTTCCGCTTATGCTTAACATCATGCCCGCAAGGAATCCGGTTGCCACACGAGGAACACGAATCTGCCAAAAAATTTGCCCGGTCTGCTCTCCCGAATTTCCGGTCAGAATCCGAACGGGAGAAATGGAGGTGAGGCCCACGAACGGGAGAATCACAAGAGCGGCGAGTGAGAGTGCAAACAGTAGACCCAGAAACCGGTTTTTGTTACTCATTTCGATTGCTCATCCGTCAAACCTAACCTCCGGGTTCAAGGACTATTTCGTTTTTGAGCACCTGGTCCCAGTCTATTTCGGGATGCAGTTTTCGGGCGATTCGCTCCAGCGTGCGAATAACGTAGGGGCCGGGGTGGAGCAAATAATCACCGGTCAATACGTGGAAGCGGTTCGATTTGACGGCCGGTATCGTCGAGAGGCTGTTCCAGTCCTGGTGAATTTCCTCCTTGGTGAAGGGTTTCTTTTCCAGGTCCGGGATCAGCTCGAAAATTACGTCCGGTTTCATTTTGATCAATCCCTCCGCGGAAATCTCCGGCCATGGTACATCGCCGGTGTACGCATTTTGCCCTCCGGCCGTTTGAATAACGTCCGAAAGGAAGGTCCCCTGTCCCGCGATGTTTACGTGGTTGATGCGACCGGATCCGTGCGAGCTGTGCATGACGACAATCACCCGGGGCTTTTTTCTGGCCGACGTGGCCTTCCGAATCTGTTCAACTCGTTCCGATAATTTTCCGGTGAGTTCGTCGGCTTTTTTCTCCTCGCCCAACAGGTTTCCGATGCGACGAACTGATGAGAGAACCTGCTCAATCGAGTTCTGTTTTACGGTTTTTGTTGGTACGCCGAGGTCATTCAGTTTCTGTTTCTGTTCCCTGTGAATGTCTTCTTTGACGAGCACGAGGTCCGGGTTCTCACGGAGAAGGACTTCGCTGTTCATGTTCGTAAATCCACCGATTCGAACGGCGTGGTTTAGTTCCGGCACGTCCGGTCCGTGTTTGGTGACGCCCACAATCCGGTCCCCGGCGTTTAAAGCAAGCAGTACTTCCGTGATGCTCGGGGCAAGTGAAATGATCCGGGTCGGTGATTCGTTCTGTTTCTTTACACTGTTTTGGGAGGGGGAACCGGCCGGGTTCTGATCGGAACAACCCAAAAAGAAAAAAAGGAGGAGCACCCCGAAAAAGGTGCCGGAGAGATGACCCGGGTTCTCCGCTTTTGTTCCCGGCGTGAGGATCTGAAGGTGGTCGATCATTTTTCTGCTCTTTTTCCCGTTCTTTTCGGGAAATGATAATTGAGGTTAATAATCAACTCCCTTCTGCGCGAGGAGGTCCTGGTCGTGGTATGGGTGTTTAATCATTTTCATTTCCGTAACGCAGTCAGCAAAGTTGATTAATTCCGGTGGTGCGTTTCGACCGGTAATAACGACGTGTCGATCGTCCGGTCGTTTGTCGAGTTCTTCAATGACCGGTTCCGTATCGAGCCAGCCATAATCCATTACGTACGTAAATTCATCGAGGATAACGATATCCGGTCCGTTTTCCGCCGTAATTTTTTCCCGGGCCAGGTCCCACCCGTGAAGCGCCTTGGCACGATCCTTCTCGATGTCCTCGGAGGTCCACGTGAAACCGTCACCACTTGAGAGCCATTCGATCCCCATTTTTTCGGCCGCCCGGACCTCACCCCATTTTCCCGTTTCGTGTTTGATAAATTGCACCACACACACGTCCATTCCCCGTCCCCAGGCTCGTGTCATTATCCCAAAGGCAGCCGTGGATTTGCCTTTGCCGTTTCCCGTGTTGACAAGGACCAGTCCCCTTCGCCCGCTTTCTTTCTGATCCCGCTCGTTGTTCTGCTCCTGACGTTTTTGTTCCCGCTGTTCGTCGTCGGGCTGGTAACCTTGATCATCCGGGGGGTTCATGACTGGGTTCTGTGTAAAATTTGACCGATTCTCGGGGGCGAAAATTTGAGGGGAAATATTGTAGATCACGGAATCCCCGGTTTCAAAATAGAGCCGGCCACCGAGCAATCAACGCGACGTACAGAAACAAAAACGTCGACCCAAGATAAATTCCGCTGCTGAGGAGATAAAGCCGAATGGTGGTCTGTACATGATGCGAACGAATGGGTTCCGAATCGGGTCCCATGGTTGCTTTTTCCACCGTTCCGAACGAGTACGTCGTCGGGCCCCCGAGCTGTACGTCTAACAATCCCGCCACAAAACTCTCGCTCTGTCCGGCGTTCGGTGACGGGTGGTTGTTTCGATCCCGGAACCAGACCGAAACCCCCCGAAGCGGTTGAAGGTTCAATAGTCCTCCCCCGAGCATGAGAAACGGAAGCGAGATCCGTGCGGGCACGAAGTTCATTAGGTCGTCCATCCGGGCGGAGGGGGCGCCGAAGGTCTGAAAACGTTCGTTCCTGTACCCCACCATGGCATCCAGTGTGTTGATGGAACGGTGGAGAACGGCTCCGGTTAACCCCAGGTGCGAGGGATAGAACGACGTCCACGAACCCAGGATTGCACCGGCGAGAAACCAGAAGAGGGGGCCGACGACCGAGTCCACAAATCCTTCCGCAAGACTTTCCACGGTGGCTTTCGCAACTTCGGAACCGGAAAGGTCCGAGGTCTCTCGGCCCACGATGCCGGCGGCCGTTTCCCGGGCAGTGGAAAGGTCGCCGTTCTCCAGAGCCTCCACCAGTGGACGCGTATGATCGGCGAACGAACGAATGGCAAAGGTAAGGCTCAGGACCACACCGGCCACCGGAACCGCAATAACGGGCGGACACCACAGGAAAAGACCCCATGGAATCAGGACGCCTGTGCCGACGGCCACCAGGACCGTCCCGGTCAGAAGGATCGTACCCCCGACGTATCCATTTACGTTGCCGCGGAACAGCAGATTTTTGGTTTTTTCGACAAACAGGCCGAGAAGCTGTACGGGGTGGAATCGGGTGTCCGGGTCGCCGATGATCAGGTCCATGATCACGGCGACAGCAAGGACGCCGACCGCAGATTCAAACCAGGTCATTCTTCGACCTCCGAATTGTTGAACCGTCCCGCGATTTCCTCCAGCGTGTTTCGGAGTTCCCGGTTTTGGTTCGGCTCGAGCAATGCCATGCGAAAACAGGGACGTTGTATTCCCCTGAAGTTCCGCGCATCCCGGACGTAAAGACCGTTTTGCAGTAATCCGCGCAACAGATCGTTCAGGTTGTTGGTGGCTTTCCAGCGTACCAGTAGGAAATTTGTTTGAGAGGGAGACATTAGCCGGTAGGAGCCATGTTCGTTTATCCAGGTCACCATTTTTGATTTTTCCTGCTGAATGGTGTTTCGAACGTTATTTCGGTACCGGCCGCACGAGATGAGGTGTCGAACCGCCTCTTCCGCAATTCGATTCACCGTCCAGGGAGGATGGGCGGACCGGAGCTTTGAAACCGTGCCGGGCGAACCAATGATCGCACCGGCACGGAGACCGGGAATGGCGTACAGTTTTGTAAGTGATCTCAGTACCAGAACCCGTTCGTTGTTCACGGCCGTTTTCATCATGGAATGACCGGCGTCCGGATCCGAGAGAGATTGGAAGGCCTCATCCAGAAGAAATAGGGTGTTGTCCGTTTCCCGTATGATCCGGCGGAGAGACGCGCGGGACAGGGAATCGCCCGTGGGGTTGTTCGGGTGACCGAGAACCACCAGATCCACGTGACCGGCAACCTCCAGCAGGTTGGAGGCGAGTGTTTCCGTGTCCATGTCGAGATAAGATCCGCCGTCGTGTATTTTGGCATCGGCGGCCTTCAGAGCTCGTTCATAATCCCGAAATGAGGGGCGGAGAAGAGCGGCATCGTCCGGGCGGATCCGGTTGATTGCGTGATACAGCAATTCGGAGGCGCCGTTTCCGGGAAGCACGGCGTTCGGGGGCACGTCGTGCACCTGTGCGTAATACGCCGTCATTGCGTCACCGTTCTTCGAGGGATACTTTTTTATTTCGGACCGAAACGTGGACCAGTTCTCCGTCAGGACCTCGGGCGGGCCACCGGGAGCCACGTTTACGCTGAAATCCGTTATCGAACCCGGATGATCCAGGTTCAGCCGATCCAGGTCCTGTTCCGGATTTCCTCCGTGTGCCGGAACGTCGGAGAGGGGTTGGTTCATGGTCGCTTGCTCCGGTTAAACAAGGGAATGAAGATGATCGAGGTTCAGGTTTGACCGGATGTGGGTTTCCAGCTTCTCAAACGACGACCGGCGGTACTGTTGTCGTGATTTTACGTTTTCGGAATCCATGGTGTGGTCGAGGTCCGGCCGGTGTTTCCGAACCAGATAATTTCGAAATTCAGGGGTGTCAAACAATCCGTGTAAATAGCACCCCCAGACACGATGGTCGTGTCCGGCGGCTGCGGGAAGGTCATTATCGCCGGGAGATGTTTCCAGTTGAAGGGGAACCACGTGGTCGTTTGTGCCTCTTGTGACACCCATATGAATTTCGTATCCCCGGACCGGAATTCGGTCCGCTCCCCAGTAACCGGCTGTGTTCCTTACGATTTTCCGGGATCGAAGTTCCGTCTGAAACGGAAAGAAGGAAAGGGCATCGGTTTCGCCCGGATCCCCTTCAATTCCCCGGGGATCCCGGATTTGTGAACCCATCATCTGGAATCCCCCGCAGATTCCCCAGAGCCGTCCGTCCCCTTCGACGTATCGATCAATCCGGGAGGCCCATCCGGATTCTTTCAGCCATTTCAGGTCTTCACGAACATTTTTCGTGCCCGGAAGAACAACGGCGTCGTAGGGCTTCAGGGAGCGGGGGGATTTCCGGAACTGCACGGAAAACCGCGGGTCAAGCTGAAGTATTTCAACGTCGGTAAAATTGGAAATGTGCGGATAACAGACCACACAGACCGAGAACCGGTCGTCCGGTGGGGGGGTTCCGGGATCCATCTGATCATCGAGGGTCATGGTGTCCTCCGCGTCCACCTGGATCTCCCGATCGTAGGGCACAAGTCCAAGGACGGGTTTCCCCGTGCGGCGTTCAAGAAAGGTGATGCCGTCGTCGAAGAGATCGGGATCCCCTCGAAAATTATTGATGACAATACCTCTGATTGATTGTTTCTGCTCTGACGGAAGCAGTTCAAGAGTTCCCACAACCTGGGCAAATACGCCCCCTCTGTGAATGTCGGCCACAAGGATGACGGGCAGATCAAGTTCTTCGGTGAAACCGAAGTTGGATATCTCCCGGTCCTTGAGGTTCATTTCGCAGCAGGATCCCGCTCCCTCCACCAGGATGGTGTCATGCTGATCGGAGAGAATCCGGAAGCTCTCGCGGCAGGAGGTCAGGAACTGGTCGGTGTTCCGGTAATAATCCTCGGCGGAGAGGTGTTCCTTTGGTTCTCCCTGAACAATCACCTGGGAACCGGAGGGGCCGGACGGTTTCAGCAGGATGGGATTCATATGGACGGAGGGGAGTTGACCGGCCGCCCGTGCCTGCGTGGCCTGGGAACGACCTATTTCTCCCCCTTCCATCGCCGGTGCGGAATTGTTGGACATGTTCTGGGACTTAAACGGAGCAACGTCCCGTCCCTCCTTCCGGAGAATCCTGCAGAGACCCGTGGTGATGAGACTTTTTCCAACTTCGGAACCGGTCCCGAAAATCGCCAGGTGACTGCCGTTCACGTTCCCCTCGAAGAATCACTCCCATTCAAAAAGTGGTATGACCTCAGCGTTCCCGTATTCGGCCCCTCTGCGTCGGTGTTCCTCCAGAAAACGTTCCGGACGTTCATAGAGCGTCAGCCCGGACCGCATCACGCCCGCGGGCGAAGCCGGGACCGGCACGGATGGGAAGAAGAAGGATGGGAATACGGGAATGGAGGGTGAGGGATTCGAACCCTCGAAGGGCCCTATGCCCGGCAGATTTACAGTCTGCTTCCTTTAACCACTTGGATAACCCTCCTCATGCTTTGGTTGTGAAAAGCTGGGAGTCGGATTCGAACCGACAACCACCGGTTTACAAAACCGGAGCTCTGCCATTGAGCTATCCCAGCCTGTCCGTCGTTGTCCTTCTACTTGTTTAAGTGTTCTTCTTTTAGCGTGTCCCGGATGGGGGCGATGCCCACTCCTTCCTCCACGACCAGCGTCTCCGGAGAAAGGTCGTCGCACATCTCACAAGCACGCGAATAATTGTCCTCAAGCCGGCTCTTCATTAGAAAAATATAATCAAACTGATTCACATTTTCATCTTGCTTCAGGGAATCCAGTTCTTCCCCGTTCTGGTCGTCCGCCTCAATCCAGCGGAAGTTGCTGAATTTGAACGCACTTTCGATGCGCCGCCGCCAGTCGCGTGTCACCGAGTTCCCAACGGCGATTGCATTTTTGCCCTCGGTTAACCGGAGAACCTCCTCACCGATGTTCGGGCCGATGGTCGGTCTCGGGTGTACTTCCGGTTGTTCTTCCTTGTCCTCCTCCCTGGATCGGTCCCGGGACTGATCCTTGATCATCTGCCGGAGGGGTTCAAATTCCTCCTCCCCCTCAAGAAGATCCGAAAACCGACCGGCGACTTCCGTAACGGCCGGATCGTCCAGCGCCAGGAGATCCATGCCTTCACTTAACGCTGATTTTACTTCCTTCTGATCCGGATCGTCTTTGCTGGCCAGTTCCCGGAGACGGCGGCGACAAATTTTTCGATCCTTCTTCCGTTCTTCCGGAGGTTCCTTGAGGAACTCCCGGGCGCGTTTCTCCCGCTGCAGGTTCAGTTTTAGTTTCCGTTTCTGTTCCTCAAGGTAACGGTTCCAATCGGTTTCGTAACTTCGCTTCAGTGCATCAATCCATTCACATTCCGTGTCACGGGTGACCGTGGTCAATTTGCCGAAGAAGACGTGGATTTTCTGAAACAATTCCGAGGGGAGCATTTCCTTGTGCTCCTCCAGGGCTTCCTGGAGTTTCCGGGCCCGACCGGCCCAGATGGCGATCTGTGCCGAACGGCTTTTTACCGACAGCGAATCAAGAAACTGAATTCCTCGTTCGGCTTCCTGGATTAACTCCTCAATGTCGGCGATGTGTTCGAGAACCTCGGCGGGCAGGTCCTCGAACCGTGGGTCTTTTCGAACCATCCGGCGTTGATAGGAGGGTTTGTCGTTTTCCTCCTGTTCTTTTTCCCGCTCCACCGGTTCCTCTCGCCGGGCCGAGGATTTCTCTATTTCCTCGGACCAGGAGACGTCGTTTCCGGAAGCAAAGTCCCCTGCCTTTACGGGTCTGTCGGGTTGTTCCTCTTCTTCGAGCGGTTCATTGCGTTCCGCTTCTTCCGGCTGGCCGGGGGCCTCCGGCGTCTCCGTTTCACGAACATCGGTCGACGTTCGTGTTTCGGCCTCCCGCTCCCGGTCCGTCGGTGTGCCGTCGGTGCGGTCCGACATCAACTCGTCCAGGCCCTGGATCTGAAGTCCGTTGAGTTCGTCCAGAAATGTTTTTAGCTTCTGACGGACCTGATCGACTTCCGATAGAGCATCCCGCAGCTGCTTCTTCAGTTGATTGCTGTCCTTCAGGAATTTTCGAATTTCCGATAGTTTCTCTTTGCGCTGATTTCCTGCGTTTTCCCGTTTCATCGCTGACACTCCTGTAGCGTAATTTTTCCATGAAAGGCTTCCTTTTTTTCCGACTTTTACTTACTGGCATGTATCCGCACATGAACAAACTATACCCCATAAACGGCTGAATCAGGCGATAAGAAGATACCGGACCAAAGAGCAGCCGCATAGTCCATGCATTCGTTTATGCTAGCAAATTAATGTCGTAATTGCAATAAGTTGTTTCCTCCGTGTCCTGTGTTTTTGTTCGTTCACGCGGGCGAATCGGGAGAGGAGCGACTGACGGAATCGACGGGGGGCGAAAGGGGGTTTAGCGGGGGGGAAGGATAGGGAGTGAAGAAGGATTTTCAGGTGTAAATTCCGGAAGAGAACGGTGTTGCTCCAATTGCGGGGGGAGATTCGGGGTTTGATTGTTGATGGTTCGTTCGGGAGGACCGGTTAGGATTCGTCTTCGGAGACCTCCTCCGGTTCCACGAGGTAGTCCTTTTCAATCCAGCGTTTTTTCTTTTTCTTGTTCGGGAAACTCGTTGTGTTTCGGCAGTCCGGGAACCCGGAACACCCGAGAAACTTTTTGCCGTTCCGGCTGGTTCGCACCACAAGTTTGCCGTCACACTCATTGCAATCCATCTGCAGTCTCCACCAATTTCCATCCGGGCCCTTCACGTAGTCCAGGGAACGAGTGTAATCACAGTCCGGATACGTGGAACAACCGATAAATTCTCCGCTGCGTCCTTCTTTCACGACCAGATCCTCACCGCACTCCGGACAGGATTCCCCGAGGGCGTCCGGTTCTTCCATGGATCGCGTGTTTTTGCATTCCGGAAACGCGGAGCAACCCAGGAATTTTCCGTCCCGGTTCCAGCGAATGACCATTTCCTCTCCGCATTCGGAGCAGGTGACCTCCTCTTCCGGTTTTTTCCCTTTTTCGGAGGACATGTCCTCCTTGGCGTTTTCCAGGTCGTCCGTGAACCGTTCGTAAAACTCCTGAAGAATATCTTTCCAGTCGACGTGCGATTCCTCGATTTCGTCCAGCTGTTCCTCCACCCTCGAGGTAAATTCGGTGTCCATCAGGTCGTCGAAGTGTTCCTTCAGTTTGTCGTTGACGAGCCGGCCGAGATCCGTTGATTCCAGGGATCGTCCGTTTTTCTCAACGTACCCGCGGTCCTGAATTGTGCTGAGGATGGGGGAGTACGTGGAGGGCCGTCCGATGCCTTTGTCCTCCAGTGTTTTTACCAGCGATGCCTCGGTGTAATGGGGAGGCGGTTTCGTGAAGTGCTGGGAGGGGATGATGTCAATTACGCCGAGTTCCTGATCCTCTTCGAGTTCCGGCAGAATCTGGCTCTTCTTGCGTCCACCGGTTCCCATCAGTTTCAGGTATCCCGGAAAAACCAGTTCACGGCCTCTTGCCCGGAAGATGGTGTTGGCCGCCGCAATGTCCGCCCGCGTGTTGTGGTAGACGGCCGGGGTCATCTGCGAGGCAACAAATCGTTTCCAGATCAGACGGTACAGTTTGAACTGATCGGAGGAAAGGTGTTCTTTTATGGACCAGGGATCGCGGCTGACGGAGGTGGGACGGATACACTCGTGCGCTTCTTCCGCTCCTTCCTTGGACTGAAAGAACCGGGGATCCTCCGGAAGGTATTTGTCCCCGAACCGGTTTTGGATTTCCGACCGGCACTTCTTCATCGCGTCGCCGGAAATCCGGAAGGAGTCCGTTCGCATATAGGTGATCAATCCCACGGCGCCTTCATCCCCCAGGTCGATGCCTTCGTACAGTTGCTGGGCAATGACCATGGTTTTCTTCGTGCTGAAACGAAGTTTGGAGGAGGCCCGCTGCTGAAGCAGGCTGGTGTGGTACGGAGGACCCGGATTGTCCATTTTCTTTTTCCGCTCCACGTCCTCGACCGTGAAGGTGGCGTCGTCGAGGTCCTCCACGATCTCACCGGCTTCCTCCTCCGATCCAATGTCCGGTTTCTCACCCTCCACCCGGAACAATTCGGCCTCAAAACCGGCTTCTTCGTCCTCTTTCATCTCGTCCAGGTCCGCGTCCGGATCTTCGTGCAGGCGTGCGTCAATTTCCCAGTATTCCTCGGGGTCGAACGCTTCGATTTCGCGGTCCCGTTCGACGACAAGCATTACCGCAACGGACTGGACCCGTCCGGCACTCAATCCTCTTGCCACTTTGTCCCATAGCAGGGGACTCAGTCGATAACCCACAATCCGGTCGAGGAAACGTCGGGCCTGCTGGGCATTCACGAGATCGTCCGAAATATCTCCCGGGTTCTCGAAGGCCTCCTCCACGGCCTGTCGGGTAATTTCGTTGAACGAAACGCGATGGACCCGGTTCCCGTTTCCGTTTTCCTGGTCGAGGTTCAGCACCTTTGTCAGATGCCATGCAATGGCCTCTCCTTCGCGGTCCGGATCAGGGGCAAGGTAAATTCGGTCGGACCGGGATACTTTTTCCTCGAGGTTTTCCAGGATGTCTTCCTTCCCCTCGACGATTTCGTACTCCGGCTCGAAGTCGTTTTCGACGTCGATGCCGAACCGGCTTTCCGGCAGGTCCCTCACATGGCCCATGCAGGCTTCGACTTCGTACTCATCCCCGAGAAACTTTTTTATGGTATTGGCCTTCGCGGGGGATTCCACGATGACGATGTGTTTGTCTCTTCCGTTGCTTTTCCTGTTCATTCGTCCGATTCACCGTTCCAATCCACGGAGACTTCAATGGTTCCTTCATGGCGAGGCACGAGGACGTGACCGTGCTCCTTTCCGTACCGGTACACTTCCGACGTGATTCGCACGTCCTCGCGACAGTACTCAATAACCCGATCCACCTCCCCCTCCTTGTACCAGCGAACGGCCCGGAGCCCATCCGCACTCTTTGTGGCACCGATTGTGGCACCGGCGACATCGTCGAGTTTAACCCGACGGTTCAGGTCCCGCTCGATATCAACGAGCATATCAAGGGTATTTATTTCATCAAACGAAAGCGGTGTGTACGGCTCCAGTACGGGATAATCGAAATCGAGGAGGTTGTACCCGATGACTTTCTCGGCGGAGAACAACTGATCGATAAGGTCATTTACCTCGGATTCCCGGTACGTCAGGAATTCTCCGGTTTCCTCGTTCCGGAGCACGGCGGCCGATAATTTTAATTCTCCGTGGTTGCCCCGACCCCCGACTTCCTGAAACGTTTTCTGGGTTTCCAGGTCAAAGGTGTAAACCCCGGATTTCTCCTCGTCGTCCGGTTCAAACAATGATTGCTGGTTGTTCTGCATTCGTCTCCGGTTCCTGCTGATGTGCTTTGATTGCCAATTCTTCCGGTACGGATGTTATAAGAACCCGGACCGCTCAATTGCAACGCAATCGTTCTTAACAGAGATATACTGGAATTTCCAGAAGGGGATATTCAGCGAAATGACGGCCGGCGGATTGTGCAATACGCCCGTTTTTGATTTTCGTCCGTTGAAAACTCCGGCGGGTATCGATTGTGCATCCCCGGCACCCCCGGAACGGCCGGACCATCAGGAAGAAGATGTGAGACGTTCGATACGTGCGACGAGGCGCCGGGCTATCTGTTCTTTGCTATCGACGGTCCATTCCTCCGGTTCCTCGGCTTCCGTCCTCCGGATGAGGGTTAGCGACTGGCGGTCTGCCCCCATTGCCTCCGGTGGGTTCACGCAGATGAGGTCGAGGTTCTTCCGGTTCAATTTTCCGCGGGCCCGTGCATAATCCTCGTCGGTTTCAACGGCAAATCCCACAAGAAACGGCCGGTCGTCCTGTTCGCCGACGGTTTGCAGAATATCGTCGGTTCGCTCCAGCCTGAGTTGTTTGGGAATGTCTTCTTTTCGGTATTTCCCGGACTGTTGTTCGGCCGGACGCACGTCCGCAACGGCGGCCGCCATGACCAGGACGTCGTGGTCGGGATACTCACTCATCACCGCCTGTTTCATGTCGGCGGCGGAAACCACCCGTTTCACCGAAACATCCGGGTCCGGGGACCGGTGGGTCGGGCCAAGAATTAATTTCGTGCTATGGCCCCGGTCGGCAGCGGCTTCCGATATTTCGATACCAAGACGGCCCGAGGCCGGATTGGAAAGGAAACGGACATCGTCGATGTGTTCCCGGGTGGGACCACCGGTAACGAGGAAATTCATTGATCGGGGCCTTCGTCCGATATCTGGAGCCGATCCCGGACGTTGTTTATGATTCTATCCGTGTCGGCAAGGCGACCTTCTCCCACGTCTCCACATGCCATGTACCCCTCCTCCGGTTCAATAAATTGATAACCGAGTTCCTCGAGTTTCTCGTAATTTTCCTGAAATATGGGGTTGTTGTACATGTTGCTGTTCATGGCCGGTGCAATAAGAACGGGAATGCGGGTTCCCATGGCCAGCATGATGGAGGTCAGGAGGTCGTCCGCGATACCGGAGGCGATCTTTCCGATGATGTTGGCGGTTGCGGGAGCAATCAGGGCGAGGTCGGCCGTGTCCGCAACGTCGATGTGTGCCGGACTCCGTTCACCGGCTTCATCGAACAGGTCCGTCATGACGTCTTCCTGAGAGAGGGTGTGGAACATGGCGGGGGAGATCATTTCCCGTGCCGTTTCGGTCATTACCACACGAACGACGACCCCGTCCTGCGTCAGTGCGGAGGTGATGTCGCACGCTTTGTAACAGGCGATGCTTCCCGTTACGCCAAGGAGTATTTCCGGGTCGTCGTTTTGGGTCAAATATACCTCCGGTTATTCTTCCTCGTCCTCATCCTCGTCCTCGAATTCGATTTTGTCCTGAAGGATTTCCTCGAGAATGACGTCGTAGTCGTTGTCGTTTTCTTCGGCCGGCACAAGCGGTGGGGCTCCCCGTCGAAGTTCAACAAGTCGTTTCTGCATCAGTACGGTTAACTTAAACCGTCCCCCCACTTTGTCGACGGCCTTTTCGAGTTTTTTAAGATCCATGGTTTTTCTGTTCGAGTGAACTTGTGTTGAAAAGCAGATCCAGAATTCGATCCGCTGTTTTCGAGACGTCGTCGTTAACGAGTCGATAATCGTATTTCGGAATTTCGTTCATTTCTTTCCTTGCCGTTTCGAGTCGTTTTTTTAGTTCCTGTTCCGTGTTTGTGCCCCGTTTTTTCAGTCGGTTTTTCAGGGCTTCCCGTGTTGGTGGTTCAAGAAATATCGACACGTGGTTCACGCCGGATTCCCGAATTTGGTTTGCGCCCTGGACGTCAATTTCGAGAATGGGTATGTTCCCGTTCTCCCGTATTTGCTCAATTTCCGACCGGAGGGTCCCGTAATATTCGCCGTGAACCTCGGCCCATTCCAGGAATTTTTCTTCCTGAATAAATGATTGAAATTCTTCCTCGGATAAATACCTGTATTTCCTGTTTTTTTCGTCGTCCGCTCTCCGGTCCCTCGTCGTGGCCGATATGGCCAGTTCAAGTTGTTCCTCACTGTGCAGGAGCTCGCTGACCACAGTGGTTTTTCCAACCCCCGACGGTCCCGAAATAACGACGAGTTTATCCACGATTTCAGTTTCTCCCGGTTATTCAATGTTCTCGGTCTGTTCCCGTATTCGTCCGAGTGAGCTCTTGAGCTCCACAACGATCTGGCCAATTTCCGCGTGTTTGCTTTTTGCCGCAACCGTGTTTGTTTCCCGGAGAAGTTCCTGGGCGATAAAGTCCAGTTTTCGCCCGATTGCTCCGTTCTGTTCCAGACTTTCTCGAAATTGTTTTACGTGGGACGCGAGCCGGTCGAGTTCCTCGGTGACGTCCACTTTGTCGATGAACATCTGGAGTTCGCGATTGAAAAGTTCACGTTCCTCCTCCGAGAGGTCGTCCAGAGACGTTTCCTCAATTTTCTCCGTCAGGCGTTTCCGGTAATTTTCCACCATCTCCGGAACCAGTTCGTTTACCTGTTGGACCCCTTCGTCGAACGCCTCAATTTCCCGCTGAAGTACGTTTTTCAGTTCGGCTCCTTCCTCTTTGCGGTTTTTATCCAGGTTTGATACCGCTTCACGGGTAACGTCCTTCATTTTCTCAAGATGATTTCGAATCCAGTTTCGGTCTTCCACTTCTTCCTCCGGTACCACTCCCGGTCCCTCCACAACGGTCTCAACCGTTATCTCTCCGGCCAGATCCAGTTTGTTCTGAAGCTGTTTCAGCGCGTTACGAAACGTTTCTGCTTTTTCCGGATTGACGATGTCCCGGCCGTCTTCGACCGGTATGTCCAGCTGCACGTCCAGTTCGACCCGGCCCCGTTCGATGATGTCCTTCGTCACGGCTTCGAATTCTGCTTCGAACGGTTTGAGTGCTTCCGGAAGATGCGGGGAAAAGGTAAAGTATTTGTGGTTGACACTTTTGGCAATCACGTCCATGGTTCGGCCGTCGATTCGTGCCTGGGCCTCGCCGTAACCGGTCATGCTTTTCATGTTTCGATTTTTGTGTATAAGAAGGTCAGTACCGTGGCCGTTCTGGTTCGGATCGTCCCGCCGGCTCATCCCGCGATCCCCGAAATCCCTGCCGTGGGTGGAGGGGGGTTCTTACTGATCTTCCGAATTGCCGCCGTTGTTCGTATTTCCGGAATCCGACGGCGTCGTTTCCTGTTCGGTTTCCTGGTTTGTCTGTTGTTTTGGTGGTTCAATTCCGGATTCCTCGCCGGCCGGAACGGACATCAGGTTCAGTGCGATTGCAATCCCGATGAAAAAGACCCCCAGGATGATGGTGGTTTTCCAGAGGACGGTAATGGTTTTGGTGCCAAGGAAGGTGTCCACACCGCTGGATCCGCCGAATACGGCTCCCATTCCCTCTCCTTCGTGTGGCTGGAGAAGAATAATACAGATCAGGATGATCGCAATTAACACCTCAACTGTCCAGAGCGTGTAATAAAGCATGGGCCGTTTATGCCAAACTGTTTTTCAGCAGGTCCAGAAATGAATCCGCCGTAAGGCTCGCCGAACCGACAAGGGCGCCGTCCACGTCCGGCTCCCCCATCAGTTCCTGTACGTTGTGTGGTTTGACGCTCCCTCCGTACTGTATTCGGAGTTCATCCGCCGTCCGATCATCGAACTGTTCCCGGAACCAGGTACGGATCCAACGGTGTACTTCCTGCGCCTGTGCGGGCCCGGCCGATCGCCCGGTGCCGATCGCCCAGACCGGTTCGTATCCAATGACGAGTTCCTGATCCGGTCGCTGAAATCCAGCGCCCTGCAATCCCGTAGCAAGCTGCTCGTAGATCACTTCCTGCGTGCGATCTGCTTCCCGCTGGGATTCCTTCTCTCCCACACAGTATATGACGTTTAACCCGGCTTCTTCGGCCGCGTTGACTTTTTGATTGATGAACTCCGGTGTTTCACCAAATTCGTGCCGTCGTTCGGAGTGTCCGAGTATCACCCATTCACAGCCGAGGTCCGTCACCATGTAGGGGGATATTTCACCGGTGTAGGCCCCGTCTTTCTCGTGGTGGCAGTTCTGAGCGCCCGTCTGTACCGGGGTGTCCGACGTCTCCCGAAGAACGGTTTCAAGATACAGTGACGGGGGACAGATCCCGACATCAAGGTCAGGCTTTTCTTCCGTCACGTAAGACGCAACGGACCCGGCAATTCGAGACGCATCTTCCTGCCGGAGATTCATCTTCCAGTTTGCGAAAATAATGGGTTTGCGCTCCATTGGGTTCGCAGGGAAAATCGTAATAAGCTGAACGGGATGGACGGACCTGAAGAACCTTATTTGATACGCCGTCAAATATCAAGACCCCGCTTGTCCGATGTGGAAACCGATCAACCTTCCCGTTCCCCGGCGAAGGGATCCGTGTTACGTTTCGTCAGGGGAAAGCATGGTTCGGGGATCGAGCAACTCCTCGAGTTTTTCTTCCTCCAGCACTTCTTCCTCGAGGGCGACTTCCCGGATGGTTTTTCCGGTTCGGTGCGCTTTTTTGGCAATCTCGGCCGCCCGGTCATAACCGATTTCGGTTGTCAGGTTGGTGACCAGGGCCAGGCTCTGTTCCACGAGTTCCTCGCATCGCTCCCGGTCCGGTTCCATTCCCGACACGCATTTTTCGGCAAACACGTCCACGACGTTCCCCAGAAGCCGTTGTGACTCCATGATGTTGTGTGCCATCACCGGCATCATTACGTTCAGTTCGAAGTTCCCCGATTGACCCGCCACGGTCACGGCGGTGTCATTGCCGATGACCTGGGCACTTACCTGGGTTAGCGATTCCGCAATTACGGGATTCTGTTTTCCGGGCATGATCGAGGAGCCGGGCTGTACGGCGGGAAGGTTGACTTCGCCGAGCCCACAGCGCGGACCGGAACTCAACCAGCGTACGTCGTTGCCGATTTTCATGAGGGCGACGGCCAGGGTGCGGAGGTGTCCGCTGAAACCAACGAGGTCGTCCCGTGCTCCGTGTTTGGCGAAGTGGTTATCCGTCTCCGAAAGGTTCAGGTCGGTCCACTCCCGAAGTTTTTCACAGACACGGGAGGCGAATTCGGGATGCGTGTTTAACCCGGTACCCACGGCGGTCCCGCCAAGGGGCAGCTCTCGAAGGTCCTCGCCCGCCTTCTCCAGCCGTTTCACGGCGTCCCGTACCTGGCCTTCGTGTCCACGTAATTCCTGACCGAGGGTTATTGGGGTGGCGTCCTGGAGGTGGGTTCGGCCAACCTTCACAACGTCGCTCAGGTCACGGGCCTTTTCCTCAAGTTCGTCCGCCAGGTTCTCAAGGGACGTTTTTAATTCGTTTCGCCATTGCTGAAGCACCCCTATGTGGATGGCACTTGGAATAACGTCATTGCTTGATTGCCCCATGTTTACGTGATCATTGGGATGTATGGATCGGTCCCCGATTTCTCCCCCTTTTATTTCGATGGCCCGGTTGGAGAGCACCTCATTGGTGTTCATGTTCGTGGAAGTGCCCGATCCGGTCTGAAAAATGTCGAGGGGAAAGTGGTCGTCCAGTTCGCCCTCGATGAGTTCGTCGGCGGCTTTCTGAATCGGCTCCGCGATTTCCGGACTCAGCTTTCCGAGTTCACGGTTCACAACGGCCGCCGCTTTTTTTACCTGTCCGATGGCCCGAAGAAACGGCCGCCGGAACCGATATCCGCTGACCGGAAAATTTTCTTTTGCACGCTGTGTCTGTGCTCCGTAATATCGATCCGCGGGGACTTCCACGTCACCCATCGAATCTGATTCCGTTCTTGTTTCCATGGTGTTTTCTGAACTTTTGAAAGAAACAAAAAGAGATCGGAAACGGATAGAAGTTGCCTATTTTTCCGTTCCACCGAATGAAATGATTGCTCAATACTTAGTCCCCTCCTGATTGTCGCTGCCCCGATCCCGGGTTCCCGCCTCCGGACGAACCGGGCAGTAACCGCCCCCTGCCAAGATTCACATTCAGCAAAAACTTCCATTCACCGTTAATGTGTGCCGCGGGCAGAAAGTCCGCTCCATCACTGAAACGAATGGGAACAGCGGCGCTGTATTTGGCGCCCGAGAAGTCCGGGGGGCTTGATTTAAAAATGGTTATGCCCAATTCTTTTGCGATTTCCGCGTTCTGGTACTTGCTCACCCAGACGTCCCCCGATTTCCGGTATGCGTCTTTTACTTCCTCCAGTTCAAGCTTCCGGTTTCCAGGGAGACGGTATATTTCCTGAATGGTTTTTATGTCTCCATCAATAATGGCTGTTCGCAGTTTGGAGAACAGATTGCGAAGTTTTTTCTGATTCCGCTGCAGGACCTCCTCCTTCAATCCGCTCGGTTTCGGTGCTTTTTTGTTCTCAGCCGTTTCAACACAGCCCGCCAGAAGTATGATCAGGACGGGAAGGAGGGTCAAACGAATAGTGGACATGATTTGATTGTTCCGAAATAAGCCAGGATCGTTACAACCGGTTGCCGTGAAGCCGTTACGGTGCATCGCCCGATTCCCGTTTTTTGCGGTGGCGGGAAAAAACGTTCCGAAGGGAGGAGATGCGTTCCGGAACAGGATCGTATCCTTCGCCTCCCCACGGATGACAGCGGAGCAGTCGACCGGCGGCCAGTGCGGTGCCAACGATAAACCCGTGTTTCTTCAGGGACCTGAACGCATACGTCGAACAACCGGGTTCAAACCGACACACCGGGGGCAGCATCGGCCCGACTCCGTACTGATAGCAGAGTATGAGACCCATTGTTATCCAGCTCAGAGGGCGGGTTATAACGTTAAGAATTCGAAGCATTGACGACGGTCCATTTCGTAATGAACGACGGGATTTAACCCTGTAATTGAACCATACAGGATAAACAGTATCAACGCGAAAACGGTGGTCCTTTTCCTTGATTTCACGTCCTCGCGACCTATAATAAACCCTGATTCTCAGGGAGGCAAGCCCTGAAACAGTTCTTTTACGGGAACGCTTTCTCCCGATCCGGAACCATCATCCATCGTTTTTCCGCTCCGGATCCGTGAACCGAGCCGTTACGATATCCGGGTTCTCCGGTCGTGTCGAAACGTGAAAACAGCGTTTCCGTCAACGTTTTTCAATCGAATTGAACGAGGAGTGAAAACCATGAGGAAAATTGTGACGTTTGGCGTGCTCGCCATCTGTGCCGCTGGATTGATTTCCTGCAAATCGATGCATACGTCATCGAAATCGATCAACGTGACCGAAGGCAAACGCGGCAAGCCCGCTTACAAGGATGCAACGCTGGAAATTGTTTCCCCGGACAATGGCGAGGTTCTTGAAGAAGGGGAGACGGTGGAGGTAGAGATGGAACTCGATGGTTACGAACTTCGGAAACAGACCCCCGGTTACAAAGAAAAAGGACTCGCATATTCCGGCAAGGGGCAACACATTCACCTCATCCTGGACGACAACCCGTACAATGCCATCTACGACATCAGTGAACCTGTTGAACTGGAAGATCTGGATCCGGGATTTCATGTGCTGCAGGCGTTTCCCTCCCGTTCCTGGCACGAAAGTGTCAAAGCGGACGGTGCGTTCTCGGTGACGACGTTTTTCGTCGGTGAAAAGGAAGAACCCACGCTGGACACGGACGAACCGTTTCTCGTGTACAGCCGGCCGAAAGGCACGTACAAAGGAGAGGACGCCAAAAAGATCATGTTTGATTTTTACGCCGCGAACTGTGACATCGGACCGGATGATTACACGGTGGAGCTGACCATCGACGGTGAGTACACGACCACAATTGACAGCTGGACTCCTCACTGGGTGACCGGACTCGGCCCGGGGGATCACCTGTTTGAGGCCGAGCTTATAGACCCGGATGGCGATCCCGTGGAGAACGGGTTCAATCCGATCACCCGTGAAATTACCGTGAAGAAATAACCCATCACCCGTCCGGGGAACGGGGAAACACCCGTTCCCCGGAATGACCCATCGGGATGAGGCATTGCGAGATTATTTCTGGAACCACCGATCCAAACTACCCTTTCCGGCTCTTCAGGGTTCCCCGAGGGGCGTTCTCTTTCTGGACCGGGACGACACCATAAACATCGATCCGGGATACCTTTCCGATCCGGATCAAATGCACCTTCTTCCCGGTATTGCGGAGGCCCTCCGCACACTGGTCAACAGAGGGTATCTGCCGGTGGTGTTAACCAACCAATCCGGCGTTGGCCGGGGACACTTTACGCCCGGGGAGTTAACGGAAATTCACCGGACGTTCCACGTGGTACTGGCGGCGCTGGATGCCCCGGTTTATGCCTGGTTTTCCTGCCCGCACATCCCGGAAGAGGACCTTCGCACGTCGTTTGACGAACTTCCGGAAACAGCCCGCCGGTACGTTCAGTCGTGTGCATGCCGCAAACCGAAACCCGGTCTGTGGAAGAAAGCAATGGCGTTTCTTCCTTTCTCGGTGGACATGAATCAAACATGGACGATTGGGGATCGTAAAAGAGATGTAACCCCCGCCCTGGAAATGGGGGGATCGGCCATCATGATTGGTGATGCATCAAATGACGAGATCCCCGAGCGGGCCTTCGTCGTATCCCGTGGGGAGGTGGACCATATTGTGGATGTGATTCGGAAACAGGATCACTGGAATTGACTTTCAGGGCCCGGCCCGAATATAAATAAATGTAAAGAGCCTGTGTGCTGATTTGTGCCGAATGGCGATGGGCGTCTGGTTACGAAAAACGTACAATTCCGTACCTAAATTTTGTAACGCAATCAACATGAGAAAAATTGTTCAGTTCATGCTGGTCCTTCTCCTGGTTGTCGGCGTATGCACAGGTGTACGTGCCCAGGAGAAAGAGGCCAAAATAACGAAGTGGAACGGTGAAACCGTCGAAGCAACCTTCAGCGGCATTTCGGAGGACGGCAGTTCCGTTGTCGTGAAGAACGAGGACGGAACAGATCAGATACCGATACAGAATCTGCTCAAGATACAGTTCACGAGTCACAGCAGGAAGTCGCAAACCTCCCAGCCGGTCAGCGTCCATTTCCGCAGTGGGGATCGACTTACCGGCTCCATAACCGAGGGCAGGGGAGAGGAAGGATTTGTTCTGAAGTCCCCCGATCGGGACAATCCGGTTCAGATTGACCTGATGAAGGTGGACGCTATCGCCTTTCCGAAAAACCAGAAAGAGGCCGGTTCCATTGATCGACAGGACGTGGAGAACGAAGACATCCTCTACAAAACCGACGGTGATTACTACATCGGATTCCTGCAGAGCATCGGGAACGATAAAATCACGTTTGACGATTCGAACCTCGGGGAGAAAACGGTAAAACCCGGAGACGTATACGAAATAAACCTTACGGCAACCGGAGAGACGCCCTCGACCCCGGAAGGTGCCTACATGAAGGTGTTCTGCCGGAACGGGTCCATCTATGTTGGACAGCCGGCCCGGGAAAAGAAAAATCACCTGCTGCTGAAGAATTTAATGGGAGGGACGTGGCAGGTTCCTTACGGAGAAATAACAACCATTATTTTGAAGAATGGCCGGACCACATTTCTCTCCGACCTGGAGCCGGCGAAGGTGGTGCAGGAGGAACGGTTTATCTGGGACACGGACCGGGAACCGGAGCCTCTTCCCCCCCGGTATCAGTACCGAACGGACGAGTCCGTACCCGGCGAACCGGGACAGACCCATCCCATAAAAATTCACGGCGAAACGTATTCAAAGGGTATTAGCTGCATTCCATACACGAAACTCACGTACAAACTGGACGGAAAATTCAAGAAATTTCAATCCACAATTGGTATTGACGATCGGGCAAATCATCCGAATTACGAAGGATCGGTCGTGTTTCGAGTTTACGTTGATGGGGAAAAGATATACGACAGCGGAAAAACGTCCTACAGTGAGTTTCCGGAACAAATTGATGTTAAGGTCGAGGGAGCTTCGACGTTGACGCTCGAAGTTGATCTTGGCGAAGGGTATCTGGATTACGCGGATTGGGCGGACGCACGGTTAACGCGATAGCCACGATTCTTTCTTCGCCGCGGAATAGGAAACCGTGCATTTTATGTCATCGATCCTGCCTGAATTTGTCCTGCCGATCGTGCTCGTCCTCTCCATTCCGGCCGGGGGACTGGTCTTTGTCATAACCTACCTGTTTGGGGCGGGATCGAGGAAGAAACGGCTATTGCAGGCATTCATCAGAACGGGAATGATGGTTCTTGTTCTGTTTTTCCTGGCCGGTCCGTTTCGGACGATCCGGGTTCAAAACGACCTTCACCGCACCTACCTGATCGACGTGAGTTTCAGTCAACCGGCCGACCGGGTTCAGGAACATCTGGAAACCGTTCGGGCCGATACGCGGCAACACCTGGATCGGGAGGACCGGGCGAAACTGGTCTTTTTTTCGGACGAAGCAACAACGGTTTCAACCTACCGGGACGAAAACTGGGACCCTCCGCTCAACAAAATTGAACAAACACCGGAAGACCGAAGCAGACAGGACGGTGATGTTTTTTCTTCTCTTCATCGATACCGATCCTTTCCCTCGGCCGTCTTCCTCGAGGCGATGGCGTCGGACCACGACGGTCCTGCAAATTCCACGGTGCTTTTTACCGATGGCATCGGTTATCCATCGTCCCGTGACCGTCCGTCGCATTTGAGGGATCGGAAAATTGACGGCAATCGGTTTCTGGTTCCTTCGGAGGCGGGACACAGCAACAGGAGCAAAATTAAGCAACTGATGGTGCCCCGCAGGCTCCACAGAAACGAACCGTTGAAGGTATCGGCCAACCTATCGTTTGCGGAACAGTATAGCGGCGTTTTTCGAATTTTTCTCGGTAATGAACAGCTTGCAGAAACGG
The DNA here is from genome assembly GCA_964580675.1 of uncultured Planctomycetia bacterium. Lineage (GTDB taxonomy): Bacteria > Planctomycetota > MHYJ01 > CAYXQY01 > CAYXQY01 > CAZOLI01. The sequence continues at coordinate 24,779 of CAZOLI010000031.1, forward strand.
GAGTCACGGCGGAGGCGGGGCAGACGAAGTTCGTTCAGATGGGGCCGTTTTTTCCGTTTCGGGATCTCCCGGACAAAAGACACTTTCGAATTTTGAGGGCGGAACTGGAGATGGGGGACGACGAGGTGCCGTTCGACAACACGAAAGAAGCAGGATTGACGATCCTGGAACCACTGCGTGTTCTGTACGTCACCGGGGAGAAGAATGCTCAATCCGCGGTACCGAAGGTGCTTCGAACACAGGATTTTCGAACGGAAGTGATGTCGTACCTGAACAGGCGAACGTTTCGGAAGAGGGAATCGAGCGTCGATCTGGTCGTTCTCGATCGACCGTCAACGGACACCGTTGCGGAAGACGTTATTTCACCTCTGAAAACATATGTCCAGGAAAAGGGAGGGGGGTTGCTTGTGCAGTCCCACGGTTCGTCGGACACGGAAAACTGGCTGGATAACACGTCCATGCGCTCCATTCTTCCGGTTCGGCCGATGACGACGGCCGAACGGCAGGTGGCCGAAGCAAATTCTTCAACGGGGGAAGAATCCGGAGAGGATCCGGAAGATTCGGATGCAGGGAAAGAAAAAGATCGTCCGGAGGGAACCGGTTCGGAAAAGGGAGAACCGACCGGCCGGGAGGAGGAAGGTCAGGTTTCCACGGTGGGACTTCTTCTGGTTATTGACAAGTCCGGATCGATGTCCGGAAAAAAAATAAAAATGGTAAAAGAGGCCTCCATAGCCACTCTGGAAACCCTTCATGATCAGGACACGATCGGCATTCTGGCGTTTGATAACCGGCCTCGATGGGTCACCCCGCCCGTTGCCGCATCGCGGAAACAACTGTTTAAAAATCGGGTCGCCCGGCTGAGTGCGGGAGGGGGGACCAACATCGCGCCCGCCCTAAAAGCGGCCGGCGATGTGCTCAAGAACGTGAACACCGGATTAAAGCATGTCGTATTGCTGTCGGACGGTCACTCCCCGGTGGCGGAATACAGGGACATCGTGGAGGAGATGGCCCGGAACGGCATTACGGTTTCGACCGTGGCGACGGGAAAACAGGCGGATGCCAGGTTGCTCAACAACATCGCAAAATGGGGGAACGGATCGGCCTACGAGGTAAATCAGATGGATCGGATTCCACAGATCTTTACCCGAGAAGCACGGGCGCTGGTGAAAAAAGCCGATCGAAACAATCAGCAGGAAAAACAGGACCGGGAGAATTCAGACGATCGACC
>CAZOLI010000031.1:26106-30298 GCA_964580675.1 uncultured Planctomycetia bacterium
TCCACTGATGTCGTACTGGTACCTCGGTTCAGGCATCGTCGGTGTGCTGAACACCGGGTTCACCCCGACCCATGCTCCGAAGTGGGTGAAATGGGAGGAGTTTCCCCGGTTTTATGCTCAGATGGTTCGGGGCATTTCGAAGCGGAAACACATGAAGCAGGATGTCCCGGAGTTTACCCTTCGCCGTCGGCCCGGGTCGAAGAACGTGACGGTGGTTGTGTGGCCGTCACGGGACCCGGACTCCGGATCCGCCGGCGGGACGCCGGGGCTGTTTCGTTCGACGTCGTCGAACCCGGATTGGCAATCACTGGAAACGACCGTAACGGCGTCCGGAGCCCTCCGGAGTCAGTTTGAACTTTCCCGTCCCGGAGCACCCGTATTTTTAAAGCTGGAGGAGGGCGTTCCGGGCGATGGGAACGATGGCCGGTCCTTTTACGCGAACCCCGGCGTCTTGCCCGAAGAGTTTCAGCAGAACGGGGTATCACGTGACTTCCGGGAGACCTTCCGTTCCGCGGGCGGCACCATTGCCGATCGGGGATCTCTCCCGGAGCCGGAACAAACAGCCCGTACCGAGCGAAAGCCGTTTCCGAAATGGCCGCTTCTCCTGGTCCTGGCCGGTCTGATGGTGGAAATTTACACCGAACGGAACCTCCGGCGTGACAAACCCACGGATGAATCAGGGAAGTGAACAGAATGGGGACCCGGTCGTCGTCCGCGAGTGATTTCAATTGAATACGTTGAATCAGACTTCGGCCGGGTGTACATTACATACGTGACGCAATTTTTGGGGTGTTGTGCCTGCTGGCGACTCGTTTTCCGGTAAACCAAGCAGGACAACCCGCTCGATATATGTACGTGAAGCCCGAGGAATCCGGTTGCGGCGGTGCTCGGAACCGAGGCACCGGAAAATGGGTCGCCTCACGTGCGGAGCCCGGTTCGATGCGTGTGATTTCACTCAAACGATTCACTGGAGAAAACAGATGACTTCCGAACATCGGCACTCGGTAGAGAAGGTGGACGCGTTCGAACATCCTGATTTTATTGTCGGGATTCCCTCGTTAAATGAGGAAGACACCATTCAGTTTGTCGCCGAACAGATGGCCCGCGGCATTGAAGAGCATTATCCCGACAGCAAGGCCAACGTTATTAATGTGGACAATGCGTCCACGGACAACACCAAACAAAATTTTCTCGAGGCGGACACCGGCCAGCTCGGAAAGATGTATATTTCGACACCCCCGGGAAAAAAAGGCAAAGGGCGAAATTTTCACAATCTGTTTCACGAGGTGGTTGAGGAAGAACCAGAAGCGGTGGCCGTGGTGGATTCGGACCTGACGAGTGTGGAGACGGACTGGGCCAAATTGATGTTCGGAACGGTTTTGGATGGATATGATCTGGTGACTCCTGTTTACAAACGGCACCAGTACGACGGAACCATTACCAATCACCTCTGTTATCCGATTACGTACGGCATCAACGGTCAGAATGTGCGACAACCCATCGGTGGGGACTTTGCGTTCTCGACGGAGTCCGCGGCGCACTGGCTCCAGCAGGATTGGGTGGAGGCCACATTTTACTACGGCATCGACATCTTTATGACCACCACGACAATACTTCGTGGCGCACCGGTGGCCGGTGCCCGTCTGGGGCGGAAGGACCATAACCCGAGTGAACCACGGCTCAAGGAAATGTTTAAAGAAGTGGCTCACTCCCTCTTCTTCCTGCTGAACACAAACCGGGATTACTGGAACCGGGACATGGACGTGCGGGACATGGATATGGTGGGAAGTAACGAAGGATATGAAACCCCTTCCCTCGAGGTGAATTACGAGAAACTAACCCGGGAACTCACCAGTATCTTCCGGCGGGAACGTGACAAAATAGAACAGTTCCTGCCCGAGGAGCTCTTTCTTCACGTGGAGAACCTCGTGGAGAATGAACAGATGGAACTTGAAGCGGAAGAGTGGTCGCGGGTTCTTTTCTCCGCCATCCTGAATTACATGCAGGACCCCGATGAGGGGACGGAAATCATGGAGGGCCTTCTGCCTCTTTACATGCTGCGAAACGCCTCGTTCGTGAACACGACCGGAGAACTCCGTCCCGAAGAATGTGACCGTCTGATCCAGGAACAGGCGAAAACCTTCTACGAAAATCGGGACATGCTTCGAAACGGCCTGGCGAAGATCAACGCCGATCAGGGAACGGATGGCGACACGGCCGCCGCGGGTGCATAAGGAAGGCGTCGGGAGAACCCGGACCGGCGGACGGTTTCACTACTCCTGGTTGCTTGATTTCTGGTTCCCGATCCAGTCCGCCATACGTTCCTCGAGGATGTCCAGGGGAACCGAACCTTCCGACAGAAGTTCGTCATGAAACCTGCGAAGTGAAAAATTTGAACCGAGTTCCTTCTCGGCCCTTCGACGCAGTTCGAGTATTTTCCGTTCCCCGATTTTGTACGAAAGCGCCTGGCCGGGCATGGCAATGTACCGATCCACTTCGTTCTCCACGTTTTTTCTGGTCATGGCCGAGTTGGCGGTCATGAATTCCACCGCTCGTTCCCGGTCCCAGTCCTTGTGGTGCATTCCGGTGTCCACAACGAGGCGGCAGGCCCGCATAATGGAAAAGGACAGCCGTCCAAATTCGTCGTGCGGGTCCTCGTAAAAACCGACTTCCTTCCCGAGCTGTTCGGCGTACAGACCCCATCCTTCAATAAATCCGGTAAAATCCGTCACACGACGGAAATCCACAAGTCCCCCCATCTCCGTCTGAAGTGCCAGTTGAAGGTGATGACCCGGTACCGCTTCATGAAGAGCAAGGGCCTCCATTTCGTAGGTCGGTCTGCTTTTTAAGTCGGAGGTGTTGGCGAGGAACCATCCCGGGGTGCTTCCATCCCCCGACGGGCGCATGTAAAAAGCCGTGGGGGCGTCGTCGGCGGATTCCTCCGGGATCGCCCGAACGCCATACGGTGTTCGGGGAAGGTTCCCAAACAGCGCCGGAAGGACGGCGTCCATACGTTTACAGATGTCCCGGTATTCCCGTAGCAGGGCTTCCTCGGAGTCAAAGTAAAATTGATCGTCCGTCCGGAGATGTTCGCAAAACTCTTCAAAAGACCCGTTAAATTCCACGTCCTCCCGAATAATTCGTTCCATTTCCGCCCGGATGTTTTCCACTTCGGACATGCCGATGTCGTGGATCTGGTTCGGGGAGAGTTTTGTCGTGGTGTATTTTTGCACCAGAAACCGGTAATACTCCGTCCCCTCCGGAAGATCCTCACAGGAGATGGAGGCACGGGCCGCCGGTCGGTAGGATTCGGTGAAGAACGCCAGAAACTCCTCCATCGCCGGTACGATTTTTTGGTGAATCACGTCGTAAGCTCGCTCACGAAGTTCCGTTTTCTTCTGTTCCGGAATGGGTTCCGGTATGTCGAGGAATGCTTCCGAAAACGGACTGTTTTCGGGGCTGTCCACAAGGTGTGCCTCCAGTTGTTCTTCGACCCCGTCAACGGCACGAGTGGACGGAAGTATGTCCCGGTCCATGCCTTCCCTGAGCAACGCGATTTTCTGGTCAACAAACCCCGGAATTTTTTCCAGCCGGAGAAGGTAGTTTTCGTAATGTTCCTCCGATTGCAGAGGAATGCGGAGATGCATCTGGGGAAGGGAAATATGAAAACCGAACAACTTGTTGAACGACAGAAAATGATCCCCGAGTTCTTTCTCGCGGATTGAGTTCATGAGGAGCCGCTCGAAAAGGTCGTAGTTTAACCGGTTGGGATCGGACGCGTCGTCACGGTCAATGTCCCGGAGCCGGCGAAGAAACTCCGCTTCCTGATTTCGACGGCGTTCGTAGGCCTCCGGTGATTCATCGGGGAGTCGATCGTCATGGTGGTGGGCGCCGAATGACGTGGCGAGAATGGGATGTTCACGCAGGTGGTAATCCCAGTACTGGTCAAACAGGTTCTGAAGATTCTGATCCGTCTCTGTCGTTTCGATCATGAGGTACGTTCGTCGGGAAATGAGTTGTTTTGTTCGTATACGTACGCAAGAACTTCGGCCACCGCCACAAAAAGGTCCTCGGGAATGACCTGGCCTACTTCCAGAGAGGCCAGGACTTCGGCGAGATCTTCGTCCCGGTGAATGGGAACACCGTTTTCCTCGGCCACGTTGATCATTTCCTCGGCCGTGTATCCCCAGCC
>CAZOLI010000032.1:0-28176 GCA_964580675.1 uncultured Planctomycetia bacterium
TTATAATAAAATTTCGATCGTCAGTTGATTACAGGAATGAAAATTGTCATGGAGACGGTATACACAACCCCGGAACGAAGTGAAGCGGTCATGGTTCAGCTCCTCCTTGATCGCGAGGGCCTGGAAACCAGGATGGTGAACGAAGGGGGGGCACTTCACGCAATCGGCATTCCCACCACGACGGCCCCCTTTGAGATACTGGTGCAGAAAGATCAGTTGGAGAAGGCCCATAACATTATCGATGAATACCTCGAGGACCAGGAAGAATATCGAAAACGGATCAAAAAAGAACTTCAGAACAAGGATCAACTGGCACCGGAAGAGAAAGAATTTCGAGAAATGGTGGAGGAAAGCAATGAATTTGAACGCCTTTCCTATTTATCGATATTACTGACTTCGGGAATTGCGATGCTGATAGGGGGAATATTCGGGAGTTGGATCCCCCTGGTCTACCTCGGCGTTATTGTCATACCCGTCGTTATTATTATCTGGACGGTCCGGGCCGGTCGGTCCGATTCTTCCTGATCAGAACACGGGAAGCAACATTCCGGAAAGGGTTCATCATTCCGTAAGTCGAATAGTCCGGTGATAGGAAACCAGCATTTTCCCCCTGTATCCGGGGAATATATTGGCGGGTTTCCGGAGTTCAGTCTTTTAGCCATTGACCGCCGTCAAACGATATCTGGTACGTTCGTTCTCCCCGTTCCAGTACGTGAACGGTCAGTTCACCACCTTCGTTTGAGTGAATATAAAAAGCCGGGTTCCGGTTCTGTTTCCGGAGGGCATGCAGAACCGGGATGCGTTTTACGGTGGTTGCCATGTCCCCTGGCTCCAGACCCGATCGAACGGCGTCTGCGATCAGTGTTGTAACGTTCAGTTCTCGTTCGAGCGTGGAGAAGGTACCCGGCGAATCGTTACCTTCATAGTGGGTTCCGGGAGCGGCGGCGTGAAGAACAAGGACGTCCACACCTTCCGAGAGAAGAGAAGCGGCCTCGACCGGAGACGTTTGTTCGAGAAAGTGGAATTCTCCGTGCTGTATGAGTTCAGGTACCCCATCGTCGATGTTGGTTACCCCACCGATTCCCAGCATGGAAGATTCGATGGATCCCGGGGAGTCGATCTCCGCGTCAAGAAAATGATAGGAATACGCCCTGTTCAGCAACGGCTCCGGAACCCCATCGATGTCGTATTGACCCACGATGGATCGAACATCGTCCGGTGTAAGGTCAAACGGCCCCGGGACCAGCCACGTGTTTGACTCCAGCTGTTTACAGGCCGTCAGCAGATCCCGGAAGTGATCGGCCAGCGTGGATTTGTAGTCCGCCCCCTGAACACTGTCCGATTTGAGGATGTGCCGGTCCAGCGAACCCATTTTTGCCGGGTCGAAGTCGTCGGCGAACTGGTTCCGGATTCGCTCCATTTTCTTCCGCCGGTCCTGGGGAAGGTGGTAAAACCCGTTAAGAATAAGAGGCACTCCGTCCTCCGCCGCCAGTTCTGTGTACGTTTTTACGTCTTCGGGGGACCTGAGCGGTCCGGATTTGAGGAAAAATTTCATGTTGGCGGAAGCTTATATAAAATTTTAGCCGAAGTGGTAATCCGTTGTTATGGCCCGGTTTTTCGCCGGGAGCGAGCCATCTTGCCGGAAAAACTCCGAATGAAGTCTCCGTCCTGCACGTTGACGGTTGCGGTAAGCTGGTCGGGAGAAACGACAAAGGAGACCCCGATTCGTTTCTGGCCGTCCTCTTCCGACACAGCCCGGGAAGCCTCCCCAAGGGCACGCTGGAACTGTTCGAGAAACCCGGCCTTTCGCCCCTTCTCCAGTTGAAGGCTGCGTATATATTTTTTTCCGAGCCCCTCCGCCCGATCCCGTTGCCGTTCCGGATTTTGGAAGGAGTACTCCAGTTCATGGACCCGGGGTCTGGTTCCCGAGGTGTGCACAAGTTCGGATTCGATGCGGGCGAACAGTTCCATGATCTCAAAGGGTTCCACAAGGTGTTCATCTTCGTGGATCCGGAACGGTTTTTGATTCGGTCCCCCTCCTTCCTCGTATATCTTAATGACGGAATTCGGAGCAAGGTCCGGTTGTATTTTGACGTTCTCGAGGAAATGGTCCGTTCCGGCCACACGGTCCTCAAGAATAATCATCTCCGGGGATAGTTCACTGAAATTTTCCAGGGCGGTTTCGGGATCCTGGAAGATGTGAAAGTGCTGGGTACGGTCGAACAGCCTCATTTCGATTATGTCGATGATTTCATCCTCGTCTTCCACGAGCATGAGAACCGCCGGTGCAACCCGGTCGAGCAATTCTTCGAGACGGGAATCCTGCTCCTGCTCCGCCGGCTCCGGTTTCTGTTTTGCTTGCTCCTCCGCCGCTTCGGCGCGCTGTTTATCGTAATGGTTTTCGTCCACCGACCACTGTCCGGATGACCACGACAGGTGAAATACGGGATCACGACCCGCAAAAATTCGAACGGACAGTTCATCGGTTCCATCGTCGCCGGTATCCTCCCGGTTGCCCCGGTCGTCGACGAGGTATACCGGGTTTTCAATACCTTCTATCCGGCCGTGAACAAGCGGAATCCCCATCGTGTCCAGTGCGATTTCATCGGGATTCGGGCGGGCGGGGCAGGGGTCCAGGATCAATCGTTCTGCTGATATGTTCTGGTTGAAAATATGAAAGGCCTCCCCTTCGTAAAGGGAGGGATCAAACGTACTTTCAATCCCGGCCGACGTGACGAGGTAATCCGCCCCATCGTCAATGATCTGTATGGCGGAGGTCCAGTCGGTCTGCGTCAGTATGTGAAATTCACCGTGCTGAATAATGTCGGGGAAATCACTGTCAAAACTCGGGACGCCGCCAATTCCCAGCAGATCCGCGGATTCGCCGTCTTCGTTCAAATCGAGACTTTCCCCGTCGCTAATCCGGAACTGATATTCGTCGGGCTGAAGTTTTTCCTCCGGAACATCAAGGTCGTACCGATTCACAAATTCCCGAATTTCTTCGAGGGAAAGGTCAAATTTCCCCGGCACGAGAACCACGTTCCGGGACAGTTCCGCGTAACCGTCCAGGAGCTGATTGATGTGTTCCGAAAGCGCCCGGTGATAATCTTTCTTCTGCCGGGTGTCCATTTTCAGAATAAAATGGTCCAGTGTTGCGGCGTATTTCGGGTTGTACTGATCCTCAAAACTATCCCGGATCCGGATGAATTTCTGACGGAGTGTGGGATCGACGCCCGTGTATCCGTTGAGAACAACGGGGATGTTGTCGTTTGTGATGGCGTGATAGATGGCCCGCTTCAGGTGTTCGGAGCCGGTAATCGGTCCTGTTGAGTAGACGAACTTCATTTGATGTCGGGCGCTAGCGATCGGAAGAAATGATGTTGCGAATTTCCTCAATGGCCTCCCGGGCGTTTCCGCTCATGAGCATGGTCCGAATTTTGGGGACCCGGTCCCCCAGGTCCAGCTCGTCGCTGTTAATCGCCCGGAAGACTTCCTGTATGTCGTCCTGTGAGTAACTTTCCTTGAGCTGAAGATACGGCGGAAAAGAAGGGGCTTTGCTCCCCTGCTGTTTCTCGTCCGTCTCCCGGGAGGATTCCGATTCGTCCTCCTCGCCGGATTCCGATTCGTCGGACGGGGAAACCACCTGAACAGCCCCTTCCAGAAGAGAGCGAAACTCATTGAAGTCCATTTCCGAAAGACCGGACGATTCCTCCTTTTCCCGGGCTATTTTCTCACAGGCCCGTTTGAATTCATCGTGCTGGACGGCGTCTTCGTACGCCCCGGATCGTTTTATGACCCACTCACGCATCTCACTGTATCGGGACGGGAATTCAAGTATGGTCCGAAGGGCTCGAAACTCCTTCTGTTTCCGGTGAATATTTCGTTTTAGCTTTGTTTCCTGCTTTGCGGATTGATCCCCCTTCAACCAGCCCGCCACGCGGTTAAACAGTGAGGAGGATTCATCAACGTTTCCTTCCTTCAGGTTTTTGAGGTGCTTTTTCATGTCCTGTATCTCGTCCCGGAGCTGAAGAGCGCGCTCCTTCATCTCCTCAAGATCCTCGTACCCCCTCTTCTCGATTTTGAATTCTTCGTTCAGGTACGGAATCCGGGTTGTGCTTTCGCTAATTGCGTTTTCGTAGGCCTGCCGCTTGATCCGGAAATCAACGTAACGCATGAACCGGTTCACCAGTTCGTTTTCCAGTGGCTTCACCGTTTCCGGGCGTTCGTTGAGACGCTGAATGTACCAGTAGGCCAGTTCGGCCGCCTTTGTCGGGGTGAGCGTTTCGACGTCCTGCTCCGAGGCATCCCGATTCGAGACGGCGGAACGATCGTACTCCGGAATGAAGTAATACAGGATCCGTGCGAGTTCCGGCGCATTGTCCACGGCCGGGTTATCACTACCCACTTCCGGAATACCAAATTTCTTTAACTCCTCCCGAATTTCTTCCTCAATTTTTTCTTTCTCGAATTTCCGGCCGGAGGATTGCTTGTATTTTGAACTATAAAATTCTGGCGACCGTTCAAAATCGAGAATTTCGACCAGGTTTCCCGACGGTTTCATGATTTGTGGAACAGAAACGAAGAAGCCGAAATGGATCCGTCAATCCGTGCATTATTGTAAGAAAAGTTGGCTGAAATTTCCGGCCATACGTTGTTTCAGAAGAAACGTCAATTGTGTCACTGCCGGTTCCCGAACACCAACGTTCTATTCAACCCGAGTGAACGTAAAGGCGCAAATTTCGTTTTATGTATCGAAGAGAACACTTAATTTGACGGCTGGAATTGGTAAGCTTTGGTGACTTTTCGCTGTCCCCTGTTTTTTTGGAGGAGATCAACATGAAAAACGAACTCATGCCGGATCTGAAACCGCTGATTGACGTGACCTTTCAGCTACTGATCTTTTTCATGATCACCATCAACTTCAAGACCGAGGAGGGCAACCTGAACTCGTTTCTCCCGAAGGATCGTGGTCCTCTCGATGAAAAAGTTGAGACGCCACAGCTGGACGAATGCCGGGTGAAATTGAATTACCTGGAGGATCGGGGGACAACGAAGCTGGAAATCAGTAACACGGGCACGACGTTTTTCTGGCCGGACGACCGGGAGGTCCGGGACGAAGAACGTTCGGCGTTCGGCAGGAAAACGGCCGACATATACCAGAAGGTATTGAAACAGGCGGACGGCAATGTCCCGCCGGTGAAACTGGACGCCGCGCCCGATGTGCCGTCCGGCCGGGTGGTCACCGCCATGGACATCCTCTCCAGTTATGTTGTGGAACCACACGGGGCCAGTCTCCAGTACTCCGCCAACACCCTGTCGGCTTTCGGGAGACGGTAAAAGCAGAGAGGTTCCGATCGTTTGTCCGGCGTTTTCCCGTTATTCGCTGAGCCGGACGATGACCGCGGCCAGAAGAAAAAGGAGGAGCACTCCCGGAATGATCATTGTGAAAATATAATTACTCATGGTCGTCTCACCATCGGTTCCGATACCGATAATATGATAATTATCGGGCCTCGTTATTATATCAAACGGGGGAAGATGGTAAAGAAGAGGGAAGGAACCCCCAATGACACGTAAATTAACGCCTCCGGGGGGCACCACAGAAAACCAACCGTTTCGAGCGAGGTACTGTATCCCTCAGGTCCTCAGAACCGTCGCCGGCCGGTCCGGTTCAGATTCCGGGCCCAACGCAGTACCGCTGCCCCAGGGGTTCTTCGACATACTCACGATCGTCATCTGAACAATCAAACACTGTAGATCCGGTGGATTGCATTCCAGTTCTGTTGGACATATAAGAAACCTCCGTTTCTGATGAATCTTCTCCCTGGATGGTGCGAGAATCGACGGGAAAGGATCGCGAACAATATCGTAACAACTCGGCCAGCACATACCGGAGAACGGACGGAAGAAATATGGGTTGATCTTCGAAATGACAGCGTCCATCGTCCCGGACAAAATCCGGCCCCGGCGGCGTTACACGGCACTTCTCCTCGTCCTGGGCTTCTTTGCTCTTTACCTATGCAATACCTGGAATCGTGACCTATGGGCTCCGGATGAACCGAGGTACGCGGAGGTGGTTCGGGAAATGGCTGTCGACGGTTACTGGCTTGTTCCCCATCTCAATGGTACGGTCTATCGTCAAAAACCACCCCTCGGGTTCTGGATGGGAGGAGTGAGTTCCGTGCTGTCGGGCGGAACAACAGTTACGTCGGTCCGTCTTCCGGTTATGCTTCTGGCCGCTTTGTTGATCGGAGCGGTGTTCTGGTTCGGACAGGCCTACTGTGGTTGGCAGGTGGGTTTGTGGGCGGCACTTCTTCTCGGGACGACCGGAAAATTTGCCTGGTTCGGAACCCGGTTTAACCTGGATATTCCCCTGATATTCTTCACGACCCTCGGGGGGTTCTTCCTGTACGAGCAGGTGTACGGAGGTTCGAAGAGGAAGGTCTGGGGAATAGTCGGAATGGGCATGCTGGGAGGGGGGATCCTCGTGAAAGGCCCCGTGGCCCTTCTTCCTCTGGTCGGGCTGATTGGATTCGTCCTGCTGGAGGGGGAACCGAAAAAACTGGGAAAGGTTCCCTGGCTCTGGGGCATCGGGTTGTGTTTGTTGCTGGTTCTTTCCTGGCTGGTCCCTGCCGTACTTCAGGAAGGGATGAGCTATTTCCACCACGTCGTGACGGACCAGATTTATGGATACGCGGCCGGCGAAATGGGACACAGGGAACCGTATTACTATTATCTGACGCGGTTCCCCCTGGAATCTCTGCCGTGGGGACTATTCTTTCTTTTCTCGCTTCCCTTCATTCTCAAAAATCCCCCGGAAAATCGATTTGTGCGATTTCAGCTGGTACTGTTCACCGTTCTTTTTGCCCTGTTCACCCTGTTCAGCAGCAAGCGGGGACAGTACCTCCTTCAGGTATATCCATCCGTTGTCATTGTGGTTGCCTGGTTCTTCTCGAAACATGCTCAGTCGGATCCGAACCGGACCTTTGCCGGATACGTACTTCCCGGCTCCGGATTATTGTTTTCGCTTTTTCTGATTGCCGGTGGCGTATTGCTCTGGGGGAAAGGCGGACACCTCCTTCACGAATACGTGTCGGAAACCGGCCACTTCGACACGCTGTCTTCCCTGATAATTCCATTTGCCCTGGTTCTGGCTGCAGGAGGCGTTGTTACGGGTCTCTGTTCGCTGTTCGCTCGCCGTCGGAACCTGATCTACGTGATTTCTGGTTTTGTGGTCGTTCTTCTTCTACTGACACATATTCTTGTCGTTCCCGCCGTGAATCCACTCAAAAGTTCCCGCCCGCTGGTACAGGAAATTCGGAACCGGGAAGAACCCGGAATGAAGATTGGGTTCTGGGGATCCCGAAATCGGGACGCCGGCATCTGTTTCTACCTTGATCGGACGGTTCCTCTTCTCGGTGGAACAGAGGAAGCCATGGCATTTCTGGATCAGAGAATGGGAGATGTTCTTATTATGGAAACCTACCGGTACGAACGATTGCCGTCCGGCTTCGTGGACCGTCATGAACTCATTTACACCGGTCGAGTGGGGGATGAGCGGATGTATGTGTTAAAGCGCGGTTCCTGAGCAACCAACCTATTGAATCTTTTCGGGAGCGGGGAGGTGTTAGATGACAAACCGGTTTTGAACGGGAACCGGAAGGGAATTATTTATTGAAAACGAAAAGCTCTGGTGTCGTGATTACCTCCATTCGGGCCCACCACCGTTCTGGTCACATTCCCCGTGGAGTTTTCCAGTATGTCCGGAAGGCCGGTGGTGGCCACATTGGGGGTATTGATAACACCGTCTCCCGCGGCGGTCAGGTCATTTCGGAGGACGTCGTTACTCGTCGATACCGATCACTTTCCGGATTTCTTCTATGGCCCCCCTCGGATTGCCGCTCAGGAGCATGGTTCGAATACGGGAATGGTGCTCGCCGAGATCCACGTCCCCGGAGTTGATGGCCTGAAAAACGTCCTGTATTTCCGTGTTGGAATAATTGTCTTTGAGTTCGAGGTAGGGAGGAACGGTCTGTTGTTGTTGTTCTTCAGGTTGTTCTCCTTCCGGAAGATGTACTTCCGGGCTGGATTCATGCGTAACTTCAATGGTTTGCTGGAGGCCGCCGGCGAGAAATTCCACGGCGTTCTGCATCATTTCCTTCAGTTCCGACGGTCGGAGGTCGGAAATGGTTCGTTCCTCTTCTTCGGGTTGCGTCAGGTAATCGTAGGAGGAAACGAACTCATCGTAGTCAAGTGCTTTTGTGTGTTTTTTGTCTCGAACCTCAATCCATTTCCGGAGGGTCTGGAAACGTTTGTCCAGGTTGTTCAGGGCATTTAACAGGTTCAGTTTTTCCTCAATTCGATTTCGTCGTCGTTCGACGTCGGCGTACTCCCGCTTGATTTCGTTAAACCGGAACCAGCGCCGGATCTGTTCCGTAAAGGAAAGGCTGTTTGTTCCGCTATAGAGACGATCCAGTTTCTTTTCCCGCTTTGTCAACCGTTCCAGTTTCCGGCGTGTTTGTTCGATGCGTCCCTCCAGGTCGTCGATCCGGTCCCGGGCTGTTTTTCGGAGGAGATAACGGATGTGTCTCAGAAAACGATGGATGATTTCGTCCTCCAGGGAATCAGCCGTCTCCACCTGCCGGTTGCAGGCCATCACATAATACAGGGCGATTTTAACGGCCCGTTCGGGTGTGACCTTCTGTTCGTGGTAACGGCTACGTCCCGAAAGGGAGGCTGCGTTGTACACCGGGACGTAGTAATGGAGGATGCGAGCGAGTTCCAGAACCCGATCGCGATCGTGATCCAGTTCGCCGGGTTCGGTCGTGGTGAATTTCCGGAGTTCTTCCCGAAGCTGTTCCCGGAGGGAGCCGGAACGGGGGAATCGCGCGTTATCCGGCCATTCACCCGTCCCGTACGTTTTCGGATGTTTCTCCAGATCAAGGAGTTCCGGCAGGTTCCCTTCGGGTAACATGAATCAACACGATTTCCGGTGATTAGTGGGCCAGTTGTTTGTACGGTGTGTCCTGGACCCGTTCAAGGGCTCCTTCTGCGATGAAGGTGTTCGGGTCATCGACTTCCGGGAAGTCCTCGAGGTTTCGAACCTGAACGGAGAACTGTTCTTCCCTCAGTGCCTCCTGAAACGCTTCTTTCAGTCCCGGGGTCTGTCCCTGGTTTCCGACGAGAACCACGTCTGCGGGAAGGGGACCGTTGTACTGGTTCATCAGCCGTTTGTATCCGTCCACCATGTTCTCAAGCAGTGGCCGGTGTGCTTTTTCCATCTCGGGTCCGATGTCCGCTCGAACGTTGTCACGGCCCTGGTATCGCAGATCGTTGATCACCAGTTCCGGGTCCGTCATCGGACTGTTTGCCTGCGGTTCAATCCGCCCGTATTCACGTTTGATGGTCTCCACTTCCTGCCAGGTGTTCTGGTATCCTTCGTCCTGTAGCAGGTTGAACAGCCGTTCAGTGACGTCGTTGCCCGCACCCGCAAGAGAAAGGGTATTGGTGTTGTTCGAGGGGTTGCCGTCGTAGACGTGGAAGTCCATCGTACCGGCTCCAATGTCCACGACAATGACGCCGTTCCGGGCGAATTCATCGTTCATCTGAGCGAGGCGGTAACCGGCGAAGTGGGATTCGGATTCCACGAGGAATGCCGGTCGAAAATTCTCCGGCAGGTTTCGCCGGGCGAAGTCGATCAGGTTTTGATTATACTCAAGCGCTGTGGTGGAAGGAGTGGCCACGGCGAGTCGCAGGTAATTAATTTCGTCGCCGCCGCCGTTTTCCCGGATTTCGTCCGCGTCGAGGATGCGCTTGACAACGGTGTTCAGTGTTTCTTTGTCCTCGTCGGTCAGTTCGTCCTGTTCGGTGTTCTCGGACTCAAATGTTTTGAGGGGCCACCGGAGTTCGATGTTCTGCATAATTTTGTTGTCGTAGACCTCGTCGTCAAAGGCGACGGGTCGTCCCAGCATTTCCTCCAGTTTCTGCCGGGAGAGGTCGTTCTTGGGAAATCCCACCACGCTTGAATACTCCCGGTACACAGGATCCCCTTCGTCTTTAAACACTCCGATGGTGTTCTGAGTGCCAATATCCACACCGACCATCAGGTCGTCCTCCGTCGATTCCGTCGTGTCCGTCTCGGCGGTGTTCTGTTCTTCGGTTGCCTCTTCGTCAGTCATGAGTCTCCTCCAGAAAAAAAGTAATTGACACGGTGAAACTCGCGATGTTTATTCCATGAATTCAAGCCCGTTTCTTCCCCTCCAAAGTTCATATGTAGGATACTGGATTTGAGGTCAATTGCAACTCACAGAAGCATAAGTGGGTTCGGGGTTGTGAAGTCTTCCTTGTTAAGCCTTCTTTTTCCGGAGAAGATTATTTGCTCATTCTTGAAAATGAGGTCCGGCCATCATAGAATGTCAAAATGATTATAGTAACCATCCATTTCATGTGCGTTCAATTAGCACGATGAATTCTGGCAATGCCAATTCGGAGGTAACGTAATGGCACATAAACAGGCGCAGGGACACACAAAAAATGGTCGCGATAGCCGGAGCAAACGACTTGGCGTAAAGGCATTTGGCGGGGAAGAGGTTTCGGCCGGATCCATTATTATTCGACAGAGGGGCACCCGCTGGAAACCGGGTTGGAACGTCGGTCGGGGACGGGATGATACGCTTTTTGCAAAGGTTGACGGGAAGGTAAGTTTCGAAGGCGGTCGACGCGTTAGCGTCATACCGGAAGAATAACTCCTTCCATCAATCGTACCAAATTATTCCCTGTTGACCGGTGGAACCTACCGAATCCACCGGGTGGGAAGGGAACCTGTTGTGATCCGGGTTTTCGAGGGACACTGACTTGCTGTCAGGGTACTTCCTCCCTCCGTACCAACGCGACAGGCAAGTTGTACCGGGCAGCTGTTAAAAACATTATTTAATTTATAAAAATGCCTTTTCACAACCGACAGCAGAAACGGGACGAACGGGACGACAAACGATGGGAACGCTGGTTCTGGGAAAATACGTACCATAATTCCCGGTTTTCGGACATCGACGAACTGATCGAGAAAAAAAAAGAACGAGACCTTTCCATAAGCGTTGGTATTCCCACCCTGAACGAAGAAGACACGATCGGCGACATTCTCGAAGAGGTCAAAAAGCCACTCCAGAACGAAAAACCGCTCGTGGATCAAATCGCGGTAATTGATAGTGACAGCACGGACAACACCCGGGAAATCGCCCGGGATATGGGGGTGGAGGTATTTAATTCAACAAATTATCGTGATCAAACCGGGTTTATAAAGGGAAAAGGCGTCAATCTCTGGTTGAGTTTGAATTTGCTGGATGGAGACGTGATCTGCTGGGTGGACGCCGACATCGAAAACTTTCACCCGAAGTTTATTTATGGTCTTGTGGGACCGGTTCTGCGTCAGGATGACATCGAATTCGTAAAAGCTTTTTACGAGCGCCCCATCAAAGTAAGCGGAGAGCTCAAACCAACCGGGGGAGGTCGGGTCACGGAACTCCTCGCGCGTCCGGTTTTTAACATTTTCTTTCCCGAACTGTCGTATTTCGTTCAGCCACTGTCCGGGGAGTACGCGGGGCTCCGATCCATTCTTGAATCCATACCGTTTTTTCCGGGGTACGGTGTTGAAACGGGTATGCTAATTGACCTCACCCACCATTACGGATTGCACAAAATTGCTCAGGTAAACCTCGATACCCGTGTTCACCACAACCAGCCTCTCAGCGGGCTTCGGAAAATGGCGTTCCGGATTCTTCAGGTGGTTCTTCTCCGAGCCCAGGAACGCGGTCGGCTGCCGGTCAACATCGACGAAACGGAGGTCATGAACCTTATTGGACAGCAGGGCAAAGACCTTTTCCTCGAAAAATTCCAGAGCAAAATTGAGGAACAGCCCCCGATGAAGGAACTCCCCTCCTACCAGCGTCGACGAGAAGAGGTGGAACAGAGACGAAAAGAGGAACAGGACGAAACGGACTCCGCGGACGAAGAATCTGCGAAGCAGGACACCGGGGAGGAGCAACGGGAGGATTCGAAAGTGGGCGATAAATAGTGGGGTAATTCCTTCGGGTTCATTTTTGCTCCATCATTTCTTCGATCGCCCGGAGCGTGTCCTCCTTTGACACGGCCTCGACATCCAGGTCTTCTTCTCCTCCTTCCCTCCTTTCCTTTCGGTTGTCGAACGGTTCCGATGATTCGTCCTCCTGCTTCTGAATCTCCCTGATTCGCCGGGTAATCTCCTGGATCCGTTGAAGTTTCCGCTGTTTGTGGAATTCAGCCGCAATAAGTGCAAGTATGGAGACCGAGGCCATCACGGAAAAACCGAGCCAGAACAGTCCAAAAAATTTCGGGAAGAAGGAGTCCATCGTTTTTCATATGGGCTCCCCCTCCACCTTCCGATTCAGAGCACACGTCGGAAGTCCGCAATTCCCATGTGTGTAATTTTAAAGCCGTGAACAACTCGCGTTACTTGGATCTCCAGGGTATAGTAAAATTCGGGATCGCGCTTCCGAATTCTTTAAGTCTTTTCTCCTTTGGCGTTTCCTTCCGTCGAAACGGCAGGTTACGGGATACCGCCAAAATTTTGTACATCGGTTGAAGATGGACCCGCCATGGTGTAGCATTTGTGTAAATACGGCAGCGGGACGGAACGGACAGCGAAAGATTTCGTTTCGTCGTCCGGGTCGTTCGTTTGCTCGGACCGTTGCCGGGGGAGTGTGGAATATACGGAAGTTTGACACTGATCCCCGGATCCGTATAATGCATGGTCCCTATGCCTGTTCCCTTTGTTATTTACGGCCTTTTTATCTTTTAACCATCCATGGATCAGGATCGCATACGTATTCGCATTGAGGCGTACGACCACGAGATCATTGATCAGTCCGCGGAGGAAATCGTGGATCGGGCCAAGAAGAGCGGCGCGAGAGTGCACGGTCCGGTGCCCCTTCCGACGGACATTGAACGGTATACGGTACTTCGCTCCCCTCATATTAATAAGTCCTCACGGGAGCAGTTTGAGATCCGCACACACAAACGACTGATTGATATAACCGAACCGACGGTCAAGACCATTGACGAGCTGAAGAATTTGAATGTACCGGCAGGCGTTGAAATTCGAATAAAGGCGTAGAGATGAGCATACTGGGCATACTCGGCGAAAAAGAAGGCATGACACAGGTTTTTGACGACGACGGGACGGCTTTACCCGTGACGGCGATTGAGGCCGGTCCATGTCCCGTGGTGCAGGTAAAGACGGAGGAATCGGACGGATACACGGCTGTTCAGGTGGGTTTTGGTGAAGCTTCCGGAGACAAAAAGGACAAACTTCCCTGGAAAGGTCATTTTGAACGAGCCGGTGTGGAGCCCTGCAAACACCTCCGTGAATTTCCGGTACTGGATCCGGACGAATACGAACCGGGGGACGACGTGACGGTAGAAATTTTTGAGGACGTTGACCTGGTGGACGTGAGCGGCGTTACGAAAGGACATGGATTTAGCGGTATGGTGAAGAGACACGGTGCCAATACCGGTCCCAAGGCGCATGGTTCACGGAGTGTCCGTGAACCCGGGGCGATCGGTCACGCCGCGGATCCATCCCGGGTGTTTCCCGGAAAGGAAATGCCGGGTCAGCACGGAAACGAACAGCGCACCATGCAGAACCTCGAGGTGGTTCGCGTGGACGCCGACCGGAATCTTCTTCTCGTAAAAGGCTCTGTCCCCGGTCCGAAAGGAGGACTGCTCGACGTTATGATCAGCAAAAAGGAACAACGATAGAGAATCATGATTGAACTGCCTGTTTACGATCAAACCGGTGAAGAAGTGGAATCCATCGAAATCGACCCTGATATGCTGGGGGGAGAGGTGAATATTCCCCTTCTTCATCAGGCCATTGTCACGTACCAGGCCAATAGTCGCGTCGGAACGGCCAGTACAAAAACCCGTTCGGATGTCGATTACAGCAACGCGAAGCCGTGGCCACAAAAAGGTCTCGGCCGTGCACGACATGGAGAACGAGGGTCCCCGATCTGGGTGGGCGGCGGCATTACGTTTGGCCCCCACCCCCGGGATTTTTCGAAGAAACTAACGAAGAACATGAAACGCCGGGCGTTTGATTCGGCCCTGCTTTCGAAACTGCAGGATGATGAGGTGGTTGTGCTCGAAAAGTTCGACGTACAACAACCCAAAACAAAAGAAGCCGTTGAACTCCTCGATGAAACAAACACGGACGACACGCGGCTTGTACTGACGTCCGAATACCGTCGAAACGCTTATCTGGCCACCCGGAATCTGCCGAAGACCGAATTAAAACCGCTGACCGAGGCCAGCGCTGAGGACCTTCTCGAGCAGAAGTACCTGATCATCGAGGAAGAAGCCCTGACGGGATACGTACAGGAGCGAGTTCGAGATCTGCACGACGTGGATCTGGAGGAGGCGGGAGAAAACGAGCAGAATTCGTCGGAGAAAGACGAGGATTCTGACGAGTAAAGACCCATGGAACCAGAAAAAATTGTAAAAATACCGATTTTAACCGAGAAGAGTTATAATCTGCAGGAGTCCGAAAATACCTATACTTTTGAGGTACACGAGGACGCAAACAAAATTCAGATTCGCGAGGCGGTTGAGGAGATGTTTGACGTGGAAGTCACTGATGTGCGCACGATGAATTGCCGCGGAAAAAAACGTCGATTCCAGTTTATCGAGGGCCGTACACCGAGTTACAAAAAGGCCCTTGTGAAGCTGAAGCCAGAATATCGAATTGATCTTGTTTAACGGGACGATCCATGCCCACGAAAGAACATAAGCCGAGTTCACCGGGTCGCCGAAACTCGTCGGTTCGAGATTTTTCCCGGATCACGAAGACGGAGCCGGAGAAAAGCCTGACGGTTCCTCTGCAAAAATCCGGCGGCCGGAACAATTTTGGACACACGACGATCCGGGCACGGGGGGGAGGAACCAAGCGGAAATATCGGATAATTGACTTCCGCCGGGACAAAGACCGGGTACCGGGAGAAGTTATCGCCATTGAATATGACCCCAACCGGAACGTGGACATCGCCCTGGTGGAATACGAAGACGGGGAACGGCGTTATATTCTCTGTCCGCTGGAAACGCAGGTAGGTGATACGGTGAAATCCGGTGAAAACGTGGAGCCGGAAGTCGGCAACTGTATGCAGATGATGAACATCCCCCCTGGACTTCCCGTGCATAACCTTGAAGTGAGGCCGGGATCGGGCGGCAAACTGGTTCGGAGCGCCGGCGGTATGGCGACCATCCGATCCATCGAAGGCGAATTCGCTCACGTCCTACTGCCGAGCCGGGAACTGCGAAAGCTGAACAAACGATGTCGGGCGACGATCGGCCAGCTCGGGAATCTGGACGCAAACGAAGTGCAGTGGGGAAAAGCCGGTCGGAAACGGTATCAGGGGGTGAAACCCACCGTAAGCGGAAACGCAATGAATCCGGTTTCTCACCCCATGGGTGGTGGTGAGGGGCACCGATCCGGCGGACGCCATCCCTGTTCGGCCACCGGTCGGCTTTCCAAAGGTGGGAAAACCCGGGACAACAAGAAACCCGGTTCCGATATGATCATACGGGGTCGAAAACGAGGCACACATCAACAATAATAACTGTTCGCTGGCATTTGCTTGATATTGACTTGCACCTGTTATTTTTCTGATCGGCTGACATGGGACGATCGCTGAAAAAAGGTCCTTACGTGGACAGCAACCTACTCCGGAAGGTGATGGAGCAGGACAAGAAAGGACTGGACGAACCGATTGAAACCTGGTCCAGGGCCTGCACCATTACACCGGAATTTATCGGCCATACGTTTCTCGTTCACAACGGAAAGAAACACGTGCCTGTTCGTGCCACGGAGGAGATGATCGGACATAAACTAGGTGAATTTGCTCACACAAGAACGTTTCATGGTCACCCCGGCATTACGGCCGGAGCGGCCAAAGCACGGAAGAAGAAACCGGGTGGAGGATAATTCCAATGGCCGACAATAACGATCAAGAATTCAAAGCAGAGCTCCGATTTGAGCGGATTACACCCAAGAAGATGAGGTACGTGGGTGACCTGATCCGCGATCAAAACGTCATGGATGCTCAGAACATTCTGGCCGACTCGGAGAAGCGAGGAGCCCGGTTCCTGGATAAATTGCTTCGGTCCGCGGTCTCAAACGCCGAGTACCTCATTACCGAAAGAGGACTCGACATGGATCCCGAGCGGCTGCGAATCGATGAGCTGGAAATTAATGAGGGGCCCACCTACAAACGGTGGATGCCTCGGGCCCGAGGTCGAGCAACCGCAAAAAACAAGAAAACAACGCACGCAAAAATAATTCTTCGACCCACGGCCGACGACGAGTAACGAAATTCTTCTGTTTTTATCTGTTTTCATACTCCAGGATTTGAAATTATGGGACAGAAAGTAAACCCGACCGGTTTCCGGATGGGGATCGTCGAAAACTGGAAGAGCAAGTGGTACGCCAAGAAAGACAAATTCGGCGAGTACCTCGTCCAGGATCAGAAAATTCGGGACTACATCCGGGAGCATTACGACTTTGCCGGCATTTCCCGAATTGAAATTGAGCGAAAAAAGGTGCTGAGCGAAGGGGAACTTATTCGGGTGTATGTGTACACGGCAAGCGCGGGGTTGTTGATTGGTCGACGGGGGAACCGTGTCGAGAAAATGACGGAGGAAGTGACGGACCTGATCGGTCAGCAGGTGGAGTTAAAAATACTGGAAGTTGAAAACCCGCAGCTGGACGCAAAACTCGTCTCGGAATCCATCGCCGATCAGCTTCAGCGACGATCCGGCCATCGCCGTGAAATGCGACGGTCCATAGAGGCCGCCATGGAAAACGGTGCGGAAGGGATCAAAATCAAAGTATCCGGCCGTATCGGGGGATCCGAAATTGCCCGTGTGGAGGAACTGTCCGAGGGAAGCATTCCCCTCCACACAATACGTGCCCAGATTGATTATGGGTTTTCCCTGGCGGTCATCAAGAAAGGTTCCATCGGCGTGAAAGTCTGGATCAACAAAGGAGAAATACTTTCAGAGGAGGAGAAGAAAGATGCGCTTTATGCCGACAAGGGTTAAACACCGGAAAGTTCAGCGCGGCAAGATCCGTGGCGTCGCCAGCCGGGGAAACACGGTGGCGTTTGGTGAGTACGGCCTGCAGGCACTCGAGAAAGGACGCATCAAGGCACGGGAGCTGGAAGCCGGCCGCATGGCCATTAATAAAATTGTGGGAAAGGCAGGAAACCTCTGGGTTCGAATCTTCCCGGACAAACCTTACACCACCACCCCGGCCGAAACTCGGATGGGCAAAGGCAAAGGGGAACCGGACTATTACGCGTCCGACGTGAAAGAAGGTATTATTATTTACGAAATTGGCGGTGTTCCCATTGAAGTGGCCCGGGAGGCATTCAATCGCGCCGCTCACAAAATGCCCGTGCGCTGCAAACTTGCCGAACGCAAGAAGCACGAATAACTGAAATTGCCGAGAACCTACCATGCGCCCGGAAGAGTTACGAGAAGAACCCACCGAAGAACTTCATGAACTGCTTCGGGAGAAGCGGGAAGCCCTTTCCAACCTGAAGTTCAAGCGGGTAACCGACGTTATCGAGGATCCCTCACAGTTTACCCACCTGAAGAAGGACATCGCCCGCATTCTTACCATCATCAACGAACGCCGGAAGGAATCGGAAGACGAACCGAAGGGAGACGAAGAGGCGGAGCAGGAACCGGTCGAGGCCGCCGAATAACAGCCATCTTTGACGTTCGCCACGTGTTTTTCTCCCGTGGCGGCGCCGTTGCGGTTCGAAGGGAATCCGGTCCATGAAGAAAAACGAAATTTCGTACATCGTCCTGTTCCTCTCCATCGCCGGCGTTGTCTTCACCGCGGACCTCATCTCGAAACACGTGGTGTTTGATTTCCTCCGGGACAAATATCAGTTTTCCGTGTCGCTGATCTCCGGATACGTCCGTTTTACGCTCGTGAAGAACCGGGGAGCG
Source organism: uncultured Planctomycetia bacterium (assembly GCA_964580675.1). GTDB lineage: Bacteria > Planctomycetota > MHYJ01 > CAYXQY01 > CAYXQY01 > CAZOLI01. The sequence goes on from CAZOLI010000032.1 coordinate 18,043, forward strand.
GTCTGGGGATTGTTTCAGGGGATTGAATTTTACCTGCTCATTGTAAACCTCCTGTTTGTTCCCCTGATCCTTGGGGCGTTTCTCCATGCGGTGTACCGCGGGGGCTTCCTGGTTACTCGTTGCACGTATACGTTTACCACCGGCATGTCCCTCATCTTCGGTGGTGCTGCGGGAAACATTTATGATCGCCTGGTATTCGGGTTCGTCCGGGATTTTATCGACGTAACGATTCCAGTTGTTTTGTACCGCTGGCCGGTGTTTAACGTGGCCGATTCGGCCATCTCGATCGGGGCCGGGTTCCTTCTGATCAGCATGATCAAGGATTACGAGGAACCGGAGGAGACGGAGGAAAACACGAAACAGGTAGGGACGGATCGGGCCGGACAGGAAAAATGAAGATCATTCTCGAACACCTTCGTCGGTACCTCGGGTTTCCCGCTGATTTTCTTATTCGGTTCATCAGGGTTTTCCGTCAGAACCGGGGAAATCACCTCGCCGCGTCCATATCGTTCTTTACCCTCCTTTCCCTTATTCCCTTTCTTCTTCTTGTCGCGGCGGTATCCGGATACGTGCTTTCGGCAAACCGGGAATTGCAGCAGCAGATTCTGTCGTACGTCTCCCGTGTTATTCCGATGTGGGACGGCACATCCCGGCGATCCCTTTCGTTTCTTGAGGAAAACAGGGGGCTTCTCGGTATCATTGGTATGGGGGCGATGTTCGCGACGGCCCGTTCTCTTGTTTCAAGCATCAACTTCGCCTTCGACAGTGTTCTTGACGTGGAGGAACGAAAAGGCTCCCTCCGGCTGGCACTCGATACCCTGTGTGTGCTGATCAGCGTTCTTTTGTTGATTGTCGGCTCCATCATGCTCAACGTGGGATTCGAAGCCGTCATGGCGTTTCCGGTGTTTGAGAACGTGAAAGCATACGTGGAGCGATTCGGAGGGTTGACCCGGTTTCTCTCTGCCTGGTTTGTCTCCGCTCTGCTCTTTTTTGTGCTTTACCGGTTTTTACCCGGTCGGCGTCTTTCGCTTTCCGTGGTGTTCTTCGCCGCCGTGCTGGCCTCCGGCATCTGGGAGGGAGGGAAATCGGTATTTTCAAACTATCTTGTGTATACCATAGATCGGTACCGGCTTATTTACGGAAGCATTTCCGGGTTTATATTCACGGTTCTCTGGTCTTATCTCCTCGGGTTGTCTCTGGTAACCGGCATCTGCTCGGGGATCGTACTGGAACAAATAGCCGAGGAAAGAAAACCTCAGCGGAAAGTATCGGAAAAGAACTGAAGACGGACTTCCCGATCGGGGTGATGACGGAGAAAGTAACAATTGTCAAATCGGTACCAGTCACCGAGCACCCAGAGGTGACGGAGGACCCCGTCCAGGTTATATCGGACCCGAAGGGGGGAGTGAATATGACCGCAGACGAGGTGATCCACCCCGGCCCGGAACAGGCTTTTGACCAGGTATGGGGAAATCTCCTCTTCCGCCGGTAGATCCTCCGTTGTTGCTTCGGAGTAAGTGCGGAAGGATTCAATGAGCAGGTCTTTCACGGGGCCCGGAAGGGAACGGACGGCGTCCTGAAGCATTCTGTTACGACGAATGCGCCGATACAGGTGATAGACCGTATCCGTTCGATTGAGGGAATCACCGTGCAGCACGAGCCAGTTCTGGTTGCGAATCGAAAAGGATCGCTGAATTCCGTGTGTTTGAATCCCGGAAATCTCACCGAGGTCTCGTTCGGCAAGGAAATCACGGTTTCCCCCAATAAATTCGACCTGCAGTCCGTCTTCGGCCGCGTGTTCCAGCATGTCGAGAACCGTGCCATACTCGGGATCATGATAATCGGGCGGACCGATCCAGTAATCAAACATGTCCCCGAGAATCATCAGGCGGTTGGTACATTGCCGGGCATCCCTTAGGAAGGATTGGAAATGATCCAGGAGTTCCGGTCGGGAGGGGTGAAGGTGAAGGTCGCTGACCGCCCAGAAATAATCCTTCTCGCCGTCAACGCTGGTCACGGGGGCTCAGGAACCGCCGGTTATGGAGCGCCAGAGCCACCGGAGGGGGTCGTAATACTGATCCGCCACGTATTCTTTCAGGGGTATGATGGCGTTCGGGGTGATGGAAATGTTTTCGGGGCATACTTCCGTACAGCATTTTGTGATGTTACACAGCTCCACCCCACCCTCTTCGGATTTCAGGTATTCACTCCGATCCGCGTTGTCCATCGGATGCATATGTAGACCGGCAACCCGTACGAAGAATCTCGGTCCGGCGTATTCATCGTGTTTTTCGTGTTCACGGAGGACGTGACAGACGTCCTGACAGAGGAAACACTCGATGCACTTTCGAAATTCCCGTGCCCGTTCGACGTCTTCCTGGTAAAACGTGTAATCGGCGTCTTCCTGTGGTTCGAAGGGAGGGATTTCCTCGTTTTTTTCGTAATTCCAGGAAACGTCGGTCACGAGGTCCTTGATGACAGGAAAGGACTTCATCGGCGTGACCGTGACGGGATCCTCGGGATCGAAGTCCGACATCCGGGTCATGCATGCGAGTTTCGGGTGGCCGTTGATTTCGACGCTGCAGGAGCCGCAGCGGCCGGACTTGCAGTTCCAGCGAACGGCCAGGGTTGGGTCCTCGTGTTCCTGGAGCCAGTGGATTGCGTCGAGAACCACCATCCCCTCCTGAACCGGAACGGTGTAATTCACCAATTCACCTTCTTCGTCATCACCACGAAACAACTGAAGTGTGTACTCGGTGGTCTCGGTCATTTCTGATCCTCCTCAATGAGTTCTTTCAGTTCACCCGATGGTTCGGGAATATCCTCGAGATCGGACGTTATTTCACCGTTTTCTTTTTGGAGCACAATATTTTTCCCGGCGTACTTTTCCTGTTCCTCGGTGTAATCGACCCGGCTGTGAGCACCGCGACTTTCCTTTCGTTCCTTCGCGGCTCTGGCAATGCAGAGGCCGACCTCAATCATGTTTTTTACGTCAAAACACTCTCGCCAGCCTGCGTTGTATAGCCGGCTTCCGGAGGCGTTCAGGTTCTCGGCTCGTTCCTGAAGGTCCCGTAGTTTTTCGATGCCTTCCTCGAGGCGTTCTTCGTCCCGGACGATGCCGACGTGTTCCTCCATAACAGTTTGCAGTTCGCTGTGGAGCTGGAATGGGTTTTCCCCCTGTTCGTCGTCGACCTCAAACGGTTTTTCGAGGTCCGAAATCGCCTCGTCGATCTGCTTGTCCTGAAGATCGGGAAATTGATCAATGTCCTCCGCCTGGCGTCCGGCGGCAAAACCGGCGCGATTACCGAAAACGAGGAGGTCACTGAGGGAATTCCCCCCGAGGCGGTTGGCCCCGTGGAGTCCCCCCGCTACCTCGCCGGCCGCGTAGAGGCCGGGAACGGAGGATTCCTGGGTTTCCGGATCCACCCGGACCCCGCCCATCATGTAATGACAGGTGGGGGCGACTTCCATCGGTTCCTCAAGGATGTTAACTTCCGCCAGTTCCTTAAATTGATGGTGCATGGCCGGCAATTTCTGGAGGATAAATTCATCACTCCGCCGGCTTGCGATGTCCAGGAATGCGCCGCCGTGGGGACTGCCCCGGCCTTCCTTCACCTCGTTCAGAATGGCCCGAGCAACAACGTCCCGGGTCAACAATTCCGGCGGGGGACGACTTTCTTCATCTCCCTCAAACCAGGCATCCGCCTCCTCCTCCGTTTCCGCGTAACTGCCCTGGTATTCCTCGGGAATGTAATCGAACATAAACCGTTCTCCCTCCGAGTTCTTGAGCACACCACCTTCCCCTCGAACCCCTTCCGTGACCAGGACTCCTTTGACGCTTTCGGGCCAGATCATGCCGGTGGGGTGAAATTGGACGAATTCCATGTCAATTAGGTTCGCCCCGCTCCGGAGTGCCATCGCGTGACCGTCTCCCGTGTATTCCCAGGAATTGGACGTGACGTTGTAGCATTTTCCGATCCCGCCCGTGGCGAGAATTATGGTCTTGGCACGAAAAAGAACCATTGAACCGTCTTCACTCCAGTATCCGAAGGCACCGGCAATCTGACCGTCATCGGATTTCAGCAGGTGGGTGATGGTACATTCCATGTACGGATCCACCCCTTCCGCAACGGCTTTGTCCTGGAGGGTGCGGATCATTTCCAGTCCGGTTCGATCCCCCACGTGAGCCAGCCGGGGATGCCGATGACCGCCAAATTCCCGCTGTGAAATTTCGCCTTTCTCCGTTCGGTCGAAAAGAGCCCCCCACTTTTCGAGGTCCCGAACACGTTCGGGTGCTTCCTGCGCGTGAATTTTGGCCATCTCCTTGTTGTTCAGGCCCCAACCTCCTTTTACGGTGTCCAGGAAGTGGTCCTTCCAGTTGTCCTCCGGGTCCACGTTGGCCAGAGCGGCGGCGATGCCTCCCTCGGCCATGACCGTGTGTGCTTTACCAAGTAGTGATTTGGACACCACGCCAACGTCAACGTCCCAGCCCATCTGCGCTTCCACCGCGGCGGACAGGCCGGCACCGCCGGCGCCGATGACAAGTACGTCGTGTTTGTTCGTTTCGTAATCCATGTCAGGAGATCGATCAGGAAATGAGGGTTACGTCCATCCAGTTTCCGGTTGCCACCATGTAGACGTAAAAATCGGCAAAGGCCACCATGTAAAGACTGATCCAAGCCCAGACCGGATGGTTCAGGTTGAGTTGTGTAACGGCTTTCCATAGGCCGTAGCGCCCGGTTTTCATGGATTCTTTGCCTTTTCCCGGACAGGAGAAACAGCGGAGCCGGCCTCCCACGAGGTACCGGAGGCTGTGACAGGAAAGCGTATAGCCGGACAGGAAAAAGGCGTTCGCCGTGAGAACCAGGGAACCGACCGTGATCTTAAAACCGTCTTCCCAGCCAAAACAGGCTTTAAACGCGTCGTACCAGAGAACGACCAGGAAAAGCAATCCTATATAAAGGAAGTATCGGTGAAGGTTTTGAAACACGAGCATGTTCTTCTCGCCCCTGTAATCCTCGTGGCCTTCGCCGACCGAACAGGCGGACGGGTCGAAGAAGAACGCCCGGTAGTATGCTTTTCGATAGTAGTAGCAGGTGACGCGAAACCCGAGAGGCGCCCACAATATAAGGAACGCGGGGGAACGGAACCACCGGGGCCACCAGGACGGAAAGGAACCAAACCACGCATGGGCCCCTTCGCCGAACAGCGTGGGGGCGAAAAACGGTGAAAGCAGTGGACCGTGATGTGTGGGCCCGTTGCCGAAGATCCCGATCGGGTGAAACGATCGGAGGGTCGAATACACAATAAAGACAATTAATCCAACGGCCGTCACCAGCGGATACACCCACCAGAGGTCGGTCCGTTCCGTTTGACCGAACTCCGTCGTGTCGAGTACGTCTTCCGTTTTCTGCATACCGGATTTGGGAAAATTAGGTGGTGGTGGTTGCTGAAGTTCTTCGGATCGAGGGATGCGGATAGCCGTTCATGTTGTTCCGGACGTTCGAACGGAATATTCAGAAGTGAAACCGGATTTTCGAACAAACCGCTGTATGCCGAGCGTGCGTTCAGCGGCGTTCATAATTTTTATCGCTATGAATCCTAACAAACACAACCGGCATTTTCAACTTTTCTGATCCCGGTTCAACCACGGTTAAATTCGCTAAACCACCACAAGAAAATCACCATGTAAACAGATGCAATGGTTGATAGATGATTTCCCTATCCAATAAACTAAGCGTGGATTTTTGTTGATGTCCATTGGAAAATCCTCTCATCCGGAGTCACGGGAATACATCCGTGTTCGGATGATGTTAACTTTTCGGTTATCTGTTCTTATTTTGAAATATTAAAAAATGAACTTCACCTTTACATCCAAACTTTCGATTATGTTGGTTCTTTTGATTCCGGTGTCCATTTCGGCACAGGAATCATGCAACGTAAAAAAAGAGCTCCTCTGCACCGTTGATAAAAATATATCAAAGGAGCAACTACTCCTGAATGTCCACGCGGGGAAAGTGGCCTTCTTCCGCTCTACCGGGGAGGGGGATCGATTGGTTGTCAACGGGAACGAGAAAAAACGATTTGAACAAATCTACGAACCTCAATTTGCGCCAGCGGGGACACATCTTTACTACACCGCAAGAGAAAACGACAAAAAATATCTTGTTGTGGACGGCGAAAAAATAGGTAAAGGATACGAAACGTTCATCGCCGGTGATCCCGTGATTTCCCGGGACGGACAACATTTCGTTTACCGGGCAAGAAAAGAAAACAGAAAGTGGTTTCTTGTAAAAGAGGACCAGGAAACCGGTCCGTTTAGCGGTATTTATAAACCCACCATATCCCGAAGAGGCAGTTTATACGCGGCGGTGGTGAAACGGAACAAGAAGGTTTTTGTGGCAATAAAAAACCACGTTGAGGGCCCGTATAAGGATGTGCTGAAGAACCGAGTAGCCGTAAACGGAAAAACCGGAACGTACGCGTATGCGGCACGGGACGATAAGGGCCTGTGTCTGATTAAAAATGGGGAAAAGAAAAATTATTACGACAAGATTTCGAACATCTCCATACGCCCGAAAACAAGCGAGGTGTATTTTCATGCTGCCAGGAACGGAACGGAGTTCGTCGTCTCCGGAGGAGAAAAAGGTGACGAATTCGATGAAATAAGAGGACCATTTATATCTCCAACGGGCAAGTACGTCTGTTACCTGGGAAAGGAGAACGAAAAAAACAAATGGTTTCCCGTGGTTAATGGAAAAAAGAAAGCACCTGTTCAGATTACAATTCAAGAGAAAGATGTGGCAGAACAGAAACATCTTAAATCAATAAATTTTTTGCCCGGGGTTGTTTACTTCGGTCCAGAAGAGCATTTTTATTACTTCTTAACGGATCGGGGTCCGGTAGCAAATGGCAACACTGTTACCCGTTTTCGAATACGAACCCATGGTGTGTTCACTCGTAATGGGAAATATATTGCAAACAAAATTGATGGCGACAGACAAGCCTTTGTAACCATTAATGGCATTACTCTTGATATAAAAAAGGATCCAGATATGTACAGACTCCGGAATTTGAGCCCTGGTGCCAAACGGATTGCATATATTTACCATAAAAAAGCAGGGAAAAATAGGCACTTAAAAGCGGTTATTAACAACAAGAAGTATGGCAAGTTTGTTGCAATTCCCCGATATTTCCCGGTGTTTGATCCGTCCGGTAACCACTGGGTATGTATCGGGAAGCAAAGAAACCACAGATGGAAATTATTGGTGGATGGAGACCAGTGTCTTACCATGAGGGATCTGATAGGACATGGAAGGTCTTATTTCGTTCGACCGTATATTAATATGAATAGAGAGAGACCGGGCAAATTTACCTTCATCGACAAAACGACATTCCGCTTCTTCACCCGGGACGGGGAAAAGATTTATCTTGTCGAAGGGACCTTTAAATAGGATTAACCAGCACAGTTTTAATCAGGGTTTATACCCTGTTCTGTTACTTCTATTCAGGATCAGGGTATTGTTTTGATATCTCTACGTATTCAAGAGCGGGAGGCCCTCACCAACCGTAATCTTGACGGCACATGAAATTTTCGTATAATGTTAGGTGAATTAGCGTGGTGTCATCGTCTGGTTTCTTTTCGTACATTGTTGGGGTCTGGGATCCTGAATTCGTCGATATGAAGGAACGGGATTTGTACAAACGCTGGGAGGACGGTTTGCCGACCTGCCGGTCGCTTTATACCCGGGAGGGCCAGTACGTCGAAATTGTGTCGCCGGGCAAGCGTTGTGTCGGCACCGGTCCCGATTTTACCGGTTGTGTGTTGATGATTGATGGGGAGATCTGGACAGGGGACGTCGAAATTCACCTGGACGAATCCGACTGGTACCGTCATGGACATCAGGATCATTCCGCGTACGAAAACCTCCTGCTTCACCTGTGTGGTTCCTCGCGCGATCCGAATTCGGATCCGCCCTGCGAACGGACACTTGTCTTGACCGAGCAGGAATCCCGTTCCCGTCCGAACGAACAGGATGATCCGGACGGAAGCTCTGCCACGGGAGACGGGACACGCTGTCCGGCGGGCCGGCTGGTAAATGGTGATGCCGATGACCTGCGGTCGATTCTCTCCGGCCTCGAGAAGCTGGGGACGGAACGAATGGTCCGCCGCGCGGATCAGGTTCCGGACCGGCTTAACGAGGGGACGGGACGACGAATTATTTTCGGGTCGGTCGTCCTGGAAGCGCTCGGACTGTACCGGAACCGGGATCCCATGAAAGCACTCGGTCGTCCGGAGATTCTGAACACGCTTTATAACGTGCTCTCGGAGGAACCTCCGGAACGCCGACAGCAGTCGGGGGAACTGGTCCTGCTGTCCATCGCCGGTCTTCTTGAGCGAGAGCAAAAACAGCTGTTTTCAAAAACGGATCCACAGTGGAGACTCTACCTTGAAAAGCGCCGGTTGCTGCTGGACAAATATCAGATTCCGGCTTCTAAGCGCATGAATTGGGACCTCAGCGGGGTGCGCCCGGCCAATTCACCCTACCGTCGGATAGCGGCGTTTGTGGCCCTCTGCCGACGGTGGTTTTGCTCACCGGATCCCCTTCATCCGGTATCGCGTTTTTCCGCCCTGCTTGAGGAATTTTCCCGGACGGCGTCCGGCGATGTGCCGGATGCGGAACAACTCCTCGACCCCCTCGTGACACGGCCGGAACATTCGGCCTCCATCTGGAACGTTCGAACCACGCCGAAACAGGCCCACACCCAATCCGCTCGCCTGGCGGGGTTCCACCGGGCGGGTGTTCTATGGGTGAACGCTGTGTTTCCGTTCTTATTGGCGGTTTATAAACGGGAAGATCGGGATCGGTTGTTGCGCGTCCTGAAGAGGACCGCCCGGCAATGTGAACTTCCGCTGGGAGATCACCGGGTTCAGCGGGTTCAGGAGGCGTTATTCGGCACCTCCGAAAACGCTGTGCCACTGACCACGTACTTCGAACAGGGGATGCATGAACTGTATTCGGATTTCTGCCGGTATGGCCGTCATGGCTGCCGCTCCTGCCCCATCCGGTCGAAGCTGGAGAACAAAAACGAGCCCGATCGGATTTCCGACCGAACGAGTTCCCCGACTCGGTATTCGGTCTCATGCGGTTGAGGCCGATGAATAATGTCCGTACCGGCGTTTTAACAACATTCTGTTCAAGGAAGGATTGTGATCCCTTCGCCCCGCCCGGGAGAGTTCCCTCTTTACCAGTGGTGAATGCGTCCCTGTATTCGCATGTTTTTCGTCGCGAGATACCGTAGATGTTCCTCCCAAACGAGCCGTGTCCGGGCCTTCCGCCGATTTCCACTTCATAAATTGGGACATTGGAAAACGGTAAATTTCCCCGTTATGATACGTTGTTGTCGAGTGATGGTCGTACGTTGAAACGGGGATGAGCGAGTGCTGTCGGTGTGATGTTCTTTGAGAACACACTTGTTATGGACACGGAAAATGGTCGAACGCCAGGAGGAAAAAACGGTCACAAACTCCCCGGAGGAAACGTTTGAGGCGGGTAAGTCGTTTGTCGAGGACCTGGAGCACGGGGATGTCGTGGGACTGGAAGGACCATTGGGGGCGGGGAAGACCGTTTTTGTAAAAGGCATGGCGGAGGGACTTGACATATCAAATGCCCGGGAAAAGGTGACCAGTCCCACCTATACCCTGCAGAATATCTACAGCGGGGAGAAACGGCTGATTCATTGTGATGCGTACCGCCTGGAGGAGTCGTCCGAACTACGAAACCTGGGCTGGGAGGAGCAGTTCCGAACCGGCATCGGAGCGATTGAATGGTTTTCTCACCTCGCGCCCGAAATTTATTCCTGTCTCTCACACACCGTGTCCATTTCCATTGAGGGCGAGAAGAAACGAACCATTCGAATTTCGAAGCGGGATCGGTAAGGGCGGCCGGAGTGCGAACCGGGGTACCTCAGCTCTTTACGTCCGTCGCACCACATCCGGTCACGGCTCTTACGTTGAGGACAGAGTTTCCTTCCAGCCAACTCGACGGTTCTGTTCTTATCCGGGACGTAAGTATCCTTCTAGCTATTCCATTCATTTCCCTCGGTTTCTTTTTTTCGAATGCAGGACGCCTT
>CAZOLI010000033.1:0-11133 GCA_964580675.1 uncultured Planctomycetia bacterium
GAGTGCGCTTTGGGTAACGTTCCGGAAGGAATATGTAAATTTGCAGACATGAGATTTATGAGTAAAGGGAAGCCGGAGAGGAATGGGTAGCTCTGGAAAAACGTCCTACTCCTTCTTGATGAACTTCAGGCGCTTCTTAATCCAGCCCGCTTCGTCAAACCCCTGTTTTTTGTAGAACTCACGGAGGTTCCGGTACCGCTTGACCGGATCAAAGTCCAGATTATGCTGAAGTTTCCGCAGACAGACCGGACAGTACCGAATCGGCCTCGAATCGCTTTCCTGCAGGTGATTGGAACCGTTCATCTGACACCGGTAATAAATACAGTGCTCGATGCCAAACATGTGGCCGGTTTCGTGGGTCAGGATCTTGCAGCTTCTTTTGAGCAGTAGTTTTTGAGTTTTCGCCGTGCGTTCCTTGCCCCGGAAGGCGGGATCGTACCGGGCGAAACTGAACACCCCGACCCGCTCCCGGAGTGACGCCTGGCCGAAGACGAAATTCCACGAGGGCTCGGGATACAGGTCCACCATGGTAATCCCCAGCATACAGAAGGCATCGTCCGGGAGCCGTTGCTTCAGCTCGTTCAGCAAATCGGGGGCGAGCAATTGTTTGTGTCCGCCCCTCGGGTTTTTTCGGGACGTGACGGAAAGGTTTTTCTGTTTCAGCGGATCCAGGAGTTTTACGTTCAGGGTAAAGAACAGGGACGTACACGTCTTGAGTTTTTTGAGGGAGGGACTTTTCTTTTCGGGAAATTCTCCTATGGGCTGAAGGTAAATGACGTTCCGGTTTTCATCCGGCGTGTTGGGGTTGCTGTTTTTGTATTGTCCAAAGGTCTGACCCGGTTCGTGGTGTTCGGCGAGCCAGTCGCCGGGATCCGGCTCCGGCACCGGTTCAAAAAGTTCATCGGGGGCAAACACACGCTGAAGGGGTTCCGACAACTCGGAGGTATCCCCGATCGCCTTCTTTCGTTCCTCTTCCGACGGTACTTCAAACGCCCCGGACTGGGCATAAGAGGCGGACGAAAACGGTTCCATATAGATGGTTACTCCCGTCCCGACAAGCAGAAGAACAATCACCAGCACACCGAACCGAGACGTAAGGAGGTTCATAACGGAACGCCTGGCAAACCAATATGTTCCCGGAAACCACGTCAAAAACACATCACCAGTTATTTTACAATCCACCGGGCGAGAAATCATCTCCCGTGGGACCGGTTCACAACGCCCGGTAATCCGACGTGCGATACGTCAAGCGGTCGAATCTACTCCGGCATTGGCGTTCCCGGGGATTTTATGGGTTCGGGTAATCGGGCAAATATATTGTCTACCAAAGCGGCCTCATATCGGCAGCATGGATTTCATGCTCTCCCAGCTGTTCATGAGCGTTTTGAGGGTGTCGTTGTCCATGTCCTGCAGTTGATCACAAATTTTGGATCCCTGTTCCATGAATTGCAGCAGTTCTTCAAGTCGTTCCCGACCGTATTCACTGCTCTCCTGTCCCCCTTCGACCTGTTCCACGCATTCCCGCAGGACGTCCAGCGTGGGATCCAGTTCACGTCGTTTCCGTTCGTCGGCGATGATCCGAAACATCTCCCACACGTCCTCGTGGGTGGTAAAATAATCTTTTCGGTCCCCCATTTTTTGCTTGACCTTCAGCAGGCCCCAGCTTTCCAGTTCGTTGAGGCTGTTGCTCACGTTGGACCGCGCCACGTCCAGCGTGTCGGCGATTTCCTGTGCGTCCAGCGGTTTCGGCGCGATGTACAACAGGGCATGTATCTGGGCAACGGACCGGTTTACGCCCCACTGGGTGCCCATTTCTCCCCAGTGCAGAATAAATTGTTCCTGGAACGATGCAAGCTCCATGATGACCTCCGAAACCACACAATGTCACATATTTCTGTTATTTCTGAAATTATTGTATATAATATTCAGGACGCTGTCAAATGCGTTCCCGAAGGGGATGGTGTCAACTTCTTGTTCTGAAGATGTCCCCGGATCTTGGGGATACCGGAAAAATGAAGGAATTATGATATGCGTTCTGGATGGGGATCCGGCTCGGAAGACACAGCACCCGGTCCGTGGAAAGAAACCCTTCCCTGATCTCCGAACGAAATAACACCTCCGGCCTGTTCGTTATATAAAGAACAAGGGACTGTACCCAGTTTCCCACATTTCCCCTTCAATGCCCCCCCATTTCCAGAGGGGGGCATTTATTTTTGCCGGCGGATTATTGGAATACCAGATCGCCTGATTCCACAAGCTGTGCCTGGAACAACCAGCTGGCCTGGCGGAGGGAGGCGTGATAATCAAATTCGTTGAGGGCGCTGATAAGGTCCACCGGCAGAATCACGTCCAGGTACCGCAACCCCGCACTGGCCGCGGTGTAGTGCACGCAGATGTTGGCCACCGTGCCGGCGATAACGAGACCTTTTTTCTCGTGCACACGCAGCTGCTGATCGAGCTCCGTTCCGTAAAATCCGTCGTAGCGAGATTTCTCAAACACAATTTCGTCCTCAGCGGGCTCAAGGTCGTCAACGTACTCCCATCCCCAGCTTCCCCGGCGACAGTGTTTCCCCCAGATCTCAAACTCAGGATCGTCCTCGTAGTGGGTGTCCTGGGTGTACCAGACGGGAACGCCGGCGTTCCGGGCCCGTTCACGAAGTTCGGCCATCGGCCCGATGGTCTCTTCCGCGTCCGGATTATAAAGTGCCCCGTCGGGATGGGCAAAATCCTTCTGCATATCCACCACCAGAAATACAACATCGGACGGATCCAACTGAATCTGTTCTTCAACCTCGTACTCGGGAACTTCAACTTTCATCTCATTAATTCAGGAACAATTGCACAATACACGTTATTTCGACGATACTCATTACATATTGTAATCTATTCCGATAGTTGTTTGTAATTTTTGGTAAGGGAAAAGAACCTGGCAACCGGTTTTAAGAACCAGGAGCCCAAAGGGGGTATACGCAGAATTTCCGGTAAAATTCGAAACAACGAAAAAACAGATTGGAAGGATCAATCATCGATAACAACCGTTATTCCGGAACCGGGGGCATGGTTCGTTTGTGTTTGCTTTGATCGTAAAGTTGACGGACCCGCTTCACGACCTTTTCCTCCAGGTTCAGTTTCCTGGCCGTCTCCTGAATGGTGTGGTCTCCGTCAATGCAACGAACAATGATCCGGTCCAGCGTATCGTAATCCATGCCCAGTTCTTCCTCGTCGGTCTGGCCCGCCCAGAGTTCCGCCGACGGCGTTTTCGTCACAATCTTCTCGGGAATCCCCATGTGGCGGGCCATCTGACGGACCTGCTGCTTGTAGAGGTTCCCGATGGGAAGACAGTCCACAGCCCCATCCCCGTACTTGGTGAAATAACCAACGACCAACTCTGTTCGGTTTCCGGTGCCGATCACCAGGCCCTCCCGGTGATTGGCCACCAGGTAGTTCAGGACCGCCCGAATCCGCGCCCGAGCATTGCCCACGGCCTCCCGGTCCTCCCGGGCCGCCGGATACGCCTCCAGGAATGATTGAAGAATCGTATCGATCTCGATGACCTCGTACGTAATTTCCAGTTCCTCCGCCACCTGTTCCGCGTCGCTCATGTGTCGGTCCCGACTGACCTCCCCCGGCATCACCAGTCCATTCACCCGGTTGGGTCCCAGGGCCTCAACCGTCAGATAGGCCGTCAGGGTGCTGTCGATTCCCCCCGACAACCCGAGTACCGCAATGGAGGCTCCCGCCGCTTCCATCTGTTTGCCAAGAAAGGATAGAATTTGTTCTTTTTTGTCGTTGAGTTCATCCTCGGAAAACTGAAGATCCATGGGTTGGTCCGTGGAAGATAAATATATACTGTCTGAAAGTTTCCCTTTACTGTATCGGATCTCCCCGCCGGTTTGAATCCTTCAACGACATACAGAATACCGGTATCCCCGTATTTGCTCACTTCCCCACCCGGATCTTCTCCTCCCATTCAACTCCTCCCCGTCAAAAAGCGCGCCGAAAGAACCCCTTCCCCGAATTTTTCAATTCATCAAGGCCTCTTTGAGGAAAGGAAACACCGATCTGGCCGAACGACGGGATGCTGAGGGTCATAACATGTTCAGGTGAGGTCTACTTATCCGAGGTCCCGGAATTTCCCGACGTCCGTTCGAGAAGCTTCTTCATTTTTTCCACAGAAGTTGTGGGAAGCTCACACGCATAGTTCTGACAGACGTATGCCGTGGCCCTGCCGTCCTTTGGCTTCTGAGGACCGGTATAAGAGGCAATCTCCGATATGTCGGGTCGATCCCCCTTCGGGCGGAGCAGGACCACCTTCCGAGGAACATAGAGCTCCCGGAGGTGTCGAAGCATTTTTTGGGTATCCTCCGCCTGTGGATCACCGGCAATGACCACCTCAAAGGCAGGACCCACGTCAAAGTCCACACCCACCATCATCATGGCGAGTGAAGACGGTCGCTGGGTATATCGCCCGGGAGCCGCCGAGAAAATTCGCCGTGCTTTTTTTTCCAGTTCCTCACGGGCGGTAATCCGCCCCAGACGAAGCAAATTCCAGAGGGCCACGGAGTTGGCCGATGGTCTCGCCCCATCACGAAACTGTTTTTGCCGGCCCATGGGGTGATCCTCAAAGTCCGCCGAAAAGAAAAAACCACCACTCGGTTGATCCCAGTAATGTTTGATAAAGGTATCCGTCAAAGATAAAGCCGTCCGAAGCCATCTTGTTTCAAATGTGCTTTGATACAGTTCGATCAGTCCCCACGTCAGGTACGCGTAATCCGTCGCCCTGCCGGCAATACCCACGTTTCCGTTCCGGTAACGGTGTCTCAGTCGACCGTCCTTCCCCCGGAGAGTGGAAAGAATAAAGTTGGCCGTCCTCCGCGCCCTCTCGATGTACGATTGTTCATCGAGAATCCGACCCGCCCGGGAGAGAGCCGCGATCATCAACCCATTCCAATCCGTCAGGATTTTTGTGTCCGTGCCCACCTGGGGACGGCTCTCCCGATCCCGGTGCATTTTCGTTCTCGCGGCCTCCAGTTTGGACCGTAACGTCGAGGGGTCCATTCCTCGCTCCTCCGCCAGCTCGGGAATGGACTTGCTGCGCCGGAGCACATTTTTTCCCGTCTTTTTCCCGGTGGATTCCTTCTGGTAATTGCCTTCGTCCTTCATCTGAAACACATCAATCACAAGAGAGGCAAGCTCTTCGTTCAGCACCTCCCGAACCCGTTTGGTGGACCAGATGTATTCTCCGCCTTCCTCCCCCCCGCTGCCGGACGCAAGCGCGGAATAAAATGCACCGGTATCCGATCCCAGGTCTCGCTGAACGAATTTGATTGTTTCTTCCGCAGTCCGTTTGAATCGGTTTTTTTCCGTCGCCTGATATGCTTCCGTGTAGGCGCAGGTCAAAAGTGCCTGATCATACAGCATTTTCTCAAAGTGGGGAAGTTGCCACGTCGGATCCGTGGCGTACCGGTGAAACCCGAACCCGATATGGTCATACATGCCACCCCGTCGCATGGCGTCCAGCGTACGTGTCACCATGTTCCACGCCTTTTCTTTTCCCGTTCGGTCTCCGTAACGAAGAAGAAACAGGAGTTTATGGGGGGAAGGGAACTTCTGTCCCGTGCCGAAGCCGGCGTTTTCGTCGTCAAATTGCTGTTTCAACCCCTTGAAAGTCCGATGTAGTATGTCTTTGCCAAACTCTCTTTCCGATGCACCGGCCGATGATTGAAGGGCCTTCTCCACCCGTTCCGCATTTTGAATAAGTTTTTTTCTCTGGTTCGAATTATTCCAGAGTTTCGAAAGCCGCTGAACCAATGTCTTGAATTTTTCGGGCGGAATATAGGTGCCAATGAAAAACGGCTTTTTGTCGGGAGTCATAAACACACTTAACGGCCATCCCCCGCGACGCCCCATCCGGTGCGCCGCGGTCATGTACGTGTGGTCCACCGCCGGTCTTTGCTCACGGTCGACCTTTACGCTGATGAACGATTCGTTGAGGTGCCGGGCAATGTCCTCGTTCATGAATACCTTCCGTTCCATCACGTGACACCAGTGGCACGTGTAATATCCGATGGACAGAAAGATGGGACGATCCTTCTCCTTTGCCTTTTGAAATGCTTCCTCCCCCCAGGGATGCCAGTCCACCGGATTGTCCGCGTGCATTTTCAGGTAGGGACTTGTGGCATCGGCCAGACGATTCCGGTCCGTTTCCTTCGTAGGCTCCTTTTCCTGGTCCGGTTTTTCGGTCTGATCTCCTGAACCTTTTTCCTCCCGGGTTTCGGACCGGTTCTCACCGTCGGGTCCATTTCCGTTTTTCGCGGTACAGGCGGGAAACAGAAAGACCAGCAGGAGGGTGCATAAAAACACCAGCGGAAGAACTCGTTCACACAGAGGCGTACTCATTAATGAATTCCTGAGAAGCGGGGGCTCAATTCACCCGGTGACGGCCTATGAACTGGTCTCCTCGTTAATCCAGAGCGGATTGAGCCAGCCAATGACCCCTCCATAAATCAGGTGAAGGACAAGCGTCACAACAAGGTATTTCGGGCCCGGCTCCAGGTACAGCTTCGAACTCTCCGGGTACTCCGCACCACCAAAACCAAAAAAGCCCCAACCGATGACGGGACTGTACACAATCATCATAAACAGCCAGAGCCCCATCGCCAAACCGATGGCTTTCCCGATGCTCATGCCGTCCCGAAAGAGCACAAGAAAAACAACCGACCACGTGGCCCCGTACCCGAAATGAACCACAAGCGGAAGAGGCCCTTTGTTCAGGCCCATTTTTTCAAGGAATGCAGCGGAGGGCGGTATCTTAAACGGAGCCGTCCCCATAACGTCGATGCCCAATTTCATCAGCACAAACATAATCAAACTCGCCAGCGCACCAACAAGGACCGCCTTCGAAACGTTCGTAACATTTACATTTTTCATAACATCCTCATCGAAGAATGGATCCAAATG
The DNA here is from genome assembly GCA_964580675.1 of uncultured Planctomycetia bacterium. Taxonomy (GTDB): domain Bacteria; phylum Planctomycetota; class MHYJ01; order CAYXQY01; family CAYXQY01; genus CAZOLI01. Next base: position 6,961 of record CAZOLI010000033.1, read on the forward strand.
ACATCTAAACCCGATTGATCCCTCGAAATAAATGGATCAGAACCTGAAATACAATGCTCTCCCGCATACATCCACACTCCGATTCGTGGAGAGCAACTTCCGCTTTTTTTAAACGTGATGGAGGGGGTGATTTATTCCGTAACGTCCTCGTTTTGTTCTTCGATTCGTTCCGCCATGCTCCGCAATTTCTCCGCCATGCGTTCCCCCCTGTTCTCCGCCATGGCTTCAATAAACTCCTCCAGAGCTCTTTCCCCTCCATTCTCCAGGAGACCCGCCAGAAACGCTTCCCGGTCGATGCCCCGCTGTCCCTGCACTTCCATATAGAAGGGTGCCTGCCTTGGCTGTTTCTCCGCCGCCTCCTCTTTTTCAAGAAAATAGTCCATTACGGATCGGAGGCTGTCCGGGTCGGTCCAGTTCGCGCGGTAGCTGATCCGTCCGTCCGGATTGATGATGTACGTCATGTTTGGCAACGTTCCGTAGGCCCTGTGGAGGGTCCCGTCCAGCTGGTCCACCAGAACCGGACGCTGGAGTTGATGTTTTTCCTGAAACGCCCTCGCGTGTGCCAGTTTCTGTTCCAGTGACGTGTGATGGGGAATCTTCTCTCCCGGATGTGCCTCCCGAACGTACAGGAAGACAAAGGAAAAATGCGCCGAGTACGACTCGGCCAGCTCGTCGAGGGCCGGCGCCGCCAGCCCGCAGTAAGGTCAGGTCACGGAGCCAAACTCAACCACAAGCGGTTTGTCCGACCACCAGTTCGAAAAGGCGACTTGTTCCTGATCCTGCAACCGCACTACTGGCCCGTCCGGTGCTTCATCCCCCACATGAAGAAGGTTTTTGAAGGACTCGAACGGTTCCGGCGAATAATGATCCGGAAAATGCGGATAATTATAGTGTTCCTTATCGGTCATTGCTTTGGTGAAGACATTATTTGGCGTCCCAGTTTCGGGTAAATGTTTCGGTCAGTGATCCGGTGGCCTTTCCATCGGAGTGATTGATGTGGAGTTTCGTTTTGTTGCGAAACGGGATTTGACCGTCCGGATGCAGCAGCACCCGACCCTGGTTTTTGGCGTCTTCGTCCGTCGCGGGTCGACCGCCAACGGTCGCCCACCCCCTGCTCTCTATGACGTGAACTTCGCGTTCCTTGATAGTCCGGGTTCCTCCGTACCGGTAATCCCGCCGGGTCTGAACGGCGATCCCGGCCGGGAACCGAAGAACGGTTCTTCGTTCCTTCCATTCCCGCCCCTTCTTCACGTTCTCCGGCAGCGTGGGCCACCCTTTCTTCACCAGCGTCCGAAAATATTCCTTCGACATCATGGATTTTAACAGCGTTTTCAGCATCTGATCATTAAGTGGATCCGAAACGGGAAGTTCGTCCACGGCATCCCGGGATTTTTCAAGGTGTTTCTTGAGATTGGTAATGTTCTTCACCTCTCCTCCCGGCGTGATCGTTACGTAAAACGGACTGTCCACAACGGGCCGAAACACCGTTCTGTATTTTCCGGTATCCTTACTGGAACTGTACCGGATGGTGCCAATATTGGACTGAAAATCGATGGAGAACTGATATATTTTTACCTTCAATTTCGTGTTTCCCTCCGATCCGTTCCCGGTAACGCCGGTCCTGGTTTTTATCGAATTGTTCAAATCTACATTAATCCGGACTTCACGGTCATCGTTCTCCATCGGCACGGGAACCTTTCCCTCCAGTTTCAGGTTACGTTTTATGGTTTCCTGAAAGGTTTGCCCCTCCGACAGTCTGTACCGCAGTTCGGTTCCGGTTTCCTCCTGCCCGATGACCGGCAAACGACGCCCGGCCACGAGAAACAACAACGTCATCAATGAAACCATTACGTATTGATGAACAGACAGTACACATCGATCGGAAATTGTCATGGGTATTCTCCGTTCACAAGTTTATCCGGTCATCGTATGATTAGATTCCTGACAGGCAAACCGGATACAACATACCACCTGAAACCAAATCGTACTGAGATTCAATGATCAACACGCGCCGAGAAGCACGTCTCCACCATTCCGACGCGTTCGGAAGAAGGACCCCGGTATATTATGATTGAGCAAGGAGTCCAAAAAACACCCCGACAAAAAGAGCAAATCCCGACCATACGATAATATGCCCCATCGCATTCGGTCCATGGACGACCTCCTCCGTCCCCGACAGAAGATACCAGAACAGAACCACGACCACCACGGTGTACATTAAACAGACAACCAAAAAACCGGCCACACGCAACGAACGATAGGCCCAGAACCGAACGGCCGAGTCCCCCGGTGATGGTTTTACTTTTGTTCGCAGGTCGTTGAAGAGGTATCCGTACGTGGCCAGAACGCCAATAACAAATGTAATGGTTATGCCTCCCCAGTCCCCCGACCGCGCCATTTCCGTCCAGGCATTCCCGAAATCCAGCATAAAAAATGCGCCCACCAGCAACGCAATCCAGACCGGGGAAAAGTACGAAAGAAATGTGACGAGATGCTCGGGTTTTGATGGAGCGGAAGACCCTTCGATGTCCCTCCAGTCCCCTCGAACCTGGTGGGCCACGGCAATCATGTATCGATCAAAACACCAGTCCTTCGCCTTCTCAAGAAGTTCATGAGACTCGGGATGACGTCGCAGGAATCGGTACCGGTCCGCCGTAAGCATTCGCTGTACCCGTCGTTCCTCGCCGTGCTCCATTCCCTCTTCGGTCAGCGTTTTCCAGGTGGCTCGAAATTCATCGGAAAGGGCCTGTTTCTCCTGTTCCCCGGGCACTTCCTCCTGAACCACTTCAACGCCCCAATTCAGCAATACTTCTCGGTTTTTCCAGGAATCAGCATAACCGTGAAACGGGTCATCGGACCGGTTTTTCCCTTTCTCCATCGTGGTCTCTCCCGGTTCGGACGCAATGTCCTGCAACCGGTGCCACTGCATCCGAAAAAACGTTTCACGAACCGGTGAGGCCCATTCGTTTGCCGTTACCTCGACCAGTTTTCGCAATTTTTCCCGACTTAGGCCGTCCTCGGAAAGTTCTGTCCAGACCTGCTGTAACCGCTCAAAGGAACGTATCCACTCCCGAAGACGGGCCCGGAACGCCTCTGTTAACTCCTCCATGTAAACCTGTTCCGGGTAGGGAAGGGTGGGAAAAACAAATTGCTCGAGCTGGGCCAGATCCCGTTTCAGGCCGGTCACAACTTCTTCCACATTTTCAACCTCATCCGGGGTGGTTGGCACAAGCTGTTCCTGATAGGTTTTGAAACGACTTAAAATTTCTTCCACCTTCTCGTGGAGTTCGTCGCTGGACACCGTTCCCCACGCCGGATATCCGGACCGGAGGAGTTGCTCATTGCCCTCCTGAATCAAATCGAAATACTGGAGGAGCATTCCCGGCGGGGTCTCCCGACCGAGTGTGGCTCCTGCGATAAAGGTGGTAAAATGATCCAGGAACCGCCCGGGATGTTCCAGCTCATTATGCAATTCCTGAATGCGATGCTGCACGTTTCCGGCTTTTTTCAGAATTCGGGAATTCTGATTCTCCAGCCACGCCCGGTGTGAAGAATCCGGACGATGAAACTCTTCCTGATTCCCGTTTCGTTTCTCATCCCTTCGCTTCTGAGAATGCACCGTACGAATACCGGACGCCACCTGATCGAGAAGCGCTTCCATCGGATACGTCTCTCCGTTCGACCGGCGGTAAACCCGGCCCACGGACAGGTCCTTCAACTTCTCGAAGAACCGTGGAGACGGATTACGGATCATGGAACGATACAAAAACAACGCCGGGTCATAATCCGGCTCCCGCATGAGATTCAGTTTGATCTGGTGTTCGAACGCATCCGCGAGGGAGGACAGGATGGGCCCCTCTTCCCGGGTCGGTATCATTGCCAGAAGAACCTCCTCATCTTCGACCTGGTGAAGGGTCCGTTCATCCAGAAAATGTCTGGAGTCCCCCCCTTCCCGCTGCAGGAGTAGCAACAGGACAAGAATGGCGGCCCCCGAAAGGGAAGAATCCTCCTCACGGCGTTGAAGTACCCTGGCCGAAAGACCGTGTTCCGAAAAAAGAGCTTCCAGTTCACGTGTCGGATACGGAAATTCACGGGAAAACGAAAAGAGGAAAAACGCGTGAAGAGCTCGCCGGGAAACACTTCTTCGCCGCCATGCATTCTGGTCGGCCAGGG
>CAZOLI010000033.1:11233-26790 GCA_964580675.1 uncultured Planctomycetia bacterium
TTAAACCGTTCCGAACAGACCGGGCAAAGAGCTGTCCCCAGGATCGCACAACACTTCGATTCATGCGGACCCCATCCCGTTTCGCCACCCCCCGAAGAATGTACTCCACCCGATCCCGTATTTGCTCCCGGCACTTCTCCGACCGGTAGAGGGTGTCGTAACACGTGATGAAAACCGATAGATCCTGAGTCGTTTCGGGAAGCAGAACCGTCTCTTCAGCCCCGGTATCCTCCGCCCCTTCTCCCGCCGCCACCACGGGGGTCCGTTTCGCGTCTTCCTGTAGTTCAAACAGGTCCTCGGCCGTCCCACGGGCCAGGGCCGAACAAACAACAAGCGCAACGCGACGTTTCGTTCTTGTGCCATTCAGAACAACCGGCTCGGCAGGCGAAATATCCCGGTCCCGTACGTACGACAGAAAACGATCCCGTAATTCGTCGTGATCGGCCAGGTGATGACCCATCGCAATGGCCGCTTCTCGATACAGGAACGGATTGGACGACTGAAAATAAAACAGAAGGAAGGACGTCAGGGAGGAATCCAGCTCCGGTACCCGGGAAAGAAGCTGCAGACGGCGGCGAATCTCTTCCCGATCCTCAAGTTCCGTCCACGCTCCCCACCGTTTCTGCACGTGTCTGCTTGACGCAAACGGCACAAGAAGATCATCAAGTTCAATGCGGGTATATCCCTGCTCCCCACACATGGCCTCCATCTTTTCCAGGTTGGGCCTCTCCGGACCGTCCGGAGAGAAACAGTAAGAAAGAAGACGGAACCAGAGCTGTTTTGCGTCCGTTTCAGAACTGTCCTTTCCCGGTGGACCTGTACCGGACCTCCCGTCGCCAATCTTCGACAGGAGTTTTCGACGTTCGGATTCGTCGCTCTGATCCAGCCGCGAAATCCACTCCCGTGCCTCCGAAGGGCTGGTTGGCGGAGATGTGGGGCGTGTTTCGGACATGACGTTTCATATTTCAGCGGATGTCCCGAACAGTTACAAGGTTTTTTCCCTCCGGCCTTTCCCGGTCAGACGAATCATGTTACCGGTTCAAAAATATTCTGCCATTGCCCTGAACCACCCCAAAATATGGCCCCCTGCTCGCCATTACCCAAGAATGAAAAAAACGCGAGCCCGGGGAAAGCCGCAGTATGACCGTTCACACACAGGGAGTTTGCCGTAGCACACGAACCAGGGAATGTAGGTCTCCGGAAGGCCTCTACCAGATCACCTTCACATTGGACCGGTCAGGCCCGGAATTGCTGGATCCATGACCGTGATAATCGTCGCCATTTCGGTCGGGGTGATCTCCGTTTCCGTAAGCAAACAAAACACCGGATAAACGAAAAGAAAACGCAGCAGGGCCACAAAAACAATAAAACGTCTCATGGACTCCTCCCTACACTAACGACCCAAAAACGATGTCAGAGCAATCTCCCTCATCGACGACCGTCCCCTTTGAATCAGGAACATGCCACCTTATAATGTCCGACCACAACAAAAATTCAAATGGCCATTTGTTTCTTTTATTTTAAATTGTTATTTAAGAAGGGGTCGCTTCGTGGGAGAAACTGATTCGGACCTGGATACGGTGGATCTTCTGCTGAACAGCGCACGGGATGTGTTTGCCGAAAAAGGTTACCACAAGACCACCATCAAAGAGATCTGTGATCATGCCGGGGTCAACATTGCTTCGGTAAACTATCACTTCGGCAGCAAGAAAGAATTGTATTCGGAAGCGTGGCGGCATGCGTTCGAGGAATCACTCGAAAAACATCCCCCTAACGGAGGGGTTCCCGAAGATGCTCCGGCCCGGGAGCGGCTCCGGGGACGTATCCGTTCCCTCATCCGCCGCATCGCCGATCGTGAGAGCCAGGAATTCCTGTTTGCACACAAAGAAATGGCAAATCCCACGCCGCTGAGCAAAGAAGTGATGCGGGAATGCATTCAGCCCCTTGTGGATGGAACCATTCACCTGCTCCGCGAAATGATGGGCCCGAATGTGCCCGAGCGTCACATTGAATACTGTGAGCGGAGCATCGTCAGCCAGTGCCTTCACCTGATGCACCTGCAGAAGAAAAAAGACATCTTCCCGGATGAGGAGGAGGAATCTATTTTTCCCGACATTGAGGACGTGGACGAATACGCAGAACACGTCTATCAGTTTTCCCTTGCCGGGCTTCGCGCCATACAGAACCAGCACGACCCTGCCGATCAACCAAACTCATGAGCGTTAATAATGAACAAACATGCCGGAATTACTCCTCCGGGGATGGCGAGACGTTTCGGAAAACCTTGATTATTCCGGGCCTCTTCCCCGGCATCGAACGTTTCCTTCCCGTTATCCTCCTGTTTGGGTTCCCCCTTTTGATCGGCTGTCACTCCACAGCCCCTGAAAACTCCCCACCGGTAGAAACCCCGGAGTCCTTTTCGGCCTCCGGGGCCAAATCCACCCCGGATCGATGGTGGAAGACGTTCGACAGCAGCAAACTGAACAGAGAAGTCCAGAAAGCCTTAACGGAGAATCTTGACCTAAAAACCACGTGGCAGCGTCTTCGGGAGGCCCGGGCCGTGGCAAAAAGGGAATCCGCTCCGCTGTTCCCGTCCCTTGATGCCTCAGCGGAAGGCGAAATAACCCGCTCGGACACCGGTGATACGGACCGGGTTCAGCTCGGGTTTACCGCCACTTACGAAGTGGACCTTTGGGGGCGTCTCCAGTCAAGGGCCGAGGCCGAGGAATTTCGCGCCCGCGCCTCAAAACTGGATTACCGAACGGCGGCCGTGTCGCTTTCCGCTGAAATCGTCCGCACCATCTTCGGCCTTATCGAAGCTCGAAATCGTCAGGAATTGCTCCAGGATCAGATAGAAACAAACGAGAAACTCGTTGAGCTGGTCAAGTCCCGGGTCCGAACCGGGCAGGTGCGCCGACCGGACCTTCTCCGTCAGCGACAGCTGCTGGAATCCACCCGGGAAGAAGCTCATGCCGTCGAAGAACGAATAGAAGTCCTGCGGCATCAGCTCGCCACGCTGAAGGGAAACCCGCCACAAACCAAACCCCGAACCGGCATTGACGAACTTCCGGAGTTGCCTCCGCTGCCGGACACGGGAATACCTGCGACACTTGTGAAAAACCGACCGGATGTTCGAGCGGCGTTTCACCGGGTAAAAGCGGCGGATCGGGACCTGGCCGCGGCCATCAGTAACCAGTACCCCCGCCTGAACCTGACCGCCTCAACGACCGGCACCGACGACGGCGTGGACGAACTGTTCCGGGACTGGGTGCATTCATTTGCGGCCAGCCTAACCGCCCCGCTGATCGACGGAGGACGCCGCCGGGCCGAAGTGGATGCGGCCAAGGCGCGAAAGCAACAGCGCATCTACGAATACGGCCAGACCATTCTCACCGCGTTTCGTGAGGTGGAGGACGCCCTTACTCAGGAGCAGAAACAGAAACAGCAAATCGAGAACCTGCAAAACCAGGTTGAACTTGCGGAGGAAACGTACGAACGCCTGCAGGAACAGTACATCAACGGGAACGCGGACTTCATTGACGTGCTCACCGCGCTAACCGACCAGCAGAGTCTTCGTCGAAACCTGCTCCAACAGCGGCGAATTTTGCTGGAACGCCGCATCGACCTGTACCGTGCTCTCTCGGGGGGATTTCAAACAAACCGTGAATCTGATTCCAGTAACAACAAAAAATGAACAAAACCCATCGTCGTTATTCCGATCATTTTCCTTCCGGAAATGGAGGGTGGATCAGCAGCCTGTTGATCTGCCTTGTGATCCTCGGCGGAGGTTCGGCAGTTCTTGCCTATATATTCAACACGGAACCCACCGCAGAACGTTCCGGTGACAGCAAGAAAACGGCCGTTCCGGTCCAGACCACCACGCCCAAATCCGGTTTGTTTCACCCGACCATCGAAGCCACGGGCACAGTCCGTCCCGCCAGGGAAGTAATACTGCGACCAAGGGTAAGCGGAGAGGTTCAGAAAATTGCCGACGAATTTACGCCGGGCGGGTTCGTGAAGAAAGGAGAATTATTGGTCCGCCTGGATCCTTCTGATTACAAAAATACACTTCAGCAGCGAAAGGGTGAACTTCGCCAGGCCAAAACAGATCTAAAACTGGAGATGGGCCGACAGAACGTGGCCAAAACAGAATACGAGCTTCTCGAGGATCAGCTTTCCGAGCGAAACCGTGATCTGGTTCTCCGAAAACCACAACTGAATGCGGCCCGGGCCCGCGTGGAATCCGCCCGTGCCGCCGTCAGACAGGCGGAGCTGGAACTGAAACGAACAAAAATAAACGCCCCGTTCAACGCCCACGTGATCACGCGAAACGTGAATGTAGGGTCACAGGTGTCTCCGGGAGATCAACTGGCGCGGCTCGTGGGACTCGATGAATACTGGATTGAGGTCACCGTGCCTCGATCAAAGCTAAACTGGCTTACCTTTTCGGAGAACGGGGACGGCAAAACGACATCCGTTCGAGTGCGGGACCAGAGCGGCTGGCCCGAGGAAACGTACCGAACGGGCAAATTGTACAAACTCATTGGTGCCCTCGAGGATCAAACAAGGCTTGCACGTGTTCTTGTTTCCGTAAAAGACCCCCTCTTACGTCACTCTGAAGAAGGAGAAGAAAAACCCATACTGATGCTTGACGCGTACGTGGACGCGGAAATTCAGGGGCGAGAAATTTCCGAAGCGGTCCGACTAAGCCGTGACTACGTTCGCAAAAACGACACCGTCTGGTTGATGTCCGATGGCAAACTGGAAATTCGGAAGTTGCACATCGTACGTCGGGACGCCAACTATGCGTACGTCCGGGAAGGTCTGGACGAAACCGACACCGTCGTTACAACGGACCTTGCGACAATAAAGGAAGGACTTCCGCTTCAAAAGCGCCAGGAGAACACCACGGCCGATTCCGGTGAAGACGTCTCCACGTCCGGCAAAAATTAATTCCCGATTCAATAAACAGCGAAAATCATGAATAACAGTCCCCCCGAAACCGGAGATCCGCCAACAGAATCCGGTTGGACGGATCCCATTGGTTGGATGGCCCGAAATTCCATCGCGGCCAACCTCCTGATGGTGATATTGATCGGGGGAGGCATCTGGATGATGTTCCAGGTGCAGAAGGAGGTCTTTCCGCAATTTCAGCTGGACGTCGTGGACGTCAGTGTGGTCTACCCCGGCGCCGCCCCGGAGGAAGTGGAACAGGGGGTTCTACTGCCGATCGAGGAAGCCATACGCGGCGTGCAGGGCATCAAAGAGATGACCTCAACGGCCCGGGAGGGATCTGCATCCGTGTCCATTGAACTGGTCCCCGGCACGGATCGGATGAAAGCCTTTCAGGACATTGATCAGGCCGTCAACAGCATACAGACCTTTCCGGACGAAATTGAGGAACCGGAAGTTCGTCTGCAATCACGACAGCGGGATGTCATTGAAATTGGTATTTACGGAGACGCCGACATCTGGAGTCTCCGTAAAATCGGGGAACAGACCCGGGATCAAATGCTGAACCATCCCGCAATCACCCAGGTGGAGCTTGGAAATGTCCCCGATTACGTCACGCACGTGGAAATTCCCCAGTACCGGCTCCGGGAACACGGTCTCACCCTCCAGGACGTGGCCCGGCGTATCGAACAATCAAGCCGGGATGTGCCGGCCGGCGCCATTGAGACAAGCAACGGCGAAATCCTGCTTCGCATGAAGGAACGAAAACAATGGTCCGAGGAATACGGCACCATTTCGGTGATGGAGTCAAATACGGGAGAAACCATTTCACTCTCGGACCTGGCGGACGTGGAGGACAGCTTTGAAGAATCGGGATTTCATTCGCAGTTCAACCGAAAACCCTCCATTGAACTTGGCGTATACCGGGTGGGCACACAATCTCCCCTGGAAATTGCCGACGCCGTCAAATCAATCATGGAAAACGCGGAGAAAACCTTTCCGCCGGGGGTGCAGTACCGGATTGACAGCAACCGGGCACAGGATTACCACGAACGGCTTTCATTGCTCGTGGAAAACGGCCTTCTCGCCATTCTGATTGTGTTATCCATTCTCGCCCTCTTTCTGGAGTACCGTCTCGCGTTCTGGGTGATGATGGGCATGACCATTTCGTTTGTGGGTGGGGTTCTGTTTATGCCACTCATCGGGGTCAGCCTGAACATGATCTCGATGTTCGCCTTTCTGGTGGTCCTGGGGATTGTGGTGGATGATGCGATTGTGGTTGGGGAGAACGTGTACGAATTCCGGGAACAGGGCATGGATTACCTCACCGCAGCCATCGAGGGAACCAAGGACATCGCGACCCCCGTAATTTTCAGCATTCTCTCCAACATCGTTGCGTTTATTCCGCTGATGTATATTCCCGGAACCACCGGCAACTTCTGGCGTCCCATTCCCATGGTGGTGATCACCGTTCTGGCCATCTCACTCTTCGAAGCCCTTTTTATCCTCCCGGCCCACCTCGCACACAGCTCACAATCCGAATCCACACTTATTGGTCAGAAATTTAAATCGGGCCAGCAGTCCTTTGCCCGGTGGTTCAACCGACTCGTGGATTCGTACTTCCGGCCGTTTCTGAAACTCTGTCTTCGCTTTCGATACATAACGCTTACGGCCGGCATCACGTTGTTGCTTGTTGTGGGCGGTTACGCATACAGCGATCACATGGGCATGATCATGATGCCGGAAGTCTCCGCCGACGAAATCGAGGCAGGGGTCTCTCTTCCGGTGGACGCAACTCGTGACCAGGCCGCCCGTGTGGCCACCGAGATTACCGAATCCACTCATAAGATGTTTGAGGAACACAATCTTCATGAGGTGGCCGACGGCATCAAAACCAATGTTCGTGGCCGGAGTTTCATTGACGTGGAGATCGTGATGAAGCCTCCGGGAGAACGGGACATGACGGCGGACGAGGTCATCAAGCTCTGGCGGGACGAAATCGGAGCGGTCGAAGGCGTGGATCAGATGACGTTTGAAGCCGAACGAGGGCCCGGCGGCTGGCGGGACGACATCAGCGTCGACCTCAGTCACTCGGACATCGACGTCCTTGAAAAAGCAAGTCAGAAATTTTTTGACCGCATGAAGACCTTCGAGGCAACCCGGGACGTCAATGACAATTACAACAAAGGAAAGCCTCAGTTCGACTTTAAGTTGCTTCCCGAGGGGAAAGCTCTCGGACTGACCCCGTCCGACGTGGGCCGCCAGCTCCGTAACGCTTTTTACGGGGCCCGGGCCATGCGTCAGTTACGCGGAACCAACGAGGTGGAGGTCCGGGTCAAACGGCCCCGTCCGGAGCGAACGGACCTGCACTTCATCGACAATTTTATGGTTCGGACCCCGAACGGAACGGAGGTCCCTCTGACGGATGTCGCAAAAATAGACCGCGGAGAAGCCTTTACGTCCATCGAACGCCGGGAGGGCCGTCGGGTGATAACGGTGGGTATGGACGTGGAACCGAAACGGGAGTTAACCCGTGTCACGAAAGCCATAAAAAACGACATCCTGCCCGAGCTCCGCAACGAACACCCCGGTCTTACGTGGAGTTTCGAAGGGAGCCAGTCGGAGATGCGGAAATCAACCGAAGCCCTATGGGGGTTGTTTGCCCTGGCCATGGCCGTGATATACGGTCTGCTGGCCGTGGCGTTCGGGAGTTACATTCAACCACTCATTGTCCTGATGGCCGTTCCCTTCGGCATCGTCGGAGCCGTGTTCGGACATATACTGCTTGGGTACGATCTCTCTCTTATCAGCCTGATGGGGGTAATTGCGCTCTCGGGGGTGGTCGTGAACGACTCCCTGATCATGGTGGATTACGCCAACAAACAGCGGGATGACCTCACGGCATTCGAGGCCATACACAGTGCGGGACAGCGACGATTCCGGCCGATTCTTTTAACCACCCTGACCACCTTCGGCGGACTCACCCCGATCATTCTCGAAACCTCGAGGCAGGCCTACTACCTGATTCCCATGGCCATTTCTCTCGGTTTTGGCATTCTTTTTGCCACATCCATTATCCTCGTTCTCGTTCCCTGCCTGTATCTGGTGACCGAGGACGTCTTCTCCATCACCGGTTCGTCCGCAACGGAATCGCCTTCCGACGCATGAATTGATTTGATCATGTCCTCGATCGATCCGGTCACCAGAGGAAAATGGATGATCCCCCGGATAATCCGGCCGCGCCAAACCCAACAAATCCCCAGAAGAAAACCTGCGGAAAACCCCCCGGATTACGACCATCTCTCGCGGGAATGTGTATAAATCTCCCTGTGGATCCTGAATATTTACTGGAAACACTGCAACGAAATATAATATAGTTCTCATTGAACGGTCGGACGGGGGAATACAGATTCTGAACAGACGTACCAGCAGCCAATTGGTCGGTGGAGAAATCATGACGGACAATCGGCCCGAATCCGAGTTCGAACAATTACTGGATGCCGCATCACACGACCTTAAGGCTCCCGTTCGACGGATCAGAACCTACGCTGATTTCCTGAAAGACGACCTTCCGGATCAGGTCCCCGAGGACGCGCAAAATGATCTCCAGATCATCCGGAAAGAAGCTTCGGACCTGCAGCAGTTACTGAACCGGCTGTTTCAATTTTTCCGTATCTCCCGAACGGATCCGGATGTGCAGGAACTGGAACTCTCAACACTGCTGGATTCAACGTTAAACAGCCTGAATCATCCGCGACTCGACGAAGCGGAAATTGATGTAAACAATTCACTTCGGATTTCCGGAGACCCCGATCTGTTGCGGTTACTGTTTGATGAGCTTATTGATAACGCGCTGACGTTTTCCGATACGGAAACCCCCCGGATTCAGATCGCCGCCCGGGAAGAGGACGGGGTAAACCGAATTCAGATCATTGACAGCGGACCGGGCATACCCGGGGAGGAACGGGAGAGGTTGTTTTCCCCACTGGAAACCCTTCACACAGAAGGGGAGGACAAAAATGGAGCGGGATTGGGACTGGCCATCTGCCGTACCATCGCAAACGCACACGGTGGTCATGTGCAGATTGATCCCGACCGAACGGACGACGGGGGAACCTGTGTTGAAGTGGTCCTTCCCGGATCGGGACAGGAGAAGTAAAACCGTACTCCCAAAAGCATCGGACGGACCGGAAAATCCCTAATCAGGAGTCTGCTCGTTCCCGAAGATGACGGGCAATATCCTCGTTGCTTTTCTCCGGGGCAAACACCTCCTCCGGATTGATGTCCAGGAAAAGCTCGGACAGTTTCGCGATGATGTCCAGGTGAAGGTGACGTTCCGAGGTGGGGCCAACGGTCGCCGCAATATACTGCACCCGGACCCCTTCCTCCGAGTACTCTATCGGTGAGGAAAGGTGAGCGATAACCACCTTCGTAAGAGAACCGGTTTCAACGATGGCGTGCGGAAGTGCCACCCCATTTCCGATCTGTGTATTGCCCATCGACTCACGTTCCTGTAAAGCTCCCTTCACTTTTTCCGCGGGCAGTTCCGCCGTGGCAAACAGGGAGGCGAGCTGATGAAACAATTCCTCCTTGTTACTTACCTCCATATCGGTCAGAATCCGATCCGCCGACAGGTACTTCTTCAGTTGTACTTCCGTGGACCCGGATACTGGAAGAACGGTCTTCGGGGATTTCAAACTGCTCTGAATCCGCCCCACACTACAATCGGATCGGGCGGCCACATCCATCAGCAAATCCATCGACGGAAACCGGGAAAAGGAGCTTTCTTTTTTTCCCCCAAACAGAAACAGGTTCGCCTCCGTGGTCCGTTCAATTAACGCTTCTTTCCACTGATCCGGTTCCACGCGTTCCACCGATGGTTCCTCGGCCATTCCCCGCAGCGCCTGTTCATACTCATCCAGAAATTCTTGATCGTCCTCTTCCGACGTGGGGAGTAAATACGTGACCTTACCGTCAAAAAACCGGGCAATTTGGTTGGTCGCAAAGATCATCTCCCCGTCAAACGGACCGGGTTCCGTGAGGACGAGTATGTCGGACAGCTCAATCTCGTCCCGGTCAAGGAAAAGAAGAACATCACACGGCACCATTTCGACCCACCACTGTTCCCGGGAAAATAACCTGGTGAAAAAGGTCGGTTCATCCCAATCCATGATAATCCAGTGTGGGTGTTCCTCCTCCGCGTAGCTCTGCAGCGCCTTCTTGCTGTCGTGGGTAATAACTTCGTCCACGTAAATATCCCGGTCGAGTTCATTTCGAATAATTCGCACCCGTTCACGAAGGCCCCGAAAAATTTCGTCGTCGGACTGGAAACTCGAGAGAAAGGATTGTTCCGGAACCTCCTGAAAATACACCACGTCAAGACGCTCATCCCCGACACAGAGCGACGCGGCCAGTCGAATTCGGCGCTCGACGGACATCGTTATTTCGTCCAGTTCAAAAAACGGAACAATGACGGATTCCTTCCACGTTTCCCGCTGCTGCCGGGCCTGCTGAAAAATTCGGAATTCGTCGAGGTCTTCCTCCTCACTGAACAACATTCCCCACCGATCCGCCTTTTCCCGGACGTACAGATAGTACCAGGAGACACAAAGACCGATCAGAACCAGCGTTCCCGCCAATGGGGTGTATCCCATTTTGGGTATCCAGCAGAGAAAGACGAGAAGAACTGTAGAACCGACCGCCCCTGCCAGATGCATGTACGGATAAAAGGGGCTTTTAAATTTCGGCCGGTACCACTCCGCGTCACTCTCCCGGAAGATCAGTACCGCGACGTTTGCCATCGTAAAAAGAACCAGGAGAAACACACTGGCCAGTTTTGCAATGTCGATCACCGGAAGAAACAGAACGAACGAAATTAATAGGGACCCGGTCAGAAGAATCGAATAAACAGGTGTGGAAAATCGCTGGCTGATGGTCCCGAGAATTTCCGGGAGAATTTTCTCCCTCGCCATTGGAAGTGGAAACCTCGACGCCGCCATTAAACCGGCATTGGCCATCGAGGTCATCGCCAGCACACCAATACCCCCGACCAGATATCGGCCCACCGGTCCCGCGATTTGCTCCGAAGCCCGGATGAGAGGAACGTATTTGCTGTCCCCCTTTCCGAGCTCCTGAAACGGAACAACCCCTATCAATACATACGTCACCACCGAATACAGAAAAACGGCCACAACCATCGAAATAACAATCCCCCAGGGAATATTTCGTGCCGGCTCCCGGATCTCCTCCGCCACACTCACCACCTTAATCACCCCGACGTAACTGACGGCGATAAAACCGGTCGCCACGAAGAACCCGGTTGCTCCACCGGGGAAGAGGGGACGAAAATTGCTCCGGTTGATGTCAATACATCCCCTCAGAAAAAACAGTACCAGAATCACGATGGTCCCGGCAACAAAGACATTCTGAATCTGACCCGCCTTTTTGGCCCCGAAACTGTTTAATGCCACAAGGCCCGCCCCGATCCCCGCCCCAATGAAGTACGCATAATCAAGGGGAAAATCCGTGAGAAAGGCCAGGTAAAGACTAATACCAAACAGGGAGAAAGCGGCCTTCAAAATAAGGGACAGCCAGGTTCCCAGACCGGAAACGGTCCCGGCCAGTGGCCCGAGGGTCCGGTCGAGAAAAAGATACGGACCGCCCGATTCAGGAATGGCCGTCGACATCTCCGCTTTGCTCAGAGCAGCCGGAAGAATAATCAATCCCCCGACGATGTAGGCATAGAACAGCCCGGGACCTCCTATGCTCGCGGCCAGACCGGGCAACACAAAAATTCCCGGTCCGAGCATCGCGCCCAGACTGATGGAAATCACCGAAAGTAGCCCCAGTTCACGGTCAAGCTTTTTCATTGTTTCTGTCGACTTACGATGTCATCAAGGAAAGGGAAAAAGTGTAACAAATAATAGCGATGGTTATCAATGTTCACGGGCAAAATACCAATGCAACCAGCAAAAAAGATCAACCGTTCACCAGAACGACTTGCGGGAGCCTCGATGTTTCGTCGACTCAAAACGATAACAAATATAAACAGGTGGAGAAACTATTCCGACCGGAGGCCCGGAAACGAAGCCGAAAACGAAGCGGGCCTATACTGGTGGACGGTGGATCGAATGAAACTTGACTCCTCGTCCGGCGGCGGGAATGATCGCTGAGTTCCTCCTTTTTAGAACGGGTGGATCACGCGGGAAACACTCTTCATTGTTCTCTGACCGACCGTTTCTCTTTATTCTCATCGAACACTCATGAAATCACTACTGATCGAAATTGGTGGAACACTCAAGCACCGTTTTGTGACCCTCCTCCCGAAACTCATCGTGGCCTTCATTGTGTTTGGACTGGCTTATGTTGTTATTGGCGTGATCCGAAGGTGGACTCGGAACACACTTGACCGCGTCATGGACGAAAAGGAAAATGCCGTAAAAGTACTCTGGACGAACCTGACAGGGGTGTTTCTCTGGTTCGGCACATCGCTGGTACTTTTGAACGTTCTTGGCCTGGATTCTCTGGCAGCCGGGCTCGGCACCGCCACGGGATTCGTGGCACTTGGTGTGTCCTTTGCGCTGAAGGACGTTATTTCGGACCTCGTGGCCGGTATTTACCTTATACGGGACGAGGATTTCCAGCCGGGAGACCGCATTTCCACCTCCGTGGTAACCGGGCAGTTAAAACAAATCGAACTGCGGAAGTGCCGGTTCGAGAACGACGACGGAAACGCAGTAATTGTGGCAAACACCGACGTCGAAAAACAGTGGACAAAAGTGACCAAACCGGTATCCACACCGGACGGAAACTCCGAAAATCAGGAACAATCCGAACCGGAATAATCACTTCTCCCGTTACAAGCGAATCCGGCTCCGGCAGAAGATGTTCCTCAACAGGACAAGAACCGGATCGAAGTAAGAACCATCCTTATTTTTCATTTCCGGTTCCCCGGCTCCCACCGGTCACAGATCTATCCCGGACGACCGCGGGAGGTCTGCCTGTGGAGGTGCCGAACGAAAGCTGCGTTCGTTCCAATGATCACGGCCGAAACGGAGGTGATAATAATTGGAACGAAGGCTTCCAGCCTTCGACTGGAATCTGTCCATCCCGTTGATCAAATCAACAAAAGACCATCCCTTCTCTCAAAATAGTAAAAATTTTTACCTGGACGGTTCCGGAGGAGGCCACGGAAGGCGAACGTCTTACGGTGGCCGACGGAGGAACCGTCCACAGAAGGGAGGGTTGTACCATCCTGTTCATCCTGTTGATCCTGTCCAATGCTTGTTCGTCGTTTCTTTTCCGGTGTCACAGCCCGCATCGTTCAGGGGCCTCTTCCGGCCGGCCCCGGGCAATCCACCGGTGGGGTGGCAATCGGAGAATAGAACCGTACCGATGTGCGAGGCTTTCAAGAGCCATGTTTTTGATATTCCCCGAACGGAAATCGATAATAATTCGATAAACGAAAACATCCGGAAATTTTCGGAACCCGGTTGATGACACAGGGCAGTTGCAGACGATCTATCACGGACTCACCGGATTTGTCCTCGGAAAAGCGATCGTGGACGAACCGGACGAATACCGGGGAGCGGTGTTTCTAATCCTGGCTTCCCTGTTTCCGGACATCGATTTTTTCGTCCGGTTCTTCGGCACGTCGACACACCTCTCCTATCACAGAGCCCTGACCAACTCCATATTTTTTCTCGTGCCCCTTGCCCTTCTCTTCGCCTGGATCGCCTCGTACCAAATGCCGGATCGTTCGTTTCGCTGGGTTTTTTCCTGGACACTGGGGGCTTTTCTCCTTCACACGTTTATGGATCTGCTGAATTCCTTTGGGGTTACGTTGTTATTTCCGCTGTCGTGGACCCGGTACCAGCTGGACTGGGTCTGGATCATTGATTTATTCATGCTGGCCATTCTCCTCGTCCCGTTCGTGGCCCGAGCCGCATACGGTCGGTGGTCAAAGCGCGTATTACAGGGTTCGATCATCTTCCTGGGCCTGTACATCGGGTTCTGTGGTGTGAACCACAAACTTGCCGAATTTCACCTGAACAATTACGTAGATGAGAAGGGGACCGTTGAACATAAAAACGCCGGGTCCTCCCGGGTGCGAACCGGTGTATTCCCACAACCTCTTCTCCCGGTACGGTGGTCGGGAGTCGCCGTGATGGACAACCAAACCCACCAGATCTTTATGAACACCCTCACCGGAAATACGTATGCCGAAAAGCGCGTGTTTCCGGAGATGAACCGAACCAGAGCCATGCTCAAAAACGCGGGGAAAACAGAACGGGCCGCCCGGGTATTTCGCTGGTTTGCCCGGTTTCCCGTGGTCGTGCAAAACACGGATGATTCGTACCTGTTCGCGGATCTTCAATTTAATACCCGTCCGGCCGTTCGCGACCTCCTGCCCTATGGCGGGCGTTCCGGAGAAGAAGCGAAACCGGTGGAACGGCAATTGCCGTTTTCCCTTCGCGTCATACGGAACAAATCCGGAAACCCCCTGGAAGCCCGGTGGCAGGACTGAACGAAGAATCCGACAGAATTGTGTGCCCGGACCAAAAAATTTGCCGGGAGCGAACCTGAGTTCACCCCGGGCGGGGTCCGAAAAAACCAATGGCGAAACAACTTTTCAATGGAGTTTTCATTCATGTAATGGCACCATGAAACGGCTCTTTCAATATCTCATTCAGGAAAAACTTGTCCTGGGAATTATCGTACTGAACGCACTGGTTCTTTTTCTTTACTCATTTCCCTTTTTTCCGGAACCCCTGCGACGAATTCTGTTCGCGGTGGATTACGGTTGTACGATCTTTTTTGTCTTTGAACTTACAATAAAAATAACCCTGTGGGGCTGGACCGGGTTCTGGCAGAGCAAGTGGAACCGCTTCGATTTTGTCGTGGTGGCGATCAGTCTCCCCATGCTGCTGGCGCCGGTTATGAACGTGGAACGATTCAGTGCCGTTCTCATTCTTCGGGCGGCGCGGGTTCTTCGTACGCTGCGCCTGTTTCACTTTATACCGGATCGTGAACAGATATGGACGGGTATCCAGAGAGCACTCCGGGCATCGGTGGGGGTCTTTTTCGCCCTGTTTGTGTACATCTTCATCCTTACCATTTTCTCCTCCCACCTCTTTGGAAACATCGCTCCCGATTACTTCCGGGACCCGCTGATTTCTTCGTACTCCATGTTTCGGATATTTACGATTGAGGGATGGTACGAAATTCCGGACGAAATTGCCCGGCAGGCCGGTACGGGTTTCGGGATTTTCGCCCGTGCATACTTTGCGTTTGCCACACTGACAGGCGGCATCCTGGGGCTCTCCCTGGCCAATGCGGTGTTCGTGGACGAGATGGTCATCGACAACACCCGTACGCTCGAGGAGGACGTTCGTTCGATGCGGGAGGAGATGGAGAAACTGCACGAGAAACAGGAAGACCGGGAGGAAAAACTCCGGACAATGATCGAACGAATCGAACGGAAACTGGAATAGATGACGAGCCTCACCACTCCTGCAAAGTATAACCCACTCGTTCACAGGAAGAGAACATCGTCAGTATTGGGTTTGTTGTCGTGCACGAGACGGTAGCGAAGTGCACGTTAT
>CAZOLI010000034.1:0-26324 GCA_964580675.1 uncultured Planctomycetia bacterium
TTCCCGACTTTTACCGTGGCTCGGGCAAGAATGCCCGAGCTACCTTTATCAACGTGATCCCTTCGTAGATCGGGCATTCCTGCCCGATCTCCTGTGGCCGTGGTCCTTTCCTCAACCCCGGCCAACGTCCTTCACCGTTATCTGACGGAATCAATTCACCGCTTTATACCCCTTCTTAAGCGGCTCGTCCGGCTTTGTTTGAACCGGGAGTGTGCCCGGATCAGTTACCGGGGGACCAAACAGATAATTATATCCTCCCACAAAAGCATCAATAGCATATATATTGCCCACTACGCCGATAAACATGGCCCGTCGTCCGGTGATGCCGTACCAGCCGGGAAATGCCATAAAGGCAAACCGGTTTGGACATCGAAAATTCCCGTCGGGATCGTAATTCGTCGGTCTCGGACCATAATTTTGAAAAGGGCACACGTAGTATCCGTGTCGGGGTTCGGGTGTGCCCGGAAAGGGTTTCACCGAAATACTATCCGGGTACTCTTTGTTTTTGTTCCCGAGGTAATCGGCACGGGCAAGCGACCTCGGAATGGCCTGAATGGGGTTCCCGTCTGCGTTTTTCAAACCATGTAGCGCCCACACATCCCCCATCCAGTAATCATTGACGCCGTTACGATCATCGTCATTCGAACGGAAGGTATTGTTCTCGTTGAGCAGTGTTTTTAGCCCGCCCATGGCACTGCGTTCGTTTGACCGGACGGACCCAGATTCCGTCCCTTCGGCGTAGGCCTTCCACCGTTCCGCAACGGTTTCTTCGGGGGTTCCGGATGTCTTCGACGATATTCGTTTCAGGAGGTTAACGGCGTTCTCCGTACCGATCTCCCCGAGAATCCGAGTGCACCGGGCCAGCAAAAGCCGGGTCTCGCTTGATTGAATTTTTGCGTATCCCACTTCTTCCGACCGGGTGTTTTGAAGAACGTTTTTGATCCGATTTTCCACCTCCGGCCCGAAGGACTCCTGCCGGTTCCGCTTCTTCAGATAGGATCGGGCGCTGGCATTGTTACCACACAGCTCCTCAAGGTCCTCCGTGGCCTTTTTCCGTTTCTCGTAGGATTTGCTTCCGAGGTGCTCCACGAGATTATCCACTTTCTTCTTTATTTTCTCGGAGGTCCCGTTCTGGTTTTCTTCTTCCTTGCTGTAGGCACCGTGCTTCAGCCATTTCGTAATTTTTGGCTTCAAAAACGAGACGGTCTCTTCGCCGGACGACACAAGCGCCTCAAACGCCTTCTTCACCTCCTTTCGATTCTCCGACGTCAGGTTCAGAAATTGAGCTTCCACGTCGGGGGTCTCCCCGTTGTTTTCCCCTTCCTCCTGTGAAAATCCGGAAACGGGAATCAGCCATATCAGCGAACAGACCACCAGCAAAACTGCAAATTTCTCAACGTTCATGGTAATAGACGGATCAAAAATGAATGAAAAATTCATGGGGGAACAAACCAAATTGAGCGGGGTTCGCATTTATTTTTGGAATACTGCTTCATTTTGTTCATGAAGCGTTCCATCAGGAGATGACGAAAACCGGACGTTCGACTATGCTTATCCGTCAAAAACACCCCGAACATTCTGGCATAAAATGTACGGACAACTCCATACGCAAATCAATGAGGAATACAGGCAGGGACAACCGTTTCCCCGCAGGATGCTGTCCGGTGCAACGAGCCTTACTTAAAACCCACAACCATGGAGGCCGGACCGCTCAATTGCTCGGACCGGGTCTCCGAAAACCCGGTCTCCTCCATCCATCCTATGCAGTCGTCGACGGTGTAATCAAAACCGTTCGGGGTTTCAATTAACATGTTCAGGCTCATCATCAATCCGAATGCATTTTCACGACGTTCCGGGTCAATGATAGCTCCGTAAACAATCAGAGCGCCGTCCTTCGGCAGTGCCCGATGGGCCTTTTCGAGCAATTCCATTTTTTCCTCGTATCCCCAGTCATGGAGAATATGACCCATAACCAGTACGTCGGCTTCCGGAAGCTCGTCCTCAAAAAAATTACCGGACCGAAACGAAACCCGGTCGGGGTGGTCGACGTCGGAGAGGAAGTCGTCAAAGTATTGTTCTACCTTCGGGAGATCAAACCCGATGGCCTGAAGGTGCTCGTGTTCTCCGGCAATGGTTGCCGGTACCACACCTTCGGACGTTCCCACGTCACACAGGGAATCATATTGTTCCCAGGGAAACTGCTTTGAAAGTTCACGGGCGATGCCCGAACTGAGTCCGGTCATGGCCGACACAAACTGTTCAAGGCGATCATCGTCCGCGTAGATGGTGTCGAAGAAATGATCTTCTACACCTTCCTGCTTTAATTCGTTTTGGGGATTCCCCGTTTGCAGTCCCTCGGAGAGCGAGTCCCAGAACGGGTACAGGCGGTCATTGGCCATCTGTAAAAGATCCCCCACGTATCCCGGTTTTCCCCGAACAAGAAATTGTTTGGTTTCCGGGGTATTGCTATACATCCCATCTTCCCGTTCCAGGAACCCAAGCGCCACCAGCGCATCGAGAAAATCAGCCGAACTTCGCGGATGAAGATCGACCCGTCTTTCAAGTTCTTCGGCACCCAGAGATTCACCGTCCAGTACCGTGAACAGATCCAGATCCACGGCGCTGAGCAGCGTTTTGGCGGCAAAAAATCCCAATCCGGTCTGCAGGATGCGGTCCGGCGTAACGTTTTCCGACATGAAAATGAGCTCCGGAATCGAATGAAAAGAACCTCACATGGTAAAAGAAACAAACCCCTACACTCTGTCTTCGATATTTATACAAAAATACGGCTCCGGTGAAAGCGTCCTCCCCTTTTTCGATATCGAGGAAGACACCTATCAGACAAAAACGGTCCCCGGTTGGAACCGATTGCCGTATTCGATATATTGTAGGCAGACTTTTCACACAATCTGACATTGAAGCGAGCTCTCCCGTTCCGTTCCGGTGATCTATGAGCCGGATTATCAGGACCGGGAGACAGGGAAGAGAGGTGAGATTCCTCCGCTGTCCCGCAACTGTGACCGGGACGAACACCGCGATGAACCACTGGATGGTGTAACAATCATCTCGGGAAGGTGCGGTTAGTAGGACGATCGGAAGCCAGGAGACCTGCTTCAGGCGAACAACAACCATCATTTTCCCCGAGGAGGGAAATTATGTGTCATTCCGAGCTGTCATTCTCCCATCGTTTTTCCGTTCTTTTTCTCCTTGTCGCTGTTCTCCTGGTTACCGGCATTTCATACCCTGCTCTTTCCGGTCAGGAGGCGAACAAAACCCGGCCGGAATCGGCCGGCGAAGCGGGTGACAACGGGGATAATGAAACCTCCTCCCCGAACGATCCGGCGGAGAACGACACCGAAAAGAAAAACGAAATGCAGGAGGAGGAGGAGGACAAAAGGGAGAAAACGCAGAAGAGGGCGGAAGCCGGAACAGACACGCTGGACGAAATCGTCATCACGGCAAAACGGCGTGAATCCCGCCGGAAGCTGATTGGAAGCAGCATCAGCGTCATTGATCGGGACGAAATGAAACAGCGGAACGAGGACGCCGTAAGCGAACTTCTCCGAACGGTTCCCGGCCTCGAGGTCTCCCGAAGCGGTGGCCCCGGGAAAGATACCAATGTCTTTATCCGGGGGGCCGGAAGCGACAACACACTGGTCCTTATTGACGGCGTCCGGGCCAACAGTACCACCACCGGCAGTTTTGACTTTGGCGATCTCCGGGCCACGAACGTGGATCGAATCGAGGTTGTGCGTGGGCCACAGAGCACCCTGTACGGATCCGAGGCCATGGGAGGGATTATCAACATAATAACGGCGAAAGGACACGAAGGGTTGTCCGGGGAGACGTCGATTGAAGGAGGATCGAACAATCGTCAGCGGGGATCATTCCGGGTGGCCGGCGGCACGAATACCACAACGTTTAGCCTCGCCGGAAATTATCTGGAAACCGACGGCATTTCCGCAGCCGCCGAATCCAGTGGCAACACGGAGAACGATCGACATGAAAATCGAACTCTTTCCGGAAACCTGAACGTTACCCTCCCGAAGGACGGGGACGTTCAACTCAACGTTCGTAACATCCACGGCGAAAACGATATCGATGATTTTGTCTTTGGCACCGGACCGGTTGACGACGAGAACCGGCTCCAGACACGGGACGCCACGTATGGTTCCCTGAATTTAAAACAACCGATCACGGATCGCTGGACGCAGAACGCTTCAATAAAAATTCACGACGAGGAATTGACCATTGACGACCCGGACGACCCGGGGTCGGAGTCGGACCTCAAAAAGGAAATTGCGGGGTTTTCCATGAAATCGGACGTCGAACTCACCCGGAACGATACGCTCTCGGCCGGATTCGAAATCGAGGAACGGGAGGGTCGAAACAGGGGAAGCCTCGATCGCCGGTTGTACACGAGATCGTTCTTTCTGCAGAACGACTTCACCTGGAAAGACCGCCTGTCTCTGACGGCCGGTGTCCGCCTCGAAAACCATGATCTGTTCGGTGAGGAAACCACGTACCGGGTCACCGGCAGTTATCTCGACCCGGATTCAAACGTTCGATTTCACGGGAGTTACGGCACCGGGTTTCGGGCGCCGGACCTGAACGAACTGTTTTTTCCGGGGTTCGGAAACCGAAACCTGGATCCGGAAATCAGCCGTGGTTACGACATCGGCCTCGAAAAATATCTATTTGAGGATCGGGCAACCCTCGGCATCACCTACTTTCGAAATCGGTTTGAGGACCTTATTGAATTTCAGTTTGGAAGCGGTTTCCAGAATGTGCGGACCGCCACCACAAAAGGCGTCGAGCTGCAGGGAGAGGTCAACCCGATAGACCACCTCAAAGTAAAAGTCACGCACACATTTCTGGATACCGAAAACGAATTAACCGGCTCTCCCCTGGATCGCAGGCCGGAATATCGAACAACGTTTCAAACCACCTACTCGCCGTCCGACCACTGGAACGGCACCCTCAGCCTGATACGGGTTACCGACCGGTTTGACAATGGAGGCTCGGTGAAGTTGGACGATTATACCGTCGTCGACCTGAGCTTAAACGTCTTCCCGGTTGGAGAAAATAAGATGTACCTGAAGGTGGACAATCTACTGGACGAAGACTACCAGGAAGTAAACGGGTATTCGACCCGGGGACTTGTCTTCCGGGTTGGCACGGAGTTTCAGTGGTAAACAAATCGACGCGGGGAAACCTCCGGGATGCAACCGGTTCATTACAGTTCATCCGGGTTGACCCGTTCAAAGTGGTAATCCGCCGATTCGTCAGAACAGGAAATGGACCCATCCGGATACGGTGGGGTATCGAACAGGCCTTCCTCCAGCCCCAGCTTTTCCCTGATCAGGTGTAGATATGACGGTTGTAGCTCCACCCCGATGGCGTCTCGTCCGGCATTCCGTGCCGCAAGGGCGGTTGTTCCACTTCCCAGAAACGGATCCAGTACCGTCTCTCCGAAAAAGGAGTACATTTTGATGATGCGATGGGGAAGTGCCACCGGAAACTGGGCCACGTGCTCTTCCTGACGTTCGGGCGTTAACTCCCAGTAACCGCGGAACCACCGGGATCGTTCCTCCTTTGTTAGCTTACTCTTCTCGCGGGCCTCTTTTCCCGGGGACGTCCAATCCCCCCGTTTCCGGAAGAGCAGAATGTATTCGTGCTCGTACGTCACGTGTCCGTCCTTTGGATAATACGTGGATCCCATCCATGCACCGCCGCCGGTTGTGTTCGTGGTACTTACCTTTCGCCAGATGATATTGCCCATAAAGTCCAATCCGAGATCCCGACAGATACGGGTGGTATCCGCCGGAATGGGTTTTACGCGGTAACGCCCATATTCAGAGGCGCGGAGGTACTGGTCCCCTATATTGATTGCAATTCGGCATCCCGGATTTAGCAAGCGGTGACACTCCCGCCACACGTCCCGCAGGGCGTCAAGGTATTCCTCGTAGGTCTGGTTCGCCCCGATCTGTTCCTCCACACCGTAATCCTTGATCTGCCAGTAGGGGGGAGAAGTGACGACCAGGTCAACGGACGCCTCCGGCATCTCCGAAAGCACCGTCACCGCATCTCCATTTATGATCCGGTGCCGGGTTCGGTCCTCATCACTCATCAATCGTCTCCACGAAATTCTCGTCGAGGTATTAAATAGTGGTCGTTTCCGGACGAAAAAAAGAAAACCACCGACGGATCACCAATGGAAACGGAAGATTTACGGTCCGTCCGTCACATAAAGCCCGTCACATTATATTCGAGTGGAAGATGGCGTGACGCTTCAAGTACAGAATATCATCCATACTTACTTCGGGTAGGCATCACCGGTCGTGAGGCCACGGATGTAGGATTTCCAGTCCTTTTCCACCTCGGACATGGTATAGCCCTTAAAGGTCTCCTTGAATAGTTCCACCTTGCTCTTCCCGGAAGCGTCATTGCTCTGAAACCAGCGCACGAACTTCCGGAGGTTCGTGTTGTATTTTCGGTTTTCCGCGTAGGCCATCGCGTGAACAAAGGACCAGCCCACGTTGTAACCGGGACGGGCGCGGTTGGGATCCAGGGTCAGCAACCGTTTCAATGAATAATTGCTTAATTCGTGTAGCGCCACGTCCAGGCGTTTCTCCAGGATGCCCCCGAAGTGAAGCGGAAACGGACTCTTTGATTTGTCCACTTTGTAACCACACTCCGGGTGGCGGCAAACACCACCATCCGAGCCGCGGGCAAAGTGCGCCGCCCGGAAGTATTCCGCGATGGCTTCGTTCAACCAGGACGGTGGATCAGACTCAAATGCATAATAAACAAACTGGTGACCCCCTTCGTGCATGATCACTTTGGCCGTGTTCCACATCTTGTTGTCGTACTGATACGGAATGCAGAGGAGCTCTTTGACCGGAGAAAACCAGCCACGTGTGCCGTCCGAAACCTGACGTATCTTGTTAAATTGAGCCCTGTTCTTGGGAATTTTCACGTCCATCGGCTGGGTGGGAAGCTCTTCGTAGGGCAACTGAAACGCATCCGCGTAATTGTAATACAGGATCTCCATTAACAACCCTACCTCTCCGGTGGCCTTTTTACTGATGGAACAGTCCACGTTGTAGTGTTTCGTACTGAGACTCCAGGGATTCGACCACGGACGTCCTCCTTCGTCCAGTGCTCCTTCACGCGTAATGGTCAGATCCCCGTTCGGCGCATATTTCTTTCCGAGCGCATCGATGTGCTTCAGGTGCGCCTCTTTGCTGTGGGCCGTGTTCTTCTTTTTGTCGCCACTACCGTTGTTCTCGTCGTTACTCTTCTTGTTCTTCTTCATCGGCCGGGCCGGCAAACGCTGATCGGAATCTTCCCGATCTACCCGCACAAAATCGGTACCTTTCTCATTCACCTTGTATCCGCCGTCCGGCACCGACGTCTCGTCGAGCATAGCGAGGTACTCAAATAAATTCCCGTGAATGTCCTCGGTCATGTTGTAGGCCCTGACGAGTAATTTTTTTCCTCGGTTTTCGTGTCCGGCGTGTATTGCCCAGGTGCTCAACCGGAACAGCTCCGTTTCCGTAAGACGAACCACGCGGAGAAAGTCCGTCAGTGGTACGCGATCCACAAGATCTCGCCATTTTTTCTCGAACCCCCCATCCCCGTCCACAACGGAAAAATTAACTGAATCACGATCGGCCTTCACGGGACGTACTTTAAGCCCGTTCATGGACCCGTCCTGAATTCGCCGGTCCCCGTTGTTTATCCATTTTATTATCTTCTCAAATGCCTTCCGGCACCGGGTCATCGCCTCCTCCCGCTCTTCACACAGCGTTTGATATCGATCAGTTCGAAACGTTGACCGATTTTTCTCATATAGTCGAGTGGCCCGTTGAAACGCCGTTGATCGAACGTGTTTTTTTTCCTTCTCCTTTAATTTTTTCCAGAGTTCCCGGTCCTTTTTTTCCTGAGCGCACGCTGCCTGCATCAGGAATCCACCAACAAACACCCCAAACACACAAAGAAAGAACAAAATTCGATTTCCGCGGTTCATCAAAACCCTCCTTGTTCAGAAATGAAATAAGCTGTCGAATTCATTCACGGATTTCCCTGAAATCAACCAAACTCCGTTCTTAAATATATGTGACGGATTCAGGTGGAAATCCTTCCATTTGCTTCTCTTCGTACACAGAACACCATCATTTAAAACGAAACCGAACGTGCCACGTTCACGGAAACGTCATCAGAAAACTCGCAATTATCATACCATAACATAAAGAAAATAATATCTAACAATTTTTTATATAATTAATAATATATGGCGTGATAAGGTGGGATCTGCAACAGGTTGTTGCATCTTTTCACATACCCGGGAATGAACCTGAATTGGAGAACGGGCTGTTCGAAACGACCGGACAACGGTTTGGGCAACATGAAACACGGCCATCAAATTCATATCTGTTAAACGTTATGATATATTCAAAATCACCGGGAGGACAAAACAAAAACAACGCGCAACAGGATCATTCCCGTGTGTCAATTTCTCCGGAATGGCTGTCCGCCGTGGTTCAAACCCGAGAGCCACATCTCTTCTGGATGCGGAATGAAGCCATGTTAAATAAAGAAAACACAACATTTTACGCTCTGGCCACCATTTTGGTTGCCGGCGCTCTGCTGATGGTCTTCGTATTTCTGGTACCCGACTTTTTTGACCGGAAACTGAAACCGGCCGAAACCACCGACCGTACGGAGGAGTCCGGCACAACAACCGAAAACGAAACGATGGAAGATCGAACCAGCCGAACCACCGGGGAACAAGCGGTGGACGATCGGGATGAAACCCAGGTGCCGGGGAACCGGAACGAGGAGGAAAACCGTTCGTTTGAAGACCGATACCGGGAGGCAGTTATCCGGGCCCGCAAGACCGAATGCCCCCTGGTGGTACTCTTTTACAACGAAAGCGAAGCGTCTCAATAAACGCTGACGAATTTACGGGATCCCCGGCTCCAGGAGGAACGTTCACGGATCCACCTGATGAAGTGGAAAACCGACAAAAAGGCCGTCCTTATAAAAGGAGCCAAACGCCCCGTACCGGTTGTGGCCGTTTACGAACCATGGGCGACAGAAAGATTGAAGGAAGAGGCACGTGAAGATATGCTGGCCGACAACCGTCGTTCGTTTTTAAAAGAACAACAAAGTTCCACAAGGCAAAAAACCCGTACTGTCAATGCATTCGACCAGCCCCTTGACTCGGTTCTATCCAATCTTGAGAAGGAATTTGACGTACCGTTTAAAACCCACCGGAAACACAAGGACAAACACATTACACTTTCGTGACAGTCCCTGTTCCTAAATGAGGTTCTTAACAAAATTCAGGAACATCCGAAGTACGGATACGAAATCCGGGACACCCATCAATGGGATGATAAAACAGAATGGGTCGTGTTTATCGTGCCGGACAAAAATGCCGAAGACGAATCCGGCGCAGGCAAACCGAAATCGGGGGATCCGTTTTCACCGGAAGGCGACAACCTGATTCAAAAAACATTATCAACACTGAATCCACATGGCCGTGATTCAACGCCCGTGGCCCGACAACTGACAAAGGAACTCAAAAAGGAGGAAATGACGTTTGCAAAAACAAACAGCATCGCCGCGGACGTCATCAATGAAATTGCTGTTCAAACCAACCGGAGCCTGGATGTATCCGAAACCGTTCGAAAGAAGCGGGAACAAAAGGATTTTCCATTTATGGTCAAAACATTGGACGCGTATCGGACACTCAATCTTCTGGATCGAATTTCCGAAGAGGACATGAAGCTTGATCTGTCCGGCGGAACCATCAAGATTCGTGCACTCCAGGAATACATAGATTCCGCCGACAGCCCGATTACCGTACAGGAACTATTAATATTTTTTCGAATCACGTGTGTCGGGAACGGAATGACATCGATAATCAGCGGCGTTCGCGCATTCAGAATGCCCTTGCCAATCTGCGAAGAGAGAAGAGGGAAGATCGGGAGAAGGCGGAAACCTTCCTCGATTCCCTTCAGATCCCGGAACGGTCCCTTCTACGCCAGCGGTTCCGACAATCCAGCGATCCCGAATATCGCCGCCGAATCGGTCGAATCTTAAACGGCTCAGTTCAGTAACGGAAAAACCTCTTCAAACTATGGAACCACCGCAGGAGGAGCCCGCTCCGGCCGTGCAGCCAAAGCAGTGCTTGCCCGTCACGATGTCCCGCTGCAAAAGATCCTCCACGGTCGCCTCACGCACGTGAACCGGATCTTCCTCCTGTTCTATCGGCATGTTCAGGGCAAGGTTGAAGTCACAATCGAACAACCGGCCATCGTACCGGACATTGACCTGATTCCGACACATGAGGCCTTCAAGAGTCCGGGGGTTAAAGTTCTCACGGAGCAGTTCCCGGTAGTCCTCCAGCTCCTCCTCCTGCCGGAGCTTGTGCAGGAACATGCCGATCGGCATGTTCGTAATGGTCAGTAAATTGTCAAATTCGATGCCGAACCGGTCCCGAAGCACCTCCGTATACTTTTCCTCAAGTTCGTTCTGGTCGGGCGGGAGATGAGCCCCAACAGGGTTGTACACCAGGTCCAGGGTCAGATCCTGATCCCTGCCGTAGCCGATGTCGTTTAGCTCCTGCAGGGCTTTCACACTGTCTTCGTACGTTCCCTCCCCACGCTGTTCGTCCACGTTTTCTTCCTCGTAACAAGGCAGTGACGCAACCAGATCCACACCGTGCTCCCGAAAAAACGTCGGGGTGTCCTCGTAGCCGTCCTCCAGCAGGATAACGAGATTGGTGCGAACCAGGACGTCCAGATCGTTCCGATGCAACTTCCGGACAAACCACCGAAACGAGGGGTGAATTTCGGGAGCACCGCCGGTCAGGTCCACCTGTTCGGCCCCCGCTCGATTTGCGAGGTCCAACACGTTGTCCATGGTGTCCCGGTCCATCATCTCCGTTCGCCTCGGGTTGGAGGCCACGTGACAGTGATCGCATTCGATGTTGCACTTCAACGTAATGTTCGCCTGAATTTTTTCAATGGACAGAGCGTTTAATGTTGAACCGGTCTCGTCCCGTACGCGCTTATCAAATTTATTCATGGTGAATTCATTCCATTAATTCTTTCGGGTGAATTTTCGGATGAATAACATCCTGTTTATCAACCGACGAAGTTCCGAAATGCCGGTTCGGAAAATCGGTGAGTCACCAAATTTCACAGCCTTTGTATTATAACGAGCTGTTTTCTATTTTTATTTCCCGGCGACCGATTGTCTTTTCTCCAATTGCCGTCCATTTCCAAAACAAATACAATGGGATAAAAAGACGTATGGATTGTTCGCAGGTGCTGTTTATCTTTGTTGCTCCATTTTTATCCTCACCGAATCTCATGTCCGGTTCCAACACGGAAAGACCGGAAAACGAACTCGTCATATTTACACGGTACCCGCAACCCGGCACAACCAAAACCCGATTAATACCGGCGATCGGGGCCGAGCGGGCGGCGGAACTCCAGCGAAAAATGACCGAACACACGGTATCCCGTATGGCAAATGTGGATTCTCGTCGCATCCAGGTAACGGTTTCTTTCACGGGCGCCGAAAAATCGGAGATGCGAAATTGGCTTGGTTCGAACGACGTGTCCTTCCGCAAACAATCCACGGGCAATCTGGGGGAACGGTTGGCAGCAGCCTTCACCCGCTCCTTTTCAACGGGACGAAATCGAGTGATTGCCATTGGCACCGACTGTCCTCAGCTTGATCGGCGGATTATTTACAAGTCATTTACTCACCTTCGGGACCGGGACCTTCTATTGGGGCCCTCGACGGACGGGGGATATTACCTGATCGGCCTTTCCCGGCAGGAACAATCCATTTTTTCGGACGTAAACTGGGGTGGTTCAAGGGTGTACGAACAAACGCTGGCCGCCGCGCGGCTCGCGAATCTCTCCTGGAGAACCCTCCAGCCTTTAACGGACGTGGACAGACCCTCCGACCTTACCCTTCTTGAGGACACGCCCATAAATCCGACGAAGGACAAAAACGAATAAGAATGGTTTCAATGTACAAACAGGCCGAAAAGAAAAACACGTTGCCCAACCGGGAAGAGGGCCACAGGGACCGCCAGTCCATTTCGGTGGTCATCCCAACGTTGAACGAAGAACAGCACGTCGAGGAAACACTTCGGAGCGTCCGAAAAGGGGGAAGCGGTGTGGAAATTCTGGTTGTGGACGGGGGCAGCAACGACGCGACGGTGGAACAAGCAAAGGAATTGGCCGACCGGGTGCTGCGAGGACCTCGGGGGCGGGGTCGACAGATGAACCGTGGAGCGAAAGCCGCAAACGGCGACCTTCTTCTCTTTCTCCACGCCGATACCCGGGTACCACCAAACTTCGATCACGTTATTCGGTCCACACTTCGGGAAAATGGTGTGGTCGCAGGTTGTTTCCGGCTTACGATCGACGCAGAACACGCAGGGCTCACCCTGATTGAGTGGGCCGCGAACATGCGATCGCGTTTAATACAGCTCCCGTACGGGGATCAGGGGTTGTTTCTCCGGAAGGACACGTTCCGATCGAATTGCGGGTTTCCCGAGCAGTCATTGATGGAGGATCTCGAACTGGTATGCCGCCTTCGTCGAAAAGGCCGTATTCGAACAAGTCCGGTCCCCGTAAAAACGGCTCCAAGGCGATGGGAGCAAAATGGAATTATCGCGAACACGTTTTATAATCAGATGCTGCTGACCGGCTATTTCCTGGGAGTCTCCCCCGATCACCTGGCGAAATGGTACTTTGATTCATCACCAGAAAACGACGAGAATTAACCCCGACGAAACCCAATCGTTTCTTGTCGATTTTCCGTTCATGTCTTTGCTGGAATAAAAATAGGAAATCTGATCGTTATTCACTGAAAAACGATCGTACATCACCTCCTTTTAATTCACTGCACACCATGACCATTCGACGTATTCCGGTTGTATTGATTCTGCTGTTTCTGGTTCTTCCTGCGGCCGCACAAACCCCCGGGGAAACGGGGGAACCCTTCGAGGACGAACCTCAGGAGAAGGAGGAAAAGTACAACTCCGGCTGGTCGTTTTACATAGACAACGACCTGGTGATCGGACAGGACGACGATTATACCGGAGGTTACGCACTTACACTGTCGGGACGCCGTGCCGTGGAATATCCCTGGTCGCTCGACCCGGTCCTGGGGGGCCTGAACAACCTGACCGGCTGGTCAAACCTTGGATCGTCCGATGCCCTGACGAGTCATAGCTTTGAGGTCGGGGCCACGGCGTTTACACCCGATGACATCAACGACCCCGACCCAATTGAAGACGCACACCCCTACGCAAGCCTAATTTTTCTTAATAATACGCGAAAGACCCTGGAGCCAGAAACCGGTACCACGTATCTATCCACGTTCTCACTGGGTGTGCTGGGAACGGACGCCGTAGGGGAAGTGCAAAACGAGATACACGAATGGACGGATTCCAACGAAGCACGGGGTTGGGACAATCAAATTTCCGACGGCGGGGAACCCACGGCCCGGTACACGCTCACGCGCCAGGATCTGTTGTTTTCGGACAGTAATGAGGAAGATCTTCTTCGGTTGGACATCAAAAGCACATTCGGTGGCAGCATTGGATACGTGACCCAGGCGAAAGCGGGGTTCAATTTCCGTTACGGCTGGATTACGTCAGACGCCTCGACATTTGCTCCGGATTATGCGGAATACGTGAACATGGGTGTTCCCACCACAAAAGAGTCCACCACCGAAACATTTCCCCACGAACTGTTTCTCTGGGGAGGAGTTCAGGGACGCGTACGGGCTTATAACGCAATGCTGGAGGGACAGTTCCGGGATTCCGCCGTTACGTTTGACCGGGGTGACCTAAACTCGCTCATCGGTGAGGCCAGCGTCGGGCTCACCTGTGGATTTCAGAATGGGTTCCGGTTGACGCTGTCCGTTCGGGGTCGGACCCCGGAAATTGATGAGGGTGAGGCACAGCGACCCATCTGGGGAGCCCTCATCATCAGTCAGTCCTATTGATATCGTCCAGTTTTCTTACCGGGAGATTTCCGGGGCCTCGAGGATGTAATATAATAGGTTATTCATGAATTCTTCGCTCCGGGTGATGTCCATGTGCTCCTCCGAAAGAAACTGAATTCGATCCCATGAAATAGGGGTTTGCACCTTCGGGGTCCACTGTTCTTCCGACCGCATATCCATTAGAGCACTTCGTCGTGTAATCGTACCATCTCCGGGCAACCGGTGGACAACGTTTAGAGAACCGGAACCGGGAGACACAACAACTCTGGACGGGGTGGAAGTGGCATCACCGGTGAACAGGTACAAACGAACTCCCTCCGGAGGCGAAGCATCCCGGCTCATCGCCCGGTGGAATTGTTTTGCTTTCCGAAGGCATTTTCGCACATGGTCCCGGGCCGCCGCCATTCGTTCTTCCCGGGCGTCCATACCGGCAAAAAGCGTCTTCCGCACCCTTTCTTCCTCGGGATCCAGCAATCCCCACCCCAGCTTCTCCCAGAACTTCACGGAATAAAGTTTTGCCGGTTGTTCCTTCCCCTCCATCTGTAATGCTTTCGATCCCTCAGGTGGAAGCACCTGATAAAGAGACGGCATTGTTCCGATCAGGGCCGGGGAATAATTCGGCATCGTAATGGGCGTGTCGTACCCCCGGACAAGCCGGAACAGGGACTTTACCGTTCCCCTGTTTGGTGGTGATATGAGGAAGACCCGATCCACGTGTTTTGCCCCCTCCCACGTAAGTTCCGGAAGACTGCCGTCCGCCGGAAGTTTTTGATCTCCGTAACGCAGATAATAACGCACCAGGAGGGCCCCCATAGAGTGAGCAATGACGTTAAATTGGACATCTTCTCCCGTCGTTCCATAACGCTTTTTTCGTTCCGAGGCCACGTATTCTTTCTGTTTTCTGATGAATGCGTGGAATTTCCGGGCACCCTCGGAAATACTTCTTCGCCAGTCGTATCCAAACTGGAAACAGGTAAAATGGCGATCCCCGTAATCCACCGGTCCCATCCAGCCAAGGTCCCGATCCCGGAATCCCGCAATGCCAAGCGTTCTTAAAATAGGAACATACGCCTGCAACGAAATGGGAAGCCCAAATAATTCTGTACGAATTTGTTCGAGAACCCCGTCCGGCTTTACCGAATCCTTGAGCTGATGGATAGGGGTTCCGGGATCCACCGGATGAGCCATAAGAGCAGTTCCTTCAGAGGTCTCCGGATCAATTGCTTCTCCGGTAAAAGAGCCCCAGACAACCTTTCCGGTTTCCGAATCTTTCAGTTTGGTACCGAGAATTCCCGGCACCACCACAACGGGATTTCGATTTGCGTAATGTTCCCGGGCAGCACGATTGTAAAGCGTTCCAAGGTCCGGGTTTGGTTTCCCCGTTGAACAACCCACAAAAATCGGCAAAAAGAGTAACAGAAGAATTTCTCTTTTTCTCATGACACTATCATAACGAAATATTCCAGCTGTTTATTTCGTTTTCATTTTGATTTGAGCGGGTTGCTCTCATGCCGTCCAATAACGTAAATTAATCGTTTCAGAAATTCTCAGTCACAATAAACGGATGAACGGCCTTCAGAAATCATCATTTGTCCTTTCTGTATTCCTTCTTCTGATATTCGCCGGTTGTTACACAAAACCAGCTTCCAAAAACCAAAAGGGCCACGCCGCAGAACCAATTTCCACCCCGAAGTTACATCCGGAACACCGGGACCAGTCCTCCTGCACCCTCTGCCAGACGTACAAACAGGCCAAACGAGGCGTCGTCAAAATCAAAGGCCAAAATTCCATTGCGAGTGGATTTATTGTGTCCGAATCCGGCAAAATAATCACCGCCGGTCATGCAGTAAAAAACCAAGACAAGCAGGGAACCGTACAGGTCATTCTCTATGGAGGAAAATCGGCTTCCGCAACCGTCTTTGAGATCAATGAGGAAACCGACCTGGCTCTACTGAAAATTAATGACCCGCCGGAGAACCTGAACGTCATCCCCCCGGGAGAGGTGGACGACATCCAGGAAGGACAACCCATCACGGTGATTGGCCATCCATTTGGACTCGGATGGACCCTGACAAGGGGAATCATATCGAGGATCCATAAGAATAATACCGGTCGATTATCAAACACCATCCAAACAGACGCGGGCGTGAATCCCGGAAACTCCGGCGGACCGATCCTGAACAATCGGGGAGAGTACATTGGAGCAATTTTTTCGAAAGTGAATCGACGTCGCGCTGAAAACATCGCATTTGCCCGGTCGGTCCAGAAAATTAAAAATTTTCTTGAAAGAAATCAAAAGGAGGAATCAAATAACCCGGAGAACAAAAATGGTGACAATGGAGGAAAGTAAAAAGGCTTTTGATTCGAACCGTTATTTTTTCAAACAGTTCGGAAGACCAAACAATGAGCGAGAAGAACAAGTCCGACTACGTATCACGAATTGAAATTAAACGAGAGGGTGGTCCCGATAGACTGGCACTCATGCCCGTCGGGGATTCGCCGGTGGAATTTGGGATGCACGGGGCCATCGCAGAGCATTACGATATGGATCCGGACGCATACGATTCCCGGAATACCACTTTGGATTACCTCGTGGCAGCCGCGGGTGGTTGACTGGCGGGCACGTTCGCCGGCGCGCTGGAGGCGCGCGACATCGCCAGTGACGAATTTGACCTTACGGCCGACGTGGAGGGCCATGTAAGCAAAAACGAAAACGGGGTCCTCGTCGTACAATCCATCCACGTCACGTACAACCTGGAAACCGACGAAAATCACCGGGAAACTGCGGAACGGTTGAACGACGCCCACGTCGCACATTGTCCAGTTGCCCAGTCTATTTTGCCCTGTATTGACGTGGAGACAAAGGTCAACTTTATCGGATCCTGACATTCCGGGGTCTAGTTAGACCCCATCTAAAAAGTGATATGAACCTCAGCGTCCCGTATTTTGATCCAGATCAAGGATTTTCGACGAAAAAAATGCCTTCTGAATGTGTATTTTTGAGGAGAAGTGACGTAGAGCTGGCCAAAATACGGGACGTCTCTTTCGAGATGAGGCAGCACCGGGCAATCTGCTTTGTCATTTCGGCTCGAAAACCCGCTTTTTGGGGTTTTCTTCACCGAAATTCCGTGCACCTGACCCGGTGGTGTTCTCACTGAGGCCATACCACTTTTCAGATGGGGTCTAGTTAACTCCGGGTATCCTCACGCCGGCTCTTCTCTTCCTCCGGAACCCGGGAGAGGCCGTATGTCCAGAAACCGGTTCGAAGCGGTTTCCGATATAATTCCTCCATCCCTTCCTCCGCAAGGGCTCTCGTCCAGCTTCTGTGATCATACGAAACCCGCTGGAGGTTCAGGTTTAATCGATTTCTGTTCTGTACGGTGGCAGTCAGGTAGTGAACGGCCGGGTCCCCGTCGTGATCCGGCTTGCCCGCTGCGCCACAATTGGCAAGAAACGATCCGTCCTGCGCCCGGTACACCCAGGGGAAACCTGTATGTGCGCAGAACAAACCAATTGCTCCGTGTTCCGAAAGCCACTTCTTCCAGGGTTTTTCATCTAATGTGGACCGGAAGAGAAATTCATTTATCCGCCTTGGACTGCCGTGACACAGCAGGACCCGTCCCGCCGCCGTCTCGAGATAGGCCATTTCCGGCCAGCTCGAAATCCAGACACGATTCACCTCTCCGAGGCTTTCAAGAGCGTACCGAAACGCCCGGTTGCTTTTTTCCTGATCGTTCTGATCATCCCATCCACACCCACAATCGACTGCGTCCTGAACCGCCTGCTGTTCCAGGTTGCCGGCAATCACATTGTCGAATGATTCCCGAACCCGGTTCAGGATCTCGTCACTGTGACCGCAGCAACCAATGGCGTCGCCGAGAAACAGGAATTTTTCACAATCCCGGGACCGGGCGTCCGCCAGGCAGGCATTCAGCGCCGGGACGTTGCCGTACGCACAGCCCATAATCGCGAATCGGTTTTCCGATTTTGCATCAATGGTAAACATCGATTGCAAAAAATCTTATTCGATTCTTCAGGAATCCTCCACCTCCAGTTCCTCCGGTGCCTTTTTCTTTAGAAATTTCGGAATGAGGGACACCAGAATTAAGACCCCGAGGGCAATAGATATAATAAGCAGGGTCTTTTTCACGCCTTTGCCCCCCGCTGCCGCGACTTTCGCGGCATAACCGGCATACACATAAGCGAAGGTACCCGGCAGCATGGCAACCCAGGAAACCAGCGTGTAACGCCAGAACGAGATGCGGGTGAGCCCGTACATGTAATTCAGAAGGTTAAAG
This sequence comes from uncultured Planctomycetia bacterium, assembly GCA_964580675.1. GTDB lineage: Bacteria > Planctomycetota > MHYJ01 > CAYXQY01 > CAYXQY01 > CAZOLI01. The sequence continues at coordinate 18,348 of CAZOLI010000034.1, forward strand.
GGAAATATGGGTACGAGCCTCGTAAACGCAACGAACTGCCACCCGTTGTTCTTTATTCCCTCCTGAAGTCGATCCAGCCGGTCCCCCGCTTTTTCTTCGATCCATGATTTTCCGAGATACCGTGCCACGAGAAAAGCAAAGGCAGCGCCGGTTGTTGAACAGATTGAAACAATGATGGTTCCCCATATCGGTCCAAACAGTGCTCCCCCGGCCAGTGTCACGATGGAACCCGGGAGAAACGCGACGACAGCCAGTATATAAACTACCCCGTACACAAGTGGACCGGTTACGGGGTGGGCATCGATCCAGGGTTGAATGGTACCGTCAAAATACGTTTGGAACTTCGTTCGAAGATCAAAATACACGAACAGAAAGACCAGAACCGAAATTATGAGGAATCCGCCGATCCATCGGGCATAGACCCAAAACCGGTTTGATTCCTCCGGTTCTTCCTGCTCTTTCTTCGGATTCTGTTCCGTTTCTTCTGTTCTGTCGGATCCTGTCATGGCCCGTCTGAATTTCGTGAAACGAAAATCATTATCTCGTCCACCTGAGATACGTCCGCCCGAATTTGCCAAGCAAGCCCTCAAAAACCAATTCACCAAGATATTGATCAACGCCTCTTTTCACGGATTGGGACAGTGTGGGATACACGTGAATTGTCCCGGATATACCTGCCGGTCCAATCCCATTATTCATTGCAAGGGCATATTCGTGAATCAACTCCCCGGCCGAGGGGCCGCAGATGTGGGCTCCAACGATCTCCACCCCCAACCATTTCTTCCGGTACACCAGCTTGATCATTCCCCTGTTCTCTCCTTCGATCAGGGCCCGGTCCTGATCGTCGAATCGAAACCGATCCACCCGAACCCCGTCATTGCCGTATTCCTCCCGAGCTTCCTTCTCGGTCATACCCACCCGGGCCACCTGTGGCTCCGTGTATGTACACCAGGGAACAACGGAATAATCCGCTTTCCGACTGTAAAACGGAATCAGTCCAGACACGATGTTGCCCACGATAATGCCCGCCTGGTATTCCGCCACGTGGGTAAACGGATACGTTCCCGTCACATCCCCTGCAGCATATATATGACTCCTGTTGGTCTGCATCTTCCGGTTCACCGGGATTCGATCCTTTTCGTACTCAACCCCGGCCGCATCAAGGTTCAGATTATGAATGTTCGGTTTCCGACCGGTCGCCATGAGCAGGGAAGCCGCCTGAAGTGTTTCTTCCGCTGACTCCGATTTGGCCTCCACGATAATTCGATCTCCATCTTTCCGAACTTCTTCAGCTCGGATGTTCGTAGAAATGGTTAATCCCTGTTCCTCCATCAGGTCTTGAGCAAGACAGGAGATTTCCCTGTCCTCCTTCGAGAGAATACAATCCATCGTTTCGAGAATGTGTACATCGGAACCCAGACGATCAAACGTCTGTCCGAGTTCCATACCAATGGGGCCCGCCCCGACCACAATCATGGAATCCGGAAGTTCATCCATCCGAAGAGCTGTTTCGTTGGTCAGGTAATCCACCTGATCAAGACCATCAATAGGAGGAACCATGGGAGATGAACCGGTCGAAATCAGGAACCGGTGACCCTCAATGTCCTCATCGTTGAGCCTGAAGTGTTGATCGTCGACGAATTTTCCTTCGCCAAACCGAACGTCCACACCCATGTTCCGAAACCGGTCCGGGTCGTCGTGTTTCTCGATGTGGTCGATCACCTCCCACATGCGATCCATCACGCTGGAAAAATCAATGTCCGGATCCACGTTGGGAAGCCCGTATCGATCGGCGTTCCGCATCTCGTTCGCCAGACGGGCCGTGCGAATAAGGGTTTTCGAGGGAACACATCCATAATACAGACAATCGCCTCCCAGCTTTCCCTCTTCTTTTTCAATCAAACACACATTGGCATCCAGTTTTGCAAGGCCACTGGCGGTGACCAGACCGGCCACCCCTCCGCCAATAATGACCATATCATACGGTTGATCTGTCATGATCTTATGCGTTCCTTTTGGTGAATCAACAAAACGTCGAAAGGAAGCTCATACTTCATCAGAACATCACTGGAGAACATCGTTACCGTACTGCGCGCATATTCGTGAGTTCCTGTACTGGATTATAAAAACAAAAATTGAACCAGATCCCATCTCTCAATAACGAAAATATAGATCATTTTATTTCTCCCTTCCCAAACAAAACGATTCATCACCTTTCGTCTATTTTTAGAAATAAACACGGAGGAAAAATCGTTAACATACTTGTGATAGGAAATAAGATATTGCAGACCAGAATCAATCTGTAAATTGCCCCGGGAGAAACAATATGACCAATTTAAAAACGTGGACGGGAATTATACTTATTATTGGAGCCGGCCTAACCCTCCTTGGATTTTTATCAACGTGCAACAAACGAATGGTTTCCTACCAGGACAAAGAGGTAACCAAAATACAGCACAAAACGTTTGACGAACTGCTCGGAAAATACGTCAACGACGCCGGAAACGTGAACTACGAGGCGTGGAAACAATCAGAAGAGGACATGGATGCGCTGAATAATTACCTCTCCAAAATGACGAGTGTTACGCCCGATACACACCCGGACCTTTTTTCGTCGGACGAGGACAGAATGGCGTACTGGATCAATCTTTACAATGCCCTCGTTATCGACACTGTCCTTGATCATTATCCCCTCGACAGCGTTCGTGACATTGAAATTTCGCTGGCCTCCAGGGTGGTTGAGGGACTTGGATTTTTCTCCGATTACCAGTTTAAGGTGGGCAGTAAAAAGAGGAGTCTGAACGACATCGAACACGGCATACTAAGAGAACGGTATAAAGACCCGCGAATTCACTTCGTCGTGAACTGTGCATCCACATCGTGTCCCCCCCTCATCCCGGAAGCATACACCGGTGAAAAACTTTTCCAGAAGATGGAGAAACAAACCAGGAAATTCCTGAATGACCCGGACCAGTACCGGATCAATGAGGACCAGAAAAACATCTACCTCTCCAGAATCCTGGACTGGTACAGGGAAGATTTTACCTCCTACCTGAAAAACGAAAAGGAGATCGAATCACCGGATGTCCTTGACTACGTGCTGTTGTATGCGGAAGAATCAATCCAAAAAAAGGTCAAAAAAGCCCGGGACGAGAATTACACCATTAAATTCCTGGATTACGACTGGTCCCTGAATGACGTCGAAGACAGATCATCAAACGAAAAGAAGAAATAACAAAGAAGACCAAGCACCGGCACAACCCCTGTCCTTTTACACCGCAGGAGTGGGGTTTATGCTCTGCTCTGCTTTGATCCTCCCTCTTGCCCTCGCCAACCCGGGCCGCGAATCCGCTGGAATTTGTTACGTCGCTTCGTTTGCCGGTCTCCAGTTCTGTACCGGTGTGCTGTTCCTCTACCTGACCTATCGACTGTATTACCTGAAGATGACGCAGACCTTGCTTCTCGTCATTCTAATTGCCGGGGCCCTCTGCCGGGTGTTCTTCTTTTTCTCCCCTCCCATCTTTGAGGACGACTACCACCGGTACCTGTGGGATGGGGCGGTTGTGGCCAGTGGTACGAACCCGTACCGGTTTTCCCCGGAGGAGGTTCAGAACCGTAGGAGACCGGACGGTCTTCCCGACGATCTACGAGCACTAAAAACGCAGGCCACGGATGTCCTTCCTCACATCAACTCGCAGGATCTGCGAACCATATATCCTCCGGTCACCCAGGTGTTGTTTGCTGGTGCCCACTTTCTTCTGCCCTGGAGCCCCTTTGGACTTCGCGTCCTTTATTTGCTTTTTGACCTATCCGCGTTATTTCTGCTCGTCCTTCTTCTTCGGACCCTTGATCTTCCCCGTTATGTCCTCTGGCTATACTGGGGCAACCCCCTGATTTTCTTCGAGGTATACAATTCGTTACACATGGAAATTTTTCTACTTCCGATTCTATTTCTATTTCTTTATTCATTGTACAGAAATTCAATATGGGGAGCATCTGGTTCTCTTGCCCTCGCGGTGGGCCTCAAAATCTGGCCGGTCCTTCTTTTACCTTTCGTAATCTATCATTTCTGGCCCTCGTGGCGATCCCTCATCGGACCTGTTTTCCTCTTTATCGCCCTCACAGCGCTTCTGTTTGTGCCGATGTTCAACGTATCCTGGTCGAAGGACGCCGGCTGGATCGCCTACAGCCATGTCTGGCGGAACAACGCGGGCGCGTTCTCGGTAATTTTCACCGGTACCCAGGTCATAACCCGAAACTCAGAAGGCCATAAATCCATTCGGTTCCTTCCCGGAAACGAAGCCCCGAACGATTCGATCTCGTGGTTGGAGGTGTTTCGGTATAATGAAGTGGATCCCCGCATCCTGTCCCGGGGGATTGTCGTTGTTCTTATGATCGTCGTGACCATTTTTCTCCTGGGAAGACCCATCCGTGGCAGTCCGGACACAGCAATGAAAATGGGGTGGACCACGTTCTGGCTATTTTTGCTCATCCCAACCCCGTTTCCCTGGTACGCCCTATGGGTCCTTCCTTTCTTCAGCCTTCGGCCGGTCCGGGCGTATCTGGTGGTAATACCCCTTCTTTCCATATACGAACTACAGTATTATTTTATGAACACCGGAAGCCGGTCGTTGTTCGAGGAAACAGTTGTGTGGGCGGAGTGGATTCCGGTGTTCCTGGTCCTGTTACTGGTCTACTGGAGAAAAAAAACCACCGTTAATTCGGCGAAGAGGTCAGGACCGCCCAATAAAGAATCACCCGTTTATTGATCACAGAAAAATGAGAAAGAACAATCGAATAACGGTTATCATACCGGCGCTTAACGAGGAAAAGGCACTTCCGCTCACCCTTGAGAAAATTCCCGGCTGGGTTGACAGAACCATCGTGGTGGATAACGGTTCCTCGGATCGTACCGCGCAGATCGCCCGCCAGAACGGTGCACGGGTTATTCATGAACCGGAACGAGGATACGGAACGGCCTGCCGGACCGGCGTTGAATTCATTGAGAAAACGGAAATTGTTGTGTTTCTTGACGGAGACAACAGTGACGATCCCCGTCAGATGGACCGACTGGTGGATCCGATAGCCCGGGGGGAGGTGGACTTTGTGGCGGGCGCCCGGGTTCCGGAAAAACGTGAACCCGGTTCCATCTCTCTCCCTACCTGTTTCGGCAACCGGCTGGCCTGCTCACTAATTTACTTTTTCTGGAACGAGCGCTGGAGGGACCTGGGGCCGTTCCGGGCCATTCGATATTCCGTCTTACGGGACCTGAACGTGCGCGACCCAGATTATGGCTGGAACGTCGAAATGCAGGTTAAAGTTATCCGGAACAACGTGGCCCGAAAGGAGGTACCCGTAACGTACGAAAACCGGATTGGAACATCCAAAATATCCGGAACAATTCGCGGCGTAATCGGGGCCGGAACCAAAATTCTCTGGACGCTGTTCTGGCTTGGATTTCTAAAAAAACATATGCCGAAAATCGGGGAAACGTCACCTCAAAAACGAGCGGAGTCGTAAATCCATGTTCCACATTCCCCGTACCAAACCTCACAACCTGTTCAGCAAAATACCCAGGAGGAAACCGACGGTACAGATCACTGTACCGAACAGGTTCACACCAAGTGAAAGAGCAAACGATCCCGAACCGACAGCAACCGCTTCCGGGAATATTGGAAAAAATCGGTGAATCACCCGGAGAGCACCGAGGATCACGCCGGGCCAGAACGCCAGGTGAAAACTGAGCGGGCCCGTTCCGGAGAGGAACGATAGGAGAAAGATGGGAGCCAGACCAATAACCATGGTCCCGCTAATGGTGGTGGCGGCAATGATGGCCGGTCCGATCTGATCCCCCAGAAACACCGTCAGGAGCGGCAGATTCCCCACAAGTGCCAGCACAAACATGATCCATCGGCCACGGCGCACCTGATCACCGTTCGGGGTTCCGTGTTCCCCCGGCCAGTCTCGAACCCCCAGTTTGGACATGGAGGAAAACGTTGAATCCAGCGTTGACCCGGCACTGGTCAGCATTATCACGTTAAACACAAGCAGCACTGGCAACCCCACCGCCGCCGGAACGGATACCGCTGCGTCCCCGCTTATCTCAAATGCTCGGGCATATAGACCCGGGATACTGAACAGAAAAATCAAACCACCACCGATAAGCGCCGACGTGAAAAACGCACGGATCATGGTTCCCGGCGACGTCAGGAACCCCCGATCCGTCAGCACCGGATCGTGAAAGGGATAACTGAATACCTGTACAAACGCAAGAGCACAGAAGGTCCAGCCGGCCGAAGTTGTGTGAGTTGTCACGTCCGGCAAACCGCGTTCCACCAGACCCGGCTCCAGAACAGCAAGCACGACCCCGAGCAGAAGGGCCATAATCCACATCTGCAATCCATCGGTTAAAAGACTGCTTCGAAGCCCTCCTCGCCAGGAATAAAAAAGTGTAAATCCCGTGAACAGCAAAACGGCCACCCAGTAAAACAGTGACCCTTCCTCCCCGAAATAAAGAGAAGCGACTTTCGTGTTGGACCAGATCTCGTTAAACAGACGAATTGAAATGGCCAGCAAAAATACACGGGCACAGGTCTCCCCATAACAATCACTGAGAAACGACGAGATCGACGAGTAACCTCCCCGTTTGCGAATGAGATAAATAACCACGCCCGCGGTCACGAAACTCAGATAATAAACCGCGTATCCCACGCCCCCGAGGACCCCGAAGTCCATTGCCATGTTTGTTGCGTTGGCAATGGATTTGGCAAAAATCCAGCTCACCGTGGCACTGGCCACCAGCACCCAGAAACCCGGTGATTCCCCTTCGTCCGAGCTCCCCCGGAAGAATTGCAGAGGTGAGACGGAGTAGGGAATTAACACATAAATAAGACCTCCGTATCCCACCAACACCAACCAGGGCACAATATGGCTCATTTTTCATCGATTGGAAGAAATCCACATTCGTTGAACAACGGTGGACCCCGCTGGAATTATTCCGAACCCAATTGTTCATCCCTCCCCCGAACGGAAGTAAGGTAAACTCCCGCAAAGATCAGCAATGCCGAAACAACCCTGGGAAAGGTAATTTCCTCCCGACCCAGACCGACCGCCAGGAATCCGGCAATGAGCGGTTGCAGATAAATGTAGACCGCCACCACCGACGACGTGGTCCGTTTCAGTGCCCAGAGGTTTATGAAATAGACCACAATGGTGGAAAATAAAATAACGTACACGACCGCCAGCCAGGCGGACACCGGTACCGCTCCCCAGGAATGTTCCAGAGCACCCGGCATTCCGACCGGCACCACGACAAGGGACCCGAACAGGTAAATCCACTTCACAACCGTCACCGGATGGTACTTCCGGAGCAACCGCTTCGAAATGACCAGGTACAGAGCATACGAAATGGAGTTCAGCGTAATCAGGAGGTTACCCGCGGCGTATCGCATGTCAAAAGCAACCGCCTCCACACCCGACAGTATCAATGCGCCACCGCCGGCCAGACAGAGGCCGATCCACTTCGGGAGGGTTCCTTTTTCAAATCCGGCGTACACCGAAATACATGTGGTAAACACCGGAATGGTGATAATCAGCACGGACGTATTTACCGAAGTCGTAAGCGAAAGTCCTTTCAAATAAAATAGCTGATTGATCACCACGCCAAATAGCGCATAAAGGGCGAGTTCCCCGAGGTCTTTCCAGTTTTCCACCCGCTCACGTACGGTGATAACGTGAACGGTACTCAGCACCACCGCCGCCGTTCCCGCCCGCATTGCGGCAACGGTGAATGGGGGAATATGGTCCAGGACCACCTTCGCCCAGACGTGGTTGATCCCAAATATCAATCCAACGACGATCAGAGCCCCGTGCACCGCCGGCGGGGTGGACGTGTTTTCCTCTGTTGGGTCGTCGAGGTCGGTCATGGGCGGGAGGATCCATCAACAGGATATGTCTTCGAGAATTAAGCGGCGGAAA
>CAZOLI010000035.1:0-15976 GCA_964580675.1 uncultured Planctomycetia bacterium
CGGACGAGGTCATCTGGACCGCGGACTGGCTCGAAGAAAAGATCGAACACGAAAACCCGCGGGTCCGGCTCTGGGCCCTGAATCGCCTGATGTACTGTTATCCGGACCGAACACCGTCCGTCTGTCGACGGCTTTTGCAGGACGAGGACTCATTTGTCCGGCAAAACGCCATTTCCGCCCTTGGAACACACGGGGAACCATCAGACCGGGACCCGCTCCGGAAGCTTTATCCGGATGCCTCACCCACGGAACAGGGGGCGATTTTAAAAGCGCTCGGCAAACTCAACGATGCCTGGATTCTGGAAACGGGACGGGAGCTTCTCCAGGCCGAGCAGTTTAACGTCAACCTGATTATTTCCTTCGTGGACGCGCTGGACATGCTCGACCACGATGAGAAGGACGAGGTGGCTCAAGACATGTTTGCCGAAACCCGTCTCGAAGCGGTGTTCAGCAGACTGCTTCCCGTGGTTCTTTCCTCCAGCGGCCCGGAACAAACCAGGTGGGTAACCGATCAAACCCTCCGGAAATTTTCGGCGGATTACATGATCAAGCCGCGGCCCTTTCGCCGGACCATGCAGCAACACCTTCAGCTCCTTGAACACCCGTCGACCGTGCGAGATTTTCTGAACGGTGATCTTCCGGCAACCGATCTCCCGGCGTCACTTCGCTCCGACCTTGAACATCAGTCGTTCGCGGTCGATCTCTCCTCGGCGATTGCGGAGGGATGCCGTCAATATGAGAGGGAGAACCGGGGAAAGGCTCTGGAAACCATCGGGAACTGGATGGCCGAACGGAACCCGACCGAAGAACCGGAAACGGATCGTTCCAGAAGACTGACGGCATTTGGAGCGTCGTTTCAGAACCTTCCCGACAATTTCGTGGAAACCGACGTGCCGGGAAACCCCGTCCGGGAACTATTTTTCCTCCTGACGACGGCGGCCGTTCACAGTGCGTCGGACTTTGACCCGGAACGGATTATGGCTCAGGCCCGGGAACAAAACCGGTTTCCCGACCGTTTGTACCGGTTAAACAGCAATGTCCTCCTGGATGAAATACCGGCACTCGCCCCCGAAACGACACCGGATCCCAAACCCATCCGTTCCGACGCCGAACGCGTCGATTCCCCCTTTGTCCGGGCCAAAGCAATTCGCGTACTGTCCCATCTTGACGATCCCGAAACGGTTCCTCTGTGCGTGACAGCACTCTCGAGTGAACACCCCGTTGTGTACCAAACCGCCACCGAATGTCTCGTGGAAAAAGGAACGCCTGCCGTCGAGGAGATTTCACGCCGGCTCTCCGATCGTTCCCTGGACGATGGCATCGTCACGGCGGCCGACGTGCTGCGGCGCATACCCGTAAACAGATCGTCGGAGGTGTTTCTGAATCATTTTGATTTTCTCGTCGAATCGGTGGGACCGGATCCCATTGTTCCCTTTGCGGTGGATCTGGCCGTGCGGGAGACGGTCGAACACCTCCGTGATCACCTCGATCGAAACGTCTTGCTGATCGGTGAACAGCTCGGCATTGTGGCGGATCTGTTCGACGTGGACCTTCCCAACCGGGAGGAAATCGAGAACCGGATGGAAGAAGAGGCCCGGCAATTTCAGGGGGGTCCCGGTCAGGGACGGGGTGGTCCATTTCCCGGTGGAACAGGGGGAATGCGACCGGAGCCCGGTGGCAACCCCGATCGGCCGGACCCCGGCAACCCGCAATAAATTACAATCAAATTTAAACCCCCCCCCCCGGTTCATTTGACCGCCGTTTCTGTAACTGATATTCTAAGGTTACGGAAGGGGACATTTTCTCATCCTGATACAGGCCATTCTATTGCGAGAAGAAGAACGAAAACTGGCCCGTGCCCTGATTAAGAACAGCATCCTGGACAGGGATGTCGTAAATGCCTTCATAAACCTGCACGAAGAACTGAAGAAGGCGGATCTCGAACGCTCCTTTTCCCGCCTGTTAATAAAAACCGAAGTCCTTTCCCGGAAACAGATCAAAAAAATTCGCCGTGCCATCCGGAACATGGAACAGGCACAAAAAGCGGGACCAGAGGGAGAAAGCAAGGAACAGGAAGCCCCTCAACCGTCGCCGGAACCGGTGAACACGGAGAAGCCGGATCGTGAAAATGCATCAACGGATGCCGGTTCCAACAAACAAAAATCCCCAAAAAAACAGTCCGGCAAACCCAGACGTTCCCGCCGTAGAGGGCGATTTTTTCGACGGGGTTCGGGCCGGAGGAAATCGTCCCGGAGCCGCCTGAAGGAAAACATGAACATGAAAAAGAAGGAGGGGAAAGAGGAAGAGGACAAACCGGATGAGCCCATACCCGGCTATCTCGTGAAGGATGTGCTCGGCAAAGGCGGAATGGGAGCGGTTTTTCACACGGAACAAAAAGAGACCGGTGAGGAATATGCACTAAAGGTTCTCTTCCCGCACCACGCAGACGACGAACTTGCCGTGGAACGTTTCCTCCGGGAAGGAAAACTCCTGATGGACTTTGATCACCCGAACATCGTTCGTGCCCACGACTTTGGCAAACACAAACAGTTCCATTACCAGGTCCTCGAACTCATTGACGGACATCCCGTCCTTGACGAAATCGAGGAAAACGGTCCTCTCGAAGAAGAACGGGCGTTTGACATCACCATACAGATCGCGGAAGCCCTCGAGTACATTCAGGACCACGGCGTCATCCACCGGGACGTGAAACCCGACAACGTGATGCTCCGGAACGAGGACGAGGCGGTTCTTTGTGACCTGGGATTTGCCCAGGAAATTGGTGAGTCCAGCTCCGGGGATCCGGAAACAACACAGGGAACCGTCCAGTACATGTCACCCGAACAGGCCAAAGGGAATCAGGAACTGGATGCCCGATCTGACATTTACTCACTGGGCGCCACTCTGTATCACATGGCGGTCGGAAGTGTGCCCTTTGACGGGTCCGAACCCCAGGAAGTGATGGCCAAACAGGTGATGGATAATCTCCAGGGGAATGAAGTAAAAGACGCCATTTCCAACCACATGCATTACTTCATCGAGAAGATGATGTCAAAGGAGAAAGATTTCCGGTTTCAGAGCCCGGGAGAGGTCGTGACCGAGATTTCGGATCACCTCGACGCACTGGAAAGCCTGGAATTCGACCCCGACGAGATGGAATCAGACGTCAATCCCTTCGGAAACTAACCGATTATTCGGACCTACTGGAAAAATCCCGACGACCTCTCCCCTTTTTCTCGTACCCTGGCCCGGGGAATCAGCACCCTTCTCCTCCCGGCAAGAATCCTCTACGGAACGTGCGTGGAGACGCGAAACCTCCTCTATGACCTGAATGCATTTTCGGACGAACCCCTTGAACGTCCCGTCATTTCCATCGGGAACATCACGGTAGGGGGCACCGGAAAAACCCCGCTCGTCGAGCGAATTACGAAATGGTTTGTCCGGCGGGATCGAACGGTCGCCATCCTGACCCGGGGATACGGACAGTTCAAGGATTCGAACGGAACCATAAGGGACGACGAAGCACTCCCGCCGGAACTAAAAAATAACAGCGCTCGCCGGATCCTCAACCCGGACCGGGTAGAGGCCGGTCGGGAAGCACTGGCTTCGTTCAACCCGGATGTGTTTCTTCTGGACGATGGGTTTCAGCACCGCCAGCTTCGCCGGGACCTCGACATCGTACTCCTGACCGCCCGGAACCCCACCGGGAACGGACTGCTGCTGCCGGGAGGCCCCCTCCGCGAGCCGCTTCATCGGCTCGGTCGTGCCGACCTGGTCGTTCTATCTCACGCCGATCGGCTCTCGGAACCGGCAATTCACCGCGCCCGGAAACAAATACGGGAACATTTGTTTCCCGGAACCCCGATTCTGCCGGCCGAACACAAAGCGGAACGGATACGGATCTTCCAGAACGGACGGGAGGTCGAGGAGAAGTCCCCGGAGGATCTTCAAAACCGTCGTCTGTTTGGCTTCTGCGGCATCGGTTCCCCGGACTCCTTCCGGCATTCCCTGGAAAAAACCGGAGCGGAAATCATCCGTTTCCGGTCCTTTCCCGACCACCATTCCTACACGGAGCGGGACATTTCAGAAATTAGACAAATCCGGGAAAACGCCGAAATCGACGCCACGGTCACGACCCGAAAAGACGCCGTAAAAATCAGGGATCGGGTTTCATTTCCCCTTCACGTACTCGAGGTCACGTGCCGAGTTACCAGGAACCGAAATCAGCTTCTTCAGCGGCTCGAGGATGTGCATCGGTTTGGCCCGGAGTTGACATGAGCTCGTCGGAAACGATCGATAATGAACTTGAAACACCCGAAGCAGCTCGATCGCTTCACCGGAGAATTCAGAACTCCCCGGCCGGGTTTCTTCTCGGACAGCTCGAACTGTCGGTGTTCCGCGTGTTTCAACTGGTTGTTCAATCACTTCCGGAGGAAGAAGCATCGAGGTTCGGGAAACATCTTGGCTCGGTCGCACACCGGATCCTGAGACGGCAGCGTAACATCTGTCACACGAACCTGAAACTGGCCGCGGACCGCCCTCCCTCGGAGGAACAGCTGGAGAAGTTGACGAAGGGGGTGTTTCGTCACCTGGGAAAAGCCCTATCGGAGTTTGTGTGGCTGCAACCCCGATTACAGAATGGGGGCTGGAAACAATACATTTCCGTTCATGGAATAGAGCAACTCAACGAATACGACGGGGCGGTCATCGCTTCATTGCACCTGGGGAACTGGGAGTACATCGGTCAGGTTCTCGCCCTGCATGATTTTCCCATATATTCGGTCTCGCGCCGACACCGGGGGGACTCCCCGCTTATAAATTTGCTCCAGGACTGGCGGACGGCCAACGGACAAAAAATAATCCTCGAAGACGCCGAATCGGACAAAATGCTCCGGGTTCTGCAGAACGGAAAATTCCTTGGCCTGGTGGCGGACCAGTACGCAAAGGACTCCGGCATCTTCATGAAATTTTTCGGTACCACCACAACCCATCACCCCGGCCCGGCCATCCTGTCACGGCGCGCCGGCGTGCCGCTGGTTCCGGCCTACTGTTACCGGGATCCCCGCGGACTTCATTACTCCGTGGTGTTTGACGAGCCCGTGTATCATCCGGACCGGGAGGAGTCGCCGGACACGGAAGAAGTCATTCGACGGCTATTTCGAAAATTTGAAACCTACATTCGGAGCCATACCGAACAGTGGGTCTGGATCCACCGGAAGTGGCGGCTAAAATGGCTCGCTCCGGAGGAAAAAGAACCTCTGAGATAAGATCTGCAACCTGTCCCGTTGGCGGCCTTCACCCGGTTTCCTTTCCAATCACCTGCGAGGAAGAAGAACATCTCCCTGTGGTATAATTATCCATCGTCTTCCTCCACCAGATAACGACGGTTTTCCTCGCGATAGGTCACGCCCTCCTCGTCGAAGTACTCCAGAATCGGAATGGCGTATTTCCGCGACGTGTCCACCATATCCCGAAATTCCGCCGTCTCGATATGGCCCTGTTCCCGGATCCGGTCCCGGATCTGTTCCTCCGCTTCCTCAAGTGTCTCCGAACGCATTAAGACATTATCCTGCAGCCGCACGACCTCCCCCCGCTGGATCAGCAGTTGAAGAAGAACCGCCACCGTTTCCTCCTCCACTTCATTGATGTGTTCCTTCAGTTCTTCCGGACGTGGCGTATTATAGGGGTTCTCCTCCAGACGCTGCCGGATTTCTGAAAGGGCCTGTTCCTCCCGCTCCGACGGTTCTACCTGGTGATTGGCGAGACGGAGGAACCCGTTCTGATCCTCGACTTCGCCCGCCTCCCGAAGCCGCCGGAGAGCTTCCTCGAAGACCGCTGAATTCAGATCCGTCCGTCCGTGAAGATCAAATTTTTTCAGACCGAGAAGAAGGGGTTGGTCCGCGTGATGATTTTCCAGCTCCTTGACGATCCGTTCCCGGGCCATCTTAATACCGGTTTCGTGCACGTACCGGTCCGTTCCCTCGAGAACCACCAGATCCAGTAATTCGGGCCCTTCCTCCTCCATCAATGAACGCACCCGATCCATGTTTACGAAACAACGCTGACACAGTTCACGAAGGTTAAACGGACTGGTTTCAAAATCGGCCGCCGTAACCTTCAGGCGATCCTGCCAGGACCCCGTTGCCTCTCCCTTTTTCTTCAGTCTCTCGAGCCGTTTTTCGTCCGACCTCGTCATCCGGCGATCCGACAGCCCCACCACCCGTCCGCCACCAAGCGTCACCATCGGCGATTGCCGCCGCAGCACGTACGGATCTCCCGGAACCGTAACCACCTCGCGATCCAGCTGATACTGCACCCAGGACGTCTCCCCCGGCTTGATCTCTTCTCGATCAAGAGGTATCAACCGGCCCGTCACTTCGTCGGAACCGACGTGGAACCGAATGGGGAGCCAGTGTTCAAGCGGATCCCCGTCCTCCGATTTATAGGTAAACGTTCCCTCGAGAATAGTGACGGGAAACAGGGTTCCTTCCTCGCCCACGACATCTCCACGTTCCACATCTTCGTGATGCACCTCGGCGAGGTTCAGAGCCGCCCGGTGTCCGGCGCGGGCCTCTTCCATTTCCCGGTGATGGGCCTGAATTCCCCGCACCCGACCGTTTGCGTTCGTCGGCTCCACCTCCACGGCATCCCCTTCTTCAACCGATCCGGACACCGGCACACCCGTCACAACGGTCCCGAATCCTTTGACCGTAAAAACCCGCTGCACGGGCATGCGAAACAGGCCGCGGGGTTCGCGTTCAGGAGTGTCGTCAACATATTCCTCAAAGACCTTCCGAAATTCGGACAAACCCTCACCGGTTTTCGACGAAACCGTCTGTATGGGGGTGTCCTCCATGAACGTTCCGGCAAGAAGGTCCTGAAGTTCCTCCCGAACCACTTCGACCAGCAAATCCTCCACGAGATCCGTTTTGGTAATGACCGGAATGCCGCGCTGAATTCCGAGCGTGTCCATGATGGTCAGGTGTTCGCGGGTCTGGGGCATGACCCCGTCGTCCGCGGCCACCACGAACATCACGAAATCCATTGCGGTGGCCCCGGCAACCATGTTCCGTATAAACTTCTCGTGGCCGGGCACGTCAATAATGCCCACCTCCGAGCCGTCCGGCATGACGTATTCGGCAAATCCAAGGTCAATGGTAAGATCCCGCTCTTTTTCCTCCGGCAGCCGATCCGGATCCGCCTCCGTTATGGCTTCCACAAGCGCCGTTTTTCCATGGTCGATGTGCCCCGCCGTCCCAACAATAAAGTCACGAATATCATCGGGCATCGGTTGTCTCCGTACAAAACAAAATTAGGTTCACCTGTCCGTGTTTCATCAGATGTACTACCTTCCGGAATCATCAAAATATTCGGGGGCGGACGTTTGCACTTCCACGAGTTCGGGGCCCCCGGATTCGTCCTGTTCCTCCTCCGCGGGTTCACGGCAAACTGTTTCCACCCACGGTATGCCATAATGCCGTAAGAACCCCAGAATCCTGTGGAGGACGAACGACATTTCGCCCGTTCCATTACCGGCAAAGGCCACGATACGCCGGCTCTGAAGAATATTCTTCCGAATGGATTGCCATTGTTTCTTCCAATTCCGCCGGGCCGCTTCCGGACTTCCCACCCGAAGCAACACCGGCTCCCGCTCCCCACCGTATTCCCGTATCCACTCCAGAAACCGACTTTTCCATTCAAAGTGATCCGGCACCAGCAGGAACACCTTGGTGGGACGATACTCCTCAAGGCATTCGGGAAAGGCTACGTTCTGCCCCTCCCCGACCGGATATAGAAGAGAAACGTCGGAAAACGGAAACGACAGCAGATCCTCGAGCTTCGTTCTGTACCGTGTAACCAGCTGCACGACGTCCTCCCATAATTCCTTCGCGTTGCTCCGGATTCGATCCCACCGTAATGTTTCGGTCATCATACCCGCATGAGCAAACGCATTACGCCTCTGTTTGAGGGCCGCCCAGGTTCTTGCCGCAAACTGCTGAAAATCGGAGAGAAGGGATCGAAGATCCTCCCGAACCATCCAGTGATTCAGTTTATAATACTTCGCCGAAAATTGATCTCGAACCTCGCCGTCCAGCCACTCCGAACCCACCACGGCCTCACGATCCCCCAGTATGGCGGCATTCACGAGAAGCTCCCTCGCGAGTAGATAAACCGGCTGAACCCGGTCCTTTTCCAGAAGGCATCGTCCCACCTCGATCTGACGGTTCAGCTCATCCTCGTCGAGAACAACGTCGGTTTTTCCCCCGTTGTTCCCCGGCACAGAAATTCGCTGAAACTTCTTCCGGAGATCGGAAACCGATTCGGTCAGGTACGGCGCATGGTGCTGAAAATCGGACCGGACCTCCTCCCAGAACGCCTCGTCCGGCTCCGACCCGGCCAGTCCCGCTTCCTGTGAAAGCCCGGCGTTCAAAAACTCCCCGAAGCGCCGTACAAGGGACGCGAGCCCCTGCAATTTCCGGGACTTATGATCCTCCGAATTTTTGTAGGTCTCATCGTGAATACGGCCAATATGATCCGCAAGATCACGTCCTTCGCTCCGGTCGAGGAAGTCGGATAGACCATCCGCCACGTCCGGAACTTTCCTCATCCAGGTCGTATCCCGAAGGTCGTACCCTCCCTCCGCCGCGTTCCGGACGGCCGTGTATATTTCGGTGGGTGCTCCCGGATGACTGTTCCGAAACCGCTCCGCCAGGAGAAGCATGACCTGAAACTGAAAATTTGAATCCGAAAAGACCAGGACCCACCGGTCCGATGGATCGAAGTCCTGAAAAGCCTCCCGGAGGGCGCGGATCACTCCGGTGGGTTTTTCCGCGTTCACCACGTGGTGATTCACCCTGGAAAGCCCCGCCCGTTCCAGTTCCCGTCGAAATTTCTGCTGATTTCCGGTATCCTCCGCCGGCTGTTCCCGCTCAAATACCTCCACGGAGACGGATGTCTCCGGATCGGATTTCCCGCGCCGAAAACGGCCCATCGCAATGGCCGGGTGATGGGTTTCGTACCGGCGATCGTTATGCCGGTAGAAGAAGGCATCCGATTCCCAGGCGTCGAGGACGGTCAGGAGGCGAATCATGAGTTACCGGACCCGCCGAAATTGCCACCTCCACAGAGAGCCTCTACGGCGTCCCGGTACACCTTCTCCTCGATCTTCCGGCCGTACACAGAATCACCGGGTTTTCGAAGAAGTACCCACTCTGGTGTGGCCCGTTCCCCTTTTTTGTCTTTTTTGATGTGCTGAAGGACCGACGCCGGATCCACGTTTCGGGCCTGCACAGGGAGCCCGTACGATTGAAGGGTCCCGTTCAGCCGATCGCGGAACCCCTTCTCCTCCAGCAGGTTCTCTTTTTTTGATATCCGAACAGCGCCGCTCATGCCAACGGCCACGGCCTCCCCGTGTCGAAGCCCCCCGTACCCGGACGCGGCTTCAATGCCGTGCCCGATGGTGTGTCCAAAATTTAGAATTTGTCTCAACCCTCTTCCTTTTTCGTCCTCCTCCACCACCCGCACCTTGCAGCGGATGGACCTGTCCAGGATGTACAGAAGTGCTTCCGGATCCCGATCCATGATGCGACCGTGATTTTCCTCCAGGAATGCCAGGAAATTCGCATCCCCGATCACCCCATATTTGATCACCTCCGCCATGCCCGAACGAAACTCCTCCTCCGGAAGTGTGGCAAGCATTTCAGGATCAGTAATACAGGCCTCGGGATGATAAAACCGTCCCAACATGTTCTTCGCATCGGGCAGATTCACCGCGACTTTTCCCCCGATGCTCGCATCCACCTGCGCCAGCAAACTGGTCGGAACCTGAATATAACGAAGTCCCCTCATGTAAAGTGCCGCAACGGTTCCGGCCAGATCCCCGACCACACCGCCCCCAAACGCAATCACCACACTCTTCCGATCCATCCGCGCCGTAAGCAGACGGGAGCAGAGTTCCTCCACCCAATCCACGGACTTTCGACGCTCTCCAGGGGGAATGACGAACGTGGAAAACGGAATGCTGCATTTTTCGAGAACGGTCCGGAGACGATCCCCCTGTGCTTCTTCCACATGTTTATCCGTGATGACGGCAACGGATGACACGTCTCGATCCAGGGACGATAGCACCGCCGGAATTTGATCAATTGCCCCTTCCTCCAGATGGATGCTGTATCTACCGGAACCGCTGTCTACCGAAACGGCCATTGGTCAGGTCATAAAATCTTCAGAAAACGACGTACGTCTCCGGGAACCATGAAAGGGGATGAAAAACGTCCGGCCCGTTGTGTTAATCATCCGAGGCCCGATCCGATGGCTCGCTTCCCTCCTCATCCTCCCCGTCATCGAACGACACATCCGGCACCTTCACCGTTCCGTCCGCACAGGCATAACAATTCAGTTCCGACCCGGGGCGGTACATGGCAACGTCATATTCCCGGTTGCACTCGGGACATCGAAGAATGTTGTCCTTCTGATAATCCAGAACAATCTGATGCTGCTCATTTGTGATGGCGTCTCGATCCAGAAGAATGTCCCCAATGGGAACCATTCGATCCTCCTCCTCGCGCAGGGTAGACTGCAACCGGAGGGCTTCGTCAATTTCTTCCTGGTCCACGAACCCAAATCGCTGGACGAGTTTTCCGTATCGTTTGTCCTCCCGAAATTTTCGGTCCAGGCGACCTTTTCGACGGAGGGTTTCCCGCTGCTTTTTCACAATCCGGCTCAGTTCGTTTTCGTTAATATACCCTCGTTCGATGAATATCTGACCGAGGGGACGATCCTCCGGAAGTTTTTCCTGAATGCGAAGGCACTCCTCGAGCTGTTCCCCGTCAACCAGCCCCATATTTTTCGCGATCTGACCAAAAAGAAGGTCATCCCGATTTTTT
Source organism: uncultured Planctomycetia bacterium (assembly GCA_964580675.1). Classification (GTDB taxonomy): domain Bacteria; phylum Planctomycetota; class MHYJ01; order CAYXQY01; family CAYXQY01; genus CAZOLI01. The sequence goes on from CAZOLI010000035.1 coordinate 10,887, forward strand.
TCCAGGTCAATCTCTTCCACGGTTGGCCGGGCCGAGCGAATGAAACCTGTTTGTACGGTTAAAGGTATTCCGAAATGGTTTCCCGGAGGAAATTGGCACGCCGCTGATTCCTTCGTTCGGAATCGAGCTCCAGGTTTACGTGTTTCTGGAGGTGCGCCGGAAGAGACAGGCCAAAGATCCGATTAATTTCCGAGATGGGCATATCCTCCACGATCCCCATGCTGACGCCAAGCCGGAGCGCCGACAAACATTGTGCGGCCTCATCCGCGGAGAGCCGATGGGAATATTTCAGCGTGCCCACGGCTCGCCAGATGCGGTCTTTCAGTTCCACGGGTTGCTCATCGAGCATTCGCTCCCGCCACTCCCGTTCAAACTGCACAATTTCCGGAACCATCTCGCGGAGCTGATCTATGAACTCCTCCTCACTCTTGTTCAGTGTGGTCTGATTGGAAATCTGAAAAAGATCGCCGGAGGCTTCGGTCCCTTCCCCGTACAATCCCCTCGCGGTAAAATTAATTCGGGAGAGGGACTGATACACCTTGTTCATGTGATCGGTCAGGTTCAGAACCGGCAGGTGAAGCATCACGGAAACGCGGAGACCGGTTCCCGTGTTGGTGGGACAGGCGGTGAGGTATCCGTACTTCGGCGAGAAGGCAAAATTAACTCGCTTCTCAAGCTCGGCGTCAATGTCGTTTAATTCGTTCCAGGTCTCCTCAAGGTTAAATCCGGAACGGATCACCTGCAGTCGGAGGTGATCTTCCTCGTTAATCATGATCGACGATCGTTCGTTCGGTTCAATGGCCACCCCCCTGCTCCAATCCGCACCGGCAAGTTCCGTACTGATCAGGTGCCGCTCCACCAGAAACTCCCGGTCCAGTTCGGACACGTCGTCCATTGATACGTAATCAAACGACTCCGTCCTCGGTACGGCCTCAAGGTCCTCCCGCAGTTTTGTCTCCAGCTCCTCCATTTCCTCTTCGGAGGCCCTGTTGCTGAAGGACCAGCCATCCACGTTGCGAGCGAGTCTGGACCGACTTGACACAACGATGTCGGACTTCTCACCATCCCCGCTCATCCATTCGCTCTGCTGTTCCACGTATCTGGATAAATCAGTCATTACTCGTCTTCACCATCCGAACTGGGTTCCACTTCATCCTCCAGCGACTCCGATTCCCCTTCCTCAACCGTTGACTCCCCGGCTTCCCCGGCCCCGTCCGTCGTCTCCGAACCGGTCGTTTTTTCGAGCTTTTCTTCCTCCAGCCGGTCAATTTTATCTCGAACTTCGGCGGCTTTTTCGTATTCTTCCTTGTCGATGTGTTCCTGAAGTTTCCGCTCGAGCTCCTGTATGCGGTGGTTGATCTTCACGGCCTCTCCCGCACCCTCCGGTACCTTCCCGCGGTGTTCGAGGCGTCCGTGAATTTTCTCGAGGAGCGGATCGAGGGCACTGGCAAACAGATCATAATCCCGGGGACACCCGAGCTGTCTGGAGTTCCGGAATTCCTCAAACGTGATTCCACAATTTGGACAGGTGGTTTCGGAAAGTTCCTCTTCTCGTTTCTGAAGCTCTTTTACTTCCTCGATGTCAATTTCGTCCGGCAGAAGATCCGTTAGATCCAGTTCGACGTTGTACTGAAGACCTTCCGATTCGGCACACTGACTGCAGAGATGGGTTTCATCCTGCACCTCCGAATTGGAGATGTCGGTCATATGTACCGTCGCCTGTCTCTGCTGGCAATTGTCACACTTGGTCATGTCTGTTTCTCTTCACCCTCAACAATTTGTTTTTCCCACCTGACGAGGTCCGTCACGTCACCCAGCGTATCCCCGTCACGAATTTCTCGACGAATTCTATTTTCTTTTTCGAGTACGTCCATGGCCCGGTTCGCGACTTCCGCCACGCGTGCACCCGGAACCACGACAGCACCATTGTCATCCCCCACAATCCAATCTCCGGGATGAATGGTCTGGCCGGAGATGGTTATTGGAATGTTCATTTCCCCGAATCCTTTCGGTTCTCCCGCTGTGGGTGTAACCAGGGTTCCGTACGCGGGGAATTCAAGCTGACGAATGGCGTCTATATCTCGTATCCCCCCATAAATAACCACCCCGTTCACCCCCTGCTGCAAACAGGATTCGGTAGCCAGTTCGCCCCATACGGCCGGTCCGGTTCCGCCCGCATCCACCACAATCACCGATCCTTCATCCGCTTCCCCGATCGCCTCCACCGGCTTGGCCCAGTCACCCGGGTACGTCCGAACCGTCACGGCGGGGCCGCACATCCGGGATCCCTCCGTCAGCGATCGAACATCATTCAGTTCACCCCCTCGATGCAGTGCATCCGTAATATTGGGTGTCGAAACTTTCCGGAATACTTCCCGGGCATCCGAATCCGTGACCCGTTTGTAAAGGTCCGTTTCAACGGCTTCCCCGGTCTCCATGGCTTCGAGTATGGTTTCGGTGGCCTCCTTGGCGTCGTCGGATTTAATGATGGCCCCACCGACAACGATGATATTGGCGCCTTCTTCCACCAACTGACCGGCACTTTCGGAGTGAATACCGCCGGCCACAGCCACAGGAATCTCCACTTCCTCCCGGATCTCGCGGAGAATTTCAATGGGCAGAAGACCCTTCATCTGATCGTCGATCGGGATGTGCACGGAAACGTAATTGGCTCCCCACTCCTCCGCTTCACGGGCCCGCTTTACGGGATCATCAAGACCGATCAGATCCACCCCGACCTGAAACCCGTAATTCTCACTGGCCCGCAGACATTCCTTTATGGTTGAATCCGACGCGGCCCCGAGCACGAGCACCACGTCCGCTCCGGCCTTGGCCGCGGCCTCCATCTCGACGCGACCGGCGTCCATCACCTTCATGTCCGCCACAATGGTCCGGTCCGGAAACTTTTCCCGGAGCCGGCGGACCGAGTCCAGTCCTTCGCTTTTAATAAGTGGCGTCCCGGCTTCGATCCAGTCCGCTCCCCCGGCCACGGCTTCTTCCGCCACGTTCAGTGCTCGATCCAGCTCCAGAAAATCAAGTGCAACCTGCAGAAGAGGGTATTCCATTTGAACGGTTGCTAATGGGTCGACGAATGATCAAGTTCAGATCTCCAGACGGTTTGAGGGCCCGGCATGCATGAAAATGAACATGGTAAGGTTACCAGATCCCCGGTTTTGTTTCAATGATTCGGCCCCGTCAAATCCCCCCAATATCCGTCCCGCTACCAGCGGGAACAAAGGAAAACAGAACGGGATTCCCGGATCCGAACTGGACCGGCATTCGCCCGGAAAAATAAAAAAAGGACGGTGGCCATGTTGGCCACCGCCCGAAAATTCTTGACATATCCGGCCGGCAACGGTGCCGGCGGGTATGCGTTACATCGGTGGCATGCCGCCGCCACCCATGCCTCCGCCGGGTGCACCAGCACCGGCTCCGCCAGGAGCAGCACCGGCACCTTCTTCATCTTCGCCTTCGATGTCGGTGATCAGTGCATCCGTGGTCAGAAGGAGCGTGGCGACCGACGCGGCGTTCTGAAGAGCGCTTCGCACCACTTTCGTCGGGTCGATCACGCCTTCATCAATCAGGTCGCCGTACTCAAGCTGCCGGGCGTTGAACCCGAAGTTGAAGTTATCGTTATTCAGGACCCGATCGGCCACGATCGCGGGATCTTCGCCGGAGTTTTCGGCGATTTGCTTGATCGGGGCACTCAGGGCCCGCTTGATAATGTCCTTTCCGATCTTCTGGTCCCGGTTCACCTGGAAGTCCTCCAGAACCTTGGAAAGGCGGAGTAGCGAGACACCACCGCCGGGCAGTATGCCTTCTTCAACAGCGGCCCTGGTGGCGCTGAGTGCGTCTTCGACACGGGCCTTCTTCTGTTTCATTTCCACTTCCGTGGCGGCCCCGACGTTCAGTTGAGCAACGCCACCGGCGAGTTTTGCCCGGCGTTCCTCAAGCTTCTCCCGATCGTAATCGGAATCGGTGTTTTTAATTTCGGCCTTTATCTGGTCCACGCGGGCCTCGATTTCGGAGGAATCACCAGCACCTTCAACGATGGTGGTGTCGTCCTGTGTGACGGTCACTTTCTTGGCCTGACCGAGCTGATCCAGTGTCACGTTTTCGAGACTCATGCCGAGTTCTTCGGAGATGGACTCACCACCCGTAAGAACGGCAATGTCCTCAAGCATCGCCGTACGGCGATCCCCAAAACCGGGCGCTTTCACGGCCGCGCAATCAAGCATACCGCGGAGGTTGTTCACAACCAGTGTGGCAAGGGCTTCACCCTCCACGTCTTCCGCGATAATCAGCAGCGGCTTACCGGCCTGGGACACGCTTTCAAGGAGCGGGACAAGATCCTGCACATTGGAAATCTTGTCCTCGTGAATGAGAATGTAGGCGTCCTCGAGAACCACTTCCATCTCTTCGTCGTCGGTGACGAAGTGAGGGGAAAGATATCCTTTGGAGAACTGCATTCCCTCCACGATATCAACGGTGGTTTCGAGACCTTTTCCTTCCTCGACGGTAATTACTCCGTCCTCGCCGACTTCTTCCATCGCCTCGGCGAGTTTCGTCCCGATTTCCGGATCGTTGTTGGCCGCTATGGACCCAACGTACTGGATTTCTTCCGTTTCGCTTACGTCTTTGCTTTTTTCCTGAAGTTCTTTCACTACTTTTTTGACCGCACGGTCAATACCCCGTTTGATCTCAAGCGGGTTCGCCCCGGCCACAACGTTTTTCAGACCTTCCAGAAAGATGGATTCAGCCAGAACCGTGGCCGTGGTGGTTCCGTCCCCTGCGTCCTCTCCCGTCTTGGACGCAACTTCCTTCACCATCTGAGCCCCGAGGTCCTCGTACTTGTCCTCCAGTTCGATTTCCTCGGCAACGGTTACCCCGTCTTTGGTGACCGTCGGGGAACCAAACGATTTTTCCAGTACAACATTTCGTCCTCTTGGTCCAAGCGTGGTCTTGACCGCTTTTGCAAGCTTGCCAACCCCCTCTTTGATCGCTTCTCGAGCTTCCTGATCAAACGCAATCTGTTTGGCACACATATCGCTTCTCCTGTTCGTAATTGATTCTCGTTCAAACGGTCATTC
>CAZOLI010000035.1:16076-25694 GCA_964580675.1 uncultured Planctomycetia bacterium
CGAAACATGGAACACCGTTACTTGAGGAGGCCAGGTTGAACAACGGCAAAACGGATCAGGAAACTCACAAGGACAGCAAACGAATCAAACAAAACCTCGAGACCATTCGTGATCGAATCCGTGACGCCTGCGATCGGTCTGATCGTTCGCCCGACGATGTGTCCATCTGTGTGGTAACCAAAACACGACCCGCCGAAGCCATTGACCTACTGGTGGATAACGGGATCGAACGCATCGGTGAAAACCGCGTACAGGAAGCGGAACGGAAGTACCGTTGGATGCCCGATGACTTATCCATTCACCTGGTCGGTCACCTGCAATCCAACAAAACCTCAACGGCCGTTCAGCTGTTCGACGTGGTGCAATCCGTGGATCGCACAAAAATTGTGGACCACCTGCAGAGGCACTGCGAAAAGCGGGATCTCACCAAAGAGGTGCTGGTGCAGGTGAACGTGGCGGACGAAGAAAACAAACACGGGGCGAAAACGGACGACGTTTCCGGGCTGGTGGACGAGGTAAACCGTTCCGAAAACCTCCGGCTAATCGGATTTATGACCATGGCTCCCTACACGGAAGATCCCGAGGAGACCCGACCGGTGTTCGCCCAGCTCCGGGACATCCGGAACCGCGCCGCCGAACGTCTGGACAGATCCGAGGGTAAACTTCACCTTTCCATGGGGATGACACAGGATTATCCCGTTGCCGTGGAGGAGGGGGCCACGATCATTCGCCCGGGCCGTGCCGTCTTTGAGGACACTTCCTTCGTGTAATGCCTTACCTGATCATCGAAAAAGGGGCGGACAAAGGAACCTCCAAAAAAATTCCGGAATCCGGGGAGGTGATTGTCGGTCGTTCCAGTGAGGCCGACTTCACAGTTAACGAGTTAATGATATCCCGGGAACATTTTCGGATCGTCGACGAGGACGGGGAGCATCGCATTGAAGACCTGGATTCCGTTCACGGAACGTTCATCGACGGCGAGCGGATTTCCGAAAAAACGCTGGAGTTCGGGGATCAAATTCAGGTGGGCGAAACCCTGTTCTCCTTTCTTTCCGAGGAAACCCGGGAGGAGAAGAAAAACCTGATCGGGGAGACCATCGGGGGCTATCAGATCCAGGAGCGGATCGGGAGAGGAGGAATGGGTACGGTGTACAAAGCGAGACAGATCCGGCTCAACCGGGATGTGGCTTTTAAAATCCTTTCCAAAGACCTCATTCAGGACAAGAAGTTCGTCGGATTGTTCATCAAGGAAGCACGTTCGGCCGCCAACCTGAACCACCCCAACATCGTACAGGTATACGACGTGGCCCGACAGAGGGGTCTGTATTACATTTCGATGGAATACGTCCCGGGAGGTTCCGTGCAGGACCTGCTGTCGAGCGAAGGCCAGATTGAACCCCTCCGGGCGGCCCGAATGATCAAGGATGCCGCACGGGGACTGGAGTACGCCCAAAAGAAGGGTCTTGTTCACCGGGATATTAAGCCGGACAACCTGATGATTGCCGAGGATGAGGTGGTAAAAATCATCGACCTCGGTCTTGCCCGGAAAGTCCGGGAACAGGACATCGAGGAGGACGAAACCGTTTTCGGCACGCCCCATTACATGCCACCGGAACGCGTGCTGCAGCAGGATATGGACCACCGAGGGGACATTTACTCCCTGGGCGCCACGTTTTATCGCATGGTGGTGGGAGACACGCCGTTCGAAGGAAACTCCATCAAGGAAATCCTGCGCCGGAAAGTAAATGATCCGCCCCCGGATCCCTCCGAAACCGTCGATGATCTCCCGTCCTGGATCTCCAGCGAGGTTCAGCGAATGATGCAACCCGACCCGAAGGACCGCCCACCTTCGGCAACGGAGGTCGCGGAACGGTTGGAGGAGGGGATACGGAGTGAAACCGACACGATGCGGGTGGATTCCCTGACGGAGGAGGAAGAAGAACAAACCTCCGTGGCCATGTACATGGTTGCCGGATTTCTGCTTCTGCTCATGGCCTCGGGGCTTTTTGTCATGTTAAACGCAACCGGAACCGGCAACACGCCCAACGCCGACGGAAACAACACGAAGGATCTCCCAACGGCCACCCCTCCCGGAAACAGTTCTCCCCCGGAAACTCCCCCGAAGAAGAACGAAGAAGAGTGGCTTCCCGTACTCAAAAAACGGTTCAGGAACGTACGAAATTCGAACAACCTGGAACAGATCAACACCGTCATCGATTACCACAAACTATTCCTTGCCTCCTTCCCCGAAAGCGGAAATCAGGAATTGGTGGAAGATCAGCTGGACACGCTCAGGTCCCGAAAAAACACACTTCTGTTCCGGAACAAATTTCAGCCGATAAAGGATCGCATTACACAAACACGGAAAAATCACGAAAACGCGGTTCTCGTTGAACCGGAGAAAGTGAATCAGGCAAAAACCAGACTGATTCAGTCCATTCGGGATATTTATGACCGGGTCAACAGTTCGCGATTTGAATTCAATCCCCGGATCAGGAAAAAACTGAACAGACAGGTTCAGAAACTGAGCCGGTGGTACAGCAATGAACGATATCGCCTTCACAGGTTCCGGGACGAACTTGTGAAATGCCATTCCGAACTGGCGGACAACAACTTCGACTCGGCCATACTGCGAACCCGTCGGCTCCGGAACAAAGAGATGTTTTCAAGACCCCCTTACCAGCAGAGTCTATCCGTCGTTATAGACCGAATTCAGGAAAACGAAAAACAGTTCTTTGAATCCAGGCGGGAGGAAATCCAGAAACTGCTGGCCGAGAAAAAATTCGAGAAAGCAACCCGGCAGGCCGAGAAGATTCAGTCTGTTGTGGCAACGGAATCGATCTCCAGAGAAACCCGGAACCTCCTTCACAAAATAAACCGGGCCCGACAGGAACACAAAACACTCGTCAGACGAAAGAAGAGAAAGGCCGAACGATCGAAACTGGGAAAAGCGGGTGCTCGCTTTTTCCTGCACGCGGACAGTCGACGGATCCAGCTCGACAAAAACCCGATAAAGGAACTGTCCCCACCGACCTTTTCCCAGAACAAGCTGTCCTACAAACTGCTGCTTTTCCTCTCCAAACAGTACACCAGGTTTTTTCAGCGATTGATCAACAAAATAAACAAAATAACAAACTCGGACAAACGGGAAAATCCCGTCATAAAACATCCCGAATACAACGAGGTCACGATCACCGAAATCGATCAAACCCATATTAATTTCAGGGTCGTTATTGACGGGGAACCGGTCCAATCCGCCGCCAGATATTCCTCCTTTCCCATCTCGGAAATTTTGAAGTTAGCCACCAGTAGCTGGGAGCCGTTCACCTATCGTGACCGCGTCCGGACTTCGGTTATGTACTACTTTTATCATCACCGGAATTCGGATTTTCGTGAAACATCAATCTCATACATGAAACAGGCCCGAAATCTGGCGAAACGAAACAGGGACAGCATTTCCATGTCGGAAATTGAACAAAGTTACCTCAAACTCATCAGGGGAAAATACCAATCCTTTCGGGAAACCATCTCCGCCGGATTGTTCAACCTCAGCAACGAGCTTCTGAATAACGGGAAAGAGGACGAAGCCAAACAGGCACTGTCCCTCATGGAAATCCGGTTTTCGGGAACCGCTTTCTTCCGGAACACCATTGATCGCATTCAACAGGCACGGGAGAACGCCGGTCTTCCCCCGGTTTCCAAACGGAAATGGGCCTCCGGGAAGAACGACCAATACGAACAAACGCTCGACAAAAAATGGCGGTCCGTGATTCAACCCGTGAAATCCGAGTTCGAATCAGGGATCCTGCCTCGAATTGAAGATGTGCTGGGCAGCCTCATTGAGAGGGGGGAACACGGGAAAGCGGGAACTCTTCTGTTTAACCTCGACCGGTACAAAAAAGCGTGCGAACAGTTTCGGAAACACGAAAAAAACCGGGAGAACATTCCGGTCAGCCTTCTGTATAGACACCTCCGGGCCGTGGACCTTGCGGAACAACCCGCGTCCAGACGAAAAAGTGTCATTCAAAAAATAAAACGACAGATCGGGAGCCGGAACGAAGTGCTTAACCGTTACCGAAAGTGGAAAAAATCACTTCCATCGACGCGATACGACGAACGGCAGATGAAGGAAACCTACCTGCTGAACCGGAGCAATCCCGAAACGCTCATTCAGATGGTCAAGAGTTTGTACAACGTAAGGCTTCCCTCCGCCCGAAAACGATACATCATCGCGGTGTACCTTCTTCAGAACCATTCCGATCATGAGTTCGTCACCTCCGGTGATTGCCGCCTGGCGGCAGCCACGTCGCTGCAGGCCATGGGGGCGTTCCAGGAGGCCATTTCGCACTACAAAAAGGTGCTGGAAAATTCGAGGGATCGCGGGCGCCCACGGATTCATCCCCCGATCCCGGAACGAATCAACACCTGCGAGGAAGCCCTTGACCGGCACGACCTGAAATGAAAAGCACCACAGATTGTTCCCGGTTGACCGGTTCGCTCTTTTTGTTTCTCCTGCTGATGGCGTCCGGGTGCACTTCGTACCGGAACGAAAAACCCACCATTCCCGAGCCGTACGAACAATTACCGGACCAATGCCGAATCCTGGTTGCTGAACCGTCTCATGATCCGGAAGAAGGATACACCTTCGAGGAAGCCGTTGAAGCCATAGGGACGGGGAGCTCCGATCCAATTATCCGGCGTGCCCCGGAGGGCGGTCGTGCGTTCCAGGACGCGATTATTCGCATTCTTCGGCATCGGGAAATGTCCCCGTTGTCCGGCGAGGAAGCGGTGTACATCCCACACCGGCACGCGTCCTCCGTTCAGGACAAATCCATTACGACTCTCCCGACGGATCAGTTCTTCTCCCCGGACACCCCGGTGGCGGAGATCAACAATCAGTTCGATGACGACGTCGCCGACCTGTTTATTACCGGCCGGATTATCGAACTCTACGCCGCTCCGTCCGCCGCAGCGGAACAGGTTACCAACCGGATTTTGCCGGACGACACCGGCGTGGTGTTTACCGAAACGAAATGGATTGTGTACAACCTGAACAGGGGCAACGTCCTCCTGAAGAAAACAATAACGGACGAGTCCCTTGTGGACCTGGACGGGACAACGGACACCATTCACGAACTGCGGGCCGTGTCCCGGGCCCTGAACCGTCTGTGGACACGCATCTCGTGGATCCTTGTCGCCGAGTTTCTTCCCCACCGGACGGTTCCCCGTTCCACGTACCGGGTCAACCAGCCCGAGACCATTGAACCGGAAGTTCGTTAATCCGAAAGAAAGGCGTTCGCGAGTGCCAGGTCCTCCGGGTACGTTATTTTGATGTTCCGACGGCTCCCCCGTACGGTGTGAACGGTTTCGCCGTACCGTTCCACAATCATGGCGTCGTCCGTTACCTCGGACCGGTCCTCCGGGGAAAGAGACGAAAGGGCCGATCGGTACAGATCCGTCCGAAAACCCTGTGGTGTCTGTGCCGACCGTATTTGATCGCGGGGGACGGTCTCTTTCACCTCGTCCTCCGTTACCCGTTTCAGCGTACTGGAGGGGGGCATGACCGGCACACAGGCGTTTTCGTTCTTCGTCTTCCTCAACACCCGCTCGATCATCGACGGCGGCACAAGGGGTCGGGCCCCGTCATGAATAAGGACATATTCGGAACGGTCCGGCACCATGTTCAGGCCGTTTTCCACGGAATCGACCCGTCGCTTCCCCCCTTTCTGAACCTGAACTCGATTGATCGCCTCCAGGGAATCAACGCGGGAACGATTCTGTTCCACCACCGAAGGGGGCAGAACGACTATGATTCGATCACAATCCACCGCGGCAAGAAACGGTTCAATGGATCGCCGCACCATCGAGGTCCCGTGAAGGTCCACCAGCGCTTTGGGTTCATCCGTGCCGAGCCGATCCCCGCTGCCGGCGGCCGGCACAACAACCGAACATCCGGGTGTTTCAGTCACGGCCCGCTCCCATAGCTAAATAAGTGATACGTTGGCGACAAACCAAAACATAGGAAGATGGTCTCATGATGTTGTCAATTTCTGTCTGGACGTCAATCAGTGTCCGTTTCGACACCGATTCAGCACCACCGCGCGGTCCAGGTCCACCGACCGATCAAGATGGGTTTCCACGATTGATTTTATCTCGGAGCGGTTTAGCTGTTCCTGATCTCGGGACACCACATGCAGATCCTCCCGAACTTCCAGAAGCCCCGTTTCATCGCTGTCTTTGTTCCGGTCCGATTTATCCGAAGGCAAATATATTGCCCCGGAGGAAAAATCAACCGCGAACGCGACAACCCCCGGGACGACGTAAAACAGAAGCCCGATGCCGTCCAGAATCGCAATGCCCGGATCCACACGGCCGCCTGTTTGTCCGCGCCGTTCGGGGTGCAGCACATAACCGCAACCAAGCCAGACAATGAGACCGATTGAGATGACGGTGGAAATCACGTTTTTTCTGAGGGAATTCATCTTACAATGCTAATAATACAAAGGATTGAGGAGGTGTTCGATTTCATTAACATCAATTTTATTTTTCCGTTTCATAAAATAAAAGGCACAAAGCCGTCGTTTGGCAACGGCAGATGCGCATTCTTCCAGAAACGGCATGAAAAAACGAACGGATTTCGTACCGGATCTTACGCCGTTGTACCGGGGAAGTGCAACCTACCGGTGGGCGATCTGGCTCCGGACCCTCCATACGCTTATTACAAAGGGAGCGGTTTTTCTGGGTCTGGTACTGTACCTGAACCAGACCCACACCGGGATGATTTCGATAGGTCTCCTCGTGACGGTGTACTTTCTCCCCCAGCTTTTTCTGGCGTCCATGACCGGAAGCATATCGGACGCGTTCCGGGACCGGCGTCAATTCCTTGCGGTGTCCTTCATAGGAACCGGTTTGCTGTACTTCCTGTATCCGTACGCCGGCTGGATCGTGTTCATCCTGCTCATTCGTTTTGCCCAGGGCATCATCGAGTCCGCCATTCGCCCTCTGACACAGGCCTATGCCTCGGACGAAGGTCAGAAGGAACACCGCGGGGATCGGGTGAGTCTTTTTAAAATCATGGTATTTGCCGGCGCCGCCGCCGGGCCGCTGGTCGCGGGAGTGGCTCTGGATCGAATCGGGTTCCGGGATCTGTTTTTCGCCAGCGGGTTGCTCATGGCGGGGACCGGCATCACGGCCTACCTCCTCCTCCCGGACGACCTCGACCCCGCTCCGGAACCGGACGATGCCCCGAAACCACCCCGCGATCCATCATCGGAATCCCGGGACCGACCCGAAGACGCCCTGAACCAACCCCTGCAATTTCTGAAACACCACATCCTGAAAAACCCGCTGATAAACGCCTGGAACGACGGTCCGGAGCCGTCCCCGTTCTCCGTCCGGAAGGTCGCAAACAACTCCGCGTCGCTGTTTCTTCTGATCACGTTCATACGCCGACTGGCCTTTAACATGTTTACCATTTTTATCCCGGTCTTTCTTTCCAATCACCTGGAACTCGGGTCCGGGGCCATCGGCGGATTTGAGGGGCTGCGCCGGACACTGATCGTGATCGGCATTCTCGTCTCGGGAGCAATTGCCGACCGGAAAGGACGGAAACCGTTGCTTGTCTTCGCGAGTTTTTCGTTCCTGGGCCCTCTTCTGTACGTGGGAATTCCGCGGATCTCGGGCGTATGGATGGCGTGCGCCGTTCTGGGCATAACCATTGGTTGCTTCAACCCCACCTCCATTACGTACATGTCCGATCACGCCTCCCGGCTTCGCCGGGGAACGTACCTGGGCATCCTGGAAAGTGTAAGTTCCCTCAGCCGGGTGATCGGGCCCGCAATCGGTGGCGTAATCGCCTGGGCGGCCGGGGTGCCCTGGATCTTTCTCACGGCGGGCCTTCTTATGTCCCTCACGGTCCCGCTCTCGTTTTTCCTGGAGGAAACGCTGGACCATGCCGGAAAACCGACGTAGAAGATCTTTTGCCCGCCCGGGTCCCGGAAACCCGAAACCACCGGAAACGACTTGACACCTGTTATAATAATAATGAATACGAAAATACCTCAGAGTCGCGAACTGGATTTTTCCACGCGTCCGGGATCGATACATTCGTAACGCCGAAGAACACGTTCCCGTTGATCCATGCCAGATTATTTGCTGACCGACAATTACTGGATGGCCCGCTTCCTGTTTTACAGGGGACTGTTCTTTACCTACTTTCTGGCGTTCCTCGTGGCGCTTCGCCAGTTTCCGCCGCTCTGCGGCGAAGACGGGGTCCTTCCGTTCACCCGCCTTATCGAAAAACGATCGTTTCTTGAGGCACCGAGTCTTCTTCACTTCTTTCCGGGCGACCGGGCCGTCAAAATCATCTCCGTTTCCGGTATGGTTCTCTCCCTGATCGGCCTGGGCGGGCTGGAATGGTTCGGCCCGTATGCCGTCGGGGGCTGCCTGATTCTGTTATGGGTCCTGTATCTTTCCCTCGTCAAAACCGGGCGCCTGTTTTACGGATACGGTTGGGAATCATTTCTCTGTGAAACGGGAGCGCTTGCCGTGTTTCTCGGCGGTGCCCACCAGAAAGTACCCGTGATTCTGCTGTACCTCTTCGCCTGGCTTCTGTTTCGGGTCATGTTCGGTGCCGGCCTGATCAAGATCCGCGGGGACCAGTGCTGGCGCGACCTGACCTGCATGGACTACCATTACGAAACACAACCCATGCCCAACCCCCTCTCCTGGTTCGCACACCACCTGCCCGGCTGGTGGCACAAACTGGAGGTGGCCGGCAACCACTTCGTTGAACTGATCGTACCGGCCTTCTACTTCGCGCCCCAGCCGTTATCCGGGGTGGCCGGAGGCATCACCGCGGCCTTTATGGGCTGGCTGATGCTTACGGGAAACTTCTCCTGGCTTAATTTCCTGACGGCCGTCCTGGCCCTTCTGCTTCTTCCGGATTCCTTCTTCGCCTACGCCGGCATCGAACCGCTCGTAACGGAGCTTGTCGACCCCCACATTGCCTATCAGATCGCGTTCTACCTGTTCGCACTACTCGTCTTCATTCTGAGTTACTATCCCGCCCGGAACCTGCTATCGAAAAACCAGCTGATGAACGCCGGCTTTGATCCGTTCAACCTCGTCAACACGTACGGGGCGTTTGGCTCCATCACCCGGACCCGATACGAACTCGTCGTGCAGGGCCGGAACGAGGACGGGGAATGGAAGACCTATGAATTCCCCGGGAAACCGACCGATCCCAGACGCCGGCCGCCACAGTGGGCCCCATACCACCTTCGGCTGGACTGGCAGCTGTGGTTTGCCGCCATGCGCCACCGCCCCTCCCACTGGCTTTCCGGCCTCGTCCGAAAATTGCTCGAGAACGATCCCGAATTCACACGTCTTCTCCGGCACAATCCCTTCGAGGATTCTGACGGTCCCGATGAAGTGCGCATTCACCGATACCGGTACGAATACTCGGACCCGGACGAACTCTGGAACGAAGGACGATGGTGGAACCGTGAGTTTGTGGAAGTGGTCACACCGCCCCGAAGTCTCTCGGATTCGGGACGGGACCTCTTCGTGTAGACCTGTTGTTCCCGAGGCAAAAAACAACGTGCACTTCGGACGGCG
>CAZOLI010000036.1:0-24961 GCA_964580675.1 uncultured Planctomycetia bacterium
ATGGCAAGAGAAGACGAATATTACGAGGACGAGTACTACGAAGACGAGTATTACGAAGAAGAAGAGTACTACGAGGAAGAGGACGACTGGATTGACGACATCACTCCCTACATCGGCATTTACGGGTCCTCGGCCGTCTTTCACGCGTTGCTTCTCGCTCTTCTTGCCGCCATTGCCATTGGACCGACCGGCGAGGAGGACGAAGCCAAAATACAGGTAAAGGCGCCGGAGAAGAAAAAAGAGAAGGTCGAGATGGAGAAGCCCAAGAAAGAGCGGGAGGTCGAATCCCCGCTTGAGAAGGAAAAGGTCGTCGAAAACCCGAAAATCGTCGAGAAAGAGTCCGACCACAACGAGGAGGACGTCGACAAGAAATTCAACGAGGACATGGGAGAAAGCAAGGACTTTAAATCCGACGCCAAGATGCGGAAGGATTACATGGACGACACCATCGGCCTCGGCGGCGGTGCCGGCGGAGACTTCGGTGCCGGTCGTGGGGGAGACGAAGACCTCGGCAAGCGCGGCGGAAGCGGACGAACCCAGAACGCGGTGCTGGACGCACTCCGGTGGCTTGCGGCCCACCAGTCCCCGAACGGGCAATGGGCCATTTACGGCTACCGGAACCAGTGCGGCGGGTGCGAGCACAACCCCTGCAAACGCTACGTCGAGGAGAACCGGTCGATCCACAACGTGGGTGCCACCGGTCTTGCGCTTCTGGCGTTTCTCGGGGCCGGTTACACGCACCTCAGTGACGAGGTGCACGAGTTTCACGGCAAGAAATACAACTTCGGCGAGGTCGTCAAGAAGGGCCTTTTCTGGTTGAAGGACCAGCAAAACGAGAAAGGCGCATTTCAGACCGACGGGAACAAGCCGATGTACGACCACGCCATTGCTGCCCTTGCCTACGCGGAAGCCTACGGCATGACCGGGGCCAACGTGCTGCGGGACTACGCCCAGGACGGCATCACGTACCTGGATCAGGCACAGAACCCGTACAAGGCCTGGCGTTACACCTATCAGAGCGGTGACAACGACACGTCGGTGACCGGATGGGCGGTCATGGCCCTGAAATCCGGTGCGATCGCCGGCCTGGAGGTGGACGGAAGCTCCTTCGAGAACGCCCTGAACTTCATTAAGGAAGTCACCGAAACTGAATACTACGAGACCGGTTACCGGAAGAAGGAACAGGCCGGTATGAAAGTACGTGTGCCGGGCAAAAACGACAAGTACGCCAATCATCCGGCGCTGACCTCCATCGGCATGCTTGTGCGGATGTACGCCGGAGCCGATCCCGGATCCGAAGCCCTGAAAGGCGGCGTGGCCCACCTGATGGACGATCTTCCGAAGTGGGAGGACGGCGCCAAACCCAACAGCAAGGGCAACCCGATCGACTACTACTACTGGTACTACGGGACCCTGGCCATTTACATGTATGCCGGTCCGGACAGTCCCAACGCCGGCATGGGCAACTACTGGAGTGAGTGGAACAGTGCCATGAAAACGGCTCTCCTGGACAACCAGAAGACCGAGAAGGATGGTCACGAAGAAGGGTCCTGGGAACCGATCGGCCGGTGGTCCTTCGAGGGCGGCCGCGTCTACACCACCGCCATCAACGCACTGACCATGGAAGTGTACTACCGGTACGACAACGCCTTCACCGGCATGAAATAACATCACGTACCTCTTTCGTTGAACGGAATATGGGCGCAACCGGGGTGGCTCTGGCTACTCGCCGGAGTCCCCCTTTACTTTTTTGCCTTTCTCCTTGCCGCCCTTCTGCAGCAGAAGAACGTACCGGATCTTCGGTTGTGGAAAGGTTCTTCCGATCAGTCCATATCCCGTTTCATTACCTGGTCTCCTGATCGATGGGTCCCGGCCCTACTTTTCGCCCTGACCATCTGTGCCATTTCAGGCGCACTTGGTCATTACATTATTCCTGATGCATCTACACGAACCGAAAAGATTCGTGTGTACCTCGACGGCTCGGCCAGTATGAGGGCCGGAGGCCCGAAGAGGAACTCTCGCTGGAACCAGGCACTCAATCGACTGTCCTCCCTTGTCTCAACGTATCAAAACCGGTTTGACCGGGTGCACATCAAAGCGGTTGTGCTTGGCCATACCGTTCGAACCTTTGACGGCCCCTGGAATAGCGTACAGGAACAACTACGAAATCACCCCCCGGAGGAAATTGCCATAGATTCGACGGACTTCCTGCGGCAGCTTCGAAACCGGCACAAAACGACAAACCCACGACACGATTACGTCCTCACCGATGACGCCCGTGTCGCTTCCTTCGTTCAAAATCTTGAAACGGCGCCAACGATACTCGGGGTTGGAACCTCAATAGAGAACACCGGAATCCTCGATCTCCAGGGGGAACAGGGCGAGGAAGGGCCCCTTCACCTTTTCCTCGATCTAAAACATTTCGGGACGAACAAACAAAAGGGAACTTTGCTGGTTCGCGACGCTGATTCGGACACAATTCTCCGGAAACGAACACTGACCGTTTCCCCCGGGGAAATCACACCTGTTCAAATCGGCCTTCAACAGCGTGAACTTCCGAAGTGTGTCACCGTATCGTGGAACCCGGATTCGGACAGGGATGCATTTCGCCCGGACGACACCGCGTATTTCTCCGTTTCCGATTTCTATGATCAAACGGTACTGGTATCCGGGCCCCCGAACCAAAACTGCTCGGCCCTGCTTAAAAACCTTGAAGGTGTGAAACGAACCCCAAACAAACCGGCTGATGTGCATTTGAACCTGAGTGATCCGGGATCAGCAGGAGAACCGGATAAAAAACCGGAATCAGCTTCTTTTGTTATCGGGATAAAGCCTGAACGTCCGGGAAAGGGAATTTCCTACGGCAAACGAACCAGTTACCGATCCGTTTTGTTATCGGACCACCCAATTCTGAATAATGTGGACCTCCAGGAGATGAAACTCAATCAAATCAGACCTTTCGTTGCAGACGCCGAACAGTTGCCTGATTTCATCACCCCTCTAATCCGGGTGCAAAACGGTTTTGTTGCTTATTATGACAGCCGGGGGGACGGTAAAATAAACTTCAGTTTTAACCCCTTCTGGAAAGGATCAAGTTCAGACACAAACTGGCCCGTGGTACCCGAACTGGCCGGTTCCTTCGTTGTGTTCTGGCAAAACCTTTTTCATTTTGTTCGTCCGTGGAACCTTCATCGACACGGTGACCTCGTGTACTGGCGTACCGGACAATATTTCCTCAAACAAAGGAGACGAACAAACAACCGCATCAACAAAAAGGTGTCCAGTCTTATTACAGAAACGGGATGTGAGCAAATCTCTATTCGCAACCGGAAGGACGTTCCCTACCCACGAAATCTGCTTTCCGCTCAGGAGTCCAACCTGTACAGTGTGCCGGACGCAAATTCGGACGCCATCCCCCCTCTTCCAAAACACGATGGTTCCGGACCTTATGATGAGGAAAAAGGAACCAGAGGGTACTTTATCTGGGCCACTCTCCTCCTTTTTCTCTCGGGAATCGCCTCGTTGATCTACCTGTAAGAAAAACCAGGGACGATTCCATTTCGTCTGTTAATCTTCACCAGCCCCGTTATCGTTTCCCTCCTTTTCCCCGACCAGTTTCTGAATTTTTGTTGAAAACCAGGAACTCGACACGGTTCCTTTTACGGAAACCCGGTGAATACGAATGGTGTTATTTGTGGTCGTCACCCCGACCTGTCCCTGTTGATAGGTGCGATCTCCGGACGACAGAAACTCTTTCCCATTTAATATCACACTTACTTTCTGTGGTGTGGCCTTCATCTGTAGTTTTACTCTTTGCCGTTTCTTAATGATGTTATTCGTCTTCAGTTCCCTCAATCTGGCCCGTTGTTTCCATTTTCGTGACATTCGAAGCAGATAACTTTTCCATACAAATTTCCCGGTATTTCCCACCTCCAATTTTTTATCGATGTAACCCGAATAGCCCCGTCTGGCATTGGCCAGCACCACAAGCCCGAATTTGTCCCCGCTCGGTGACGAACAGATCAGCGTGTATTCCAGGTTCCGATCAAAAACAACGGAGTTTAATACCAATCCCGTGCCCTTTATGAGGGCCGCATTTCGACCACCCTCGTACGATATCTTCAGGTCCGTGTCCTTGTTCTCTTTATTTTTTACCTTCCATTCCTTCAGCTGATCCTTCGCGGAAAAATCATACGTAAGCTTATAGGTCCGATCCTCAATTTTTGTTAAATTTCCAGCAAACGATTCATAAAACCGTTTGAAGATCTTGTCGACACGGTTCAGATAAACTTTTGCACGATCTTCTCCGGCGTTTTTTGCTTCCTTTAAACGGGACCGGGCCGTGATCAGCGCACGTCCGTAAAACGCAGCAATTCCAGCCCCGAGAAGGGTTCGGGACGGTAGGTTTTCCTTGTTCCAGAACGCAATATTCACACGATCGTCCAGGGACAATCTCCCGGGGGAAATCCCAATAACCCTTCCCCCTGATTGTTTGATCTGAACTTTGCTATTCTGGAAACCGGCCACCGTGCCTTTTAATTTTTCAAAAGAGACCCTGTACGATCCCTCCCGGCCAGCACGACGCGCTCCTTCCTCAAATGCATTTCCGAACGACTGGAGGGCCTCCACATCGGAACGCAGAAGGTTTAATTTCTTTTGATATGTGGGGTGTTCGATTTTTCTCGAGAAGGTCTCGAACAAATTAGCGAATTCATCGTCCTGAATTTCGACGATGCTCTGCCGGTCGAGGTCCAGTTTGTCCTCCAGTTTGCGCTTGAGCGTTCGGTAGGCTTTTTTCGACGTCTTCCGAATTTCCTTCCGTCTCTCCAGTTTCCTGTCAATTTTTCTTCCGAGTTTTTCTCTTTCGCGCTCCTTTACCGCTCCGGCGTAGGTTTTTGTTTCTTTTAATTTCTTCCGGGCCTTTTCAAGCTGGCCATCGTCGATCAACTTTTCAATTTTTGATCTATCCGCCTGAAACTTAAAATTTATCTGTTCCTTTATCTGCTTGACCTGTTTTTTCGCCCGCTCCGAGGCCGGGGTTCCCTCGTATACCTCCGGCATGTCACGAAACACCTGTAACGCCTCAAAAAGACGTCCCTTCTCCTTCAAATCCTTTGCTTCCGGTCGAATTTCCTTCAGGTATTTTTCGGCCAGCTGTTTTATTCGGGCCTGGAGTTTGGATTCGAGTGCTTCTCCCCCATCCGCCACCTCCGTCTCTTCATAGTCCTGCTGAAATGTTTGAATCCGTTTTCGAATCTCTTCCAGCCGCTCGTCACCTCCTTCATAATCCGCAATCATCGACGTAATTTCTTTCTTTTCACGCCGGGCGTTCTCCACTCGTTTGTTCCGGGCCGGTGTTCCCTCCTCTGACGATCCCCCCTGTTTATCCGCAGTATCGGGGCCGGAGGTGCCGGTATCCGAAGCCCTCTGGTTTCCGCCGGAACGTTTGGATACGTCCGGCTCCGTTTTGGCCTCGTCCGTACCGGTTTTGCTGTCCGGATCGTTACCCATTATCAGGAGGGCCAACACAGCAACAAGCACGACCCCTCCGGCACCAACAAGAAGCCCCCAGTTTCTGGAATCGGCCCCTCCTCCTTTCTTCCCGGTGTCAACGGACCCGGCATGTGATTTTTGTTTTCGCTTCGGCCGGTCCGTTGCGTTTTTGGGAAATGCGTTATTGGTTAACTGCTCAAAATCCTCGAGCATCTTTTCATGATCCTGATACCGATCCGCCGGATCTTTGGCCATCATTTTTTTAATGACGATGTTAAACCCGCGCCCGACTTCCCTCCGTACTTCACGCGGTGGTGTGAGTTCCTCCGTAACCGTGTTCGTCATTACCGAAAGCGTGGTGTCTCCTTTGAACGGTACCTCTCCTGTTGCCGCGTGATAAAGCGTCGCCCCCAGAGCGTAGATATCGGTTCGAAAATCTATGTCCGCTTTGCCCTTGGCCTGTTCCGGAGACATGTAATGAGGGGTACCCATGGACGTGCCCGTGTCCTGAGTAATGGAACTGTCCTGATCCGTCTGCTGCTTGGCGAGACCGAGGTCACAGAGTTTGGCGATCCCCTCGGCGTTTATCATGAGATTTTCCGGCTTCACGTCCCGGTGAATGATGTCGTGTTTTCGAGCGTGGGCAAGTGCGTCGGCCATCTGTCTCCCGATCTCGATCACACGATCCGGATCCAGCTTTCCCTTCCGTGAAATCAGATCCTGCAGCGTCGGCCCGTCCACGTACTCCATCACGAAGTAATATTCCCCGTCTGCTTCCCCGACGTCTATGCCCTTAATGATGTGTTCGTGGTTTAACTTGGCCACGGATCGGGCCTCCCGTATGAAGCGCTTGATGTACGCTTCGTCCTTCTTCATTCGGGGAAAGAGTATTTTGATGGCCACCGTTCGGTCCATGCTGATCTGGTGTGCACGGTATACGGCTCCCGTTGCCCCTTCCCCCAATTTGGCCTGAAGTTCATATCCCGGGATCTTTACTTGCCGTCCGCCCTCGTCTTTGCCAGATTCGCCGGACATAGATTTATGACATATGGCTGGATAATTGTTGCTCGAATTCCGAAAGGGCCTTATCGGTGTTTTCCGGTTCGGGTCCGCCGGCCTGTGCGAAATCTTCACGGCCTCCTCCACCGCCACCAACCACTTTTGCCGCGTTTCGGATCAATTCCTCTGCGTTTAACCCCTCCGCCTGCAGCCGTTCGGACAGCCGAAGCGCAAAGGACACTTTTTCGTCCGACCGGGAGGCCAGAAATGCGGCGTCCAGGGACCGGTTCTTCACGAGATCGTCCACAAGCGATCGAAGGTTTTCCCGGTGGGCTCCATCCACTTCGTGAACAACAAACTCGAATCCGTTCACCTTCTGCTTTTCCTCCTCAATCTCCCCCAGAACGTTCCCCGCCGTCATCTGACGAGCTTCCTTCAGTTCCTGCTTTAAATCCTTGATTTCCTCCAGGAGTTTGGCCACCCGGTCCGGTAGTTGTTCGGGGGTGGTCGAAAGAAGTGAACAGAGTTCTTCCACATTTTCTCGAACCTGCAGAGTGTCCTCAATAGCACTGGTCCCGGCCACGGCCTGTATTCGTCTCGTACCGGAGGCCACCGAGGACTCGGCGGTGATCTTAAACAGAGACGCTTCCCGGGTGGACGAAAGGTGCGTCCCCCCGCACAGTTCAAGGGAGAAATCCCCGATCTCTACGGTGCGAACAATATCTCCGTACTTGTCCCCGAAAAACATCAATGCCCCACGCTCACGGGCATGTTCCATGGTCGTGTATGCCGATTCCACCTCGTGATCCTCCGTGATTTTTTTGTTGGCCCGGTATTCAATTTTGTTCAGTGTCTCCTCCGGGATTGCTTCGGGATGCGTAAAATCAAACCGCAGGTGGTCTTCCGCCACAAGTGATCCGGCCTGCTGGACGTGGGAGCCGAGTTCATCCCGAAGAATGGCCTGGAGAATATGGGTGGTCGAATGATGAGCTCGCACACGGTTTCGCCGTTCGGCATCCACCTCAAAACGAGCCGGTTCACCGGACGGAATCCGTCCTTCTTTTACGGTTCCCCGGTGAATGTATATCTGATTGTTCTTCTGCGTATCCTCAACCACAAACTCTCCTTCGTCCGTTTTGATGGTCCCGGTATCCCCAACCTGACCCCCGGCCTCGGCGTAAAAGGGGGTATCTCTGGCAATCAGTATGGCCTCCTCTCCTTCCCCCACCTCATCCGGTTGTTTCCCGTTTTGAATGATTTCAAGAATTTCGGATTCGAATGTGGTGGAGTGATATCCGACGAAATTCGTCTCCGGAATGGAAGATCGGAGATCTCCGAGCCCGCCCGAGCCAAACACATCCGCGCTGATTTCGGTCTCCTCCCGGGCCCGTTCCCGCTGCTTCTCCATGGCTTCTTCAAATCCGTCATGGTCCACGTCGTATCCTTTTTCCTCCAGTATTTTTTTCGTCCTCGAAAGGGGAAACCCGTACGTGTCATACAGAAGGAACGCATCCTTGCCGGGAAGTGTCTCTCGACCCTCTTCCTCGAGATCCGCCACCATCTGCTCGAGCATTTCTTCTCCGCGGTCAATCGTTCGGAGGTATCGTTTTTCCTCCTCCCGAATCATCTGTTTTGCATTTTCGGCCGCTTCCTCGATTTTCGGATACGCGTCCTTCATGGTTTCCACAACCGGGTCCACGATCCGATAAAGAAGCGGATCGGACTGTCCCAGTTGAAGGCCGGCGTCGACCGCCCGGCGAAGAATTTTTCGCTCGACGTATCCCCTTCCCTCGTTCGACGGAAGCACCCCATCCCCGATGAGAAACGTCGCTGCCCGAACATGATCGGCAATCCGCCGGAGAAGGGAAGCCGTGTCCGTCTCCCGTTCGTAGGAAGTGTTCAGAAGCTCCGCCGCACGATTGATCACCGGCTGAAAAATATCTATCTCAAATACATTCGGTTTGCCCTGAAGCACCGCAGCGACTCGCTCCAGCCCCATCCCGGTGTCAATGTTTTTCTGCGGAAGCGGATCAAGTTCCCCGCCTTCCTTTCGCTCATATTGAATAAACACCAGGTTATAAAGCTCACTGAAACGATCGCAACATCCGGGTTTGCAATCCTCCCTTCCGCACCCGATGTCTTCACCCAGATCATAATGGATCTCCGAACAGGGCCCACAGGGACCGTTTGGGCCCTCACTTGGGGCATTTGCCGGCCAGAAATTTTCGCCTTCCCCGAACCGGTATATTTTTCCCTCGGGGATCCCTACTTCCTCGTGCCAGATTCGGTACGCTTCGTCATCCTCTTCGTAGACGGAAACGGACAGTTTCTCGGGCTCAAGGGATAGCGGTACCGTAACCAGTTCCCATCCCCAGAGAATGGCCTGTTCCTTAAAATAATCCCCGAACGAAAAATTGCCGAGCATTTCAAAAAACGTCAGGTGCGTTCGGGTCTTCCCGACGTTCTCGATGTCGCCGGTGCGAAAACACTTCTGGGAACTGGTCGCTCTCCGGAGCTCTTCCTTTCCCCCTCCCATAAAGTAATCCTTAAACTGATTCATTCCCGCACTCGTAAATAGCAGTGTGGGATCCGCCGAAGGAACCAGCGAATCACTCGCAAACCGCTGATGATCCCGTTCTTCGAAAAACGTTAAAAACCGTTCCCGCAGTTCATCCGTTCTCATCTTGAAACCAGCTGTAATAATCCCAAAGCACAAAAAAAGCGAAATCCGACATCTTCCTGTTCACGCCGGTATTGAAAGGACGTCAGGACACCATTTCCCTTCCCGATGATCAGTCTACTCCTCTTCCCGTTTCACAACCGACTCGGCCGGTATTCGTTGAAGCACATCCTCAACTGCTTTTTCCACGGCATATTCCCCCGTGGATTCGACGGTCACCAGTTCCTGGTAATCATCGTTCCAGGGAAACGGATACGATCCGATGGTTACGTCCGGATGATTTTCCTGTATATCCTCCAGTACGTCGGCCACCTCCGTCTCCTTCGATCGCAGATAAAGTTTCTGACAGTAAAACGTGGTATCGGTTCGTAATTCATTTCGTATGGCTTCGAACTTGGACCGGAAGAGACGCGGCTCGCCGGGGAGAATGAAGACGTTTTCAAGCCTTGACGTCGGAATTTGAAGGTCCTCCCCCCAGTGAAACTGTATGTCTTCCGGCAGAAGAGCCATGCGTTTGACGGATTCCTCAAGTGGTTCGTCGTATACATTTGCCAGGATTCGTTTGTATTCCTCGTTCTGTCGAAGCTCCTGATCAAACGCCCGGGCGGCCGCTTCCATGGTGACATCGTCATGGGTCGGGCCGAGTCCTCCCGAGGTGATCACAAAATCGTGTTCCGCCGACGCTTCCCGGATCCGTTGCGCGAGCACGGACACATTGTCCGGAAGCAGGTGAACGGCCTCAAGACGAACACCCAACAGCCGAAGCTCATGAATGAGAAACGACATGTTCTGCTCCTCGACTTTGCCGGACAAAATTTCGTCACCAATAATAAGTCCGGACACGGTCCGGGAATTTTCCTGCTCTCTTTCCAAGGGTTTTTGCTCCGAAATCACCGGAAAACGACAGAAAAGAAACGAGAGTGAACGAAACTCCGATTATATCAGCAACCCGTCCATCCTACAATCGATATTTCCCGAAATTTCGGAAGGAACGGATCCTGAAACGGCAGCATCCTGAAACCATTTCCGTATTTCCGTGTACAGAGCGAAAAACCAAACGGGAAGTCGGGCAACCAGCGGAACCTCCGGCTCCAGATTCGGAGAATGGGCGGCGTGAAAGGGTGGGAACCAAGCAATGGAGGCGGTGGGAATCGAACCCACGTGCCGTTACATTCGGGAAGGCTTCTACGTGCGTAGTTTGTGGTTTGAGTTCGCCGGATGGTATCCCACAAACAGGAACCCATCCAGCTAGGTTCCGGTATTGCCTTGGTCCCGGTAGCCCGGAACCACTTTTACCGGGACGGCATCCCACTTCGGTTACGCCCTCAGGGGACCCTCAGTTCACGAGGAACTGAGTCGTGGGAGCGGTCCCAGGAAAGCGTGGCTGACGTTTATGCAGCCATTCTGTAGTTGTTGTTCGCATGTACAGTTTGTCAGGTGTTTCACGAGGCCTCCTGACAACCTCGGCACGCTTCCCTTCTCCTCATTGTAACGGTCGAAACCTTTCGCCCCCTTTTCTGGACGAATATATATTATACACGAAAGCGAACAGAGGTGTCAATGAATCACAGATAGAGGGAGATGGACAACAAAGGTTCAGAAACCGGTAAATATTCCGCTGTTATTTTCCTTTCCGGGCCCGTCGCATACGACGTTCGGCTTCTTTTTTCTTGATGTCCTCCCGCCGGTCCGAACGATCTTTTTGCTGTGCCACGGCAATTTCCAGTTTTGCGTGGCCGTTCCGGAAGTAAAGCCGCTTTACGACAATGGTCCGTCCTTTACGAGCCGTCATCCCGATTAACCGGTTAATCTGATTTTTGCGAAGGAGAAGCTTCCGGGGGCGTGTGGGTTCATGATTCTGACGGCGGCTGGCGTGGTCGTACCGGGGAATAGTCATGCCGAACACAAACACCTCTTCTCCCTCCACCTTCGCGTAAGCACCGTCCACACTCCCCCGCCCCTCACGAAGCGACTTGACCTCTGTTCCGGTTAATTCAATCCCCGCCTCGTATTCTTCCTCGAATTCAAACTCCTTGTAGGCACGGTTGTTTCGAAGTTCCACGGCGGGCCTCGCTCACCAGAACGTTCTGAAAAAAAAGTATGATGCGGAAGAGAGGATTCGAACCTCCACGGGCCGTTTTGGCCCACCAGGTCCTGAACCTGGCGCGTCTACCAGTTCCGCCACTTCCGCAGAATGAAAAACCATCTTTCAGGGTCCTTCAACCCTTCAATTATAATCTGATTGTGCCCGTACATCAATCTTATATTTGTTGATTCTTCCAGGGATTGATGACGGGGCCAATTGGCAAAATTGCTTGAAAATCAGATGGAATAAACAGATTGGAAAAGGGGCCGGCCAACGTTATGAGGAAACTACTCCTTTTGATCCTCTCCCCGTCCCCTTTTTGATGTGCAACGGAATGTACCCTCCCTGTCGTTGATCGACACGATCCTTATGTTCAGAATCGTGAACCGCAGCGTGTTCACCTTATTTGCCGATGCAGAATTCACCGAAGATGGTATCCAGAATATCCTCGATGCCCACCTCACCAACAATTTTTCCCAGGCTCCGAAGTCCTTCGCGCAGATCGGCGGCAATGAATTCGTACGGAATGCCGTCACCCGTGGCCTCAAGCGCTCTGGAGAGGTGCTCTTCCGCTTCCTCCAGGTGGGAAAGATGCCGCATATTCAGCCGAAACTTTCCCGATTCCCCAACAACGTTCCCGGCTTTTTCGTCAATTTTCCGGCGAAGCTGATCAATTCCCCGGGTTTCGTGAACACTTGTAACCACATCCGGTGACTCATCGAACTCTTCAGACTCAACTAACTTCCGGATCTTTTCCGCATCCATCAAATCCGACTTGGTCAGAATTCGAATACGCACCGTGCCTTCCCGAACAGTCTCCGGGAGAACCGGAAACGACGACCGATCCTCCAGTACCGACGGTTCAACCGTATGAAGCAATATGTCTGCACGTTCCGCCGCTTTTTTCGTTTTTTCCTCCATTTTTCTCTGAAGATCCTCATCCCTCGAATCAGCGGTCCGGGATGATTCCCCCTCCACCCCGGCCGTGTCCAGAAGACGGACCGTTTGATCACCGAGGACCACGGTGCCTTCGATTGTGTCCCGGGTTGTTCCGGCGATTTCGGTTACAATGGCTCGATCTTCTTCCACCAGCTGGTTAAACAGACTGGATTTGCCGGCGTTCGGTCGGCCGTAAAGAGCCGCAATGGGGTCTTCCGTAATGTTCTTTCGTCCCCTTGCCCGTTTCAGCACATGACGCACACGTTCGAGTACCGGACGCAGGTACGTCTGAATTTCCTCCCGTCCGATCACGTCAATGTCCTGATCGGCAAAATCAAGAGCTGATTCCACGTACGCACAGAGGTGCTGCAGCCGATCCCGCATCTCACGGATTTTCCTGGAGAGTTTGCCCTGGAGCTGTTCAACGGCAACGTCTCGTTCGTTTTGGTCCTGCGCTTCGATAATGGAAAGAACGGCTTCCGCCTGTGCCAGATCAATTCGACCGTTCAGAAAGGCGCGCTGGGTAAACTCTCCGGGTTCCGCCAGTCGAGCGCCCCGATGCCGAAATGCATCAATGAGCATTTCCGCCAGGGGAGTGGACCCGGGAACGTGAACCTCGGCCACGTCCTCCGTCGTATAAGAACGAGGTTCCTTCATAATGAACAGAGAACAGGAAACGGCAACGGGTTGCGGTTCAGAAAGCTGCAAATCAACCTTCCGCCAGTGAAAGTTCCGTTCGTTCAGAAAGGAGGCATCGTCACCGGAAAGAAGTCCCGACAAAATCTCCACCGTGTCCGGTCCGCTGGTACGGATGATGTGTCGCAGGGACCCGGAAGCAGGCGTGGATAATCCAACGATGGTGTCCGCTCGGGAAGAACTCATAATTACATTATAACGTAGCGTCCACGTTCACCCGGCTTGCCAGGGGGATTGATTCCAATGTGAAACAGATCGCGAAAAAAGTGCTCTTCATTTTTTATTATTTAAAAAACACTCGGTTCCCACAACAGAGCGAAGAGGGGAACCTAAAATCGAAGGGAACGCCCGGCACATTAACCTCAATCGTTCAGGAGGACACCGCGGATATATAACTGCTCCAGGGACGAGAACATGGTGCTCACCATCCAGTACAGAACCAGTCCCGACGGGAAGTTGTAAAAAAGGATCCCGATCACCATCGGCATGAACTTCATCATTTTGGCCTGGCTGGACCCCGTACCACCGGAGGGAGTCGGTTGAAGCAGGGCCGAAGACATCCAGGTCACCATCATCAGTACGATCAACAAATTCAGGTACTGAAAATTAAGCCCGAAGATGGTGCCCAGACCAATTTCCATGAACTTATCCGGCTGGGATAGATCCGTGATCCATCCGACAAACGGTTTCTGCCGGACTTCAAACGAAATGCGAATGCCGTAGTAGAGTCCGATCAACACCGGCATTTGAAACACCATGGGCAGACAGCCCCCGAGAGGGTTGACCCCGTGTTCCTTGAACAGTTCCATCTGCTTCTCCCCCAATTTTTGCCGGTCGTCCTCGTACTTCTCACGCAGTTCTTCGATTTTGGGTTGAAGCTCCTTCATCTTGTGCATTGAGATATGGGCCTTCCGGGTGAGGGGATGCAGACAGAGCTTCACAATAAACGTGAGCAACAGAATGGCCACGCCGTAATTGCCGATGAGGTCGTAAAAGAACCCGAGAATTGACATAAACAATCGGGAGATGACGCCGAACCAGCCAAAATCAATCAGGTTGGGCAGGCCGATATCACTGTACTGATCAAGCAATTTTTCCTTTTTGGGCCCGCTGAAGAGCTGGAAACGGAAGTTTTTCGATGAATTCGGATCCAGGTTTATTCGTTCCGTGATGAAATAGGCCGAAACCGAATGATCGGGAATAATGCCCTCTCCTTTTTTTCGGTCCGCGAACGGGCCGTTTTCGTTTCCCTCTTCCACAATTTTCTTAAAGCCATACCCGAGCAGGCCTCCGTTCCGGGATTCGGGAATCATGATGTTGCCGAAATACTTATTGATCACGCCGGCCCAGGCCGGGTCATTCATTTCATAAGGCTCGTTTCGTTCCGCCACATCCGAGATCGAGAGGTTGGCATAGGTCCACTCCCCCTCGTCTTTGTAACCACGAACCGCCTGGTGATAGGACTCGTCCTGCCGGCTCTGGAGAACGATACCCGCTGTGGAATGCAACCGGAGCTGTCCCACTTCAACCGGCTTTTTTCCGGCGCGCATTGTAAAGTTGACACCCAGCATGTGCGGATTCTCTTCGGACAGCCGGAACGTTTTCTCAATGATCAATCCGCTCCGGTGACGTGTGACAAACGTCACGCTGTTTTCATCCTTCTCCTCGTTCTTCGTTTTCCAGTTTACGGTATTCAGTGAAAACTCCACGTCGACCTGTTCCGGCTCATTGCTTTTGACGTCGAAGGAAGGGGGATGTTGATACCGATCGTTGACGAGCCTTACTTTTTCCTCCTCACTGGCTGTTTGGTAATAATTTTTCAGTGTCAGGGATTTCAGCGTTGCTCCCCTGTTCGTAAACACCGCCTTTATCTCACTGTTTTCCAGTGTGACCTTCCGTTTGGGAACCTTTTCGGAGGCGGGTTCTGGCTGTTCCTTTTCTTTCCTGTCCTTTTCCTTATCGTCGTCCGGCTGTTCCGGGACGTCCGAAGAAGACTCCTCCTCGTCCGTTTCCTCGGACGGTTCTTCCTCATCCTGTCCCTCTTTTTCGGAACGCTCGGCATCCCCGGTCGTCGTTTTGGACCGGTCCGGTTTGTCGGCTTCCCCTTTGTCGGCATCCTTCGATTCCTCCTGTGAAACCTGTTCGGTTTCCTCCCCGATATTTCCGTCCTGCCTGAATTGCTGGTTAACAAGGGTATAGACCATGGCCAATCCCAGGGAGAGGAGCAGAGCCAGCATAAACCGTTTTTGGTCATCCGTGTCCTTTAACATGAAAATTCTCTATTTTTCTTTCCAGCAGAACCCGGTTTATTATGTAATCCCGTCATCTGGAGGCGATGAAATGGCACGAAAACGTCCTTCTCCCTGTTGTCCTTTTATATATCAACGGTACGGGAAACTGTACAGAAAAATTGGTAACCGGAATATCACGGTTACATTTTCTCCGGCGAAGATGCATTCTAAAACGGCAAGGAGGAAACGGGAAGGAATCAATTCACGATCTTCGAATCCGAAAGGGAGGGTGACCGTCAGGTTTCCTGTTCGTATTCATACTGAAAACTTGTGTCACAATGCGGACAGGAAATCATGTTTTTCTCCGGAAACCACTCCCTCTGTTCATCACATTCCGGACAGGGTCGATCGGCTTCCTCAATCAGAGCAATCGGAATACCATCCTCAACCGGATAGACACATCCACACTCCCGGTTTGTGCAGGAAAGACGCTCCTCCTTCTCCTCAAGAGAAGATTTGCAGAGGGGGCAGGCCAGAATATTCAGCAATTGTTCGTCAATTTCCCGGGTCATTTCCGCCGTTCCTTCGTTTATTGAAAACACAAACCAGAAGCGAAACAACCCAAGAGGATAGGAATTTTACCGGGAGAAGTCAAGGGACTCTGAAGGGAGATTTGCCGCTGTCAACCAGTTCCAAACGGCGGCTCTACTCCTCAACAATACCTTCCGAAGCGGAAAAAATGGTGGTGCAGTTTGGACACTCCACCCGGCCAAGTTCATCGGGTCTGCCACGAAACTGATTGGAGCAGATAACGCATTCAAACAGATACTTTGTCTCCGCCTCCTTCATCTCCGCTTCTTTCTTCATCATATCTTCCGTCATGATCGTCGTGTCCTCCGGATCAATTTCTTCCTTTTCCGGGTCGGGGGGTTCGGGCGGTTCTCCTTCCATGGCGACGCTTTCCTCGACGTCCGGTTCCTCTTCCTCCTCCACTCGCCGGAGGTCATCGTCACAGTTGGGACAGGACAATTCTCGTTCTCCCCTTGGTGGGGTGGCCACATTGAATTTCTTTCCGCACCCCACACACTGCATAACCTGCTTGTTTTGCTCTTCCAGCACCTCGTGAACCTGTTCGGAGGTCAGGTATCCCTCCTCAATCAATAACTGGCCAAGTCTCATATACCGACCTCCCGATCGAAGTTCGTTCAACTTCTTAATCATCGGATTCAGCTCGTCCCAGTCCATGTATCCCTTTTTCAGTACCAGCTTTCCGAACAGGATGTCCTTCTTTTTCTTGTCCGTGAGGTCATCCTTTTTCTCAAGGTTCTTCTTCTGAATCTCCAGGACAGTCTCGAGCTGATCCTCCGTAAGGAAATCCTCCCGCCGCATAACCTCCCCGATGGCCAAATCCTCATCCAACTTCTCCTGATAGGCGAGGGCTTCTTTTAATTCCTCCTTTGATATAAACCCTTTTTTGACGGCAACTTTTCCGAAAAGAATTTCCTCATCCCTTGCCATTTAAAAACGTTTCCTCCCGGCAGAATCTATGCGCTACTCCCACTCAATTGTGGAAGGTGGTTTGGTCGAAATGTCGTACACAACTCGGTTCACTCCCTTGACCTCATTAATGACCCGCGAGGAAATGCGATCGAGAACCTCGGGTTCCACACGTCCCCAATCAGCCGTCATGCCATCCTCACTTTCAACGGCTCGAACGGAAATGGTCTCTTCGTACGTTCGTTCATCTCCCATAACCCCTACCGATCGCACCGGGAGAAGAACCGCAAAATACTGCCAGAGATCCTTCCACTCCCCCGACGATTCCAGTTCGTTTCTCACAATTTGATCGGCTTCCCGAACAATCTCAAGCCGTTTCTCCGTTATTTCTCCCGGAATGCGAACGGCAAGTCCCGGCCCGGGAAATGGCTGACGGTGCACGATCTCATCCGGCAACCCAAGTTCACTTCCAATCTCCCGAACCTCGTCCTTAAAGAGATACCGGAGAGGCTCGATAAGGTCCAGTCCAAGTTCCTCCGGCAGCCCCCCGACATTGTGGTGTGACTTAATGGTTTCGGTCGGGCCTCCGTGAGCATCCGTGCTTTCAATCAGATCCGGGTAGAGGGTTCCCTGGGCGAGGTATGCCACGTCCTCGATTTTCTCCGCCTCACTGGTGAACACATCTATGAACTCATTTCCAATTTCCTTTCGCTTTTTCTCGGGATCGGTTACGCCCTCAAGCTGAGCGAGAAACTGGTCGGCCGCGTCCACGGTAATCAGATTCATCCCAAGGTGATCCCGGAAAGCCCGTTCCACCGTCTCGGCTTCGTTCTTTCGCAGAAGCCCATTATTAACGAAGATGCACTGTAGCTGGTCCCCGATGGCCCGATCCACCAGTCGGGCCGTAACGGAGGAATCCACACCCCCGGAAATGCCACAGATAACCCTGTTTTCACCAACTGTTTCCCGTATCTCTTTTGTTGTTTCTTCTATGTAATTTCCCGGCGTCCAATCACCACCGCATCCACAGATGTGCGTCAGGAAATTCGAGATGATCTGTTTCCCCTGAGGCGTGTGCGTGACCTCCGGGTGAAATTGAACACCCCAGAACGGGTATTCCCGATGACGGACTGCCGCGTAAGGGGTATTTTCCGTTCGGGCAAGCACATCAAATGAATCCGAAACCTGATCCACTCGATCTCCGTGACTCATCCAGACCGTAATCTCATCCGCAAGTGCACGAAAAAGATCGGTGTGATCCAGTATCTCACAGAGGTGTCCTCCGTATTCGCGCTGTTCGGATGCCGTAACCCGCCCCCCGAGTTTTTCGCAGCCCACCTGCATTCCGTAACAGATGCCGAGAACGGGGTGTTCCCCGTTGAACACCTCCCGTGCACACTCCGGGGCCTCCTCTCGATACGCGCTGGCGGGACCGCCGGAAAGAATATATCCGGCCACGTCCGATCCCGAAATTCGATTGTAGGCCGCGTCGCACGGATGAATTTCACAGTACACGTTGTTCTCCCGCACGCGACGGGCAATTAACTGTGTGTACTGCGAACCAAAATCGAGAACAATGACCTTTTCCTGTTCCATGAACGTTGTTCTTCCATCCGTTTATATACAGATGGTAATCACCGAACGAACTATTAATTTCCACTTCAGCAGGGTGGAACGTTGCGAAATCTCATTATGCCGAAACCGGAAATGTTTTTCCACTGAGAAGAAATATCCCGGTTACGTGTGTCGTGATCGACCGGGAGTGGACATGAATCGGAAGGGGACTTACGTGATCCGCCCCCCCACCAAAACATCTCCGCAATCTACGTCGTAATAGAACAGTTATTCCCCGTTTCGGTATTCTTCTTCCAGTTCTTCAAGTTCTTTCTGGGCCTCCTTCTTTTCCTCCGGATCCGGCTCGGCTCCCGCCTCCTCCGCCGGCTGGTCGATTCCGAGTTGTCGCCTGAGCCTCCGGAGTTTCTGTTTTTCCTCTGCCAGTTTCTCCGCGTTTTCTTCCGGATGCTTCTTCAGTTCTTTGATCCGGGAAATTGTTCGCCGGAACTTCTTCCGCAGTTCCTGTCGTTGCTTGTTCCCGGACGGGCTGTTGCCCGAATTTTCGGAGGACTGAAACATCCGATTCACTTTCTTGTTGGTCCGGAGCATGTTTTCCTGAAGACGTTTAACGACTTTTTCCAGTTTATTGACACGGTTCTCAAGCCTTCTCACTCGATCCTGCGTCGTCAGGGATTTTTTGCTGTTCTGCCCCGAACGACTTCCGTCCTTTGATGCCCCGGGAGGTGGCGACGAGCAACCGGTACCCAGAAACAGAACGAAAAACGAAGTCGTTACAAAGACAGAAACAGCAATTATGTGTTGTTGAGATACCATCATGTTAGCATATTGAAACACAAAACAGGCAGAGTGTTTCACCGCTACGAAAATACACGGGCCGTGCTTACCGTTTCGGACGGGGCCGACACCAGAACTGAATATTGTAATTTATACTAATTCCTTGTGTTTGTTTTATCAAATTACATGTTGACCTGAAGAATCGTTTCTGTACTGCCTCCACGTCATAGGTGTTTAACTGATCGAATATCTATCGAAACCCGTTTGCCTTTATCACGGTTGGGCTCCCGACCGTAAGCATGGTTGCCGAATCAAACGTCCATCCGAAGGCCGAATTACCGTTTCGATTTCCCCGTTCTTTCGTTACAATGGGGGGCTGCTGAACGAAGTCGTTGCTTAACCTACTTCAGGAAAAATTTTTGTCCTTCCGATGAGTATTACGAAAACTCTCCCGGAGTTCAGCAGTTCGGTGCATCCCGTATCATTGCAGGACCAAAAGGGAAATAAAAATGCATCGGGACGGCAACAAACCTGTGTTTTTTAATTATGATTATTAGCCGAACCGGTAATGACCAACAACTCCTCTCACCCGAACGTTCCCATACTGGATCTCACCCAACAGCATCAGAATCTGGACGCGGACCTGAAAGAGATCTTTGCGGAACTGATGAAGGACAACGCTTACATACTGGGAGAAGAACTGAACGAATTCGAGAAAGCCTTCGCCGAATTTTGTGGCACCGAACACTGTATTGGTGTAAGTTCCGGCACCGAGGCACTCCGACTGGCCCTTTATGCGTGGGGAGTTGGGAAAGGGGATGAAGTAATTACCGTCCCGTTTACGTTTGCGGCAACCGTTGAGGCCATTGTCCACACCGGAGCCACGCCCGTGTTCGTTGACATTGAACCGGACACCTACACCATGAATCCCGAGCAGGTAGAAAACCGGATCAACGAACGAACGGAAGCACTCCTCCCGGTTCACCTCTACGGGCAACCGACCAACATGGACAGAATACGGAGTCTCGCCACAGAACATGACCTTCTGCTACTGGAAGACGCCTGCCAGGCACACGGAGCAACGTGGAAGGATCAGCGCGTTGGCGCCCTGGGTGACCTCGGGTGTTTCAGCTTCTACCCGGGGAAAAACATGGGGGCCCTCGGTGATGCCGGAGCAATTACCACCGCGGTGGATACACTGGCCGACCGAATCCGATCCCTCCGCAACCACGGACAGAAAAACGAAAAATACCGCCATTTCACCCCTGGATTTAACAGCCGAATGGACAACATCCAGGCCGCATTCCTCCACGAGAAACTCCCGGAACTGGAGGACTGGAATCAAAAACGAAATCAGCACGCATCACGATATGACGATCAGCTCGAGGCCGTTGATCAAATAACCACTCCGGATGTCGACGAACGGGCCACACATGTGTATCATCAGTACGCCATCCAGACCCCGGAACGAGACCGGTTACAACAATTTCTCTCGAATCGAAATATTCAGACCGGTATCCATTACCCCAGACCCCTTCACCTGCAACCGGCCTTCGATCACCTTTCGTACGAAAAAGGAGACTTTCCCGTCTCCGAACGGGTGGGGGATCGGGTACTTACGCTCCCGTGCTTCCCGGAAATGACGCAAAAACAACAGGATCACGTCATTCAGTCGATTACGCAATACTTCGATTCCACATAGCAAACCCATGACCTCCCTCGCCGACCTGAAATGGCTTCCGGCCGCCGTGATGATTACGGCAATTTTGGGAGGCATAACCGGTATTGTCACCGTTCTTACCACCCTTCCTCTATATCGCGCCCTGGGCCCGGCTGTCAGCATCGGCCTTGTTGCTGGACTGATTTACGCAACCGGTATTGTGCTCAGGGTGTCCATCAACGAAGCGACCCGACGCCGTCAACGGGAACAATTACTGGAAACCGTAGCGGGCCGTCAGGAAACCGAGGAACTGGACATCACGGATGACGTGGAATCCCGCACTTGCTATTCATACACCGTCACCGTGGAGGAGGGGGAAGACGAAATGACCATACGAGAAATTCGATACCGGCAGAAACCGGTTCTCGAAGACCACGAAACGGATCGGATTCCGGAATTCGACGCCCTGCTATTTAGCGTGTCCGGAGTTTCCGAACTTGAAGCGCGTGTTGAACCGGACCCCGAATCGCAGAAGCCCGAAAACCCATCCCTTCTCCTGCGCGAAGGAGGTCGTCTCTTCAAATCCGGTGAACAGGAGGAGCCGGAACAGGTCCCCTTATCCGGCGAAAAACTAAAAAACGAAGCCAGGAACCTATTCGCACACGCCGATCTTGATTTTGCCGAACAAGGCCGTCCGTTTTTCCAGTTGGAACCGGGACACCTGCACTTCGTGGTGCCCTACGACAATCAGTTATACGAGCCGGACCGGGTTCGGAACATAAAACAGGTTCTCCTCCGGCTGCGAAATTTCCTGGAGGAACAAACAGGTGACTGAGAGGAAACCAGTATGTCCACCTGATGTTTACTCCACAATGCGCTTTGCCCGTTCCCGAACCTCCCGGAGCACTTCCTCTTCTCCCTCGATGTTCCGGTTTTCCATCAGGATGTTTCCATCACAGATCACCGTATCCACGGCCATACCACCCGAGGCATAAGCCACTACAGACGCCTCGTTGTGAAGGGGCACAAGGGACGGATGATCCGGATCCAGCAGAACAAGATCGGCAAGGTTTCCTTCCTCCAGGGTGCCCACGTCGAGATGAAAGAAGGAAGCCGGTTCGACCGTGGCCAGCGCAAGTGCTTCTTCTGCTGGAAGTGTGCTAGCGTCCCCCTGAAGCACCTTCTGTGTTAAGGCGGCCATCTTCACCTCCTCAAACAGATTTAAATTGCTGTTTGAAGCGGGGCCGTCGGTACCCAGCAATACCGGAACACCGGCCTCCCGCAACTCCCGGTACCGAAAATGACATCCTGAGGCCATTTTGTAATTCGGCAGTGGATTGTGAACCACCGCGGCCCCGGACTCACCAATTCGTTCAATGTCCTGGTCCGAAAGCCATAATCCATGAGCCAGGACCGTGTCTTCATGAAGCACCCCGAGTTCGTCAAGATACGCAATAGGACGACGATTGTGCTGTTCTTCACATTCCTTTACTTCCTGTTCCGTCTCGGCGGCGTGAATATGTAGCGGCACGTTGTTTTCCTTCGAAAACGTCCCGGCCCACTCCAGACTCTCCGGAGAAACGGTGTACACGGAATGGGGCCCCACAGTAAACTGAATCCGGTCCGGGTATTGATCAACCTCCCGATAATATTCCTGGTTCCGCTCCTGCTGTTCCCGGGCCTTCTTCTCCTCGAAATGATCGATGAACACCGCCGAGACCATCGCCCGAAGTCCACTATCCGAAATGGCACGGCAGGCCCCATGGAAGTGCCAGTACATCTCGTTCAAAAAGGTGGTTCCGGTTCGAATCATCTCCAGACAGGCCAACCGGGTTCCCCAGTAAACGTCATCCTCGGTTAGCTTATCCTCCGCGGGCCAAATTTTTTGTTCCAGCCACTCCTGAAGAGGAAGATCATCACCATAACCGCGGAAGAGGGTCATCGCCGCATGCGTATGGCTGTTCATTAAGCCCGGCATGGCCAGACATCTTTCTCCGTCCAGGCGAGTTTCCACATGCTCCCGCCGATCCGGATCAATATCACCAATGGTGTCAATCCGGTTGCCGTCAATCAGAATATCCGTTTTCTCACCGTCGTGACGCACGTTTTCAAGGAGAATAGACATGATCTGCAATCAACTACGTTAATTCCTCAATGACGGACTCGGAAGCTCGAACCACATCGGGTTGATGTTTCTCCACCTTTTTCTGAAATTTCTCGTACGTTAGTTCCGTTCCCTGAATACCGTTCACGTAATTATCCGCACAGCAAAGCGTCGCGTACGGAATGTCTTTCTCCGAACTAAGAACAACTTCCGGTACCGCCGTCATGCCGACGACGTCCGCAAATTGAGCCAGTAACTTGGCTTCGGCCGGGGTCTCGAACCGGGGCCCGATCGTCTGCGCGTACACCGCGTCTTCGTTCAACTTCGTGCTGCGCTGTTTCAACACCTCCCGTATCTGCACCCGAAGTGTGCTGTCAAAGGACACGGCTCGGTGTCCTCGATCGTCGCTGTAAAAAGAATGCGTCTGCCATAGATTGATGAAATCCGAGGGGATCACGAACCGGCCGGGCGGAATGTCATTGGTGAGGGATCCAACGGATTGTACCGAGAAAATCCGGGATACCCCCATCTTGTCCATGGCGAGAATATGAGAATGGTGGTCAATTTCGTGGGGAGGAGTATAATCCCGGTCTCCGTCTCCATGGTGCCGTTGAATAAACACAAATCCGTCTCCGTGGTACACCGGTACCGGGCCGCGTCCGGTATCCACCGTCGAGGGATCCTGTTCCGAAAACATCTCGGCGTCCAGGAGTCCCGTGCCGGCAAGAACGCCAAGTTTTTTATCCTTGTCCTGCTTTTTGGTCATGGTCGTTCAATATAACAAATATAAAAGAACCACCACCGTATGTTGCCGTGCCAAATTATAATGCCGAAAACGCATTGTTTGCAATTTTCGTGAAGCACCTGGAATTTCATTTTGTGCCCACGTGCGATACGTTATATAATGCCAATGATATGAAGCCCGAACAGATCAATCTCGTTCTCCTGGACTGTGACGGCGTTGTCCTTGAATCCGTCGGCGGAAAGAGCAAACTCGTTCTGGATCTTTTTTCCGACGACGAAGAAAAACGCCGCCGGATTAAGGGGTTCCACCGGAACCACCCGGGCATGCATCGGGAGGAATTGTTTGCACATATCCTGAAAAATATCTACGACCGTTCCCCCGATCCCTCCCTCATCACACACCTCTGCTGGAGTTTCGGCCGTCGCTGCGTGAAGCACATGAGCGACGTAGATCTCGTAAAAGGCACGTGGTCGTTTCTTAAAACGCATCACGAACAGGTGCCCATTCACGTGGTCTCAGGTACCCCGCAGCAGGAACTCCGGCAAATTCTGAAAAACCATGGGATCGCAAAATATTTCCGATCAATCAGTGGATCACCACCCGAGAAAACCCCGAGAGCTCGGCATATTCTGGCCGACCAGAACGTCCCCCCCGAGAAAACCCTCTTTGTTGGTGACGCTCAGGAGGACATGCGGGCGGCGGATGATATTGGTACGTGGTTCGCGTTCCGGGAAAGCACGGGCGAGGTCCAACCGGATGCCGATCGGTTCCTTGCCACAATATCAGATCTCGAGGAGCTCTCAACCATACTGAAAACGTACTTATAAAAAAAGTGATTGATGTTCTCGTTATATTCCTCGGTAATTTCGAGAACTTCCCCCCTTTCCGAACAGGGTATGATTAGCAGTACATAAGCGAAATATTCTCTTTTTGGTCTTCAATTTTACTCACGCCGATAATGGGGAACACCATCGACTGCCCTGAGTGTGGGAAGGAATGGCCGGAAGAACTTGGCCTAAAATACTGTGGGGATTGCGGATCTGAACTTACCCCCGACCGACCCGAGACGATAACCCGAGAACGGCGTACCTTAAACGTCTTGTTTGCAGATCTGTCCGGGTTTACCACGTTTAGCGAGGAAAAGGATCCCGAGAAGGTGGAGGAGATCATTGATGACCTGCTCTCCCGGCTGGGAAAAGTCGTCGAAGAGTACGGGGGATACGTGGACAAGTACCTGGGCGATGCGGTAATGGCAATCTTCGGGGCACCGGAAGCTCACGAGGACGATCCTCTGCGTGCCGTGCGGGCCGGACTTGAGATGCTGGATGAGGTATCGGTGTTCAACAACGAACAGAAAGAATCCCTTTCCCTTCGAGTGGGTATCGACCGCGGCGAGGTCGTCTGGAGCCGGGTAGGGGGTGGAAACTACACCGCCACCGGTGATGCGGTCAACGTCGCCCAGCGGCTGGAAGAGGCGGCCGA
>CAZOLI010000037.1:0-23024 GCA_964580675.1 uncultured Planctomycetia bacterium
CTCCTGGCCGTCGAATAAATCCGGTAGTTGAAACTATTTCGGGTTTGTTTCATGATCATGGATGAATCAGGCTCAAACGTAAAGAACACAGATTTCACGGAACTGGCCATGCAAAAACAATCGATTCCCACCAATTTCATTGCCGTATTTGCTCTTCTTTTCGGTGCTCTCTCCACCGTCGCAATTCATGCGCAGGATGACACGGAGGCCAGGAAGGAGGAGGATGATGCTGCGAAGTACCTGACAGAGGCCGCGAAGAAATCTTTTCTGTCTTCTTCGTACCGGGTTGAAAGCGAAGCCACGATCAAACAGGAATTTAAGGCGATGAATCGGACCCAGGAACAGTCCTCCAAAACCACGACACGGTACGAAAAGCCATTTTTGAATTCCGAGGTGGATTCGGAAGTTGAAATGGGTCCCATGGGGAAGAAAAAGGTTCATGTGACAGTTATCGGGAAAATGAACCGGGATGCCGATAAATACAAGGCCTACATGAAGTCGGATCAGGGAGGAGGAGGCTGGAAGAACATGGCGGATGAATCACCGGTAAATCTGGACCGGATGTTTCGGCGGTTTAAGGACCCGGAAAAAATATCCGAGCGGCTGAAAGACGTCAAGTTCGGGGACGACGAGGACGTAAACGGCCATACGTGTCGGAAAATCACCGCCAGCATGAAGGAGGACAAATTTGAGAATTCCGTCAAGGACATCATGAAAGGACGGATGAAAAAAATGGTCGAGGACGTGGAGATCACGCTGAAAAGCAGCAAAGTAACGTACTGGATACGAAAGGATAGCAGGAAGGTTGAAAAGATTGATATACAGACGGAGCAGGAGATTGACGTGACGATGAAAATGGGCCGCCAAAAAAAGACCATTACGATGAATCAGGATCAGTCCCGGACCATTACCTTCTCCGATTACGGCAACACAACCGTTCCGGAAAAATACATAAAGAAGTTCAGGGAGTTGGAGAAGGAGAAGAAGGATTCAGCCGGAGAAGATTCCTCCGAAGAGGACGGCAAAGCTGAAGAGGGGGATTCCGACAAACAGGAGAAGGAGAATAACGGAGAGGAAGAAGAGGATGAAGACGATGAGGAAGAGACCGGAGAAGAGGGAGATGAGGAAGACGATGGTGACGACGAGGACGACGGCGGAAAAAAAGAGTCCTGGTAACGCGGTCTGAATCCCATCAATTCATCATTCCCGGGATCGGGAGTAATCTTACTTCCCGGATCTACCTCTTTACCAACCTTTAATCGTCCGGGGTCAGTCGTTTCCGTTTTGGTCGTGGAGGAACTGTTGTTCAAGGTCAGGGGGATCAAGGGGTCGGGAAAACTGATATCCCTGGTAATAATTTGCGCCGAGCTCCCGGAGGCCCTGCAGATCCTCTTTCTGTTCAACCCCCTCCGCAATGGTTTCTAACCCCATCTTCCGCGTTATTTCAAGGATGCTCTCCACCACGATCTGTTTTTCGGGCGTTGATGCCAGTCCGTCCACGAACCTCCGGTCAATTTTCAATCTGCTCACCGGAACCGAGGCAAGGGAGGCCAGCGAAGAACGACCGGTGCCAAAATCATCGATTG
Organism: uncultured Planctomycetia bacterium; assembly: GCA_964580675.1. Taxonomy (GTDB): domain Bacteria; phylum Planctomycetota; class MHYJ01; order CAYXQY01; family CAYXQY01; genus CAZOLI01. Next base: position 1,587 of record CAZOLI010000037.1, read on the forward strand.
CCGTTGAGATGCCGGTCCGGTGCAGGTCTTTCATAACCTGTTCGGTGAATCCGATGTGTTCCATGGCGTCGGTTTCGGCAATGTCCATCTGAAGAAGGGACGGTGAAAAATTGGTCCGCTCAAGGATATCCTGCACCGCCTCCAGGAATTCTTCTCCCTTCAATAACTCGAGGGCCGATACATTCACCGCGAGACGGAGGTCCCTGTCCCGGTTACGGTTCCATTTCTTTACCTGATTGCATGCTTCCTTCAGCACCCAGTTTCCAAGTTCGCTCACGAGGCCAAGTGTTTCTGCGAGGGACACAATAGTTGGCGAGGGTACGAACCCATGTTCCGAATGTTCCCATCGTATCAGTGCTTCCACCCCTTCGATGTCTTCGGATTCCAAATCAACTTCCGGCTGGTATCGAAGGAATAATTCTCCGTCCTGCAGTGCTGTTGTAAAATCCTCCTCCAGCGTTAGCCGATCGAATTCAGAAAGGGTCACGTGCGGAAGGTACTGCCTGATGCGCTGCCCATTTCGCGGCTCGGTTTCCTCAACTGCCGCGTTCGCCTGACGCAGTAGATCGCTGGCCTTTATCCCGGTCACCGGAAACAGGGCGTACCCGATCCGGGTGGACACATCGAACTGTTCCCCCTGAAAGGGTACGGGTTCCCGGAGTGCGTCCAGAATTTTGCCGCCAATGTCTTTTGCCCGTGATTGATTTTTCAGCCGGGGGGCGGCCACCAGAAAACTGTTTCCCTGGGTCCGGGTCATTACATAGGATTCCGGGAACCGCTCCCGAAGGCGTTCCGCTATGATCCTGAGAGCTTCCTCCCCCAATTTGATACCGAGGGTGAGGTTTATGCGCTGAAACCGGGTCAGGTTTACGTGAAACAATGCAAGTTGTTGCTCTTTCTCTTCGTGGGTTTCGATGAGATCCTCGAACCGACGGAGAAAATGTCGCTGGTTCGGCAGGTCGGTGACCGGGTCGTGATTTGCGAGGTATTCCAGTTGTTGTTTTTGTTTTCGCTGTTCAATCAGGGCGGTCGTCTGATCCCGAAGGAGACGGAGGAGTTGAATGTCGTCCTCGGAGAAGGACGTCGGGGACCGGTCAAAAACGCAGAAGGTGCCGAGCCGGTACCCCGACGGCGTTATAATCGGTGCCCCGGCGTAGGACCGGATCTGTTCCCCGTTGATCTGGTACCGGGATGCGTCAAATTCGTCCTGATCGAGGAGGTCTTCGTGAATGGTCACCGCATCATCCATGATGGCCCGGTTACAGAGGGATTGGCTTCTCGGAAGTCCTTCGTTGTCAAAACCGGCGGTCGATTTGTACCACTGCCGGTCTTTCGCCACCAGTGTCACGGCGGCGAATTCCATCGAAAGCTGATTTCGGGCGATTTCCGTCAGCCGGTCAAATTTGTCGTCCGCTGGCGTATCAAGGAGACCGTACCGGTAAACTTCTTCAAGGCGGTCTTCTTCGTTGGAAGGTGTCCGGTACCTGTTTTCTTGATCTCTCTCCATGACGCTTCGGTGCCTCCTTCCGGATGCCCGGGTGCCTGGTTCTGGAATCCTGGGAACCATTTTCGGTTCCCGCCACCGCACTTCATTCCGTCTCTGTCCCCTCCTTTTCCACACATGAATTTTGCTGCCGTATATCCCTCGTGCGTTTTGTTTTGTGGGAAGATGCCAGGGTACAGATGTAAATATTACAAATTATGCCGGAACACCATATGCCATACCAAGACCGCTGGTCTTCCCTTCATCAAATTATACAATCTCGTTCCGATTTGTAAATATCTGTCACCGGGCGTTCTGTCAAAAAAAAGGTCAAAAATTGGAAAGGGAAATTCGATCTGGTCCAATTAATATTTATTTTATTATAAATTTAAAAGAATATTGTTATATATTTAATGTTTTTGTTTGCCCGGATCGTCTCTCGACGGCCTTCACCGAACCGTTGAATTCTGTTGATGACCTGACATAAATTATGTTTTACGCGGACGTTTTGGGACGGGGAATGTTGATTCCGATGGAAAACCCCAATACGTAAATCACTGATTCCCCGGTAATTTATCCGGGGGAAACCAGAAAAGGAAGCTGTGGAACACGGTGTGATCCGGGGATCAAAGGTCCCTGGCCATGGCAGATCCTGCTTTACACCTGATTTTTCTCATCAATAACGAAAAGATTTTATTATGTCCTCAAACGGCACTGATCGTAAGGGAAATGAGAACGAGTCGAATCAGAACGAAACATCACCTCAGGAGGGTAGGTACATGCTATATGAGCGATACAGTGGACCCGTTCTTTATGGGTTTATCGGGGTGGTTTTCCTTACGCAGGTGTATCTCATGTTTGTCGTTCATAAGGATCGGGACAGTGCCATTTCATCGGACGTTGTCAGGGCGGAAGAATTTGTCCTTCAGGACGCCGAGGGAAATGTTCGAGGGAACTGGGAAACCGGCTTATTCGGATCTTCGATGAAATTTAAAGGCAAGGAGAAGGAAAAACCTCGAATACAGCTTTCTGTTCTTCCGGAACATTCCCGCATAATCATGCGTTCTCCCGCTTCGGCGGAAACCCGGGAACACGTGCGGCTGGACGCCGGAGGAAGTTCACAGCTTCAACTTGTTTCCCCGGAGGTCGGCAACAATGTGAATTTGCGTTCCGACGGGTTGTTTATGCAGGATGGAACGTCCAGTCAACAAATAGCACTTTCCCTCGAGGACACACCGGAACTTCGATTCATAGACGAAAACGATCACACACGCGTAAAACTTGGAGCCATGGACAGAACGTATTTTCGGTTACACGACCGAACCGGCACCACGCGGATCAAAATGGACGTGGGCCGGCCGGACCGGCCCGGTCTCAACCCGAAACTGTATTTTTACAACAGCAAAGGGGGCGTCACGTGGAAGGCCGCGGAGTAATCCCAGGAAGATGCCGAAACGGCTCACGGTAGTATCACGGGAGCCCGGTTCTTCCGGGGCCGAGTGTTCCTGTGCCGTTTCTGAAAATTGAAACATATTTCCAATGCGGATATTCTATTGAAAAAACCTGTAACGAAACTTTTTTATGACGAATGAACCCATGAAATGTTCCAATCTTTCTTTCTGGTTGAGACGAGGTCTGGTCCTTCTCGCCGTTGGGGTTCTCTGTTCCTGTGCGTCGGGAAAGGCAAAGGTTACGTCCGGTGTAAAGCCTATGGGAACGGTGAAGGACGGAACCCGGAGAATTCATGTCGCCTCCATGCAGTTTGAGTTCATGCCCACGCAGATTATCGTACGGGAGGGGGAACCGGTGAAATTGCTCGTCACCACGACGGACGTCCGACATGGACTGGCCATACCCGCCTTCGACGTCGACACGGTCGTCTACAAGGACAAAACCAATACGTTGACCTTTACACCCGATAAACCGGGGCGGTTTCCGATTCATTGTTCGGTGTTCTGCGGCACGGGGCATGCGTCGATGGAGGGAGAACTGATTGTGGTTCCTTCCTCAGAAGAAACGGATACCGAATCCGGCAAATAGACAAATAACACCGTTTCCCATCCGTCCGTCGAAAACAGGGGGCTCTGGAGGCCATGGCGTTCAAATTCTGCAGGGTTTCCTTTTTGGCTGTTCTTATTCATCACCGAATGTATGGATAATCAGACCCGAATACCGATGACGGGAGCGGGGAATTTCCTGTTTGGCCTCGAACTGGACGCGCGGCATTTCCACGGTTCGAGCCACCGTTCACAGTTTGTCCTTCGTTTCGATGAAGGATTTGACGTTGGCCGGTGTCGGTCCGGCATTCGGACGGCCTTTGAAGAGATCCCCATGCTCCGGGCGTCCGTAGAACGACGGTGGGGGGATATCGCGGGGCCCCGGGTGTACCGAATTCATAACCAACCCCCCCGTTCTATCCCCTTTTTTGTGCATGATGAAACGAACATCGGAAAACAGCGTTTGCCGCTGCGGGAACAGACCACGTTGTACGCCCCTCATCTGAACACCAAACCGGTGGCTCCGAAAGCAGGGAAGATCATCCGGTTTGATCTGTATCGGGGGCGGAGGGCATGTGATCTGGTCATCACGTGGTTGCATTTTTTGCTTGACGGACAGGGCATCTTAAATTTGGTTGCACTGCTTTCCCGGCTGGATGGAGAGGACGCCCGGTCGTGTTCAACGGACAATAATTTGTCGGGCGAACGCCTGTTCGAGGTGCCATCTCTTCCGGAGCGGCTCCTGATAGCAAAAGAATGGTCCGGTCGGATGAAGGCGTTATCGGATCCCCCACCGGGATCCCCGGCGGGCCCCGTTCGAACGGTGCCACAGGATCTGGGTTATAACGTCATCCAGCCTGACGGGGCGGTTTCGGAGAACCTGCGGGACAGTGCTCGAAAGGAAGCCGGTTTTCTAACCCCGATGGTGTTTTACCTGGCCATCAGTATCCGGGCTCACCATCAGCTGTTCCTGGAACGGGGCGATGTGCCGGAGAGTTACCTGGTTCCTGTACCGGTCAATTTTCGCGATGACGAGTCCGATTTTCCCGTGTTCCGAACACATGTTTCTTTTTTCTGGTTCCGGGTATCTCCCGAAGATGTAGAACCCCGGCCAGAACTGGTTCGTACGTTGAAGGAGCAGCGAACGGAACAAATTCGGCATAATTTTCCCCGGCAGATGGCCATCGCCATGGAAAACAACCGATACGTGCCTCACTGGATCAACCGAAAGCTGATGCGGTTTCAGACCGGCGGGGAGCTTGCCTCCTTTTTCTTTTCGTATCTGGATACGGTTTTGCCGGACGTGTCCTCGCTGTTCGGCGGGAAGTTGCTTGATGGATATCATGCACCGGGGGTTCCGCCCTCGCCGGGAAGCAGCCTGATCTGGGGGGACGGGGATGGACCGCTTCGTCTGACCCATGTCTATCAGAAAAGTGCCGTGGATGCTGGAGAACGTGAATTGATACAGGGGCAGATTCGGAAAGAGGCCCGTTCCCCCTGAACGCCGGTGAGGAATGGTATCCGGCATTGTTACAACAAGGGGTACCGTCGGAGGCTCATCGAGGATCGTACTTCTTACGGGCGGGATGGCTGGGATTTTTGCTGGTTCTGCAGACAAAAACCAGTGATCATCAAAATTGAAATCCCTTGTTTAAAAATAATTTTTGGTATAGAATGTGTTCCACCGAATACAACATTTCGTTCGGATCCTGGGGGGATTGCTGGTTTATAGCAAGAAAGACGGGAACAGGAATTTCGAAGGGGTTCACACGGAATTGACCGTCTGTTAATAGCGGCAAAGGTCACTCGGGCGTGAGTTGAGGAACTTCATCATTTTTCGGTATGTCGAAACAGAGCGAAACGGAGAACAGAGCGGCGGAACTGAGAAGCATTGAGGACGAACTCCGGGAGTTGATTGTGGACGCCCTCGTTCTGGAGGACGTGGAACCGGAGGACATCCAGGCGGAGGAGCCCCTCTTTGTGGAAGGGCTGGGTCTGGATTCCGTCGACGCCCTGGAACTGGCCATGGCCCTCCAGAAGGAATACGGAATAAAAATTACCGGGCCCTCCGAGGAAAACAAAAAATATTTTGAGTCTCTTCGGTCCCTCGCCCGGTTTGTGCGGCGTGAACGAGATGAATAAGAGTGAAGACGGTGCCATGAAATCACGCGAAACGGTGGAGTCGACCACAAAAGAGATTCTGTCGAACATGCTCCGGCGGGATCCCGACGAAATTCAGACGGATGACCGGTTAAATGAGGACCTGGGTTTGAACAGCATGGACGCCGTGGAACTCGTGGTGGACATCAAGGAACAGCTTGGCGTGACCTTTGGCGAAGACGACGTCAAGGACGTGGAAGTCGTTGAGGACATCGTCGAACGAGCCCTTGAGAAAATGGAACAGGATGACTGATCGCTGGCGAACATATTTGAGGCGGTTTTTTTTTGTGTGCTCGCCGCCTACCCATTTATCGTATACTTCGGGCTCGGTCGGTTTGAGCCCCGTGTACTTTACCTCATTGTGGGGATTCTTCTGGGTATCCGGGGGCTGCTTGGCCTCCGATCCCTGAATGTAGAGCACGTCCGAAAACTCGCTCCTCCGGCCATCGCCATTACGGCCGTACTGGCGGCGGGAGCGTGGTTTAACAGCGAAACGCTGTTCCTTCTGATTCCGGGCATAATCAGCGCCGTTCTCGGGGGATTCTTTATGGTCAGTTATTTCTCGCCCCCCTCCATGATTGAGGTATTTGCCCGCATGTCGGTTTCCGACATGACCGATGAGACCGTTCAATATACCCGGAGGGTTACTCTGGTCTGGGTCGGATTTTTTCTGTTTAACACTGCGGTTGTCTGTTACCTTTCATTTTTTGCGTCAAAAGAAGCGTGGGCCATATACACCGGGGTCATAGCGTACCTCCTCATTGCTCTGTTGTTGGCCGTCGAATTTTTGTACAGGGTCTGGAAATTTCGAAATTATCGAGGGTACTGGTTCGATCCCTATCTTCGTGCTTTATTTCCACCGCGTGGCAACGTGAAAGAAACGTACGTTCCTCTGCATAAATTGATGGTTCAGGGCCGGCGTCACGGGGCGACCGTGGCAAAAGGAATGAATCGAGAATACACGTGGAAAGATCTTCAGAACCGCGTGTCGGACCTCACCGGCGTTCTACAGGAAGAGGCTGAGCCGACCCGGGAAAACGATCCGGAAGACCCCCACTGGGTCCTTGCCTGCAAGAACACGTTTGAATTCTGTGTGGGTTTGCTTTCCATCTGGCAGGCCGGGGGTGTTGCGGTTCTTCCGCCGATTGACCAGATGGATCAACTGGAACAGTTCCTTGACGAGCGCGTGACGGGCGTTGTGACGGATGGGAAACCGGAAGATCTTGGTGTTTCCCCGGTCGTCCGTACCGAATCGGCGTCGGACCAATCCGTATCTTTTGACATCGTGGATCGTGATCGACGAGTTGTGGAACTTTACACCTCCGGCTCCGCGGGAAACAGGTCCACCGTCCCCAAAACACTGGACAACCTCGCCCGGGAAGTCCGTACGCTCGAGGAGCAGTGGCGGGAGGACATCGGGGAGGCGGTGGTTCTGTCCACGGTTCCGCATCAGCATATATACGGTCTTCTGTTCCGTCTTCTCTGGCCGCTGTCGGCCGGACGTGTGTTTGACGAGGAAACGCATCTTTACCCGGGTGAACTTGAGGAACGGCATCGTCGTATCTGTGAGGAAACCTCCTGTCTGGTGTCGAGTCCCGCACACCTTCAGCGGTTGATTCGTCATGAACCGGATGCCGGATTCGCGGAGCAAACCGTTGTGGTTTTTTCGTCGGGCGGCCCCCTGCCGGAGGGAACGGCGAGGGAACTTCAACAGATTTTTGGCCGTTATCCGTACGAAGTGTTCGGTTCCACGGAGACCGGGGGCGTCGCCTGGCGGAACCGGGGAGGCTCGGATTCCCTCTGGCAGCCGTTCGAACCGGTCGAGGTTCGGGGAACGGATGTATTGGAGGTGCGATCTCCCTTTCTTTCTTCCCCGGAGGAGTGGCACCGTACGGATGATCTGGTGGAATTCAAAAACGGAAAATTTAAACTGAAAGGCAGGAGGGATCGGGAGGTCAACATCGCGGAGAAGCGCATTTCACTTCCGGAGATGGAGGAGCAACTGGACCGCCATGAACATGTGAAGACCTCCGCCGTTACGGCGGTCCGCCGTGAGGACGGCGATACCGTTCGGCATGTCCCGGCGGCCGTGGCGGTGCTGTCCGAGGAGGGACAGGATGTGTTGAATCGGGAAGGAAAGAAGAAAATAAACAGGTTGCTCCGCCAGCATCTGCAGGAAGTATTCGAACCGGTTGTGGTGCCGCGTCTCTGGCGATACGTGGAGGAGCTGCCCCGTGATGCCCGGGGGAAAGTTCCCGAGAAAAAATTGAAGCGCCTTTTTTAAGCACGTGAACCGTTCAGTTTGCCTCGAGCAGAAGAAACATCATGTCCGGAAATCCCCCGACAGAACCGGAGGTCCTTCACGAAAAATCTCTGGAATCGGGTCGAGAATATTCCTTTCGTATTCCCGGAAACCTCTCGTACACGGAAGGCCATTTCGAGAACGAACCAATTGTCCCCGGTGTGGTTCTGGTTGATTGGGTGATCAAACGGATTCCCCGGATTGTGTCCGGAGACGTGAACATTAAGCAGATAAAACGGGTCAAATTTCACGAACCGCTGCAACCGGATGATGAGTGTACACTGCAAATCAAGCGGGACGGTGGAGAAGACACCATCGCATTTGTCTACGAAGGATCGGACGGCGTGCATTCGAGAGGGCGTATATTGATTTCGGCAGTAGAGAAATGACTGTTGACCCGGTTATTGTTATCCCGGTGTACAATCACGGGGATGCGGTATCGGAAGTCGTTGACAGCGTAAGCGAATATAATATGCCGGGCGTGCTGGTCAACGACGGGAGCAATGCCCGCACCCGGGACGTGCTGAACAGGATTGATGACAGACACGAACTTTTTGAGGTCATTCACCGGGAGGAAAACGGCGGAAAGGGCCGGGCCGTAACCAGGGGTCTGGAATACGCGAAGGACAATGGATACACGCACGCGATTCAGATCGACGCCGATCGACAGCACGATTCGTCGGACATTCCCGAATTTTTACAGGTTGCCGAGAACCATCCGGAAGCCCTTGTTCTCGGGGCGCCCGAATTTGACGAGGACGTTCCGTTAAAACGCCTGTATGGCCGGCAGATCAGTCGCTTCTGGGTATGGCTTCTCACCCTTTCCTTTGATATTGAGGATCCGCTCTGCGGGTATCGATGTTATCCGGTTGAGAAATCCCTTGACGTGATCCAGAGTGTCGGTCCCGGGGTTCGCATGGAATTTGACCCCGAGATTGCCGTACGAATGCACTGGCAGGGAACACCGGTGAAATCGGTTCGGACCTCCGTTCGTTACTTCGAGGATGGCCTGTCGAACTTCCGGTTGTTTCAGGACAACGTGATGATCTCCTGGATGTTCTGCCGGCTGTTCTTCAGGATGCTCGTCCGTGTTCCCTGGATCATCTCAAACAGGTTTCGGGTGTAATTATGACCGAGTCACGGGACTGGACCGACGTGGAGGAACGCGGACACCCTCGGTTATTTCAGTTTTTCCTTTACCTGCACCGGATCCGGTTTTTGAACTACTGGTTGGCCCGCCTCTTCCTGTATCCGATCATGACGTTTTTTTACCTTTCGGAGCCGGAACTCCGGCAGTTTTCGAGGACGTATCTGGACCGGTTGTATGCGACCGACGGCGGTCGGGAGGCACTCGGTGATCCGCCCGATCACTGGGACGTGTACCGGCACTTTCTGTCCTTCGGGCGGTCCATTTTTGACCGGTTTTCGCTCTGGCTCGGGCACGAGAGCAAATACCGAATTATTTCACGCGGCGAGGACGTGTTTCAGTCCTGTTTGAAATCCAGAGAGGGGGGACTTTTACTATCGTTCCACGTGGGAAATTTCGATCTGATGCGGTTTATGGCCCAGGAACGGGGCATTACAATCAACATCGTTGCTTACTGGGAAAACGCCCCGTTCATTAACAATCTGCTTGAACGCGTGGACCCGGATACGCATCTGAACGTGTTTCACATGGATCCGGGGGATCCCGCCGCCACACTGGAATTAAAGGAATGTGTTGATCGGGGCGAATTTGTCGCTATTCTCGGTGATCGAACGAGTACCGGTGCCGAGGAACGAACGATTTCGGTTGAATTTCTCGGCGAAACGGCGGCGTTTCCCCAGGGACCATATATACTGGCCGGTCTACTGGGCTGTCCGGTGCTTGTGACGTACTCGATTCGGACCGGGCCGGGAACGTACGAAATTTACGCCGAGAAGCTTGCGTCGGAGGTACGGTTATCAAAGAATCAACGGCGCCGGGATCTCCAAAAATACGCCCGTCGATACGCACAAATTCTGGAAAAGGCATGTATCCGGGCCCCGTACCAATGGTTTAATTTCTTTGACTTCTGGAGCAACGGAGCGTCATGAATGTAAGACTTGATCCGGATCAGCCCCTCACTCTCGGGGACGTGATGTCCGTGGTTCGTGGTGGTGAATCCGTGGACCTATCCGAGAGGAGTGAATGGCGGGAGCGCATGAAGGACGCCGTTCGGGTGGTAAACGAAAGGCTGGAAGAAACGGGGGATTTCTACGGGGTCAACACGGGACTCGGAGACACAAGTTACCGGCCGGTTCCCCCGGAACTCGTCTCGGAACTTCCGGAGAACACAGCCCGTTTTCACGGATGCGGGATGGGCGAGCATCTGTCGGCGGAGGAAACCAGAGCTGTGTTACTGGTCCGTCTGGCGTCCCTTCTAAATCCGGCGTCCGGTGTGCGAATTGAGGTGCTTGAAGCCATTCAATCCCTCATCAATAAGAATGTTCTGCCACTTATTCCCGAAGAAGGTTCGGTGGGGGCAAGCGGGGATCTCACGCCGCTTTCCTACATAGCGGCGGTGCTGATGGGGGAGCGTCGGGTGTGGCACCGGGGCAACGAACGGCCCACGGAAGAGGTGATTGATCAATTTGACCACCTTCCGCTTGATCTTGCCCCGAAGGAAGCACTTGCCATCATGAACGGCACATCCGTCATGGCGGGACTCGCCTGTCTTGCGCTCGACCGGGCGGATTATCTGATGAAGCTGTCCACCGCCGTTACGGCGCTTGTGACGCTGGCCATGAAAGGAAATCCGACACACTACGACCGCCGCATTTTTGACTGGAAGCCTCATCCCGGTCAGAAAAAAGTAGCAGCCCGGTTGCGGGATGCCCTGGGTCTTGAACCTGAGCCTGAACCGGTGGCGAACGATCCGTCCTCGGAGCGACGGAAACAGGATCGCTACTCCCTGCGCTGTGCCCCGCACATCATCGGGGTGCTGGCGGATGCCATGCCGTGGATGAAGGAGCAGATTGAAACGGAAATCAACAGTGCCAATGACAATCCACTCGTCGATCCGGAGAAGGAGGACGTGCTTCACGGCGGTAATTTTTACGGAGGCCATGTCGGGTTTGTTATGGACTCCCTGAAAAATCCCGTGGCCAACCTGGCGGACCTCATGGACCGGCAGTTTGCACAACTTGTGGATCCGAAGTTAAATCGCGGGCTTCCCCCGAACCTCACGGGAGCTTCGTCCGACCGGGTACCGGTGAACCATGGATTGAAAGCTCTTCAGATCGGGACCTCCGCCTGGGCGGCCGAGGCCCTGAAAAAAACCGGGCCGGCAAGCGTTTATTCGCGGTCGACCGAAAGCCACAACCAGGACAAGGTGAGTCTCGGAACCATTTCCGCTCGTGAGTGTCTTCGGATTATTGAACTCGTCGAACAGACCGCGGCCTCGTTACTGGTTGCGGGTGTGCAGGCGGTGGAACTGCGCATGGAACAGCAGGAACTGGGCGAGGAGGAAATTCCCCCGGCTCTTCGAGACCTCATGTCCGATGTTCGTGAGATCTCTCCCCGGCTCGAGGAGGACCGGGCACTCGAATCGGAGCTTCGGGAACTGGTCGGGACCATTCGCAATCAAAAATGGACGTTTTTCGAGGAGACGTAAAAACGACGTGAGCGAACAGTTGCCGGAAGTCGAAATCGAACTGGACGTGCCGTTTTTTGACCTGGATCCGCTCGACATGGTCTGGTTCGGAAACTACTATAAATATTTCGATCGGGCTCGTTCGAAGCTAATGGAATTGATCGAATACGGATCCGAGGAGATGAAGGCGTCCGGTTACTACTGGCCGGTCATTGAAAGTCGCTGCCGCCATTCCCGGCCCCTGGAATTTAACGATCGCGTACGCATCAACGCGGAAGTGGACGAGTATCAACACCGGCTCAAGGTATATTACGTGGCGTGGAACGCCGACTCCGGAAATCGCGTCGCCCGTGGGTATACCGTACAGGTGGCCGTTGACATTGAAACCGGTGAGATGCATCTTGAATCACCGAAGGTGCTGTACGAAAAACTCGGTGTTCCCTACGAACCGGAGGAGGCCTGACACAGGATGTTCTTCTTCACCGGTCGAAGGTATTTCTGTTCCGGAAACATCATAAATTCACTCGGTACGTACACGTAATGAACACCCATATGCGCGGAGGAACAATATTCCTGATGTTGTTCCTGATCGGCTCTGTTGGTCCCCTATTGACCGCTCAGGATTCGTCCTCGGAACAGCCGTTTTCCGAATTTCGTGCCCTGGACTTCGACGAACCACCGGCCCCCTTTCAAAAGGTGCTTTCGCAGTTTCAGTCGGTGGACGTGTTCCGGGCAAAATTTGTGGAGACCCGGCACATCAAAGCCCTCCGAAAGCCCCTGAAAAACAGAGGATACGTTCTGTTCTCCCGAAAACACGGGCTCCTCCGCCGGATTGAGAAACCCATGCAATCCGATCAACTTATATCAAAAAAAGGCGTCATCGTGGAACGAACCCCGGATCGGACCCGACGGCGAAAACTGGAATCCGGAACGCCCCCCCGGAAATTCATTGATTCTCTGTTTTACATTTTTTCCGGGGAATTCGAGAAATTCGACAGGAATTTTGACGTGTTTATTAAGATCGATGAATCCCCGGAGGACCGGGGTCGGGCGGAAAAGGAAGACGAGGAAAAAGAAAAAAACGGGGGAAAAGACAACCAATCGGCTCCCGAGCAGGGAAAAAGCGCGGTAAAATGGACACTTGGTCTGAAACCGGGGACGGACCAGATCAAAAAATTACTGGATCGAATCGTTATCGAGGGACGGGGGAAACACCTCGTGACCCTCAATATATTTAAGAACAACGGCGACCGGTTTTTCTCTTCGTTCGAGAACCATTCGTACCCGGACCGGTTGACGGAGGATCAGAAAAAAACGTTTCGCTCCCTTCTGGAGACATCTGATTCCCGATGAACACGTTGTTCGGCAGGAGGGGAAGACACATCCTGCTGGTGTGCTGGTCCCTCGTTGTGGCATTCCTCCTTGTCCTGTTCGGTTATCAGCTCCGGAGAGGTCTGCAACTGGAGACCAGTGTGATGGAACTTCTCCCCCGCTCCGAAAAAGACCCCATTTTTAAAACCATTCGAACATCCTTTCAGGGCTCCATGGGACGGATGGTGCTGTTGGTCGTTGAGGGGGGGGATGGTTCCCGGGCATCCGGAGAGGGGCAGCAGGAAAGCGGCGATCGAATTCGGAAAATCCTTACCAGCTCCGAAGCGTTCGAACAGGTGCGATCCGTGGATCAGTCCTGGGGGCGTCATTATTTCGATCTGTATTTTCCGTACCGGTACCAGATTCTGGCCCCGTCCGTCCGTCGCCAGCTGCAGACGGAGGAACCCCTCCCGGTACTCCGGCGACGCATCAGGCGGGAACTTCACGGTTCCTCCATGCCGATGGTCTCGGACATCCTGGAAGACGATCCTCTGCTCTTTTTTCCCGAGCTCCTTCAGTACTGGCAGGAGATGCAAACTGATGAACGTGGAGGGGAGGCTTCCATCGAAAATGCCCAAACCGTGGTGCTGGCGGAGATCAGGGGGGATCCGTTTCGGAACCGGGTCCAGAACCGGGTGCACCGGGCGATTCAGAGTTGCCAAAATTGGCTCGGGGACAACCGTCCGGAACAATCCCTTCAGTGGACGGGCGTCGTTCGGTTTGCGGCCCGGTCACGGAAATCGATGCGGGGGGACGTTTCCTTCATCAGTTCGATTTCGTTGATTGGTGTGGTTCTTCTTGTGCTCCTGGCCTTTCGTTCGCTTAAACACCTCCTTCTTCTTGTGGTGACGATACTGTCCGGTTTGCTTGTGGCCTTTACCGTCAGCTTTGAGTTGTTTTCGCTCCACGTGATCACGATTGCCTTTGGGGCGACCCTGATCGGCATCTCCGTGGATTACGCCTTTCATTACTTTACGGATTATCACCTGCGGGAGGCGTCGTGGACCTCCTGGACCGGATTAAAAAATATTTTTCCCGGCATATTTCTCGGGTTCCTGACGTCGATCCTGGCGTTTTCGAGTCTGGGGTTAACCCCGTTCCCGGCGCTCAAGCAAATGGCAGTTTTTACGTGTCTTGGGTTGACGGGTTCGTTTCTTACCGTGGTTTGCTGGTTTCCGTTCCTCTTTCGCGATGCGGAACAACCCGGAAATACGCGTCGATCCGGGGGGTTCTTTCTGTTGATTGTGGATCTGCTCATCGCGTTCTGGGATCGGCTGATAACGGATCGGTCCCTGCGGATCTGGAGGTGGTCGGGGGGTCTCTTGCTGGTTCTGTTTGTTTCCGCGGGGTTCTATGTTCTCTCCTTTCAGGACCGGCTGGAAAATCTCGGGGAGGTTCCGGAGTCACTTCAGAAGACGGATCAGTCCATTCGTCAGAAGGCGGGCATTCGGGACACGGGTCGTTACGTGCTCGTTGAATCGAATCAGGCACAGTCCCTTCTCGAACGGGCGCGCCGGGTCACGAACCGCCTTGAGGAATTGCAGGCATCCGGTGCCATAGGTGGTTACTGGAGTGTGGTTCCGTTCCTGCCGAGCATCGACCGGCAGAGGGCTGATCGCCGCCTTGTTCGCAACACCATTTCCGAACAGCCGGACAGGAGCCGCCGGATGCTGTCGGGTCTTGGCTTCCGGACGGAGGTAATCAATCAACTCTTTCAGAAATTGAACAGAACCGGCCGTGACGTCTCCTATCTCACGCCGTCGAAATGGAAGGACCATCCGGCTTCCTTCGGCATGCGCAAGCTCTGGCTGGGATCGAACGAAAAATCTCCTTCCACTCTAATTATTCTGAAGGGGGTGGAGAAGGAATCGGCTGTCCGAAAGGTCGTAAACGGCATGGACGGTGCCCACTATCGGAATCGGAGCAAACGATTCACGGGACTGATCCGGCGCTATCGGCGACGGGCCATGACGCTGACGGCCGTTGCCTATCTGTTGATCGGATTCATACTGATGCTTCGGTACGGGTTGTTTCCCGGGCTGCTTGTGATGGTGCCGGCCGTCGGGGGCAGTGCGGTGACCGTGGCCATTTTAAGTCTCTCCGGGATTTCCATGAACCTCATGCACGTCGTGGCGTTTTTACTCATTCTGGGTATGGGCATTGATTACGCCGTGTTTCTTGCAGAGGCGTTCCGACGCGGAAAAAACATTCGTGCATCGATGCTGGCCCTGGTGCTTTCGGCCCTGACGACGGTACTTTCGTTTGGTTGTCTTGCCTTTGCCGACGCGCGGGTGATCAACGCCATCGGACAGACGGTGTTTCCAGGGATTTTGATTGTTTTGCTTCTTTCCCCTGCCGTATACTGTGGTATGAAAAATCGGGACGCCCGGGCGTGACACCCCATTCGAACATTGGCATGGCTTCACTCAGTGAGTCCGCCACCGGGTCGCTCGTTTCAGAGGGGTAAGGTTTTTGTTGTGACCGATATCGGGAAGTAAAACGGATGAATGTGGTTTACCAGCAATTGTGGACCGGTATCGCCATCATCCTCTGCTTCTCCGTATCGGGCTGTTTCCTCTTGCCCGGTTATGCCGGTGCCGGAACCCTGCCGGTTCTCCGTCCGGACACCTTCCCGGAGGAAGTTCACATCCGCCAGGAAATCTCCGTGGAACGAGGAGAGAACAGGTACTCGTTCCGGGCGGTTACGGAAATTACACCGGGCGAAAACCGCATGGTTGTCGTCGGGTTAAATTCACTTTCCGACCGCCTGTTCACGGTTCGAATGAACAGTGAACAAATTAACGTCCAGAAAAATCACAAGATACCGATGCCGCTTGAGCGAATCGCAACGGATCTTCAGTGGGCTCTGTGGGATCGGGTTCCGGACCGGAAGGGATTCCGGGTGGAGGAAGAGACGCTGGAGGACGGCAAAAGGAAACGGATGATCTACAGGAAGAATCAAAAAATTGGTGAGGTGATGTATTCCGCCCCACCGACCTGGAAGGGGGAACTGACGTTCACATCAGCATACGGTTATAAAATACGGGTGCGAACGATCATGGCCAATACCTTCGATAACAGGAAATGACCGAACACCGGTACAGCCTTCCGGAAATGAGCATGATCAATGCCCTCGGAGTGGACCGGGAAGAGATCTGGCACCGGCTATTTGAGAAGCCGGAACCGGGGCTGGTCGAACGCGATCAATATATAAATGACGGAACGGCCGTTCCGGTGGGGGAAGTATCCTTCGGGGATCAGAATGCTTCCCTTCCCGACCTTCCCGAATCCCTCTCCCACTACGATTGTCGCAACAACCGGATGGCCCTCTTTCTCCTTGAACGGATCAAGGGACCGGTTCGGGACGGGATCGAGAGGGTTGATCCCGGCTCATTCGGTATTGTTGTGGGGACGAGCACGTCGGGAGTCCAGGAAACCGAACGTGCAATGGACACCTACGAGGCGGAGGATCGACTGCCGCAGAATTACGATTACCGAAAAATGGAAATGGGAGGGCTCGCCGGGTTCCTCGGGGATTACCTGGACGTACACGGTCCGCGCTATACCATTTCCACCTCCTGCTCGTCCAGTGCGAAGGTGTTTGCGTCCGCCCGATCATTGCTCGAACGGGGAATCTGTGACGCGGTTCTGACGGGAGGTGTGGATACGCTTTCGAAACTGACACTGAATGGATTTTACGCGCTTCAGCTTACCTCCACCGACCGCAGTAATCCCATGAGCGAGAATCGCGATGGCATTAATCTGGGGGAGGGCGGTGCGCTGTTTCTCATGGTTCGTGACGGGGAGGGACCGGCCCTTCTGGGAGTAGGAGAATCCAGTGACGCTCACAGTATGAACGCGCCGGATCCGGAAGGACGGGGGGCTGAGCTGTCCATGAAACGAGCCCTTTCGGACGCGAACCTCGACGCCGGAGAGGTGACCTACGTCAACCTACACGGAACGGGCACCCGCCAGAACGATGCCATGGAAGCGAAGGCCGTTCATCGCGTGTTTGATGCCTCCGTCCCGTGCAGTTCCACGAAGCCGTTTACCGGCCACGCACTGGGTGCGGCCGGAGCAATTGAAGTCGCCTTTTGCTGGATGGTGATTGAACGTAGCCGAAACGGGACCTGTCCACTGCCGCCTCATCTATGGGACGGTGTTCGTGACGCGTCGTTTCCCGATCTTGCGCTGGTTGAGCCAAAAGGGTCCGTCTCATCGGACCGGCCTCTGGTGCTCAGCAATTCGTTTGCGTTTGGCGGCAACAACTGTTCGGTACTTCTTGGAGGTGGTTCGTAATGGAATGTGGTCTGGCGGAATGGTCGGCCTGGGCACCGGGTCTGGAGGAGCGTCAGCAGTGGCGGAGGCCGCCGGGGGAGAAACGGCTCCGGGAGGCGATGCGGGGAAACGGTGCTCCGGAACTCTCCTGGATGGATTCCCGAAAACGGCGTCGGTGCAGCACACATTCCCGGATCGCTCTTCACGTGGCCGTTGACTGCTGCAGGCAGGCCGGTGTGGATCCGGCGGATGTGCCGACGGTATTTGCGACACGACACGGCGAACTTCAATTAACCGTTGAACTGCTCCGGACGCTTTCTTCCGGCGAACTCCTTTCGCCGATGACCTTTGCCAATTCCGTACATAACACCCCGTCCGGGTACTTCAGTATAGCCACGGACAACATGATGCCGACCCGTACGGTGTCCGCCGGCACGGAAACGTTCCAGCACGGGTTCCTGGATGCCGCGGGTATGCTCGGGAACGGTTCCCCGTCTCCGGCCCTTCTTGTTTCGGTAAATGTGGCCCCGCCGGACCCCCTCGATCAGTTTTCTCCTTACGACGACGTGGCCTACGGAACCGCATTGCTTTTGACGGAGTCCAATTCCGGTGAGGTCGTTGAACTGGAACTGAATCAGGAGGAGGCGTCCCCGGAAAATGGGCTTCCGCCGTCCGTTCAATTTATGGCCTGGTACCTCGGGGAACAGGATCCCATACTGCATCTACCGGGTTCGACATCCGCACAGACCTGGGTCTTCCGTCGCCGTGATTCGACGTAAGTTCAAACTGACATGGGCCGGTTCTGGAACAACCTGATCAGCAAACTGGATCGAGGATGGCGTATTTTTGGAACGGGACTTTCCTTTCTGGTGTTTTACGGGATGGGGATTCTCGTTTCGCTTCCCGTCAAGTTACACGCGTCCGTGATCAGTGAGGACCAGGTGGATTACCGGAACCGGCAGCGACTTGTCGGCGGGGCCTTTCGTCTGTTCAGGGGGTTCATGAAAGGCGTCGGGGTCATCCGGGACGTTGATTATTACGGAGATGAGCATATTCCGGAGGACGAACCGTTTGTGCTTGTGGCGAATCACCCGACGCTTATTGACGTGATAAACCTGGTCGGCCGGGTGCCCGTCGTGGATTGTGTGGTGAAAAAGAAGATCTGGAACAGTCCCTTCATGGGGTCCATCGTGCAGGCCGCCGACTACATTCCCGAGGAGTATTCCGTGTCCCTCTTCGAGGACTGTGTGGAACGAGTTAACCAGGGCCGATCCATACTGATTTTTCCGGAAGGAACCCGGTCTCCGAAGAACGGGCTCCGTGAGTTTTCGAGGGTGGTCGCGCAGGTCGCCCTGGAAACGCGTTGTAAAATTGTGCCCGCAATTATAGAATGCAATCACTCGACCCTGAGGCGTGATCAGGCCTGGTACGAGGTCCCTCCGGAGGCATTGCACGTTACCATTACGTTCTGTCAACCCTGGGACGTGACGCCGGGTGATTCGTTTGCCTCCGAAACACGTCGGTTGACGGACCGTCTTCGCACCTTTTACGAGAAGAAATTGCATCTCTAATTCCGGCAGTCGGTCGTTTTCGGGAATAGAATGAAGGGGAAAAAGGACATGGACCGTTCATTCCGGCCACTCGGCACCATACTCCAATCGGGTCGATCCGGAGACCATCCGGTCACCAAAACCGGAACTCAACAGAAAACGTGGTCCGATTTGCGGTCGGACGTTGCCGCCGTTGTTCGGCGTGTTCGCGAAAACGGAAGCCGGCGCTGGATTCTTTTCTCCGGGAATGGTTACCGGTTTCTGACGGGATTTCTTGCTCTCCTGGAAACCGGAGCCGCCATTGTTCTTCCACCGAAACCAAAGGAAGGTATATTTCAGGTTTGCGCAGAGGACGCGGGGGCGGCGCTGACGGATCAATCGGTAACGTCCATTCCCGGCACCTCCACCGACAATCATCTGCGTTTGTCGGGGGAGGACAGCCCGGGGGACGAAGACGGTGATTGGTCCTTTTCGGGGGCGGATGAAAACGCACGCATTGAATTTTTCACGTCCGGGACAACGGGTGATCGAAAAACCATCCAGAAATCAATGGATCATATGCAGAACGACCTCGACGTCATTGACGCAGAGTGGGGAGAGGAAGTGGATAATACGGTCATGATCGGGACCGTTCCTCACCAGCACATCTTCGGTCTGGACGTTCGCATCCTGTGGCCGCTCTGTCGTGGTTTCCCCTTCCATCCGGAGACCATCCGGTTTCCGGATGATCTGTACGACGAGGTGTGTCAACTTGATCGCCCGGCCACACTTCTTACGAGTCCCGCACAGCTCAAGGAACTGGCCCGTTCCGGCGTTCTTGAAAGCCTCCGTGGTTCGATTGAGTGTGTGTTTTCGGGCGGCGGAAAGTTATCCGGGGAAGTGGTTAACGAGGTGACGGAGCAGCTCGGGTTCCCGCCGCTGGACGTGTTTGGAACGACGGAAACAGGAGCCATCGGCTGGCGGCCGTCGAACGAGGAATCCTGGCGGCCGTTTCAAGGGGTGCAGACACGTGTTGACGAGCAGGGACGATTGCTGGTGAAATCCCCTTCGGTCAGTCCCACGGACGATTGGTTTCCGACCGGAGATCACGCCGAGTCCACCGGAGATTCATTCCGTCTCCGGGGTCGGCAGGATCGGGTTGTAAACATCGCGGAAACCCGGGTTGCTCTTCCGGAAGTTGAGAATCGTATCGAGGAGCACAGGGGGGTTGAGGCGTCGGCGGTTGTGGTGCTGGAATCCGAAGCCCCGGAACGGGGACATCGAACCCTCGGGGCCATGATTGTTCCCTCGGCGGAAGGGCGAAATATGATTGATGATCAATCCTTTGATGTTCTTCGGGATGAGCTTCGAGACGAGCTGGATTCGTATTTTCCATCCGTTGCCCTTCCGAAGGTATGGGACCACGTAAAGGAACTGCCGCGAAATGACCTCGGCAATGTCCGTGTGGACGACGTTCGGACCCGACTGAGGGAATCCTCCGTATGACAGACCAAACCGAACATCCGGATCCGGGGCAGTTGCTGCCGCATTCGGGCCGGATGAATCTCCTGGGCTCCGTTCTGGAACACGACAGCGACGGCACCCGGTGCCGGTTTACGGTCGAGAGGCATGACATCTTCTACCGGGAAGAGGGCATACCATCATGGTTTGGCATCGAGTACCTGGGGCAGTGCAGTTTTCTGCATCATCTGTTAAAAACAGCCGGACAGGAGGAAGCTCGGAAGAACGCTCTGTTCCTCGGCGGCAAGAACATCTCCTTCTCAACCTCGCTGTTTCGCCCCGGACAAACGTATCATGTATTTGCGGATGATTATGGCATACAGGGTCGGTATTACAGTGCCGAGGGGTGGATTCGTTTGAAAGGCGAGGACGAAAATCTGGTGGAAGGGCGGTTGAACGCACTGCTCATCGAGGCCGACGAATCGCTGACCGGGTCGTTTAACGAACAAATTTCATAAACAAATCCCTTGAGTAATCGCGTCCTCATCACCGGAGCCAGTCGCGGCATCGGCCGTGCGATTGCCCTGGAACTGGCTGACAGTGGCTGGGATCTCGCACTGAATTACCGGAGCAGTGATGAAGCGGCCGGCGAGGTGAGGGATCAGGTCAGGGACGAGGGCGTCGAGGCGGATCTTCTTCCGTTTGACGTGTCGGATCGGGAGACGTCCCGTGAAGTTCTGGAGGAGTACATCGAGGAGAACGGACCGTTCTACGGACTGGTGGCAAACGCCGGAATCCGTCGAGATGCCAATTTTGCGCTGATGGAATCCGAGGACTGGGACCAGGTCCTGGAGGTGAACCTGAATGGATTTTATAACGTGGTGAAGCCTCTCCTGCTTCCCATGATCAGTGACCGGAACGGGGGACGAATCGTTGCGGTTACGTCGCTGGCCGGACGCATGGGAAATCCCGGACAGGTTAATTACAGTGCGTCCAAAGCGGGACTGGCCGGTGCCATTCGTTCCCTGGCGCGGGAGGTTGGTCAGCGGGACATCACGGCAAACTGTGTCGAACCCGGGTTTATCAAAACGGACATGGTCGAGAATTTTTCCGAGGAGGATTTCAGGGAGGAAATTCCGATGGGACGGTTCGGGGAACCGGAGGAAGTAGCGTCTGTTGTTGATTTTCTGGTGTCGGATCGTGCTTCGTACATAACGGGTGAGGTTGTTTCCGTAAATGGAGG
>CAZOLI010000038.1:0-20381 GCA_964580675.1 uncultured Planctomycetia bacterium
GATTTGAACTGTTCGGCGTCCTCTTCCGGCAGCAGAGAATCGAGCACCCAGTTCAGGTACGAATCGGCGCCGCGGTCAATTTCAAAACCGATCACTTCGGGTTCGTCGTATGGATGGCGTTCCCGTACGGCTGCCTCAAGACGATTATATACCCGATCGGACGTTTTCAGCAGGAGAAGCACTTCGGACGCCTGTTCAAGAGATCCCTCCCAGTGGAAGTAACTGTCCACCCCATCAAGAACGTTCGCACAGGCGGCGAGTTCGTCCGCTACCAGTGACTCCGCAAACGATCCCGGACCGGGTTCAATGTCCTCCGGGTACGTCACCAGGACCAGCTGTGGCGTTTCGTCGTTCATCTCGGTCATTTTTGTCTGGTTTAAATGAATTTATGAAATCCAAAATCCCGCGTCGTTCGAAATCACTCAACCGGATGATCAACCTCCCCGTTATCAGATATTTTCCTGGAGAAAATCCACAATTTCGTCCGGTGCTTTCGGATGACAGAACAGGAACCCCTGCATATGAATATCCCGAAATTTCTTAAGGGACTCCGCCTGCAGCTCGTTCTCCACTCCCTCAGCCACCACACGGAGATCCAGACGCCGGGCGATCATGGTAATCAATTTCACCAGTTCCGTGCTGTACTGTTCTTTTTCTATGTCCTGAACAAACGCTCGATCAATCTTCAGGGTATCGAACGGAAGCCGTGTCAGGTAACGAAGGGAAGAGTGTCCGGTACCGAAATCATCCACCGCCACTCGAACCCCCATGTCCCGAAACGATTCCAGCACATTCATCCCGCGCTCCAGGTCCTGCATTACGGAGTGTTCGGTAATTTCCAGTTCCAGCATCTCCGGGGGGAGCGACGCGTTGGACAGCACCTCCTCAACGGTCTCAAGAATGTCCGTATTCAAAATCTGTCCGGCGGACACATTCACGGATACCGGGAAGCGCCAGCCGTGTTCCTCGGTCCACTTCCGGTGCTGGCGAACAGCTTCCCGAAGTATCCAGCGCCCCATGGGAATGATCAATCCGGAGGCTTCCGCAACGGGAATAAACGAGGTGGGATTTTTGAGGTCCCCGTCGGGATGGTTCCACCGGACCAGTGCTTCCACCCCCTTGATTCGCCCGGTGGCGGCGGCGACCTGGGGCTGATAAAAAAGCATGAAATCCTCGTCGTCGATGGATGCTTTCATCTCGTTCACCAGTTTCACCACCTCCTTTTTCTCCTCCTTCTCCCCCTCCGTGTAAAATTCGAATGTATTGCGGGATTCCTCCTTGGCCTGGAACATGGCGATGTCGGCCTTGCTGATCAATTCCTCCGAGTCGGTGCCGTCCTCCGGATACAGAGCAATTCCGATGCTCGCCGAAAGATGAAAACTCCGATCCCGAACCCGAAACGGTTGATCCAGGACATCAAAAATAGATTGGGCCGTATCACGAACTTCGTTCGTGGTGTCCAGTTCCGGAAGAAAGATCGTAAATTCATCTCCACCCCATCGGGAGATGACGTAGTCCTCACTAAGGGAACCCCGGAATCGCTTCGATAAATCCTTCAACATCCGATCCCCCACCGAATGTCCAAAGGCATCGTTCACCTGTTTAAACCCATCCAGGTCGAGAAACATCACCGCCAGCGTTTTGTCCTTCTCCTCGATGTCTTCTATGGCCCGGCTCAGTTTTTTCGTAAAAAACGGACGGTTGGGAAGATCCGTTAGGGGATCGTAGTGCGCCATGTGTTCAATTTTTTCCTGAGCGCGTTTCCGTTCCGTAATGTCTTTTGCCAGTACCAGACCAGCCGGACGCCCGTTATAATTCATGGTACTTGAAGTCACTTCCACGTCGATAATCGTGCCGTTTCTGGTCTGGTGTTTGACTTCTCCCCGCTGATTGAAGGCTTCCTGCTGCTCCTCCTCAAGCATCTCCAGTACATCCAATCTTGACTCCGGAGGGCGAAGAGCATCAATCTTCATGTTCCGGAATTCCTCCTTCGTGTATCCGTACTGATCGACGGCTGCTTCGTTCACCTCGAGAAATTTAAGTGTCTCGGTGTCAAAAACCCACATCGGATACGGACTGTTCTCGAATATGACCCGGTAATTCTCCCGGGACCGCATCAGGGCGTCCTCCATTTCCTTGCGCTCGGTGACGTCCAGCATCGTTCCGATCATAAGCAGGTTCCCCTCCTTCTCACGAGCGGTTCCGTGCACTTCAAAATACCTCGTCTCCCCCGCCGTGTCCGTTGCTTCAAAGATAAACTGCACTTCCTCCTTCCTGTCCAGGCAAACATCAATAAATCGTTTTACGCGATTCTCCTCCATGCTTCTGGCCAGATCCACAAGACCCCGCTCCCCGACGAGCTCGGATTCGTCATGCCCCGTCATTTCCGTCATTCGCTGGTTGACGTACGTAAACCCATCCTGGCTGTGGGCGTATACCCCCGCAATGGCATTTTCCACAAGCTCCCTGAACAAAGGGCCGGATGCGCTTTTGCCGTTTCCCGGCCTGCTCTCCTCCGTACTCATCGGTTACCTCGTTATCTTTTCCCGTAACATCACGACCGAACCTCATTTTTTAATCATCGAACAAAACGTCTTCTGATCTTTCCCGGCCCCTCCCGGTCTTTGTCTCCGGTACTATTTCGTTCGGTGTGCATCAACAACGTTCATCTCCATCAGTTCTCGAGCGTTTTTGTACATGCCGTCATTGTTGAACATGCAGTAGACCCGCCCGGTTTGACGGGCGTATTCATTCAATTGACCGGCAAGTGTCTTGAGTTCTTCGGACGAATAATCGTAGCGATAATCGTACGGATCTTCGTTTAATCCATGCAAACGAAAATACACGTCCTCGTCGATCCATGACGGTTCGTTTCGCAACGGGTCCACCACGTGCATCAGGTGAAATTCTTCACAGATGTCACCAATGACCTCCGGTTGTTCCTTCCAGTCCCCCCGGGGTTCCCAGGCAATCCGGAAATCCCCACTCTCAATGGAACGGAAAAATTCTCGTGCCCGGTCAATTCCGCCCTCGTCAGCGGGCAATCCGGGAGGACATTGGATCAGGCAAACCGATGCGTCCATCGCCTCGGCTATCGAACGAATCTGCGTCCACGCTTCGAGCACCGCCTCATTGGTTCGAAGATGTCCGAACTGACGGAGCAATTCGTCACTGAACTGATCCGTGTTTTCACGGTTCCAGGTGGGACTTCTCCGGGTGTGCGTAACGGCCTGCCACGCCTTCATACAGAACACGAACGATGACCCGGCTTCCTTTCGCCATCGTCGGGCGGTCTTCTCCTGAGGCAGACTGTAAAACGTTCGGTTCACCTCCACGGCGGGATATTCATCGGCGAAGGCCTGTAACTTGCTCTCGTGGTTGTCCTTCCAGTTTTCGGGAGCGGGAAACCGACTCCACCCCGCCGTACCGATAATGCAATCACCTGTCATTCTGTTTCCTGTCTCATGAACGCGTTCTGTTTTCACCCAAAAAAGACCGGCGGAAATCCTGAAAATTCATTCTACAAAGAATAACGCCCCATCCAAACCGGCGAATTTGCCGGGGCCTTACTTTGGCGTGGACCATAACAGGCCGTTCAGACTTGAAGTACGCATCCCCTCTTCCGGAGCACATCACCAGAGATAAGAGGGAATTTTGCAAATTGGCCAGCCCATTTTTATAATTACGTGAAACAGAAAAGCTCATTCACGAGGAATGGTTATGATTACGGTATACTGCGACTGCGGAAAGGCATACCGCGCAAAGGACAGCCAGAAAGGAAAAACGATTAAATGTAAAGAATGTGGCAACACCATCCGTATACCCGGCGAACCCTCCGACACGGATGAAAAGAAACAGAAGAAGGCCGGTAAAAAACAACAAAAGAAGAAGAAGAAGAAAGAGACCGGGAAGAAACGAAAGAAGAAACAGAAAAAGAAAAAACAACAGAAGAAGAAAAAAAAGAAAAAAGAAGAGGAGACGAAGGACCGGCAACCAGAGACGGATCAGGAGGAACCCGACCGCTCAAAAAAAGAAAAAACAAGAAAACTCGCTGAAGAGAAACCGGTAGCAACCGGGGACACCACCGGTATTCAGGAAGTGGAGGAAGGCGATACCACCCCGCAACCGGAGGAATTGGGAAAATCAGAAGACGAGGAAACCGACAAAGAACCCCTGACCTCCGGGAAGAAAAAACGCGGGACCTCCTCCTCTGTCCGTGACCGGTCAGGAACGGACACCGATACGGGGAAAACGGACACGGAGACTTCCGGTTCGGGTTCAAGAAGTTACCGGGACATGCAGGATCGCAAAAAGGACCTGCCGGGCCTTTCAATTCTAATCGGCATGCTGGCGTATCCGGACGCGCTGTTTCTCGCACTTCTCGCCGCTGTGTCTCTGTTCGCCGCCAGAGGCGGGGAAGAATACGTCAACGCGTTCTGGAAAGGAACGGAACAATTTGTAACGGTCACCCGGTCAAACCTCGCCCGTAACAGCACCGAATCCTCGGAGAAAGACGGCGAAGCCGAAAAATCAACGAAATCAAAACAATCAGAATCCAGCGCGGACGAAACAGATCAATCGGGGGAAAAGAAGGAGAACACAAAACCATTTATTCCGAACAACCTGCAGGACAAGGACGCCGGGGACGAGTCGGAGGGGAACAACGGGGAAACGACGAAGGAAGAAAACACAAACGAGCAACCCGAAGATGAGAAATCCGAAGATGGTGAATCCGACGACGGAACGACAGAGCAAATAGAAGAACCCGATCAATCCGGCGATGACACCGGAGGAGACGAGGAAACCGACACGACGGAGACCTCGAACGACGGGGAAAGCAAGGGATTTTTACAGACCCTCAAAAAACCCGGTATTCTCTCCGGTGTCGGCTACTTCGCCGCGTTTCTTGCCCTGCTGAAATTTATCTGCAACTTCTTCTTCATGCTTCGTAATTCGTTCGGCAAATCCGGACTTACCTGGGGATCCCTTCTCGAAATTTTTCTGCTTGGTTACTTTCTTCTTCTGGGAGCCCCCGGAATTGCCTGGCTGGTCGCCTTCCTGGTCCTGAACGTAATCACGTTCTGTTACCTGTTGTTCCTCTTCGACAACACCGTCCTGAAAGGCGTGACCGAACGAGACCAGACCGCAGCAACCAGGAGCGACCGAAAGAACCGGTTCTCCCGAAGATAGAGCAAAATTATCCCTGGGGAACCGTTCCCTCCCGAAGTGATTGGCCGGAACGTTTCCGATCCCCCTTCTTCACGTCCTCGACCACCGAACGGCTCCGGTACCAGAGCCAGAGTACCTGAATAAGGTTCCCAAACGTATACGCTGCTATTGCCACGTAAAGTCCCGTTAGATTATGTTCAATACGGGCACCGAGGAACAGTAACCCCCCCATGGAAAAGAGAAACAACACCACTGCCTCGATGATGGCATTGGTTTTTTCCCCGTAGACAAGAAGCCCCTGGAAGTAATTCGTAAGCACAACCAGCCCCGGAATCAAAACGGACACCCATAAACTGTTTTTGCCAAGGACGACAAGTGCCGGACGAAGAGGATGAAGATCACGAAACCAGAAATCAGCAAGAGGAGTCATTGCCATAACCAGAAGCAATATGGAGGAGCCGGCCGTCAGGTAGCCGGTAAATCGCCGGAGAATTGGCAGGGCCCGAAACCGCTCGACCAGGGCCACCACCACTTCCTTGTACGCCAGACCCATACTGCGCACCAGAAAAAGAAATCCGAGTGTCACCGGCCAGACGGCCAGAGAAGCTTCTTCAAGCGGCATACGGGTCAGTCCGGCACTGATCAGGGGTCGGGCGGCAAGAGTGAACATGGATGTAAGAGCGAGGGGAGTATAAAAATAAAACAGGTTCTCCCACGTAAGCACATCCCCTTCCGTTTCGGCCGCTTCCAGATGATCGGCTCGAACGGATCTTACCCAGAGACCGATAAACACGGCCTCGACAATAACCCCCGCGGAGTTGGCCGCCGTCCCCACCGCTGTTCCAGAATACTCCCCGCTGTAATACCCGAGGAAAAGTACCGCTCCGATGACGGAAAGCCGCACCGCCGCCCCCGTTCCAACAGCTCCGGAATGCCCGTACCGAATCAGAACCCCCTGATTAAACCGTCGATAAGCAATCGACCAGGTCCAGGGCGTGAGAATCATTAACCCGATCCGGGCCGGTTCAACGATGTGTTCAGGAGCCCCGATGACTTGCTCCACGACGGTGTAATACAGCGGGGTAAAGGCAATGACCATATGAATACCGGTTAGGATCCCTCCGGAAATCATCATAAACCGACGGAGCCGGCGGTAGGATTCCTGATTCTTAGAAAGGGCCGTGGACGTGGCCAGCAACATAATGATCGGCGCCTCGATGATCAATGCAATCGGGAACACGATGGAACCAAACGCCGCCAGGTGCACCTCCGGATCCGGCAGGCGGGAAAGAATAATGTTACAGGCCGGCAACGCAATGGCCATAAAAACCCAGCTGGCGGCCAGAGGCCACCATCGGCGAAACACGTCCGCCATTTTCAGAGGTCGATTTTCCGCGCTTGTCTCGGTCATCTCCTGACGGGTAATTATTGGTTTGTCATCCGGAACGACGGAGGGGAAGGACCGGCCCAAAACGGGAACGGATCAGTACTTCGCTGGATTGTTCAGAAAACGGACAGGTGGGAAACCACTCAACGCCCCCACATGATAACACGGTGGAGAGAACCCCTCAAGGGGAAAGAAATCCGGGAATTCTTCAACTTCTACAGTGTATTACGGGAACCGATCCCGGGTCCGTTCCATGTTATTTAACCGTGTTGTCGGCAGTCACAATCACCGAAATCGTTGAAATCACGCATCGTAAAGGTTAGACTGAATGGTGTACGTGAAATAGTGAGCACCGTGATCCGGAACATTCCGACAGAAAGAGGAAATGAGTCAAACCAAAGATGCAGATTCCATTCTGGCCAACACCCTCCTGCACAACGATATGCTGTCGGAGGATCAGATCGGCAACTGCGAACTCCTGCAGGAAGCCATGGAGGAAGATGGGCTCCACGTCACCCTCGGTGAACTTATCCTTGAAAAGGGATACCTGACGGAGCAGCACCTGAAATACGTAGCGGCCAAAATAAAGGAACAGAAAGGCGTAAACCTGTCAAATTTCCTTCCGCTCCGGATGATTCACGATCACCTCAGTGACAGTTCGCTCGTGGATCAGGCCCTTTCAAAAAATGTTGTTGCCGAGGAGGACGTCGACAAAGCACGGACCGTGCAGGAACAACTGCAGGATTACGGTGTCAATAAACCCCTTCCGGAAGTGCTGGTGGAGATGGGGGTTACCGACGTCCAATCGATCAGTTTCGGCCAGGATGGTACGGAGGAGATCGAACAACAGAGTGGGGAGGAGGACCAAGATCAATCACAGAGCCAATCCGGGGGTCTTCAAATTGACGAACACCTCGACCGGTCCACGAAAGTGGTGGACCGCAAGGATCTCGGCAAGGAAAAAGTACGGGTCCTGAACAAAAAGAAATTTCGGAACCTCATTTCAAAGTCAATAGACAAGGTCATTTCGAACCGCGATGAGGACCTGACGGCCGAGGAACGAAAAAACGTGTCCAAAATTGTGCAGGAACAGTTCAAGGAATCCGGGCTTCAGGATGTTCCCGGTTCCCTGCAGGACTTCTTTTCGGAAATTCTTGACGAACTTGAACGAATAAAGGAAGCGGTCCGGAAAGTTCCGGCCCGTACCACCCGGTTGACGGAAATGCAGGAACAGACATCGAAGGATGCGGGGGCCATAGTTGATATGATGAAGGACGAACAAGTTCAGGGAGAAGTTGCGTCGGTGGATAAGAAGGAGGAATCAGAGGGGGTCTCATCCACCGTTGAGCGATTGAAACAGATTAAACAACAGGATGACAATAATGAATGAACCAACTGACAGCACCGAACCCGATCTGGAAGACCTCGAGGAAGAACTGGATGAAACCGCAACCGAAACGGACGCGGAGGAAGAGAACGACGAAGCCGACGAGGACGACTCAAATTCGGAATCCGAAACATCTCAGACATCCTCCACAGCCACCCAGACATCGGGTCACGTAGGCATTGACATCGGGACGGAAAACCTCGTTGTCGCAAGCCAGGAAGAGGATGGAAGTATCGGCATCGGTCACCAGCGAAACGCCTTCATCGAAGTCCCCGGCGGAGATGAATTTACCCGGAAGATGATCAACAATCGAGGGCTTTCCCATGCTGAACGGGACGGGAACCTTTACGTTCTCGGTGACGAGGCGTTCGAACTGGCCCGGATTTTAAACAAAGATCCACAGCGTCCGATGGATCGGGGTGTTCTTTCTCCCGACGAAACCGACGCCATTCCGATTATTTCAATGTTCCTTGAAGAACTGGTGGGGAAGGCAAAAGGCAACTCGAAAGCCGTTTTTTCCATACCGGCCGATCCCATCGACACGGACTTCGACGCGGCATTTCACGAATCCATCTTCAACGAAATGCTCGGGGATCTGGGGTATGAAACCAGTTCCATCTACGAAGGACACGCAGCCGTTCTTGCGGAACTGGAAGACAACAACTTTACCGGTATCGCCGCCTCCTTCGGCGCCGGGATGACCAACTGCTGTATCGCCTTCGAAAGCATCCCGGCCGTCGTCCTCGCGACGAGCCGTGGCGGTCGATGGATTGACGAACGAGCATCCAAAGTAGCGGGCGTCAAACAGAGCAAAGTCACCGGGACCAAGGAGGACGGTGTGAATCTTCTCGATCCGGATGGACGGATCGAAAAAGCCATTTCCATTTACTACCGGGAGCTTCTGACCTGGACGCTCGAAAACATCGCCAAGAAATTCAAGGAGTCACAGGACGTTCCCGAATTCACCGATCCGGTCCCGCTCGTCGCCACGGGTGGAACCGCCAGTGCCGAGGGATTCGCGGACCTGTTCCTGGACGTGTACGAAGAAATCGGATTTCCCATTGAAATTCGGGATTTCCGGGTCGCGGAAGATCCGCTGAACTCGGTCTGTAAAGGGGCCCTCGTCCACGCTCAACTGTAAGTTTCGCGCGGGCGGAAATTCGGGAATCGGGGTAACACCGCATTTTTGTGTTCCGTTTTGAACTGATTTTATGTCTGTTCTGGCCCACTGCGACTGCGGAAAAAAATACAAAATAGACCTCCAGTTTGCCGGACGGACAATTAAGTGTCCGAACTGCGGGGGAGGCATTGATGTCCCGGGAGAAACGCGAAATCCCGGCCCCGGAAGCCGTCCTTCCTCAAGGAGATCCGGTACGCCGGAAACGGTCGAGGACGAACACGTCGAACGGGAGGAGGATCCCGACCTGATTCAGGACCCCGACGCCAAACCGGACCTTGTCGAAAAACCCGATTCCTCACCGGAAGAGGCCGGGGACCGCACACCCGCCCCGGAAACGGCCTCCGCCGAACGAACAGATGGTTCCCCCACCACGGATGACGCCTCCTCCGAACCGGATGTCACGGACGGAACGGAACGAACCGGTCCAGATACCTCCGACGAGTCTCCCGGTTCCCCCGGAAATGAACAACCGAAGGAAACGGTTCGGGTCAAGGAGAAAAAAACCAAAACAGAAACGGATGCACCGGCGTCGTCCGAACCGGAAAAACCCGAACCGGAGCCGGAACAGCGGCAGAAATCGGAGGAGGAAGAAACGAACAAGAAGGAAACCGCACGGAGCGTCGGCATTGACATCGGTACCGAAAACCTGGTGGTCGCCTCCCACGGCGAGGACGGAGGCGTCGAAATCACGAACCAGCGAAACGCCTTTATCGAAGTACCGAGTGACGATTACACGCTGGAAATGATCCGGAAACGGAACATTTCCCACGCCTCCAAGGACGACAACTTTTATATCATTGGAAATGACGCTTTCGAACTCGCCCAGATCTTTGATCGAAATCCCCAGCGCCCGATGCAGCAGGGGGTCCTCTCCCCCGACGAAACCGATGCCATTCCGATCCTTTCGATGTTCCTCGAAAAACTCGTCGGCGAGCCGGACGAAAATTCAAAAGCAGTGTTTTCAATTCCGGCCGACCCGATCGACACGGACTTTGATGCCAAATTCCACGAGTCCATCTTTATCGAAATCCTGGACGACATCGGTTTCGAAAGCAGTTCCCTGTACGAAGGACACGCCGCTGTTCTTTCCGAACTGGGCGACGAGAATTTCACCGGTGTCGCCGCCTCATTCGGGGCCGGCATGACCAACTGCTGCATTGCCTACGAATCCATTCCCGCCATCGTACTATCAACAAGCCGTGGGGGACGATGGATTGATCGCCGGGCAGCCAAGGTGTCCGGCGTGAATCAGAGCCGGGTCACCGCCATCAAGGAAGGTGGAATGAACCTGATGGAACCGGAAGGGCGTGTCGAAAAAGCCATCGCGATCTACTACGAGGAACTCCTGAACTGGACCGTTCGTAACATTGCGAAACAGTTCAAACAGGCCGACGACGTCCCGGAATTCAAAGACCCGATTTCCTTCGTCGCCACAGGAGGAACGGTGAAGGTAAAAGGATTCGCGGCAAAATTTATGCAGGCCGTTGAAGACATCGGCTTTCCCATCAAAATTGACGATTACCGGGTGGCCGAAAACCCACTGACGTCGGTCTGCCGGGGCTGCCTCGTGTCCGTCGAAATATAGGTAGCCCTGCCGGTCCCCCTCCATCAACCCCCCATCCAAAAAACGCCGGAGGTGTTGTTCCACGATCGGTTTCCTTTCGTCGTCCACTCGACAATCTTCAAAACGACACCACAATTTGGTATGATTCCGAAGTTAACCTGCCGGGTGTCCGTTCCGGCTCGGTTTCGGCTCTCCCCCAGGATGAATTTCAAGCTGTAACCGTCCGGCATACATCCGGAAGAATCCCGGTACAGCAATTGACAGGATTCCAGAAACATTCACCCATTAATAGACAAAAGGAGGGACCCATCATGAGAAACCTCACCATTTTCAGCCGACGATCCGCCTGGACGAACGCAATTCTGCTCCTGTTCTCCGTCGCTTTTCTCCTGTCGGCAGCCGCAGAAACGGCCTTCGCCGGCAATTACCGTGACGCAAAACAGAAATTTCAGAACGCCCTGCGAAAGAAAAACACGGAAAAAGCCCGCAAATATGCACTCAAGATGGTCGAAAGCAAAAACAAAAGAGGGGTGCATGACCTGATCGACACGGCCAAACGCCTGGACAACCGACGTCTCTACTATACCATTCTTTCCGCGTTTGGCGGTGTACAATCCTGGGACGCCCTGAAAACCGTTATGGGCGTCATCCGGGATTCCCGGGAGAACATCAAATTACGGTACGACCTGTTCTGGTCCCTGAAATTAAATTCCTCGGATTACGCCGGGGACGTGATGATGGCGTTTTTGAAAGGAGATCACCGGGAATTCAAAACACTGGCCATTACCGAAGTGGCCAATCGACGAATTAAAGAGGCCATTCCCGTGTTGATTGACGTCCTCGATTCGGAAGGAAAACAGACCGAACCCGGCAAGCGAGCAATCCGTGCCCTGGAATCACTGACGGATGAAAGTTTTGGGTCCGCTGCTCGCTGGAGATCCTGGTGGAAGAAAAACAAAGGATCCGTCGAAGTGACGGAGGCCGGTCCCGGCAAACTGGAACGCCGTCTCCGAGGGACCAAACGGGAAGCCCATGATACCATCACCGAGCAGGACAAAACCAAAATTGTTGTGCTCGAGGGATTGTACGACGACATCAGCAAAGCGCTCCGGATGCTCAAAATCCCGCACAAGGCCGTGGACAGGGAGGAGTTCCAAAACATGGATCTGAAAAACGCGGACGCCCTCCTGATCAACTGCGGAGCCGGATTGAAACTCGGTGATGAGGTGACCGGAAAAACCAGAAAAGGAAAAGAGGTGACCAATGACGAAGTTCTTGCCAATCCGTTTTCCGACCGCGAACTAAAAAAGATCAAGCAATTCGTGGCCCGCGGGGGATACCTCTTTACCTCAGACTGGGGTCTCTTCTCGGTCACGGAACGGATTTTTGGCAACTACATTTCCTATCCCGACCTCGGCCCGAAAGATCAGAGCAACATCTTCGATCGATACGGAGGACCGAGAGACGATCTCTTTACCCGCATCTGGCCCGTTCGCGGTGCAAACTGCCATAACTTGATGACCGATGTCTTCATCAACACCAAATACGTCAACGTTTCCGGAGACAACCGTCAGGATGGAGACACGGTCACCGGGAATGAAGGAAACGTGGAAAAAACGCTTCTGAACTTTAAGTGGCACATCGACGACCGGAAGCGCCTCATCGAGGTAAAACACCGCAGCGTCGTGCCGCTGATCTGGAGTCCCGAGCTGGCCGAGAAAAACAAGGGGTACGGCATCATCGCCGCCACCTTTCTTGTGGGGGGGCAGGCCCGGAACCCGAAAGTAAAGCAAAACGGCATCGTCGACAGTACCCCCAAACTGCAGGGCGGCCGGGTTCTTCACACACTGGGCCACCTGAAAAAACAAACGGACCCGAAGAAAGACGGGTTCGCCCTCCAGAAACTGATGGTGAACTTCCTGATCGAAGCCATCAGCCGGGACTAAATTCGGGATGAACGATCGGTTCTGACGGGATAACGATCCTCAGGAAACCGGATTTTACACCCGCTCCAAATAAAAGGGGTTCCCCGAGAACCCCATTCCCTTCTGGACCGTCTCCCCGCCCCCGGATCGCAGAAAGAGAGGGAGCGTACACCGCAACCCCGGCAGGGGTGGCAGCACGTAACCCCGGGTGAAGCGAGTCCCACAAGCGGAACCCGGGGTGAATGAATCGAAAAAAGGAACCGGACCTCGTTCGTGCCGTTTACGAACGGGGTGGATCGCATGGAACGCCCTATTGACCAAATCGGTTGTAGAAGAAGAAAAAAACCGCCCGGCCACGGCAACGTCATCCATATTATGTCGGACCAACCATCAGCTATCCCCTTCGCTCCTCCAGCTGTTCCCGGAGCAGTTCCATCGCCTGTTCCGGTTCCGCCCGTCCGTCGGTTTTTCGCATGACCTGTCCCATCAGGGCCTGGATGGCGTTTTCGTTTCCGTCCAGGTAATCCGCCACCGGTTCCTCGTTTTCGTCAATTACCTCTTCCACAACGGCCGCAAGTTCCTCCCGATCTCCAACCGTGTCCAGATTTTGTTCTTCCTTGATTTCGGCCGGGGTTTGATCCGTTTCCAGGAGTTTGGAAAAAATCTTCCGGGCCGATGTTGACGTAACCTCTCCGTTGTCAAACATCTCGGCAAGTCCGGCAAGATGTTCAGGCTCAACCGGAAACGCCCCGATGTCGATCTGTTCTTCATTCAGATGCTCAAGCGTCTCCCCGAGAATCCAGTTCGCGACACTCTCCGGTTCGTCGTAATGCGAGAGAACCTCCTCGAAGTAATCACCCAGGGACCGATCACCAACAAGGACAGAAACAGCCTCCTCGTCAAGACCGTACTCCTGACGGTATCGCTTCCGCCGAACCCAGGGTCGCTCGGGCAGTGATCGGCGGATCTCCTCCACTCGATCCGATTCCAGCTTCTGCGGCAAAAGGTCCGGATCCGGAAAATACCGGTAATCCGCTGCCTCTTCCTTGGTTCGCATCGACTCGGTTTCACCGCTTTCCTCGTTGTACGAACGAGTTTCCATCTCAACGGTTCCTCCGGAAGTAAGCTGCTGAATCTGGCGGTCCCGTTCATGTCTTAGCGCTTTCTGAACATTCCTGAAGGAATTGATGTTCTTGATCTCCGCCCTCGTGCCCTGTTCCCCTTCCTTCCTGCTTACGGAAATGTTTGTGTCGCAGCGAAGCTGTCCTTTTTCCATGTCACAATCCGACACCCCGATGTACTCCAGTAACCGGCGGAGCCGCTCCAGGTACCGGCGGGCTTGCCCGGGGGTCTCCAGATCCGGCGCACTCACAATCTCCAGCAGTGGTACGCCCGCCCGGTTAAAATCAATTTTGGTCGTCTCCGGGGCCTCCGGCACATTCCCTTTGCCGTGTATCATTTTTCCGGCATCTTCCTCCATATGCACTCGTTGAATACCCACGCGGTCCAGGTCGATTTCCTCCTCCGGCATGGGCAGGTGCCCCTCTTCGCCAATGGGTCGGTCGTACTGGGTGATCTGATAATTCTTGGGAAGGTCCGGATACGTATAATTTTTACGGTCCATCCGCACATCGGTTTGGATCTCACAGTGCAGAGCCAACGCGGTCCTTAAACCGAGATCCAGGGCCCGCCGGTTCATCACCGGTAAACTCCCCGGCAGCCCGAGACAGACGGGACAAACCAGACTGTTGGGTTCCGCCCCGAAACGGTTCGGACAGCCACAGAACATCTTCGTCTCGGTCTCAAGCTGTACGTGTACCTCCAGACCGATCGTCGTCCGCCAGTTTTTGCTTTCGGAACTGCTCACTGGTGATAAACGTATTGTCTTGGGATTGACCTACTACCCGTCTCCGTCTGCAGATACCGAGGGCAATTTCCTGTGGTAATCGGTCCGTTCCTGAAAGAACGACGCCACCTGAATTAACCGGCGTTCTTCAAATGCTGGACCGATGAACTGTAGTCCCACCGGATGACCGTCCTCGGTGTATCCGCACGGAATGGACGCCCCCGGAAGTCCCGCCAGATTACACGTGACGGTCAGGGAGTCACAGAGATAAAGCTTCAACGGATCCTCCACCCGCTCCCCGATGGAAAACGGCACAAGGGGTGAGGTGGGACCGGCCACCACATCCACTTCCTCAAACACCTCGTCGAAATCCTGTTTGATCAGTCGTCTCGTTTTCAGTGCACGGTTATAATACGCCTTCCGATACCCGGTGCTCAGCGAAAAGGTGCCGAGGAGAATCCGTCGTTTTACTTCGGGGCCAAACCCCGCTTCCCGCGAGGACTCGTTTACGGTCCGTAAATTTTCCGCCTTCCCGGACCGGAGCCCAATGTGCACACCATCGAAACGGGCAAGGTTGGAACTGGCCTCGGACGGTGCGATGAGGTAATACGCGGGAATGCCGTACTCCGTATGCGGCAGAGAAACCGTTTTCGTCTCCATGCCGTTCTCACGTAGTTTTTCCAGAGCATCCCGCGCGATGCTTTGCACCGGATCCTCAATGCCGTCCCCGAAAAATTCTTCCGGGATGCCGATGGTCATCTCGCCCGCTTCGATCTCCGGAGAGGATTCGACGGGAACCACTTCCCTGGTGTCCGGCGCAACACAGGTCCCGTCACGCCCATCCGGTCCCGCCATTACCGACAGCACAAGATTGGCGTCCTGCATCGATGTCGTGATCGGTCCCACCTGATCCAGGGAGGAGGCATACGCAATGAGTCCGTACCGGGAAACACGACCATAGGAGGGTTTTAACCCCGTCACTCCGCACATAGCAGCGGGCTGCCGGATGGACCCCCCCGTGTCCGAACCGAGAGCCAAAGGAACACACCTTGAAGCCACGGCCGCCGCGGACCCGGAACTGCTTCCCCCGGGAACCCGTTCCGGGTCCCAGGGGTTCCGGGTCGGACCGAACGCGGAATTTTCGCCGGAGGAGCCCATGGCAAATTCGTCCATGTTCGTTTTGCCAACAGGAATGGCCCCCGCCTGACGAAGCCGCCGGACGGCGGTGGCCGTAAAGGGAGGCACATATGTGGAAAGCACTTGTGAACCGGCGGTGGTTACCCGGTCCTCCACACAGAGGTTGTCCTTAACGGCAAACGGAACTCCCGCAAGAGGACCCGGATCCGTTCCGTCCGCCAACCTGTCGTCCACCCGATCCGCTTCCCGAAGGGCTTCTTCCTCATGAACGGAAAGAAACGCATTTATTTCCCCGTCCACCGACCCCACTCGGTCAAGGGCTTCTGAAACCACCGCCCTTGCCGTTACGTTTCCGTTTCGAACCCGGTCCCTGATCTCAGTCGCACAATCGAGCCGCATTGATCTATACATAAAATATACCGGACAAACCTAACGTCGCCCCCGCCGTCCACGGTCTGCTGAATTGGTTTATTAGGCATCCGAACCGAACAGGCGGGCAATGCGGACGTACGGACCCTCTCGCTCGGGTGCGTTCTGCAGAGCACGTTCCCGTTTAACGGGCTCCACAATTTCATCCTCCCGGAGTCCCCCGGTCAGATCGAGGGGATGCGTCAGCGGCTCCACGTCCTCAAGGTCAAGTTCCTCCAGTTTTCGGACGTGTCCGAGGATGTCCTGAAACTGTTCAACAAGTTGGTTCCGCCGATCCTGGTCCGGGGAAAGCACACTCAAACGAACGAGTTCGTCCACATCGCTTCTGTTGATGTTCATCATTCCTTAAAACAACGTTCCAAAAAACGATTTCCCCTGTTCAGAGTTCTTTCATCAAACGTGAAGGTGATCAAATATATTAGAAAAGATCACGGACGACAATCAAGATGGATCAATTGGGCTCAAAGATTCAGGAGAAAAAAACCCAAACCCCATTTCGACCCACAAATTATCCGAAAACCTATTTAACACCAAAAGAAATCTTTACATTAATTTGTGGATATAGTTAACAAAAATAAGCAACAACCTTGAAAGTTTTTCATAAAACTATAAAATTGAAGTCCTGAAGGAAATGGCACTTATTTTGCGTTATTATATTGACGGGCCCAGGAAACAACCACTCAGCGTCAATTCATCATTGATCGGAGGTCCCCTTGAACAAACAGCAATACACGTATTACATCTCCGCAACGCTTTTGGTTCTCGCCGGCGTCGCCGTTCTGCCGCTTATAGCCGATCTGGACATTCAAACCCCTCCTGGTACCCCTCATGAATGGGACCGGGTCATCAAAACCCCCGATCCCCCCACCGGATACCCAACAACCGAATCATCGACGGAAAAATCAGAGGACGAAAAGGAAAATCCCCGGAAGACAAGAACCGGGAAGAAGAAGGATCCGGAACCTCCCGAATACACCATTGGTTCCCTGATGAGTTTTTACCGGTTTACAACCCCGGACGCCCCGAATCACATCAAAACCACCATACCGGAACCCGCGGATGTGGACCCCCCTGAGATTACAAAGCAAGAAGAAGGAAGCGGGGTAGACAAGAAAGACGACGACGGCAAATATCCGCTGGAATGGAATTATGTCCCAAAAGCACCCGCCGAACTTGTTATGGCCGGTATGGCGGGTAGCATCCGGCACAATCTGCATCCGGAACACAACTCGGCACCGGAAATTAACGGTCACCTTCTTGAACTTGGATACCCGGCCAGCATCGGTGCAAACGGCACCGCCGGTTACGGAAGTGGCGCCGTCAGCGGCACGGTAGGAGGAATATCCTCGCCCTCCAGCTCCACGCCGGAGATCCCCGATGCGGACAACGCCTTTCGACGCATGGTTCACCGCATCACCATAACGGATCTGGTCAACGGATATCCGTTTGCCTCTGACCCAACCTACGGAACCAAAATTTTTGCACTCAGTGACACGGCCAAACCTTCGTTAATTGCCTGTGCAAAGAGCAACCACACCTTCGTCAAACGAAACGCCGTTGCTCTGCTGATGAATTATCAGGGGGAAGAAGTGACCAAGGTGCTCCGGAAACGCATGAATGACAGCGACCGGGTCACCAGTGTCCGTGCCCTGAAAGGACTGATCCGGCGTTACGACAAAGAAATCGTGGACGACCTCATTAACATGCTCAGCGGCGGTCAGGCCTACAAACAATCCATTGCCGCCTTTGGGCTCGGTTACATCGGTGCGAAGAAGGGCGTGGATCCCCTTATCGACGAAGCCAAGTCACGAACGAATGACCCGCAGTTTCTCTGGAGCGCCATACCCGCCCTTGCCCGTATTTCCGGCAACGACAAAAAAATCCTGAAAGCGCTGAAAAACATCCAATCCAATCTGCCCGGCGGTGACAAACAGGCTGTTCTGCAGGATATGGTTGATCTCGCAGCGGCTGCTCACGGATCAAGAAAAAAACAAAAGGAGCTTGTCAATAATCTCAAAAGCTCCACCGGGGTAAAAAGTTATCCGCCCCCTGTCCGTTATCTTGCTATCGACGCCATTGCCAAACTGGCCATCAAAAAACCCGGGGCACTGCAGATCATGGCCAACATCATCCAGGACGACAACCCCGGCAATCGAACGAGGGCCTATGCCGTCAACGCTCTTCCCAAAACCCTCCGACACCAAAAAAGCCAGGTTAAAAATCTTCTTGGGGGCATGGCCACAAACAACGATGTTCCCGCCCAGGTGCGGAGTGCCTGTCTGCTGAAACTCCACTACTACGACAATCGACATGGAGCAAACGTTGCGGCAAAAATCGCCCGAGTATACGCGTCCGGTGGAGGAGACATGGACGGGGCCATTGCGTTCCTGTTCGAGAAAGCACTGGAAATTGCGGGAACGGAGGAAGAACTCTCTGAAGGGGCCCTCAAAAAATGCGTGAAGCGCGCCGCCAGTTCAAAGGCCTACGCCAAACGGGAAGTAAACGATCCCAACTCGCCATTTACCAAGGTGGAACCACACCCGGGCCTCCTTGAACGATCCCTTATCGAACTCGGTCACGCGGCTTCCCCGAACAGCAGTAGTGCCATCTCCCTCGCGGAACGAATCCTCAGAAGTGATCTGGAACGGGGCCGAGGGCCCGCCGCACTGGCGCTCGGACTGATCGGCGGGAAAAAATCCGCCATGATCCTGTCCGAGGGCCTGAAATCGGACAGCCCGTGGGTCCGGTGTTGTTCCTATCTGGCCATGCGTCAAATTGCCCCCACAAAAGACATCTTTATTGACTGGATTTTCTCTCCCCGGAAGAAGTTTGCCAAGAAAGCCGGAGCGTGGAAAAGCTGGATTCAGGAAAACATGTAACATCTGTGTGACACCTACTTCCCTCCTTGGGTGCCTTTACGAATTGATAGGGGTTTTCCGGTGAAGCGTTTTCTCCAAAACCTGCTCCGCGGGCTGAC
This sequence comes from uncultured Planctomycetia bacterium, assembly GCA_964580675.1. Lineage (GTDB taxonomy): Bacteria > Planctomycetota > MHYJ01 > CAYXQY01 > CAYXQY01 > CAZOLI01. The sequence goes on from CAZOLI010000038.1 coordinate 19,002, forward strand.
ATTGGTTCTTGTCCTCGGTGCCTGCATGAAACAGGAACCGCCGGAACCGGATCCCGCCGGCGAATACAGGCCGCGGACGGATCGCGACCGTTTAAGGTGGGCCATGGGGTGGATCTCCCGTCAAAAACGAGAAATACAGTATCTGACCGGCAGCGACCCCCTGAAGGAACAGGAAATCATTTCCTACCTGGATAAAATTGAGTCCGAACTGAAATCGGTACGGGATCTCAAACCTTACGATCACAACTCCCTCAACCGAACGCTCCAGAACGAACTCACCAGTGCGCTGAAATCCGTATCCGCCCTGAAAAAAAAGGAGTGGACCGGGGAGAATGTGGAAGAGCGGTTTAAATCTCTCGAAAGCACCTGTGGGGATTGCCACAAGAAAACCCACCCGGCCGCGAACCGGCGCGTCAAAATAACGGACGTGATGCCGAACGTGGACAAAAGCACGCTGAAACGCCTATCGAAGCCGGCCGAGGAGGATTGCGGTTCCTGTCACCAGGACGTACTGGAAGAGTGGAAGGGAACCCTTCACCAGAGAGCATGGGTGGATCCCATCTATCGAAAAGCCGCCAAAATACCGGGATCCAAGGACAAATTAAAATCCGATTGTACGCCCTGTCACGCCCCCATGCCCATGATGTTTGAACCGTTTTCGGTCAGTTACCGGTTCCGTCCTCGCACAAGACCGGTCAACCAGAAGGACGCCGTAAACTGCAAGACGTGTCACCTTCGCCCCGACGGCCGCGTTGCGGCGCGGCACACGAAGGATGCGCCCTGTAAACCCACCCGAACCCCCCGGCTTCTTACGCCGGAATTCTGCAGCTCCTGCCACAATCCCACACACAATACCTATTACGAATGGCAGCAGTCCAGAGCCGCGGAGGAGGGGAAAACCTGCGCGGACTGTCACACGAGCTCCGTCGAACGAACAACGACGGACGGCGGAACCCGAACCGGCGTCCGCCACGACTGGCACGGAGCTCACGACAAGGAGTTCGTCAAAACCGCCGTGAGCCTCTCCTGCAACCTGGCAAACGAAGAACGAAAAATTACGCTGAAATTAACCAACAAAGCAGCCCACAAATTCCCGGGTGAGGTGCCCACCCGGCAGATCAACATCTCCATCACCGGCAAAAACAGCGACGGAACCCCGGTTTATCACGACAAAACACACTATCGTCGACCACTAAAAGCGGAAGTCGGCCGTCCCGACAACCGTCTCCGACCCGACGAAACCCGTACGGTGGAATGGACCCTCCCGGAAAAAGTGAAGACCTGCTCGGTCACCGTTCATTTCCAGCCCTCTCCGTTCACACTCAAAAACGGGTGGTTTGAACTCGGTTCCTGGTCCTTTGAACTCCCGGAGTAGCGCCC
>CAZOLI010000038.1:20481-22841 GCA_964580675.1 uncultured Planctomycetia bacterium
AACCGTGAAATTGTGTCGGAGGTCGTGTATGTTCTATCAACAGTTCCACCCGTTGTCCGCTTGTTCCACACATTCATTTCGTTTGCATCAAACGGAACCATGGGTTCAGAAAACCTGGACACCTCCGTCGAGCTGGGGGATATTTCCCTTCGCAATCCCATCCTAACCGCCTCCGGCACGTTTGGGTACGGCGAGGAACTGCAGGACGTTGTGGAGTTGAACCGGCTCGGCGGCATCGTCCTCAAAAGCATCACGAAAGAACCACGAGAGGGAAACCGGCCCCCGCGGGTCGTGGAGACGCCATCCGGCATGATTAACTCCATCGGCCTGGAAAACCCGGGAATAGACCGGTTCCTTGAGGAAACCCTTCCCCGGATTCGAACGTTCCCCACTCGCCTTATCGGAAGTGTTGCCGGATTTTCGGTGGAGGAATACGTGGAAATTACACGACGGATGCAGGAGACCGGTGACCTGGATGCGCTTGAGATGAATTACTCCTGTCCAAATACCGAGGCGAGAGGGGTCTGTTTCGGCATGGACGCGGGCCTGACGGAACGGCTTACCGAGCAAATTAGCAGCGTCTGTGACCTGCCCTTAATTGTCAAATTGAGCCCGAACGTCACGGACATACAGAAAATAGCGCTGGCCGCGGAGCGCGGGGGAGCGGATATGCTCTCCCTGATCAACACGCTGATCGGACTTGAGGTGGATTGGAAAAACCGTTCACCGGAACTGGGGACCGGTCTGGGCGGACTATCCGGCCCGGCCATCCGACCGGTGGCCCAGCGGATGGTGTGGGAAACGTCGGAGGCGGTGGACCTTCCCATCATCGGGATTGGCGGCATCTCGTCCGCGGAGGACGTGGCCCGGTTTCTGGTGGCCGGCGCCGGTGCCGTACAGGTGGGAACCCGGACCTTCGTGAACCCGTCCGCCCCGAACGACATCCTGGACGAACTGGAAAAACTGCTGGCCGGGGAAGAGGTGTCTTCCCCCGATGAACTCGTCGGCACACTGGAGATGCCCGAGGAACAGAAAGAGGATTAATTCTCCTCCTCTCCCCTCTTTTCCCTCTTTTCCGGTTTTCCGGACGAAATTGATATCACCGATCCATCCACAACAAACGCCTCCGCGGCGGCGTTCCCGGAGGGTTCAACCGAAACCCGGAGGAAGGCGGACGTCTGTTTTCCGGTATTTTCCCGTAGTTTTCGCACGGTTTCCTCACTCATTTTTACCGGAAACAGATTATAGGAAACCGTCAGGACCTCTTCATTTCGTTTGACGACCCGGCCCTTCAGATACGGGTGGGAATGCGGTCGGCCGGGAAACAGCTGCACCGGTTTCACGGGCCGGGATTTCGTAACCAGCACAAACACCGGGTCCCCGGTGCTATACTCATCGTAGGAGGAGGGAACCTCCGAAAGATCCAGCGTATGTAGAGCAAGGACGCGCCCATCCAGCCGGTCTTCGGACAGGGATTGCAACAACGAGTGTTTTAGCTGCAGGTCCAGGGTCGAGCCGGACCAGCGGGAGCGGAGGCGGGAGACCGAAAACACCATGATGCCAACCATCATGCCCATACCGGCCAGCAGCAAAAGAACGTCCCGTTTCATAACTGGACCGGAAAAACGATGAAGCAAATATGAATGAACAGAACAACGGAGAAGCAAACCCGTCCCGCGAACGTAGATTACCTCGAACGAACGGAAGAAACAAGAAGAGGATCGAGTGGTGTCGCCCCGGTGGATGAATGACCACGGGAAAGCGAGCCGGAAACACGGAACATTGATAACCAACCTGATCACTGATAGAATAAGTATTTCGGATGGGGGAATGTGAAAACCGGGAAGAACAGAGGATACCCGGGGAAAGAGTGCGTATAGCCCCCCCGGTTGACACGGCAAAAGATTTCCTTACAATAATAGATGGTCGATCTTTGAAAAGAGGGGAACGAATTTACGCGAGCCAGTCTGGACCGTCTCCATAAATTTTTGATTGGAGAATTTGATCCTGGTTCAGGGCGAACGCTGGCGGCGTGCCTAACACATGCAAGTCGTGGGAGAAAATCAGCTTCGGCTGACGAGTACACCGGCGAACGGGTGAGTAAAAGCTGGAGAACTTACCCTGAAGAGGAGAATAACCACTGGAAACGGTGGCTAATGCTCCATGTGGTCACGACGGCGCATGCCGACGTGATTAAAGGCTGCCTCTCGAAGAAGCGGTCACTTCAGGAGAGCTCCAGTCCCTATCAGGTAGTTGGTGAGGTGAAGGCTCACCAAGCCGACGACGGGTAGCAGATCTGAGAGGATGGTCTGCCACACTGGGACTGAGACACGGCCCAGACTCCTACGGGAGGCTGCAGT
>CAZOLI010000039.1:0-16495 GCA_964580675.1 uncultured Planctomycetia bacterium
TGAACTGGGTGCTCGATTCTCTGCTGCCGGAAGAGGACGCCGAACAGTTCAAATCCTAAGCCGTCTGGATCGTGTATCTGTAAAGGGGTTCAGATCATGCTGAACAGGTAAGGTGGGAAGGGTTCTTTCTCCGGTCCTCCTATTCGGATCGGGAGGATTCAAAATTGACCGCCGCGAACTGGTTTTGAAGCCACCGTATAGCCTGGCGGGCGGCGTCCCTCGCTTCCTGGCTCTGAAACCGGTGAAGAGGCGCGGTTTCCGATTCATTGTTGTTCCGAAGAAAAATCCGTGCCTCCCATGTTCCCGAATTCAGTTCCTGGAGCCGAATTTCCAGCGGTTTTTTCTCTCCACCGGATTCTTCCCTGATCCGGGCCCGGATACGCCGCTTGATCCGGCAGCGGGGACTGTTAGATTTTTTTCCTCCGTCGGGTTCCTTTCGACTGGTGTTCATGTGTGAGATGGAAAAAAGCGGGAAAGAACCACGTCATGCAGTTCACAACCCCATTATATTGGATCGACTGTTCTCCGGGTCTTTCCGGAATTGATTTTCCCGGTGACTATTCTCTTCTCCGTAATTCGAGAGTTTCCGAATGGTGCGCCGGCTGTGTGAGGATGTTCAAAACGGGTCTAGTTATCGACAAACCGGGGGTGGACGTCATCCGGAAATTTTTCTTCGTTTTCGTCGTACTTGAAGTGTCCAATGTAGTTGTCGTGAATGGTGATGGGATACTTGGAATGTTTATGTCCTCGTTCCTTTACGGTGCTCGTCAACTCATATTTTCCGTCCTCCAATATGTACTTCACGGTCAAAAAATAATCGAACGTGGTGTCGGGATGTGAGTCGTACCACCAGGTCCACTTCCATTTTTGAATTTTGGTTTTCTCGTCCGGGTGGTATTCATTGACCATTGTGGCCTTTTCCCATTCGGAGGCCACCTGTGCGGGGGTGTCACCAAGGACATGTCTGGAGGGAGGGGGATCATGATATTCTCCCGGACTGGCTCCCTTCACGGGCGTTTCGTATTTTTTCAGTGGGGCTCCGCCGGTATGTTCGTTCCAGACCTTTTTCAATCGGGCGAACTCTTTCCGGATCCGTTTCCGCCGGCGCCGTTTTTTGATTTTCTTTATTCTGTTTCGGTCCGCCTCGGCATCGGCGTGGTTCCCGATTTCTTCATAAGCATCCGCGCGAGCGCTCAGGGCACGAATCCAGTCGCGTTTAAATTTCAGGGCTTTTGATAAGTAGTTGATGGCTTCTTCGTAATTTTCCTGTTGAAGCCGGAGCATGGCTATGCGGTAACAGGGCCACCGGGCCCAGGATTCGCCGTTGTTGAGTTTGATGGCCTTCCGATAATCCGACAGGGCTTTTTCGGTGTGTCCGAGTTCCTTGTGGGCTCGTCCTCGGTTGTAGTAAATTTTCTTTTTGTTTTCCGCCTCACCACGGAGCTTTTTGTTCGCAAATTTTATCGCTTTCCGAAACTGTCCCTTCTTGATCATGGCCTCCATTTTCTCCGACGGGGTGCTGCATCCGGCGCACAGGGCCAACAGAGCTGTGAATACAGGGAGGAGTGGAGATGTTCTGGGCATGTTCATAAGTGGATTCTGAATGCCGAAAAAGTCTGTTCGAGTAGCCAATTGTAAAAACACCGGTTGAATCTTCAACTTGAATGTTCCCGCCCGTGGTCGGTTCTGTGTTCGACCGGACCGGTTTTCCCTGTGAATTATCGACGTCCAGATGATCACCGGCGGCAACGGAAATCTTTTTATTTCCCCGACCGGCTGGTATAATACGATTCATTTCGCTGACTCATGACGTTGTTCTCTACACCGGTCGACCACCATTCCAGCAGGGATCCGTAATTTATGACAGAACTCGTCGAAGGATGGAACTCGTTTCCCGACTTTGACCGGACGGAGACCTCGGTCAGCTGGGGTGTGTTTGACGGAGTCCACCGGGGTCACAGGCGGATCATAGAGCGAACGGTTGAGGCCGGTCAGGAACATGATGTTCAATCTCTTGTGATCAGCTTCGACCCCCATCCCGTGAAGGTATTAGCCGGGGAAGGACCGCCGGCCATCACACCAATTCGCCGTCGTCTGGAACTTATGGCCGAACTGGGACCGGACCTGGTCGGCCTGGTGCCCTTTGACAAAAAATTTGCTTCCCTCAGTCCGACGGCGTTTTACCAAGAGATACTTCGTGACCGGCTCTCGGCCCGGGCCATCTGCGTGGGGAGGGAGGCCCGGTTCGGCAAAGACCGGGCGGGCGACATCGAAACCCTTAAGGAACTCGTCGAGGAGGAGCAGGTGTCGGTGTATCCGTGTGACCATGTGCAATACCGGGGAGAGCGCATCAGCAGCACGCGCATCCGCCGGGCAATTGAGGCGGGGGAACTGGACGACGCGCGGGAGATGCTCGGGCGGGATGTCACGGTGTCCGGAACGGTTGTCCGGGGCGAGGGACGGGGAAAAGAAATTGGATACCCAACGGCCAATCTGGAACTTGATCATGATGTGTATCCCCCCCGGGGAATTTACGGGGGTATTGCAGTTCTGGAAGAAGGCGAAAAACATCCGGCGGTGAGCAGTATCGGCATTCGGCCGACTTTTGAGGACGAGCCGGTGGAAATTGTGGAGGTCCATATTCTTGATTTTGATAAAGACATCTACGGACAGTACCTGGAGTTTCAGTTTCTTCACCACATACGGGGGGAAGAGGAGTTTGATACGGTGGAGGAATTGATCGAACAGATGGATCAGGACGTCGAAGATTTTCGAACGAGCGATCGTTTTCCTGCATCCCTTTCCCGGGGGGACGAAGAATGAATGTATATCCGGTCATTATGGCAGGGGGTGCGGGAACCCGTTTCTGGCCGTTAAGCCGCCGGTCTCGACCCAAGCAATTCCTCTCCCTCGGAAATGGAAAAAGTCTGTTTCGGCGCACGGTGGATCGGGTGTCGTCGGTTTTTCCGAAGGAAAACATCCGGGTGGTGGCTCCGGATCAGTTTCGGGAACAAATATTAGAAGAATCTCCCGGTCTCACACGGGAAGCCATCGTACGGGAACCGGTCCCGAGAGACACAGCTCCCTGTATCGGACTGGCCGCCATGGAGGTTCGAGCGGAAGACCCCGAAGCGGCCATGATTACTCTGCCCTCCGATCATTATATTCCCGACCAATCGGAGTTTCGGGAGACCATGGAAACGGCTACGGAAGTGCTTGAGGAAAAACCGGACACCATGATCTGTTTTGGCATTACGCCGGACCGACCGGAGACGGGGTATGGCTACATTCAATGCGGTGACGGCCATTCGGTTTATAACGGCCGAAGCGTGTTCGAGGTTCGGAAGTTCACGGAAAAACCGGATCGTGACCGGGCGGTGTCCTTTCTCGACCAGGGGGGGTATTACTGGAATTCCGGCATGTTCGGATGGCGCGTGGAGACGGTACTGAACGCGCTTTCCAACTACTCGAATGACGTTTACCAGGGATTAACAAATTATCGCGAGGCCCGCTCCAGTGGCGCGACGGAAGAGGAACTCGAAGAGGTGTTCCGGGGAATTCCGGAAGTATCAATTGACTACGCCGTGATGGAGGACGCGGAGGAGGTGGTGGTTCTGGAAGCCAATTTTCGTTGGGAGGATATGGGCACGCTGGATTCGCTCCGGGAGCTGTTTGGAACCGGGGACCGGGGAAATGTCCTCTCCGAACGTGCGACCGTGGTGGATACGGAGGATTCCATACTGTTTTCGGAGGAGGACGACCATCTTCTTGCCGGTCTGGGATTGCGAGATATGGTTGTGGTTCATACGGGAGATTCCACGCTGGTGTGTCCGTCGGACCGGGTGCAGGACGTGAAGAAACTGGTGCGGAAACTGGAGGAGGAAGGAAATACGGGCGTATTATAATTTTTCGCTCTGTCAGGAGCCCTCAAGAGGAAAATGGAGCAGAACCGTGAACAGATAATGATCGTTTACATGAACGGGAACCGCGTATGAATTGCCGGTGAGGTCCGGGCTGTTTCATTGGGTTTTCTAAAGAGCGCAACTTTTTGTTGTTCCATGTTCTGCAGGAATGGGGTCCTATGGTTCCAGGAAACGGTGCAAATCGAATGCATAACGAGGAGCCGGACGTTCTCTACCCGGAATTGTCCGACAGGAAACTGTTGCATCGATGCCAGCAGGGAGATCATCGCGCATTTGAACAGTTGTATTACCGGTATCGGGACCGTCTCCTGAAGTGTTCCTGGGAGATGACCGGTGATCACGAAGCTGCCGTGGACGCCGTTAAAGAGACCTTTCAGGAACTGTTTTCCACGATGGATTCCCTTTCGGATAACACACCGGTATACCTGATACTTTATCGCCAGATCTGTCGTTATTGTCGGGGGAAGGAGCAACAAAAGGCAGCTCGGAAGAAGGAACTGGAAATGGAACGGGACACTCTGGCCGGCGAGGAGGATTGGACCGGGCCCACACAGGAGGTCCAGATTGATGAAGAGATTCAGGATGCACAGGGGGTTCTCCTGGACATGTCGAAACAGCACAGAAATGTGTTTGTGCTCCGGGTTCTGGAAAACTTGACAAGGGAGGAGGTCGCCTGGGTTCTTGACTGTTCGGAGGACGACGTCCGGGAACGTCTCGGAAGGGGTATTGAGGAATTTCGAGATGCGACCGGAACCCTGCTTGCCTCGCTTTCGGATCGTCTGGATCAGGAGTATTCATGAACGTTTGTTCTCAGTACACGGATGAGGACTGGCTTGATTATGCGGCGGAGAGGATACCGGCGGAGAAGAGCCGGACGATGGAGAAACACCTGAACAGCTGTGAAGATTGCCGGCGTCAACTATTGGAGATGGACGGATTAAGGGAGCTTTCCAGCAGGTACGACTCGGTCGATCTGCCACCATTTCCGAAGGGAGACGAGAGCGACCTTTTTTCGAAGGCCCGGGATGAGAGCGAGCGGATCCGGGAGGAGGACCCTCCCGATCGGGAGATGGATCCGGACCTGAAACAGGTGCTGTCGCTTTTTCCGGAAGTTTTCCTCCTGATTCTTCTGGTTGTTTTTTTGCCGCTTTTGGTCACGTGGTTCGGGGGAAGCGATTCAAACAGGGATCGTAACGGTCGGCAGCCGGACGGGGAGAAGCAGGAACAACGTCGGCCCGGAGGCGGAAACGGTGTTCGAGAGCAGCCGGACGAGTCGTCGGACCAATCCGGGGAGGCGCCAGGCAAGGAGCAAGAACAGGATGCGGACGAGGATCAGCGGCAGAGAAACGGGGACGAGGAGAAAAAGAAATTCAACGAGAATGAGGAGTAACGGGGGTTGAATCCTTCCGGTTTTGCGGGAACCTTATCCCTGGAGGTCAATGACCTCGCCCATCATCTGATCCCGCGTTTTGAGCACTTCGATGTTTGCGGAAAAGAGGTGTTTGTTTTCGATCTGGTTGGTCATTTCCCGGACGATGTCGGTATTTGATCCTTCGAGCATGCCCGAGATTACCTGACCCAGTCCGTTTTCTCCGGGGTTTCCGCGGATCGGGTTTCCGCTGTTTGGACCCTGCTGCAGGAGATTCCGGCCGGTTTGAAGCAGGCCCTCCGAATTCGGGAACCGGGCAAGGCGAATTCGTCCAGCATTCACCCGTTCCCCCGCCTGGTTCCGGAACGAAACGGTGCCGTCCCGGGCAACCTGAATTTGGCTTGCTTCCTCCGGCACCTGAATTTCCGGTTGTACCGGGAACCCCTCGGAGGTTACGACACGACCGTCGGCCGACAGTCTGAAATTTCCGGCCCGGGTAAATCTTGTGCCTTCCGGGGTGTTCACCTGGAACAGACCGTTCCCGGCGACGGCAAGATCAAGCGGTTCCCCTCCTCGTTGCAGTGAACCAGGTTCGGTAATACGGGTAACTTCTCCGGTGTCTACGCCACCGCCACGAGTGGTCTGGGCCACGGAGCGGGAAGCCTTAAAACCCGGCGTCAGCATATTGGCCAGGTTGTTTGAACTTATATTCTGGCGCCGTGCGATGTGACGGAGAGCAGAGACCGTATTGCCGATGCCGTTAAGAGCCATCCGGGTTTTCCTTGGAAAATTGGTTCAACAGGAGAATTGCTTTAATCCGATGTTGATAGTTTTTCGTTTAGCCAGTCCCGGGAAATGTATCCCATGATCGTGGCTTTATGAATCCGCAGGGATGATCCCAGTACGTATGCTCCTGCGTATCCCGATTGATACGGATTGTCGTCCGTTTTGTTCAGGTGGTTTTTGCCGTTTACGGAAACACTGAGATCCCCGTTGTCCAGCTTGAGCGTAAGGGTAAACGTTTTGTTTTTCGGAATTTGAACGGCAATTGTTCGGTCAAGCCGGTTTTGATCCCTCCCCCGGTTCGAGAAGTTGAATTTGGAAAGGTAAAAGAGACCCTTTCCTTTTCGTTTTCTGCGTCGACCTCTTCCCCCGGGTACTTTTATGTAGTTGGTTCCATATCCGCGAGATTCTCTTGACGAAATGAGGGCCCCGAAATTTCGGCCTGAGGGTGTGGAAAGTTGTAATTTTACCATCGCCCGATCGTTCATCGGCGCCCGATGCAAAAATCGCCCACGTTCATCCCGGGCAACAACCAGGTTCTTCTCCCCGACGTACGAAAATTCCGCATTGCCCCTGGAGCCAATGGGACGTGCCAGCCAGTCGTTACTGAACTGTTTTTTGCTGGAGAAGGAGTAGTGAATTTTTGTCAGACCCTTCTCGGGAAAGGATACGTCTCCGGAAAAGAGGTTTTTAATTTTTTGTTTGCGCGATTGATTTCGTTCGGGGATTCTGTTCCGGGTATTTTTGTTTCTGGATTTTTGTCCCCGGTTTCCACTATTCGAACTCTCCGGAACCGAACCGGATTTAAGAAGGTTGAGGTAATGGGCGGCCCGGTCTTTGTTGTTTTTGCTGGCTTTTTGGAACCAGTTTCTGGCTTTTTTGTGTTGGTCCCCGTAAAAATGAACCAGACCAAGCAGCATCTGGTGTTCCGAATTTTCCTCGTCAAGGCTTCGGAGAGCCCATAAAATCCGTCTGTTCAGTGTAAACTTACTGAACTTCCACTGATACTTCACTTGGTCTTTGTGGTTAAGAAAAACCGTGTTCTGCTCCCGTTTCTTGATGACGAAATCCAGATTATTAATTTTTACAGTACGTGATTCCTCGGGAAATTCCTCCATGTAATCATCGAAGCCCTCCCGAACCCAGGAGCGGAACTCCCGGAGTTTTTTCAGGTCCTCCCTAAAAGGAGATATCCGGTTTCGATATTCCTTTAACGGCATTTTGTCCTTCGATGAATAAGAGCTTATCAGTTTTTCCGGTGCTTTGAGTTCATCCGGGTTGACGTCGTCATTCGGGTCCGGCTTCACCGAAAGCAGTTTATATTTGACGGATTTCTTGAATTTGTTGGTGAACTTTTTGTAATTGTCCTCCGATCTTTCGCGCTGTTGTTCCAGGAAATCCTCCTCTTTGTTGTTTACCTTCTGAATCATATCCATTCGTTTCCTGTGCAGCTCGGGCGTCACCCCCTTGAGGGTATGTGAATTCAGTCCCGCCAGTATATTTTTCGCTTTGTCAAATTTCTCGTTTTTGAGGTGTTCCTTCACGTTATCGACTGCGGAGGAAAATTCGTTTCGGATGCGGTTCCAGAGTTTCTTTTTTTGCTTCGAGACCCGCTCCTTGATTTCGTTTTCCAGAAAGAAGTTCGGGAAGTTTACCCAGACCTGATACGCAAGGGCAAGTTTGTTGTTTTCCAGTAATTGTTCGGCCTTTTTCTTCCGGGCGCTGTAGTACGTCCGGGCCTGTTCCTTGAGAAATTGATCACGCAGTCTGTCGGCTTTCAGCTCCCACTGCGTATTGCTGTGCTGGAGGTGAAAATCATCGATGTGATCAATCAGATCCCGGGCTTTTTCAGGAGGCCCTTCAAAGGTGTCCACCTCTTTTTTCAGGTCCTGAAACCAACCGGCCGGACCACTGTCGTTTGTCGTGTCTCCTTTGTTCGTTCCATCGTCGTCCCCGTCGGCATTGTTCTGATTGTTCGGTGGTTGTTCCCCGTCCTGATCCATCTGGTTTTTCCGATCCCGGTCCGGCGAATCCGGCGAGGGGACCGCCGCTGATTGTTTATCCGGATTGGTATCCTTCCCGAATTGTCCACCGAAGAACAGAAAAGCTCCTCCGATCAGGAGTACGGCCGGAACGGCGATGGAAAGCGTCAGTACGGCATAGGAAGATTTTTGCTCAACTCCTCCCTGGCTTTTTTTGTTTTTGGTTGCCGAAGGCCGTTTCCCGGAAGACAGATTTTTGTGCCGGCTTTTCTTCTCCGCGTGCAGAGGCGGTTTGCCGTCTTTCAGGTTTTCAAGATCATCAATCAGTTCGGACGGTTTGTATCGATCCTCCTGCTCCTTGTTCATCATCTTGGTCACCACACTGCTGAAATGGTGACTGATGGACGAATTGTGCTCCTCCGGGGGAATGGGATCCTCGGTGACATGCTTTGTGATGACGGAGGTTGGGGTCTGTCCTTCGAACGGCACCTCACCGGTTACGGCGTGGTAGAGAGTGGCACCCAGTGAGTAAATATCGGTTCGAATGTCAATCGAGTTGTTTCCCGTCGCCTGTTCCGGAGACATATAATACGGTGTTCCCAGTGTGGTGCCGGTCTGGGTGAGGGAAGAGTCCTTTTCCCGGTTGGCCCGTTTGGCGAGACCGAGATCACAGAGTTTGGCATTTCCATCCTCGTTAATCATGATGTTCTCCGGTTTCATGTCACGGTGGACGAGGTCGTTCCGGGCCGCGTGTTTCAGCGCTCGTGCAATTTGCAGAGCAATCTCCACCGCCCGCTCCTCGTCGATGGTCCCCTCCTGCTCCATAATGTCACGGAGGGTTTGACCCTCCACGTATTCCATCACAAAGTAATAGATGCCGTCGGTTTCCCCGACGTCTATTCCCTTGATGATGCTCTCGTGGTTAAGTTTGGCCACGGAACGCGCTTCCCGGAAAAAGCGCTTGATGTAGGATTCGTCGTTTTTGACGTTTGAGGAAAGAATTTTAATGGCCACGGGGCGGTCCATGCTGATCTGCCAGGCTTTGTACACCCCGCCCGTTGCTCCCTCGCCGAGTTTCTTTTTGAGACGGTAGCCGGGAATGCGATCAAGCCTGGATCGCCGGGCCTGAATTTTGGCGATCTCGTCCACTTCCTCCCGTTGGAGGTATCCTTTTTTAATCAGAATTTCACCCAGCTGGGGGCCGGATCCTTTCTTTTTCTTGATTTTTTCCTGAATGGTGACGGCTTCGTCGAGCTGATCCGGTGTGAGGAAGTCTTTTTCAAGGGCAATGCGGCCAAATAGTTTCTCTTTGTTCTCGGTTTTCTGTGCCATTCTGCGAGGTTTCGCCCCTTTTGCAACCGGATCAGCAAGTTTGCGACGCAGGTACTTCGGGGTGAGGGTTACCACCCTCCCCAGAAATACCGTTCCATTATACGATCAACACGGCGATTTTGCAACAAATTTTCGTAGATATCCCGTAAATCACACTGTTTTCCATCAAATTTTTACGTTAATAGACATGATTGGCTTCCCCTGTCACCAATTCAACGGGGTCATTTGATGCGGGATATTATACGATAACCAGCTGCTTTCTGTTTGTGGATTCGGTATATATCCTGTTTTTCGTTCCGTGAAACTGTAAGGGATCGAATCACGTGAAAGCCGGGGATACGTGAGACGGGAACACCGACGGAACGAACAACCACCGTTTGAACAGTATCCCGGATCCGGGGTTGGATTTATTTCAGGAAATGTTCCGCAATTTGAACCGTATTGAGTGCGGCTCCTTTTCTCAGGTTGTCCCCCACGGACCAGAGTGCTATTCCATTTTCGAGGTCCGGGTCCCGTCGAATACGACCGACAAATACGGGATCCGTTCCCGCTCTATTCCGTGGCTGTGGGTAATTCGCCTGGTTTTCGTCCTCCACCGGTACCACTCCGGGAAACTTCTGAAGACAGGCACGGATGGACGCCGGCTCAGGATTCGGAATCGAGAGGGAGAGATGAATGGCCTGGGCATGACACACTTCAACGGGAACCCGTGCACAGGTGACGGAAATGCGGAGATCCGGTTCCCGGAGAATTTTTCGGGATTCGGCTTTAACCTTTTTTTCCTCACCGGTGTGATCACCGAACGACACGCCATCGGATTTGCCGTGGGGGATAAAAGGAAGCACGTTTCCCGGAATAGGGTCCCGGAACTGTTCCGTGGGGGTGTGTGACTCGGATGATTCCCCATCACGATTTTTCTGCTGCTTGAATTCTTCGACCGCACCTCCGCCGGCTCCGGACACCGACTGGTACGTTGCAACCGAACAGTATTCGAGACCGAATTGATCAAGAATCGGTTTCAGAACCATCACAAGCTGGGTGGCTGAACAGTTTGGGTTGGCGATGGGATTCCGGTCGAGCACCTCCGGGGACCAGTTGACTTCCGGCACCACCAGTGGCGTGCCGTCCCGGAGACGGAAGGCGGAGGAATTGTCCACAACGAGCACCTCCTCCTCGACGAGTTCGGGCGTGGCGGAAGCGCTCAAATCACTGCCGGCACTCATGAGGGCAAGATCTACCCCGGACCAGTCCACTTCGCCGAGAGTGACTATTTTCTTCGGTCCGTCATCCGTCTGAACCTTCTTTCCTTTTGACCGTTCCGATGCCACGGGAACCAGATCCTGGTACGGAAATTCACGTTCCTCGAGGATCTTCAGAATGGTCTGACCAACGGCACCGGTGGCGCCGATGATTGCGATATCGGGTGAACCGGAAAGTGAATAATCAGGCATTCGATATGGAGAGGAATAACGTGGAGAATTCTACGCGAAATCACGATTGCTTACACCGGGTTCTATTAAAAATGAATATTGCTCGGAATACCAGCCTAATCGGGACCCCTGGAGATCCGTTTTTCCGGAAGATTATTCCTCCGATGATATTTGTTCTTTGAACTGGAGACATATTGTTTTTTCGTCGAATTCCACACCCGCGGGCAGAAATATATCGCTCCCGGTTTTTAGCTCTGACACTCCCGAGATCGGGTAACGGGTTTCTGTATTTTTAAACCGAAACATCTTCCCCTCGCCTTTCTCCACAATGTTGCCATGGGCGCGAATCAACATATCGGATGGTTTGAACCCGGCCTTCCGAATGGCTTCGGGAATGGAACGAAGTGTTAATTTTGAAGCGGGTTTCGGGGTGATGGTCACGTGGTTTTTCTGAAGATCGATGGAAACGGTCTGCACGCCTTCCAGGCGTGTGAGGGCGTCGTGAACGCCCTTTTTTCACGGCAGTCACTCCATTCCCTTCGCCAGAATATCCACCCGTTCGACAACCGCTGTTGGAATCCATTCCTCCTGTCTGTTTGGTTCCGTTTTCTGATTCGCTTTGTTCTGTGCACAGTTGAAAAGAAGAAGGGACACTGTGACCGAAAGAAGGATTCGGATCGTTGTGTTGTTCATAATCATTAAAATAAAATTTTAAGATTTAATTGGGCCGCGATTTGTCGGTCGCCGACGGCGTCGTCGATTCCTTCGATGATCGGAATTTGCAGTGCTCCCTCCACCTGAATGGTTGGTGACGCGTAAAATTGAAGTCCCGGGGAGAGCCATACGTTTGTTCCGCTGTCACCGAGTCCCGAATTGTTCGTTCTGGATTCAAGCCGGTGTTCCGTGTTGATCTCAAAAACGCCCCGGAGTTCCCTCTGTTCGTTATCCGGTTCAAAGCTGGACGGGAGAAGTCGGTACCAGTATGCCAGGTCCAGGTGTAGCTCTTCTCCGCGCCGGAGTCCGTCATGTCGCGTGTGGTACAGAACCGTTCCCTGGATCGAAAATCGATGCCGGTCTTCGACCCGTGTGTAGACCCCTCCGAGACCGGCGGTCCAGTCTCCCGACCCGAGCTGTAAGCGGCGGGGGATTCGAACGCCGTCGACGGATCGGTTATCGTCCCCCGTCGGGGCGTTCATTGATATGTTCAGAGCAAGTCGATCCGAGCCCATAACCCGGTCGGTCTGTTGGAGGGACTGCTGGAAGCGAAGAGTGACGTCCCCTGGACCGGTTAACGTGTCACGCTGTTTCTTTCCTTCATCGTCCTCGAATTGAATCCGGCGCCGTTCCATCGGGACCGCCAGACGGAATTCCCGGGTCGGGTCCACGGAAAGGGACAGCTCGGCGGTCAGGGACGCCTCTTCCGCATTTTCGTTGTTCTGGTAACGGCCTTTTGTTCGTAGCTCCGGCGTTTCGGGCGATATCGGGGTGCCGTCGTCCGTGAAAATCTGCGCCGGAAGAAGCGGTGCCATGATCGGAAGAAACAGGAGGGCCAACATGATCCCGCTTGCTCCTGTACGGGTTGTTGGCGTTGGATTGATCGAACGATCCATGATTTTAGTCCGCCGGCGGGTTCTCTCTTTGAAAAGGGCGGAGGAATTCTTCCAGGTGGCCCTCGGGGGCAATTTCTTCCACACAGGGACAATCACGGGCGGTTCCCTCTTCCGGACAGGCGTCAAGAAGATCCTCAAGAAGATTTTTTATCGCCGTTAATTTGTTGATTTTCTCCTCGATGGCTTCTTTGCGCTGCGTCAGCTTCCGGGCGAAGGCTTCCGGCACGTCCGTCCGATCTTCGAGAATCGACAGCAACTCCCGAATGTCGTCCAGGGAAAATCCTAGCTTTTTCGCGTTCTTTATGAACTGGATCCGGTGAACGACGCCGGGTGTATATTCACGGTACCCGGACGTCGGCGACCGGTAGGGTTCCTCGAGCAGCTCTTCTTGTTCCCAGTACCGGATCGTTTGTTTGCTGATCCCTGTTCGGTCGGCCACGTCACCGATGTACAAACGTTCCAAGACTTTCGTTACCCCAGGAGCACAAGAAGTAACAAAATGATAATCGATGCCAGGTAAACAGTGGTATTAAGCATGGATCTATTTTTGATGATATTGACGTAAAATCCGAACACGGCGAATCCTCCGGCGAGTGCGTAGAACACCCAGCGGTACGGGGCGATGAAATGCGTCGATACCACGCCGCCCAGACCCAGGGCGGAAAGAAGTGGGATCAGGTATCATCAGGGGGGCAGTCCCAGGAATCCGAACAGTGGAGCGAGAACCCCGGTCAGCATTTCCAGCCAGGTCCCGTTTGTTGTATTGTCTTCGTTCTCCTCAATCATGACCTCTTTATTATAACCCTAAAGCCGGGTACAGGGTTCAAGAGGGGGGGGGCGTCGGATCCTGTGTCCCCTCCCCGGGCTTATTCGGTTACCGCACGTTCTGTTTCTTCAGGGTTTTCCCGTCGTCAGTGGAAATATATTTCAGGAAACCGGTGCGGCTGAGGTACCAGAGTTGCTCTCCTTCGGAAGTTGTCAGAATGTCCCGAATGGGAAGCGTTCCTGAATCGGTGTGAAACTGTTCCCGAGCTTCTTTCCGGATGTTTTTCAGTCGGGAAGTAATTTCCGGGTTGTTTTCCTGTGTTATCCGTTGTTCGATAAAGGGAACCATTCCGGCCGGATCCAGGGTTTTGGCCCGTCTCAGGAGTTTCCTCTCCGCCTGTTTTCGTTTCTCGATTCGTCTGGAGCCGAGCTGCTCGATGAGCTTTTTGAGGTTCTGTTTCTCCGATTGCTTCAATTCATGATCGACCTTCAGGATTTCTTTGATTTCCCCGGTTTTCGACGAGAGGATGGTTATGTGTTCCTTCTTTTCGTGTGCGGTGTACAACTGATTATTGCTCCCGTCCACGGCAAAACCGGAGCCCGGTTTGTCCTGAAATCGTGTGATCTCCTTCTTCTTCACGTGGATGCGGTAGATGCTGTTTTCGGTGCCGGCGAAGAGGTGGTTTGGCGAGGACCCGTACTGAAGTGTAGTAATTTCCGAATCGGTGACCCCTATCGTTTTTTCGTGGGCGTCGTCCTCCAGGGACCAGACGAGAACGGATCCGTCCTTCGTGCCCCCCACAATCCAGTTTTGATCCGGAATGGAGCGGACAGTGGTGGGGTTGCCGGTGGATTCAGGCCGTTTCAGCGGTTTTACGGATTGTTCCTCCGTCAGCGAATAAACGGGCAACGAATCTGTGGTCCCGGAGGAAACCACCAACCGTTTGCCGTTCGGTGCAAAAGCAAGGTCCTGTATGGCGTTCACGCTTTCCGGGGTCCATTTGTGGGTTACTTCCGACGATTTCCAGGAGTAAACAAGAACATTGTTTTGGTCGTCGGCAACGGCCAGAAGATTGCCTTTGTGAGAGACCGATATGGCCTGGATGTTTCGGTCTTCAAAAGCCGGGATCGATTGTTTTTTCAGGTTCTCACCGTCAAGCAATGAGGCCGTTCCACTGCTGGAAATCGTGAGGAGGCGTGCCTGATCCGGCGTTGCTTCAAGAGAGCCATACTTGCCGGGTGTAAATGTTTCCGGCCTTCGCAGGCAGTTCTGATCGTACGCTTTTTTGAAGTAGTCGGAATCGGGTTTAACCGTTTGCACGCTCCCGCCAAAAAGAAGAATGTTCACTTTAGTCGGCAGATTGCCGTGATAGGAGGAATTGCCAATCACCGTGTCGCCCGCGATCGGCGTGCTCGGTGCCAGGGCGTCCGATAGGGTGCCGTATGGAAAACAATCTTTGTTTGCCGGATTCCCCCACATGTAATCATTTCTTGTCTTAGATGGATCTCCTCCTTTCACGGGACACACATAGAGACCGTTCGACATTTCTTTCCATTTTTCCCCGCCGATTTTTACGTTTCGGAGGAAGTCTCCCCAGTTTGAAGCAAATTCACCACCGTCCAGCGGGGGCAAAATTTTGGGGGGACATCGGTTTGGTACGTCAGGGCGTACGTCCCCAGCTGACGGAGGTTGTTCTGGCACGCCGCTACTTTTTTCTGATCCTGGGCCTGCGTGAGAACCACAGGTAGAAAACTCAGAACAAGGAGGGATATAACAAGGACAGGGACCAGGTTCTGTTCATGCAAAAAAACCGTAACTGACTTTGATTCCGAAGGGTTTCTCAATGGTTTTTTCGTGAATTGAATTCGATGACGAAGTTTTGAGACCTTGGCAACATTATCGTTTTTTCTTCAATTTAATCTGAATTGTTTTGCCGTTTTCCACGGACTCGTTTTCACCTTCGCTGCTGGATGCGGAGCAAGATAGAACGACGAAATTTTTTGTTTGTCTTGTTTTGAACGGGTTCCCGGAAAACGGATCCAATTTCTTCCGGTAACCCGGAAGGGGATCGGGAAGGGACCCGTCGTCATTCCGGTTTCTCTCCGCCCGAATTGCGATGGCCAGCAGGTGAATACGGGCCACCTGTTCGGCAAGTGATTGCCGGCCTTTAAGGAAATCGGGGAAAATGAGCCGGGTCATTTTTCGGAAAAAGCCCCCTGTCCGCCCTTCGACCTGTTTGTGAGATTTCCGGATTTCTGAATGGTGTTTGTAAAGAGGGTCATCGGGGTAAAGGTGGAGGAGGCTTTGTTTGTAGTCCATAACCATGGCCGCCTTGCTTTTTTCGTAATATGGTTTTAACGCGAAGGCAATGGGATTTGACTTCCGTTCCCAGGGTTTAAGATTAGAGGGGCTTTTCATCCATCGAATGCTTAGCTCGTTTGCGGCCTGAACGGCGACGGCAAACTCCGTCTTCATGACACGTTTGAATTGATCCCTCCAGGATTTCGGGTCCAGCCGGTCAGGGAGAAACGACAGTTTGTTCCCCGATTTTGCCGGATGTTTTTTGATGTAGGTAGTGGCCAGCTTCCAGAGGTGTTCAAATATGACGGATCCGGAAAGAAATGATATCAGGAACGGATCCGCCTGGATGGCGTTTAGCCGTTTACGTATTCCCTTCATTGCACGAATGGCTTCTTCCGGATCCCCCGCGTGGAGGTGAACGTGGCCGTAGTGGTAGAGCGTTTCGGCGTGGAAAAGAAAGTGTTGAACATGGGGAAGCCGGGTGCTTAATCCCTGCGTAATTCGGAGGGCCGCCGGTTTCGGGTCTGCCTGGATAAGGCGGTCAATTTCATCCTGGTGATTCTTCACGGATTCCAGGAGATTTTTGATGACTGTTTTACGATCGTTTTCGTAAGCCTCCATGTAGCGAAGTTTTTTTTCGGCTTGCTGATTCCAATTGCTCAATTTTTCGTGTGCGTCGGCCTGGAGAACGGGATCGGTTTTATCGTAATAGGACCGGTCGGGATAGTGATCCATGTGTTCTCTTTCGACCTGTTCTATCGGTTTGTAGAGGCCGGACTCCCGTGCTTCATGAAGTTGTTGTTCAAACTCCTTACGCCAGAAGTGATTCAACGCCAGCCAGGTAACGGCGAAGAGAACCATGAAAACGATGGAACCCCGCACGAATCGGCCGAACCAGAGTTTCCAGGCCGACAGCTCGTCTTCCTGTTTTCGACTGTTTTTGGATCCAGTGACCGTTGTCCAGAGCGATTTTATGACGTTCATGGGGTTTAATGATCT
>CAZOLI010000039.1:16595-21838 GCA_964580675.1 uncultured Planctomycetia bacterium
GTTCAGGAGTTCGTTCCGCATGACTTTGAATAGAAGTGCGGTTAATGGGGCGTCCGGTTGGTATTCATGTCGTTTCCTGTACAGGTAGAGAAACGTGTTCTGCAGAGCGTCTTCGGAGAGGGATGGGCGGCCACAAAATTTGACCCCGTAATTCAGCAGTTTTTCGGCGTGCCGGTCAAACAGTACACGAAGTGCGGCCTCCTCGCCTTTCCGCATCCGTTCCATCAATTCATGGTCACCGGCGTCATCCAGAGATGAAGTGGACATTTTTGGGGTTTTCGGTGCGAACTTCAGGCAAATAGCGAGCGTTTAACGGACCTTTCTCCCTTCTATAGTGCACAGAGCGGCGATAATGTTCATAAAATTTCAGGATTCTCGACCGGTAGGGCCATCTGGGGTGAAGGAATCAGGAAGGATCGGGATCCAGCACACGTTCATTTTGCATGCGAAAAAGAAGAGAGTGAAACCCGATTTCCCCGGCGATGTCACGGGCCTTATTGTAATCGCCGGCCAGGTAGTGGCCCCGGGCGATCCAGGGTTGTAAATCGTTTGCCTTTGCTCGTTTTATGATCTTTCCGGCGGCCCGGTCGGCACGGTCCGAATCTCCCGCTTCACGAGCAAGTTCTGCTTTTGTGCGAAGGTATTCCCAGTGCTTTTCCGGATCACGCTCTTCTTCAATGATGGTCCGCGCTTCCTGAAGTTTATTTTCCGCTTCCTGTTTTTCTCCGTTTATCAGGTGGTGTCGGGCCGAAGGAAGAAGAACCTGTGTCAAATTCACCGGGGATTTCAGGTCCCCGGCGACGTCCGTGGCTTCCGAAAGAATTGCTTCTATTTTTTCCCGGCTGTTGTCGTACGTCTCCTCCTCCTGGTTAGCGATGGCGTCCTTTGCGAGGATGGTTTCAATGAGGGTGTTCACCCGCCCGGTAAGTGAGCTTATCAGTTTGGCCCTTGCTCCGACCTTCCTGCTGATTTCCTCACTTTTCGTTAACTGCTGGAGGGCCTTCCCGTACTGTCCAATCTCCTTGTTGAGTTGGGCATAGTTATTGAGCAATGACGTTAATTTATGTTGTCCCTCGATGGTTCGACGAATGTTCAGCGAGGACTCGAACTGTTCCTTTGCCTTTTCGTAGGAGCCAAGTTTCCTGAAGATATTTCCCATGTTGTTCAGGCAGGATGCCTCCCCATTTTGATCACCGATCTGACGGAGAATGGAAAGGGATTTTTCGTAATGATCCAGGGCTTTTTTACATTCGAACTGATCATTGTGCACGATGCCGAGGTTGTTCAGGGCGAGGGCTTCTCCTCGACGATCCCCGATATCCCTTTTTATTTGCAGGGCGTCCTCAAAATTCTCCTTCGCACGGCCGAATTCCTCCAGGTTCAAGTTCGCGAGCCCGATGTTGTTCAGGCAAACGGACCGGCCGCGTAAATCGCCTATTTCCCGGCTGATCTGAAGGGCGGAGTCAAAGCGCTCCATGGCTTGTTTATGCTTCCCGAGATTCAATTTGATGACGCCAATTCCGTTGAGAACGTCTGCTTTCTTCTTTTGATTCCCCTCCCTCTCAGCAAGCTGCAGCAACTTCTCGTATTCCTTCAGGGATTTTTCGTACTCACCCAATCGACGAAGGGTACTGGCCTTTATCTGTTTTGCACGCATTTGCTCGGAATTTCGCAACGCGGCCGTGTCCAGGTTGCCGAGTACCTCTCGTGCTTTCGTGGGTTTTGCCTTTGCCAGGTGCACCTCGGCCTCGAGGATTCGCCTGCGGGTGTCCTGGTTATCGGTCATTTCTTCTCCTGTGACGTTTCTCAGTTCCTCCATCGCCCGATCGAACCGGGCGAGTTTGCGGTGGGCTTTTGCGGCAAGCAATCTTGCCTCCCGGTGATATGGTGTTTCCCGGGCCGGACCGGTCATGGAAAGACTTTCCTCGTACTGATCCTCCTCAAGGGCTGTTTTTCCGGCTTCGATCCAGAGTTCCCCCGCACGTTCTTCCTCACCGGCCTCGTGTGCGTGACGGGCGGCCAGGGCGAGGATTGATCGATTGACCGTGGGCCGCGATTCGTTGTCCCGACCGTCAGGAAGGGGTTCGGTTGGTTTATCGGAGTTCTTTTCCTCCGGCGGTGGAGGAGGGGAGGCCGCTCCATTACGGTCGTGGCTCCTGCCTTCTTTCGGCGGTTGTGAAGAGTTCTGTGCACGAGCGATTTGCTCCAGTTTTAATGAATACACCGAATGCAGCTTTGCCCTCGCTTTTTTTGTGAGCAACCCGTAGGCCGAGTCCCGAAGCAGAGCGTGTTTAAAGATGTACTGTAGGTCCCCGGGAATCTCGGACTCCTCGCTTCGAAACACCATCTCCCGACCCGACAGGGCCTCCACTTCTTGGCGGGCCTCACGGTCGAGCGCCTCCTCCAGCAGGTGCATCCAGAACCGGCGCCCGGCAACGGAGGCGGTTTTGAGGGTTTCCTTCTCCTCCTCCGGCAACCGGTCGATCCGGCCCACAAGCAGTCCGTTCAGCGTGTCCGGCACCTCCTCCCCCTCCTCCTTATCCTCCTCGGTCAGGTCATAACCGTTCGACGTTTCGGTGATTCGTTCCCCCTCAAGCAGGTACCGAATCATCTCCTCGACGAAGTACGGGTTTCCGGCCGTCTCCTTCGCCAGGAACGATTCGAATTCATCCGTTATCGGTTTTCCCAGTACTTCTTCGGCAATCCGCCGGCAGGCCTCCCGGGAGAGTTCGGTCAGTTCCATTCTCTCAAATCCGTCCGGTACCTCTCCCTCCGGTCGAAGGCTGGTCAGGACGGTCAGGTCCGTCCGTTCGTTGCTCTCGTCCCGAAAAT
The DNA here is from genome assembly GCA_964580675.1 of uncultured Planctomycetia bacterium. Taxonomy (GTDB): domain Bacteria; phylum Planctomycetota; class MHYJ01; order CAYXQY01; family CAYXQY01; genus CAZOLI01. The sequence goes on from CAZOLI010000039.1 coordinate 19,428, forward strand.
GCGTGACCAGGTGCTCCAGCAGTTGAAGCGTCGGCGGCCCCGACCAGTGCAGGTCTTCAAACATCAGAACAAGGGATTGATCCTCCTGGCGTTCGCTGATCCAGTGGGACCAGGCCAAGTGCGTTTCTTCCCGTTTTCGCTTCGCCGGCATTTCCTTGACCCGCGTTTCCGGCAACTCCAAACCGACGGATAGGGCCATGAGGTGGGCGAAGTTTTCCCGTTTCGTTTTGTCGTATTTGCTTCCGGCAAAGTCCGCTATGATCTTCTCCACCACCTTTTCTCCAGCGTCCGGATCCGCGCGGCCGGTGTCCGCCTTGGCAAGCAATAGATTCCCCATGGGTTCCCGGAGCACGTCGCTGTGGGGGCTGGCGGAGCCCCTCCCCAGCACCACCACCGTGTCATACTCCACCAGGTACTCCTCGAATTCCCGGAGCAACCGCGACTTGCCGATTCCGGCCTTTCCGGTCACGGCCAGAAAGGAGGGACCGTCTCCTTCAAACCGATCCACGATCCGCCGGAATTCAGCATCCCGGCCCACCATGGAGGCCGTCACGCCGGCTGTCTCTTTGAGGGGTCCCAGATGCTCCTTCTGTTCCTCGGCCAGATATGGCTGGACCATTCCCTCCCGTCCCTTCAATTGAATCGGGTTCAGTTGGCGGTACCGGATCCGGTCGCGTGTGTGTTTCTGAATGGAGTGGGAGACCATGACGGTGTCCGGATCGGTCTCGGTTTCCAGCCGCTTGGCGACGTTGACCGCGTCGCCGGTGGCGGTATAGTCCCCGCCGCCTACCTTGCTCCAGACCACTTCTCCACGGTTAATGCCGACGCGGAGGGAGAGGTTGGTGTCTTCGTGGTGTTTGGAAACCCCTCCCTCACGGTCGGGTCTCTGGTTTTCATCCAGCGGTTGGTTTCGAAAGGACTTCATTTCTTCGATCATTTCAAGGCCCACCCGGACCGCACGAAGAGGGTCGTCCTCGTGGGCTTCCGGGGCACCGAAGATGGCCATGATCCCGTCCCCCAAATACTTGTCGACGTAACCACCATAATTGTCGACGATCTCTCCAAGCCGGGAGAACATTTGATCGAGGGTTTCCTTAACCGCCTCGGGATCCTTCCCCTCGGTGAAGCCTGTAAACCCCGAGATGTCGGCAAACAACACGTTTAAGGTGCGCCGTTCCTTCACGACCGTTTCGGGCCGGCTGGAGGTCAGGTCGGCTCCGCATTCCCCGCAGTATTTGAGATCAAGGTCCGACGGCCATTCTTTGCCGCACGACGGGCAGGAGATAACGCTGGGCATGAGGATTCTTAAACGCAAGTAGAGAACCGGATCCAGCCGTGTATTGTAAAATAAGTAGTGTCCGAGAGGCAATTCAGAATCCGCGGAACGTCCCGGACGGCCCGGGATCAATGACTGAAAAAACCGTGTCATCTGGAGGGGAAACAAAATTTGGCCGGGAGGTCGGAATGGGAAATCCGGCGGATTATGATCCTGTTCTCTGAATCAGTTCCGAACGAAAGAGGTGAAGGGGGGGATCCGTCTGATGGATATTGCACATTTTCGGGGGCCTGATCGGTCAGAACCAGCCCCGGAGAATGAGTCGTTCTGAACCTTATGACGAAGAACTGGCGACCGTCCGGTTTCGACCGGTCTGTTTCGCCCGGTACAGTGCTTCGTCTGCCCGTTTGAGGAGATCGTCCGGCGAGTCGTCTCCGGCCGTCAGGGAGGATGTTCCGATGCTGACGGTTACGTTGATTTCTTCACCATCGTCCTCGAACAGGGAGTTCTCGATGCGGGTGCGAATTCGCTCGGCCATCGACTCAACAGTATCTGGATCTGCTTCCTGGAATGCCAGGGCGAATTCCTCTCCACCAAATCGTCCTGCAACATCGCTTTCTCGAACTTCCTTCGTCAGAATATTTCCCACCTTCTGCAGGACGTCGTCACCGGTGAGGTGTCCGTACTGATCATTAATATTTTTAAAGTAATCGATGTCCAACATACAGACGGACAACTCCGTTCCGTACCGCTTTGCACGAGAAATTTCGGAGGAAAGCCGCTTCCTGAAGTGTTTTTTGGTCAGGAGGCCGGTGAGGGGATCGTGGGATACCAGGTATTTCAATCGCTGTTCTTTTTTCCGGCGCCCCGAGATGTTGATGTGACTGATGACGGCCCACCGGCTGTTCTGTGCCGTAAACCCCCGGGCTCTCAGGAGGAACCAACGGTTTTCCTGCGGGCTGTGACAGGGATATTCCATGGTGAAACTGTTCCGATTGCCGAGGAGCAATTGTTCAAGGCCGATTCGCGCCCGGAGCCCATATCGTTCATCGTCGTCTTCCCCCGTTGTTTCCTGTTGTTCGGTCCCGTCGAATTGTTCGTTTCGACAGGCATCAAGGTAACTCCGTCCGGGCCA
>CAZOLI010000040.1:0-21519 GCA_964580675.1 uncultured Planctomycetia bacterium
TCCTCCTCGTCGGTCGAGAAGGCCGCACCGATGGTGGGCGTGATCCGATAATTTGCCACCCCGGCCTCCAGTTTAAACTGCAATCCCCCGCTTCGTTTTTCCACGCCGCCTCGCTCGGTCCAATCCACAAACGGCCCCGCGTACACGTCCCCGAGAAAAAAGTTGGGATTCCATAACCCGGACCGCACTTCAAATAGTTTATGGATGAGTTCCGCACTCGCCCGGTTTGTGTACGCCTCTTCATCCACCTCTTCGATCTCGAATTCCCGATCCCGTCTTCGCAGATCAAACTCGTTGGAAACGCCACCGGTCAATGTAACCCCCCCGGACGTTCCCCAGTAATTGTACGTTATTCCGGAGTTGTACGCCTCTTCCGCATCCACCTTGATCTGCTGTCGGAGAGAGACCCGGTGATCGGCGTAATCGAACGACAGCTGCGCCCCGGGCAAAATTTCGTCAAAATCCGTTTCCACATCAACGGTCATCCCGGACAGTCCGGACTGCAGCGACCGGTAGAGCGGATACGCGGCACGGGCCCTTGACTCCTCGTCTCCGTCAAAATCCGACCAGGAGAGCAGGGACACCGAAACCGGCCGGAACATCCCGGTGGTCCAGGCCACCTCCGCTCCCCCGGAGGAGAAATTAACCACGTAACGGTTGGTGCCGAGCGCATCCTGACCGGCGGCCGGCACCGGCAAAAACCGTCGGTTCGGGGGAACCAATTCCGCAAAATTGGAACCAAACGCCGATTTCTCCGTTACCGGAACGTCCAGGTCCTCAAGAGACACATCCTCGCTGCCTTCCTGGTGTTTGGTGGCCGGGGAATCAAAAGAAGCCGGTGACCCGTTATTTCTGTAAAGCCCCATACCATCCACCACCCCGGAGAGAAAATAAAACCGGTTCTCGACCGTTACCCCTTCCGACGCATAGCCGCCATCCGTCATTCTCTGGACGTTACCCGTTTTGAAACTGCGCCGGTAGACGGCCGGATATCCCTCGTAATTGGACCGGAAATACAGATATTCGCCGGAAACGGTGACCAATTTCTCCGCGTGCGCGGTGGCCTGAAGAGGACTGAAGGAACCTTCTTCCACGTCCAATTCCGTAATGTCCCAGGTGCTGGTTTTTGTTTTGCTTACCGCTATGATCCGATCCTGATACCGATGCAGTTCCCCGACGAGCTCGTCAACCGTCGTGAGTTTTTCTCGCTCGCCGCGATGATACTGCCAGAGTTCGGTTCCATATTCGTTTCGACGCTCGCGGGCGTACAAAATCCCACCGGTTTCTCCGACCACAAAATCATGAACCTGATCCTGAAAAAGCTCCTCCACATCCCCGGTTTTCAGGTCGTATTTTTTCACGGTGGCGGTCCCTCCCCAGCCAAGAATCGTGTAATTCTGAAAACCCCATTCAATTTCCCGGGTCGCAAAATAAAGGTTATTGTCAACCACCTGCATTCGTCCGAGGTCCGGTTCCCGGAAGGTTGTGAGTACCTTCTCCTCCTCCGATTCCGGATCGTATTCGACCAGGTGCGAAACCCGGCGATAATGGTACGGGGAAACGGATTTCACCTTCGTTCGAAAATAATACAGGTTGCCGTTCGCGGCCGTGAGATTGGAGAGAACCCCCCGGTTGGTTTCCACAACCGGGGCACCATCGATCTCCCAATCTTCGTTTTTCTCTTCTTCGTGTTTCCGCCAATCCTCATAAAGATGCGAGAATGATTTGCCGAACGTACGCTCCGCCGCCCGATCCATCCCCCCGGCCGGGACGATGTTGGCCCGCGGAATCAAAAGATTTTGAAGAGGCACCCAGAAATATTTCGTGTACGCCGAAATAAATTCTCCTATTTTTTCCCGACCGTACTTCTGTGAGAGGTAACGGATAAATGTGCTTCCGAACAGGTAAAAATGACCTCCCGGATAGATGTTATGATCGTAGGTGACCTCGGGAAGCGACGGCATTTGACCGGCGCTGGCCTTCCCCGCAACCACGGCGTCGAAAAAGCCTTCGTTCAGCCGTCCCTCGTGCTGGTCCGTTTGGGATTCCGCGTACGTGGCCACCCCTTCGGATAACCAGCGAGGAGAGTGGAAATTGGGGCCGAAATGATTCCCGAATATGTTCGTCAGCACTCGGCTTGCGCCCAGCACATTCGTGTCCTGCTGAATGTGCGTGAGTTCGTGAACGGCCACCATCCGATCGTAACTGCGGTAATCCGACAGCACACTGTTTGTGCCCGGATGTGCCGTAAACAGACCAATTTTGTCGGCCACCGAATTTGCAAACCCGTTCGGGAACAAACCGGTATCCTCCTTTACCACCGTGATCTGCGGCCGGTCTTCCGGTCGATCACGACCGGTGATTCTATTGACGTCCTTCCGGTGTTTCTCCAGGTAATACAGTGTGCGCCGGGCGTTCTTTTCGTTGTCCGGCGGAAAAAACACTTCGTAATTCGGGGTCTCAAGCACCTTCCAGTTTTCCAGCCCCCCTCCGGACACACAACCCGTAACGCCCGGCAGAACCAGAAGAACAAGCAAAAAACGAAGGAAAAGGGCCCCCCGTTTTTTCGCTGGAACCAATAAGCTGACGATGTCGATGGGCCTGATCCGGTAAATGAACAACGTTCGTGACGTCAGGATACGCCCCGGGTGAAACCGGGATATTGCTCCATTTCCCCGCAACATAGGGTGAGATCGGACGCTATTTCAACAATTTTGCACAAGGAAAAACCGGATCACCAGCCGCGGGCAAGGGGATGGCGTTACCGGGAGAAGCCAAACAATAATGGAAAATTAAGGCCCTACAATCTCGAGATGACGGCCGCCGGCATTGCCTCCGTTCAGATCGCGAGATATCACCTCTCGCAACAGGATGGACTGACGGACAAGCTGAATAAAAAGGCCAGAAAAGCAATTTACGACGGCGTGGCCTGGCTACAGGAAAATTACGGCCAATATCCCGTGAAGAAGAAGAAACCGAAACCTCGAAGGGGACATGGTCATTTTTATGACCTGTACGGGATCGAGCGGGCGATGATGTGAACCCGGATCCGAAAATTCGGCGGACACGATTGGTACAGAGACGGCGCATGGGCCCTTGTTGAAAACCAGCGTGACGACGGCGGCTGGGGTGCCAAAGGCGGCAAGTGGAGCAAGAAACCCGCAGTATGCGAAACCGCGTTCGCCCTTCTCTTCCTGAAACGAGCGACCCTACCGGTTGTTACCGGCCGTTAAATCCGGAGATCAATCCACGTCAAACGTCCAGGATCCGAGGTCATACCAATCGTGTTCCATCGAGAACGGTGACGACTGAAATTTTACCTCAACGGTTACGTTCACCGCCTCCTCCGGAACCTCCCGGTTGATGGTCCGTACCTCGTCGGGTCTCAGTCTCGTGTCCCTCTCCCCGACTTCCGTTTTGGCCGGTCGTTTGATGTGAATTCGTTCCAGCCAGACCTGTTCTCCGTCTTCATTGACCGCACGAAATTTTACGTTCAGTGACCGTGCGGGCACTTCCCCGGGAAATTTGTGGGACGTTTTGTTGGCAAGGGACAGGATAATCCGGTTTTTCTTCTCAATATATTGGCACTCGGTGTCCAGTCCTTTTTTGACAAACGACTCATCAAATCCTCCCTTCCAACGGTGACTGAGACCCTTTCTCGTCTTCCCGCTTTTGGTGGTCCTTCTTACTTTTTCTGCATGACAGTCCGAACACGTTTTTCCTTTTTTGTATGCTTTGCTGGATCGCCACTCGGTATATGCATTATGGGTCGGATTGTGACAGGACCCGCAGAATTCGGGTTTCAACAGCCGCGGATCCCGTCTCGGCTTACAGGGTGCATCCACGGTACGCCGCGCGGCCACCGTTCCATCGGGCCGCAGGTGACAGGTTTTGCAGGAAATTGAGTCTTTCTTATTGACCGGACGGAACCGGGGTCGATATCCATAGTCCGTCGAATACTCCTCAAACAACACCGGCATTGGTGAGTGACAGGGACGGCATTCCCGTTTGATGGTGTCGCTGTCTTTAACCGTGGCCGACATGCGATAAATGGGATCCGACCACGCGTTGCTGTGGAGGGTCGATTTCCACTCCTCAAGGACATCCGGATGACAGCTTCCGCAGGAAGATTCCGCGGGCTCTGAAAGCCGTTCCATGGTCGATGCCGTGACGTTCGGCATGACCTTTTTCAGATCCACCACCTCGTCCACTTTCGGGTGGATCAACTTGTGGCAGGAACCACACGTGTTCGTCAGCGTTCGATACCGGGGACCGATGTTCTTCGTGTTCCACTCTTTGTCCCGAAGATCCCCAACGGTTTGGATTGCCGAATTTACGCCCTCCCGAAACGTGATGTTGAGATCCTCGGGATACCTCGCCATACGGTGGCCACGAACGGAGCGAAGCTGTTCCTCAATGGCCTTCAATCGTTTTTTGATCTCCTGTTCCTTCAGAGGATCAGTCCCACTGAGATACTGGATTTCCCGCACGGACCGGGCCATTTTGCCCATGCTCCACCGGACCTCATCTCGATTAGAACGGGTACCGCCCTCCCCTTTTCGCAGCGTGGAGGTGCAGCTGAGAAGCACCAGCACGGAGAAGAACGCCAGAACAAACGAAAGGAAAGCGAATGGTTTATCGGTACGCCACGATGTCATCATGTTGAATTGGCAAACACCCAACTACTGCCAAAAAGCCATTCCATATCCGACGATCTCCGTGGGAACAGGGAGATCAAAACATCTCTGTTCAGATATTACCGCTTGCCCGGACCCGATGTCGAATGTTACTCACTTCCGTATTTTTTGTTGACCAGCTTTTTCCATTTCTTCGCGGCCTGTTTCCGTTTCGATTTCTCGCCGTAGATCCAGTCGGCCTGATACGCCTCCTTTGTGTTGTCGGTCATCCGCCGGAGGGCAATGTAACTGCAGGCCCGGACCCAGGGATTTTCATCCATTAGATGATTCGACAGTATTGGGGCCGTTTTCCTCCGTTTCATTAACCCGAGCGAAAGCGCGGCCACGCCCGGCACTGCTTTTTTGTCACTTTTCAGGAGATCCTTTAGAAGTGAAAGCACCTTTTCATTCGGATCATCCACGTTCGCACCCAGGGTTTTCAAAGCCTGTTCCAGTAGTCCGGGCCAGTTTCCGGAGACGCGCCACTTGCCACTGCCCCTCTTCCAGGGATCCTTTCCGCCGTCCTCCCGGTGGGCGTATAAGTCGTGTTTCCGTGCTTTCTTGATCACCTTCAGGAGCACGTCAACGGTCAGTTTTTCGTGTTTGCCCATCAATCCCAGGGCCTGCTGGATAAAGCTGGCCTGGTTGGCGTTCGGACCGCCTCCTCTCCGCCGGCGCGGCCCTCGTCGTTTGTTCTCCTCGCCGAAGGACTTCATTTTTTCCAGTGCAATGTCCTCGGCCTGTTCGGGATCAAGACGGCCAAGTTTCAGGAAACACACAACCGGTCTCGCGGAGGTTACGCGTCCGTCCAGCGCCTTCTTGAGCTCCTCCTTGAATTCGGACATCACCTTGTCCGGCACACCCGACTCCGGAAATTTCGAAATGGCGTAATTTGCGGTGCGGCGCCAGAAGCGGGATCCACGATTTCGGGGACCTTTCTTCTTATTGCCTTTCAGAAGGGAGCCAAACGCCATTTCCTTCAATAACCCGGGGCCACCGTCCAATTCCCTGAGCACGTCCACAAGCAGATACTGCGTCGCCATGGAAAACGATTCGTCGTTGCTTTTCAGTCGCTTTTTGACAAATTTTTCCGCCTTTGACGACCCATGGGCGGCGGCGGCGAGGGCCACCATCTCGTCAAGCACTTTCCGTTTGCTGTTGGGAAGTTGTAAACCGGTGACAAAATCCTGAACCCGATCATCCTTTCCCTCGATGCGGGCCAGAGCGGGAAGGCAGGCCCAGAGCGTGTCCACGTTGCCACCACGTGCGGCGCTAATTATATCCGGAATCTGCTCCTTCGTACCGACAAAACCGAGGCCATAAGCAGATATGGACTGAACAACCGGGGAGCGGGAGGAAAGGCCGTCAACGAAAATGTCCATCGCCTTCTTGTCACGGAGTCGAATCAACCCCTGGATGGCTCGAATTTTTACCACACTGTCACGGCAGTTCTTCACGATCTCGCGAAGCCGGGCGGCTGCTTTCCGTTTTCGAAATTTTCGGAGAAACGCCGTCGCGTTTCGTTTTAAGAACACGTGATCCTCCCGGGACGACCTGAGGACCGGATAAAGCGCCTTTTCGCCCAGCTGTCGAAGCCGGCTGCCGTACCCCGGATTGCCCGACGTTGGGAATCCGGAGACCAGTTCCGTGACCACCAGCCGGTTCAGCATGGTTTCGTACGGGGTTTCACCTTCCGGAGCTGTCGGACGTTTCTTCGGAATGGGGGCCACCAATTTTTCAAGCTTTTTCACGAGTTTTTCATTTCCGTAGGCCCGGGCCGCCTTCGCTCCCTCCACGGCAGGATACCCCATGTTAATTAGGTGGGAGAGAACCGCCGCTTTTGAGGTCGTCTCCGGATGCATTTTTTCCATTATGGTAAACGCCATTCCGTTCATCACGACATAAGGAGAATAAGACGGAATGAAATTCCAGTCCATCGGTGTGTTTTTCTTGCCCTCCCCCGTACCGGTGCCCCGCCGTTGCCAGCTCGGTGGTATCCTTTCGGTTTCCGGAAGGGACACATTAATATGGTTCGGTAAATCCGGCGTATAAAATCCTTTCAGCACGTTAAACCTCATCACCGCATCAATTTTCACCGGTGGTTTCGCGCCCGCCCTTGTTTTATGTCCTTCGTTGTTATCACCGGACATTCCGCTCGGGGTTTCCGGAGGAGGAACCGGCCGATCCCAGCCGTGAGGCATTCCCGGTGGGGCCACCGCATCGATGTCCGCTACAACCGGAATGAGGGAAAACGACACGAAAAACAGTACACACTTCAACAACCAGCTGCGATACAAACTTTTATTATTTATCATTTTCACTGTAGAAAACCTGTATTTTGTAACACCTATCAAAGGATAGCACGCCGGATCAAACGAATTGAATTCCTCGATCGGCCTTATAACGAAGCATACAATGAAGGAACCGTCAAAACAAAACACTGTAGGCGCATCAAAACACAGACCCGGGTTGGCCGAGGGGTATATAGATGTCCCCACATTTCATTTACGTAATGAACAACAGAACGTTTGATCGACCCCGGAACGAGACCCCGATCTAAAAAGGGATGGTGTACCAGTGAGTGCACCACCAGGACGATTTCCGCGGGATTGGGACGAAATAAACTCCGTAAAAACGGATTTTTGAGATTGCGAAGTAATTGATTCCCCCAGAAAGCCATCCGGCATGGCTTTTAAATGTTTTGATGACGGAACAGACGGCCGGGTGTCGACTCATGTTCGAAAAAACGTCCCGTTTTGACGTGAAACGCAGTCATTTTTTGTCGCCAATGCATCAATCACGGCGGACAAGGCGTCTTCGTCCAGCTGCCGCAATCGGCTCGCGTACCCCGGATTTCCCGCAAACGGAGCCCCCGCACCTGATGAACTGCTATCCGGACACTCGACCTATAACCTCTTTTATTTTATCAACTTACATAAAATTATTATGAGTTGCCCGAAACAAAAAACCGATGGGGATTCATGAATTTTGTTAAATTGTTTAGAGAGGGTTGGAGGATTTATCAACAATTTGATCATAACCCAGAGTGAATTTGGGCGGGAATAGATCGTTCATTCCTCATCGGGATCAATCGCTTCCCGTTCTCGCCACCCGCCCCTGGTCCGCTTCCCGAACAAACCCAGGATCAGCCCGTGCAATCGCCACAGGGACTGCACCTGCCGGTACCCAAAATTTTCCACCACAGAGGCAATACACAGCCGAAACAGGCTGCCCCGCTCCCGATACACCCCGAAAGATATTTCTTCAAGTAAAAAGGCCACAAGGGACAGCAAAAATCCAAACCCCACCGCAACCAGTAAAAAAGCAATCAAATACGGCACGGACACAAAACCAAAGATCAATCCCAGAATGACGTAGAGGTATCCCCCTACCTCAAACAGCGGTCCGAGGCATTCAAAAATAAGAAGAAATGGATAAGCCAGCCATCCGGCCGCGGTTCCCCACCCACGAATCGGCAATCCGACATTCAAAAGAAGACTTTCCGTAAGACCGCGTTGCCAGCGGGTTCGCTGCTGGCGGAGGGTTCCCAGGTCATCCGGCACCTCCGTCCAGCAAATCGGCTCGGGGACAAACGATATTCGATACCGCTCCCCCTGCTGCGAAAGTTTTCTGTGGAGACGACACACCACTTCCATGTCCTCCCCCACCGTGTCCCGTCGGAATCCCCCGATCTCGATCAGCACGTCTCGTTGAAACGTGGCGAACGTTCCCGAAATGACAAGCAGTCCATTCAGCGGAGACCACCCCAACCGACCAAAAAGGAAGGCGCGCAGATATTCAATAACCTGAAGCAACGGAAGGAAGCTTTCGGGAAGGCGTGGGGTTCGCATTAAATGACCCTCTATATCCCCCCCGTTGGCCACCCGGACGGTTCCCCCGGAAGCCACGGTGAAGTCGTCCTCAAGAAACGGCTGTATTACATTTATCATTCCTTCCTTGTCCATAATGGAATCGGCATCCACGCTGCAAACAAGAGGGAAAACCGATAAATTGATACCCGCATTCAGCGCATCCGATTTGCCTCCGTTCTCTTTGTCCACCACCCGAAGATTCGGTTTATTTTGAGCGTGATATATCGCGTGCACATCTTCGGTTTCGATCTGTTCCCGGTAGACGTCCCGGGATAGACGAAGATCGTACTCGTCCCGGAGAACCTCAAGCGTGTTGTCGTCCGATCCGTCGTTAACAACAACGATCTCAAACTCGGGATAGGTAAGATCCAGCAGGGATTTTACGGTTTTTACAACGGAGCCTTCTTCGTTATGGGCCGGGACCAGAAGACTGACCGGCGGCATGAATTCCGAGCGGTATCCGGGAAGCGAACGCCGGCTGTGCCGTTCCATATGCGCACCAATCGTAAAAAGCGAGACCATGTTCAACAGCAGATATCCAATATTTATTCCCAGAAAAAACAGGAGAAACAACCAGTCCAGGCCCACCAGAAAATAATTCATGATCCCTGAACATCCCTCCGGTAAATGACCTGTCGAAGCATGTCCCGGGCAAACCGGTCCTCGTGGTTCTCAAGAATTCGTTTGACCTCTTCCTCTTCCACACCGTCCAGATCCATCATGGCAAGTGCGGAACGGTAACGAACCCAGTAATCCGGATCGCCGAGCAGGTTGTGGAGGAGGTCAAAATCCTCCCGGTTGCCGATGGATCCGAGAACGCCCACGGCAAGGGATCGAAGAAAGGGAGCTTCGGCGTTCAAATAAGGATCCAGCACCGGGCGGTCCTCCCTTCGGGCCACGCGGGCAAGTTCCCGAAGGGCATCGGCGGCCTCCTCGTCCCCGGGCGAATTTCCCAGCGATTTTACGAGAAACGAACGAGCGGGTTCCGGTTCGGCGAGGTGCAGGAGGTTCATCATACGGGATCGGTTTTCTCCCTCTTCAGACCGAAGCCTGGATAGCAACGGTTCGGTGATCGGCTCCGGCGGAACCGGTTGCAGTGCAAATTCAACGCGGGGGATGGGCCAGTCCGGACGATTCAGCATGCCGTCCAGGACAAACTCAACAGCATCCTCCGCTTCCATCTCGACCAACGAACGGGCGGCCAGCACCGAAGGAAAGGATCCCCCTCCTGAACATATGTCCTTCAAGGTACCGCTTAGTTCATTTAGTCCCAGAAAACCTGCGGCGAGAATTGTTGGCTGATACCTTCGCCGGTGATATGAGTCTATATTTGTTTTAACGAAAGAGGAAAGGTTCAAATATTCCGCAATGGCCAGAAATTGCTTTCTTTTCGCTCGATCCGCTTCCTCAAAAGCTTCGTTCCACAGAGCCAGGAAATGGACCCGGTCGGCGTTCGAAAACGAGGAAGCTTGATCCTTCTCCGGCCATTCCTCAACCAGTAACTCCCACCTGTCTCCAACCCGGTTCCTTCGTACTTCTTCCCGTTTGGTCCGCCACCGAAGGTATATAATAACAGCCAAAAGAAGGATGGATATACCTCCCAGTCCCGATCCCGCCACCACAACAAATTGCAGGTACACATTCTCCAAAAACAGCCTCACCCGGTAAATATGCGTTCAGCCAAACCGAAGAAATCCAGAAAACACGGTCCAGAGAAAAAAGAAACATTCCCTACCGAAACTTCTATTGTACAGCAACCAATTTCAGAACGACAGGCTTTTGCTTGTTATAAAGAACATCGACCCGGATAATACGCGACCACAGAATTCGGAATTCCTCCTTCATTGTCCCGGAGGACGGGATGGAGCTTCAACACTGGAAACACAAATTTTGGCCCGGCTTTTTTGTCGTTGCCGCGATGATTCTGTTTTCCGGCTGTCGGACCCGAAAGCCGATTCCCGAATCCGCCGCCGGATCCGGCGAACAGAACGAAACCGGGGACACTGGTGCCGGGTCAATTTCGCAATTTCGAACCAAACTGAACCAATCCCCGGAATCCCGGGACGCACTGCTTGGACTGGCAAGGGCGTACGCCCGGGCCGAACGTTATCAGGACGCTCTCCGAACCTACAACCAACTTCTGAAAAAACACCCGGAGGACCTGGAAGGACGACTCGGAAGAGGCCGGCTCCTTGGCTGGATGGAGAAGTACGAACGGGCCGAACGGGACCTGAAATGGGCCACGAACAACCACGGGAACGCCCCGGATCCCTGGAACGCGCTGGGAAACCTGTATCTCTGGTGGGGGAAACCAGAAAAAGCGGAAAAGGCGTTTGATCAATTGATACAACAGCGTCCGGATGATCCCGAAGCCTATATTGCACGGGGGAACGCCCGGGACCAGCAGGGAAAATATGAACTGGCGGACCGGGATTACCGGACGGCCGAAAAAAAAAGCGACAGCCCGCGAGAAGTGAAACGGCTTCGCCGAAATCGACAATGGAACCCGGACCGGTATCCGTGGGAAGCCCGACTGACAGGCAGCCAAACGTCCTTTCACGACCGGTTCGAGGACTGGCGGGTGCAAACCCTCCGAATCGGTCGATCATTTCCCGAAGGAGCCGGGGCTCTGGAGGTGGCTCGGCGGGATCGGTTCGGCGACGTGGACACCACGGTGGCCGGTGACGTTTACCGAACACTCTGGAAGAATGCCTACGGAAATTTGCGGGTGCAGTGGGGTCCGGATCCCGACACCATGCCCCGAACGGACGTCCTGCTGGAACTGTTCCAGGGGATCGGAAACGGCTGGGAAATCTCGCCCGGTTACCGAAACATGAACTTTCCCTCCGACAACGTGGACATTTACAGCGTGGCCCTCGGGAAATACGTGGGGAACTGGTACCTCCGGCTAAAATCCCAGGTGGTAAAAGAAACAAAAGACGATGGAATCTCGGCCACGTTAACCGCCCGGTATAACCTGAACCGGAGCGACGTTCTTGAATTCATCGTCGGGGCGGGAGAAGAGACCGTCCCCCTGGCGGAAGGACGGGTGTTCGAAGATCAGCAAACCGAAACCTATGGATTCCGGATGCAAAAATTCATTACGCCCCGATGGGGACTGGAGGGAGCCCTCGAATACCGGGACGAAGACACCGTGCCGATTCGACGAACGGCAAGCATCGGAATAATTCACCGGTGGTGACATCTGACGAAAAAAAATCCCCCCTCCTTCAACCGATACTGGCGGGAAAAGGAAAAGCCTTGTCAATCATCCTTTATTTTCCAGTTCACCACCGTTTATAACCGGTGCAAACACCGGAATGGCCAGTCGCATGCCCAGGTACCGGGCCACGTGGGAGGGATCGTTTCCACGCCGATACGGAATGGCGGCCACACCGGAGGAATCGTACCAGTTTCCGCCCCGGAGGGCCCGCCAGTTCCTGTAGGTTCCCCCCGGAGAATTCCAGCACCACGTGGACATGTTGCCCGCCAGATCCCGTATCCCGTACGGAGATTCATCTTCCGGAAATTCACCCGATTTTACCGGAAACATTCCCTCTTCAAACGAATTGTTAATGTTCGCCCAGTTTGCATCGAAGAAGTTGCCGAACGGATACATTCGACCATCGGTTCCACGTCCCGATTTTTCGAACTCCAGCTCATGAAGCAGTCGGTAATAGACCCCGTCTCTGTGCGATTTCCAGGCCGCGTACGCCATACAATCGTGCCACGAAATGCCCATAACCGGCCAGTCAGGGTCCCAGTCAAACACCTGGAGATCGTGTTCCGCTTCGGCCCGCCACTTCTTCTGCTCCTCCAGCTCGGGCATCCGAAACGATACCATTTCCGACGGAGAACCATCTTCTGGTTTCCTTCCTGATTCCCTGTTATCAGAAGACGCCTCAACCCAGAACGCCCTTGTTTCAGACCGGGGTTGCCGTCTGCGGGCTTCCTCCGGTCTTCTTTCGCCAAGATCATTCAAAAATTCGAGGTACTCCCCGCAGGTCACGTGCCGGCGGGCCACGAAAAGATCCCGGGTTTGAGACACCGTTTCGGAAAATCCTCCGTTATCGTCCCCGGACAAAAACGTTCCTCCCGGTACGTAACAGAAGCCGTCAGGAACCTCCTCCGAACCGTACAGATGAATCTGCAGATCCTGATTCGTATCCCGCTCCACGAAAAGTGGATATTTCACGCACTCAAATGACTCTTTGCTCGTCCGGCCCCGGTTCTCCTCCACCAGTTCCCGATCGTCCGCAGCTACCAGAGCGGGATTGTCGAACGATTCAAACGGATTTTCCTCTCCTATGACAAGCAGATAGCTCCCGGCCGGGAGTTCCGTCTCCCCAATTGGGGTACTCCCCACCTCTCTGTCGTGCACCAGTACATTTCTTCGATCCTCCTCGACATACCGGTACAGCTGAACCGGTTCTCCGGTAACCGATGTTCGGGGACAATCCTCAATGTGTCCCCACCGATCGTGCGGACGATCCGCTCCGTCCGCCGTTCCCTGGCCCTCCCCCTCCGATGAACCCATGTGTACGTTTAACTTCGCCCGGGGCACCAGTGTGTCTTCGGGCACCTCTTCCTTACCCGGTACCGCACGGCCGTCTTCCCACGGCACCAGCTCATCCTCCTCCGAAACAACCTCAAGAACCCCGGGCGAAAACGGCTTCAGACACTCACAGGTAAACGCGTGGGTTTCCAGCGAGAACACACCGGTTGGATCCAGGCGGTCTTTCCATTCTCCGGTTTCATCGTATTGCTCAATGATGTTTTTATAAAGCAACTTCTCCTGTTCCTCACCGGCCTCCTCGGCTTCCAGGTATCGTTGAAAGAACAATTCACACTTCCCCTCCCGGGCCTCGTCGGATTCCGGGTAATCCGTAAGGGCACCGGAGAACGCGGCATTGGCCCGGGTGAAAAGATTTACCCGTTCCTTCTTTTTTTGCTCAAGCCTGTTC
The DNA here is from genome assembly GCA_964580675.1 of uncultured Planctomycetia bacterium. Classification (GTDB taxonomy): domain Bacteria; phylum Planctomycetota; class MHYJ01; order CAYXQY01; family CAYXQY01; genus CAZOLI01. The sequence continues at coordinate 13,513 of CAZOLI010000040.1, forward strand.
TCCAATTCCCACTGTTTCTTCTTTACCCGCACGGGATCGTACGTATTTATTTCTTTCTTTGCGTTCTCCGCCTTTCGTTCAAGCTCCTGAATTGTGTTTGCCATTTTCCGATATTTTTTCAGGAGACGGCGTCCTTTTTTTACCTTGTCTTTTGCGGCATCCGCTCTTATTTGCTGTTCTCGAAGTTCCTCAAGATAGTTCGTCGTTTCCTCTCTGAGAACCTCAACGCTCTCGTATCGCTCGGCCGGATCCGCAGATAGGGCCGTCATGGCAACATCTTCAAGCCGTCGAGGAATGCTGGCATCCGTTTCCCGATCGGAGGGTCGCCTTATGTGTCCGGACCGGGCATTTTCAAGCATTTCCTCCAGGTTTTTCCCCTGTATGGGCGAACGGTGACAGAGCAGGGCATAAAGTATTCCCCCCAGTGCATATATATCCGACCGTTCATCCATCTTCTCCGGTTCCCCACGAGCCTGTTCCGGAGACATGTATGTTGGGGTCCCGATGAGATCTCCCGACATCGAATCCAGATCCTCACGGGATCGCTCCGAAATAATCAACTCCCCACGCGCATGGTCCTCCTCCCCGGCAACCTTTGCCAGACCCCAATCCATCACAAGCACTTCGCCAAAGTCGCCCACCATAATGTTTTCCGGTTTCAGATCCCGGTGTAACACACCGCGGGAGTGAGCAAACGAAATCGCATCACATATTTTGTTAAATATTTCCAGCTTCCGTGGAATCGTCATGTTCTTCGCGCGGTCACCGCCGGGATGTTCTCGAAGTTCCTCCACCAACTCCCGGAGGGTCTCCCCACGCACCTTCTTCATCACGAAGAACAATCCTCGCTTTCGATCCGTGTTGATTTCGTAAACCGGTGGAATGTTCGGGTGGTCGAGCTGGCTCTGTACCTGCGCCTCCTCCAGAAATTTCAACACGTCCTTCTCTGATGGGGGTTCCCGTTCGCCTTTCCGCAGCAGTTTCACGGCCAGTTTTCTGTGGAGGTCGGGATCTTCCCCTTCAAATACGATACCCATTCCCCCGCGGCCCAGCTCATCGGTCAGATAATACACCCTCCGTTCCTCGCCCTGTAATTGTTCCCGGGAGGCCGACGTCTCCGGCTCGCCCCCGAGGTTAATGTCCGTTTTTATTTCTTCCGCCGCCTCCATCGGCATCGTTATGGACGTGCCGGATTCTTCTTTTTCCCGAATATCCCTCGTCCTGTTCTTCGTGGGAATGTCCCTTTCTTTCGCGGAGGGCTTTGACGGCGTTGATTCGGTGTCCGTATTTTCCTCGACCGTCATGTCCGATTCACAATTCGGACAGGAGATGTTGGCCGTCTCCCGTGGACCGGGAAGCACGAGCTCCGCCTCACATTTCGAACAGAATAACTGTACCTCTTCCATAAACCGTCAACGATTCGAACAACACACACAGGTACTCAGGGTTCGGACACATCAAAAAATACATGAAAAGAAAACAGATGTGAACAATCAATTGAAAAGGCAATCCGTCAGTTCCGAATCCCTGTCAATCGACCTTCCCGTTCCGGAAACTCGTTACCGTCCGTTTGACGCGTCGAATTCAGAGATGGACCTGTGCGACACACCGGGTTGGTTATTTTCGGATTCTGGCCGTCCGGGATGAGCCGTATCCGTTGATGTCGGTGTTGTACATAAGTTCCGCGGACGGGGCAAGAACGGTATACGCCCCGGCAAACAGGGGACGCATCCGGTACGTAAAGGTTTTTGTTTCGCCTTCCTCCATCCGTCGGACGAAAAACAGGGCTTTCTCGTACCGGGCCTCGAACCGGGAGAAGCTTCCCGTTCCGGAACCCTTTACCACTTCACAGCCGGCGGGCACCGGGGACTTCACCATCACGTAATCCGCGCTTCGATGGGACTGAACCGTAACGGTTACCTGTACTTCTTCCCCGATTTCCAGGGTGTCAAGCGGCTGGTCATACTGGGCCTCCACGTCCAGATCCTGGTCTTTCTCAGGGGGGGTCCCGGAATGAAACTGTGTCATGGCCACCTCCACGTCGAAGGAAAACGCCCCGTTCTCCTGCGGCGTCGAAAATTGAAACTGCTGCTGCCCGGCCGGGACCGAGGCAAAATCGGCGCGGAACTTGCTTTCGGTGGGATTGTTGACGTCCACCAGAAGCGACCGTGCCTGACTGTCGTTCATTTTCACCTCCAGTCTGCGCCGGAACGCCGGTTTTTCGTCTCGTGCCTCACCGTCGTCCTCTCCGTTACCGGCCACCTTCCCGGCCCCACCGAGTCCCTCCACGGCCAGAATGGTATTGACGGCCACGGCGGTTTCTTTTGTGGCCCCCCAGCTGTTGCCGTTCTTCTGATTCATAAGCCAGTCCATGGCGTCATCGATGGCCGGGTGATCCGGCTTCACCGCATCAAGCGCCTGAAGGGCGTAACCGGTGGCTTCGATGGACATGTCGTCCCAGGTTTTGTAATACTTCGCTCCGGGATCCCAGTGATTGTTCTGAGCGGCCTCCACCAGCGGTTTCACGAGTTTTTCCGCCTCCTCCCTTCGATCGTTACGCACAAGCGTAAGCATCAGGAGTGCGCGGGAATACGAATTCAGTTTTTCCACGTTCTCAAGCACCCGCTTTTCCACGGTACCCAGCGCAAATGCCTCGTAGGCGAGCCGGTCCAGCACGTCCTCGTTGTCCATCATCTCGCGAAGTCGCTCACGGCCCCGTTTCAGGGAGACATCATCGACCGGATACCCGAGCTCATTCGCCCTGGAGAGCCCCCGAACGACCGTCGCCGTCATGAACGGATCGTCCGGATCTCGCTTGTACCATCCCCAGCCGCCGGACTCATGCTGGAACCGCTCCAGTCGCTGGATGCCTTTCTGCATCTTGTCCTCGAACGACCGGCTGAACTTGTCAGCGGGAATGCCGCGCTGTTTCAGAACCTCGGCGACGTTCAATGTTGGCACGAACCGTGCCAGTGTCTGTTCCGTTCAGCCATGCGGATACTTCGACAGATACCCCAGGGCGTCCAGTATCCGGGTGAGGTTTGATTGTTTCGGATGCAGACGGAGACGAAGACGTTCCACGTCCTCCGGCACCTGTACGGTACAGCCGGATCCGGAGTTGCATTCTTTCCGGCGTGTAATGGTTTCCCGGTATCCCACCCGGTTAATGGGCACACTTATCTCCATGCCGTCCGAGTAGTCCCCGGAATGGGCCCGTACGGTCAGGGTCTTTTCCTTGCTCTCTCCCGCCGTTACCTCCCATTTTGCGACCGCCGGTTTGCCGGGAGACACCTCGATTGTTTTCGGGGGTTTGTCGTTCAACCGGACCGTTGCGGACCGCGTTTTGTCGGTGTAATTATACACCTGTACCCGGACCTGAGCCCGGTCACCCCGAACGAAAAATTTCGGTGCGTTAATTTTGGCGAAGAACGGTTTCTGGGTGCTCACCCGTTCCATCTCCTCCCCGACCGCACCGGCCCTGTTGATGCCGCGCGCCGTCAGCCGTGTGGTGGTCATCTGCTCGGGAAGACGGAAGGAAATCCGGGCCTCTCCGTTCTCGTCCGTCTTAATGGAGGGGCCCCAGAAGGCGGTGTCCGGAAAATACGTTCGCACCTCCGCCTGTTCCCGGGGTTCCTTCACCAGTATGCCACCAAATGACCCACTGGCGAACACATTCTCATACCGGTAGTACATCTGCATCGTCAGCGTACGGAACGCCAGCGCGGGCACCTGATGGTCTTTTCCGGCAAACCGTTCCGCATCCAGTTCAAGAAGGTTTTTCTTTATTTTCATGGTCCAGTCCTGCCAGCTATCGGCCGCCGCCCGTCCACCGGCGAACAGGCGCGTCGAAAGACACCACGCCATCACGTCGGTCGCTTCTTTGCCGGGCGTGTTCGCAAACAACCATCCCGCACCGCGCTGAATTCGGGCGTCGGCGGTGGATTCGGTGAGCCGGCTCAACCCCGCCGTGCCCGCGGCAACGGTCAGCGGCGAAGGCGGAAAACTGCTGAACCCGTTCCGTCCCACGTGTTCATCGAAGAACGACGTTGCCTGTTTCAGAACACGCTCCGAAACCTGCAAACCAGCTTTTTGAGCAGTTTCCAGGGCCAGTACCGAAAATACGGACGGCACAATTTTGCCTCTCCGCTGTGGGGATTCCGGATGCCAGCCGCCGTTTTCGGATTGGTTGGCCGTCAATCGCTGGAGCGCCGTCATGGCCGGCTTCTTTAATGAATCTGTCCCGGTCAGGCCATAAGCCTCCATCAGGGCCCGTGCAGCGAGGGCCTGGTTCAGCACCGGCGACGTGTTGTTGCCGGCAATGGAACCATCGTCCTTCATTCGTTCTATCAACCAGAACAATCCCTTCTTCACGACCTGACCGAAATTGATTCCTTCGTGAACTTCGTTGCTTAGGTGGGTGTAACCGGCCCCCGACAGAGCAAGAAGTGCCAGTGAGGTGGAACCCACATCATTGATGGTGCCGCGTTTGGTCTGGAGCCGGCCCCTCCAGAAACCATCATCATCCTGACTCTTTACAAGTTCCATAAGACCATCCATCACATTATTCGATGTTCGACCGGCCCCGCCGCGTTTGCCCAGATCTTCGCTTCCTCCGCGGCCGGCGCCGAACGTTCCCCCCGCTCCGCCGCCGAGACCGATGGTTGCTTTCATATATAATCTTCCGTGCATTTCATTCACCGGTCCCGCCACGGCAAATCGTGCCATTCGTGGTTCGTCCACGTGTTTTTCCCCGTCGTACCCGGTGATCGTCAATTCCTGATGATTCATCGCCGCCGGCCGGTCCCGGTAAAAGTAGCGGTAAAGGGACGGGGTTTTGTCCTCGCCAAGCATGTAGATGGCTTCGTCCACGGCCGCCAGCGAAAACTCCACGTCCGGACGGGACTTCAGCCGTACGGGAATGGTCTCCCCCGGGTTTCCCTGTTCCGGTGCATCAATCCGCACCGGTAGTTTCGCCGTCCGTACAGCGAAGGACGTCGACCCCCGGGTGTCGTCCCCGATTACCCAGGCCGACACGCCGGGATCCAGCACCGGCTCGGCCGGAAATGTCACGACGGCCTTCCCGTTCTCCAATTTCGCTTTCTTCAGGTCATAAATCCACTGATCCCCGAGAACCACCGTTACGGAACCCGTGGATACTTTTCGACTCTTCACGTTGAGCCGAATGGTTTCCCCGTATCCGTAGGAGGGGCTATCGGGAGCAATCGTCAGGACCGGCTCTCCGTTGGGCGACTCCCTCATCTGTTCCGGGTCGTCCTCTGTGTCCTTCTCCTGTTTTTTTCTGTCCGTTTGATCGGCCACGGATTTGTTCGCCTCCGTGTCTCTACCTTCATCCGGGGTTTCATTGTCGGATTCTTCATTTTCCTCTTCCGACGATTCTTCGGCTACGGGGAGCGTAAACTTCTTCTGTTTTGAGGCCAGCACCTCGCCGTCGCGAATCAGCTCGACCTCGACACGCTGTCCGCCGCTGGCCGGAACGAACCCATCCTGTACCTCAACCTTCTGATCGTTTACGCGTGCTTCGAGATGGGCTCCCTCAACGGGTTCCCCCCAGCGGTATCCTCCCCGAACCCGGAACCCGTCCTTTACCGGATCCATGTTAATCACGTAATTCCGCTTGCGGTAATCCATGACCTCAAAGGTCTCTGTGTGTGTCTGACCTCCATACGAAATAATTAATTTATGCGTGGCTCGGCGGGCGGAAAGAGCAAGTTGATGGGCCCCGTGAAATGTGCCGTACTCCCCGGCCACAAATTTCTTCGCGTAGACCTCCGAGTCCCCGTTGGTAATTCGAACAGAGACCTCCTCCCCGCTGCCCGGTTTCCACCGGCGGGACGCGTCCGGACCCATCCGGTCCTTCGGCTTCCGGAGGATGCCCCGAAACCGAACCCGGTCTCCCGCTTTGTACACCGGGCGATCCGTGTACACCAACAGCCGGGGACCGTTATCCGATGCTTCGTCCTTCGATATTTTCGGTGTTGACACATCCGCGGCGGCGCGGAAAAACTGCCCGTTCCCGGAGGCAAAAATATATTTTCGGGAATGCTTTTTTCGCAGATCTTCATGAGTGCCGTGGTGGAAACAATTCTGACATCCGGCACAGCAATCTTTGTGTTCCTCACAGATGTAATTTTTCCACCTTCCAACCACCCGCTCCTCAAGATTTGATGTGGTTGTCAGTCGAAGATTTCCGGTTTCCCGGATCTCGTGGTCACCGGAGGAGATTGAAAACCCGGTATCAGACAGCGTTATTGCCGTCTGTTCCGGAAGAGCAAACACCTCGCCGGAAATATTCGTACGCGAGGCAATAAAGGTTGCCTCTACGTGACGCCCCTCCGCGACCACCCGATAGGTCCCGAGGTTTCGCACCGGGAGGTCAATGGTGGTTTCGTTCTTCTGTAATTTGACCGTCTCTTTGTATTCCGGTGTTCCGTCTCGTCCCTTCTCCCGCTGGTTATCCAGGAATTCTGACAGTTTTTTCTCCCTGTCCGGCAGGTTTTTCTCAACGGGATAAAACGAAAACGTTAGTTTGTTCAGGTTCTCCACCCGGACGTCCACCGGAAGGACTTCATCCGTGGTGACCATGCTGTCTGTCTTAATTTCAAGTGACGGATTGGATCTCGTTTTTGTCCGCCAGATGGCGTCCGTCCGGTACGGCGAGGACGGATCACCGGCAATCTGGTCCACCGACCCTTCCAGCGGATGCGGAATCGTTACGTCGTGTTTGTTCAGCAATTTTTTGGCCGTCTCCCGGTCGCCCACGTAAAGGTATGCCCGGGCCAATTTCCGGGCCAGTTGTCCATCCGAGGTGAGCGTCGAGTCAAACTCTTTTCGGATTTGGTCAAGGATGTTCTGTTTTCGTCGTTCCATCGCGGCCTGAAGGGATCCATCAAGGAGTGGTACGTAATACCAGGTTCGATGCTGTTCGGAACCAGAATTCGTGACATCCATCTCCGCTTCCCGAAACACGAAACGATGCGGTCTGTCAGCTGAATATTCCTGTGAACCCTCCTTCACCGGAAAGAAAAAGCCCTGCCGGCCCACGAAGGAAACCGGGGACAGTTTGTCCGCGTTCGGGGCTTTGGGCTGCAGAGCGGGACGGTGAATGTTACGCAAAATTTTGCTTGCCAGGTCCCGTTTTTCCGTTTGATCCCGGAATTCCTGATAGAGTCGTTCCAGTTTGAACGGTTTCGAGGAATACGCGAGCAGATACCGGCCAGGATGCTTGCTTTCGGCGGACCCTTCCGTTTCATTCGATTGATTCTTATCGTCCCCCTCATCGTCTTCGTTTTCCGCCTCCTCGTCCTCGGCGTGGAACAATACCGTGGATGGGGGAACCTGGTCGAACACCCCCCGGGTCCGGAGCCGGTTCAACCGGTCTCTTGCGTTCGCGACCCGCCTGCTGCTTTTTTCCAATTCGATGGTTTTCCGGTAGTGGAACCGTGCCTCCCGGAACAACCCGACCTGACGAAACGACTCCGCCAGTTGAAATTCCCGCTCGGGATCCCCCATCAACATGTAACTTTCTTCGTTCTTTCCTTTCGGTTGGTGGTTGCGCGTCCAGCTGCCGGCGTAGGCATGCATGCCGCTGTCCGGGTCCGAAAAATGACGTATCCGGTTCGTGACGTACCGGTACGCCTCCGTTCGGTCCGCAAAAAATGCCGGATCCCCGGAATGCGAAGAGGCCTTGGTCCCATCTGAACGGGATTCCGGGGACGATTCCGGGGCATCCTGGTTCTCCGGCGAGGAGGAACCGGAAAACGACCGGAAAAGGAAAAAACTTGCAAGAAGAAACGCGGACAAAACGGCAAACGCAATTCCTTTCTTTTTGGACATGATGTGTGTTCTCCTGAACGTTGTAATAATCGGGGTTATTCATGCATCATTTTTACTCGACCCCGGCCTCCCGATGCACACCTTATAACGTAAAGTATCGAAAAACGTTCACTGTGACCGAATCCGTGATTTCACAACTCACAGGTGTCTGGG
>CAZOLI010000041.1:0-20600 GCA_964580675.1 uncultured Planctomycetia bacterium
TAGGGAATCTCGAGATCCGTGAGAAAATCATGAAAACCCATCACTCCCAGCCCGATTTTCCGGGTTCCTTCCACCATTTCCTGAATCTCCGGTACGGGAAAGGTCGACATTTCAATGCAGTTATCCAGGAATCGGACGGCGATTTGTACCGTATCCCGAAGGGCTTGTTTCCGAAATTTCTGGTTTTCGGTGAAGTTGCCGAGGTTGATTGAACCCAGCACACATGCCTCATTGGGAAGCAGCGGTTGTTCCCCACACGGATTTGTCGCCGAAATCGAACCAAGTTCCGGCGTCGGATTGTCCTCGTTGATCCTGTCAAGAAACAAAAGCCCCGGATCTCCACATTCCCACGCCGCCTGGGAAATGAGGTTAAAAATTTCTTTCGGATCCTCTTCTTCCTCCTTCCTACCGGTTCTCGGATTGATGAGGGAATACGAATCCCCGGATTCGATCGCCCGCCAGAATTGCCGGTTGGTGGCCACGGATATATTAAAGTTCTGTAACACCTTTTCCGTTTCGAGCTTTGAGCGGATAAATCGACGAATGTCGGGATGCTGGACGTGCAGGACGCCCATGTTGGCTCCTCGTCTTCTGCCCCCCTGTTTTATCTGCTCCGTTGCCGCATCGAAAATTTTCATGAAGGAAACCGGGCCGCTTGCTATGCCTCCGGTGGATTTCACGATGTCTCCCTCCGGCCGGAGCTTCGAGAACGAAAAACCGGTTCCCCCACCACTCTTGTGGATCAAAGCGGCCTGTTTTAACGTCTCAAATATGTCTTCTATTGAGTCGTCGATCGGGAGGACAAAGCAGGCAAATAACTGATCCATATCGGTGCCGGCGTTCATAAGTGTTGGCGAATTGGGCAGAAAATCCAGGTTCCTCATGCACTGATAAAATTTCCCTTCCATCTCACGACGGCGTCCGGTACCAAGCCGGTCCTCGGCTCGGGAGATGTGCCGGGCCACCCGGTGAAACATCTCGTCCGGTGTCTCGATCACGTTTCCGCTTTGGTCCTTCATCAGGTAACGGGCCCTCAACACCCGTTCCTGCAGATTGTTGAGTTCTGCGGACATCAGGATGGTGTTACAGGAAACGGAAATCACGTTCGACGTTCGTCCCGGAGATACAAATTCTACCGGGCGAGGTTGGGTTTTCCTGCCGTTCAGAATTTCCGCCGGACCCCAGCGAACCGTGGTAATTTGTGATTACGGACAGGAACCGACACTTTCTGAGGTCAATAGGGTCTTCCAACCAGCTTGTGATTGTGTAACCGATGTGGTTACTGATTATTCTTTTTGGTTGATGGGAACGGCCAGCACGGGAATCTCCGATCCCCGGAGTACGCGTTCTGTTGTACTACCCAGAAAGAACCGGGAAACCCCTGATCGGTTGTGTGTTGGCATCACGATGAGATCCACGTCGTTCTCCTTCGCGAATTCGAGTATTTTTCGGTGGGGATTTGGATCCACTTCCACGGCGGGTCGTATGGAAATGTTTTTTTGTTCGTAGGACGCCTGGATGGATTCCACCGTTTCCTCCCCCTCCGCTTGCAGCCGGTCGACCACGTTTTTTCCGGTGGCTGTGCTGGATATGGCGTCATGGGTGGTGTCGACCACATGCAGAAGGTGGACGGTTCCCTCGTCCCGTTCGGCCAGCTGAAAGGCAAGCCGGGCTGCGTCCTCACTGTGATCGATTCGCTCAACGGGGACCAGAATATGTTTGAACATGGTTTAATTTCCTTTAAGAAGACAAAATATGAAAATGATAACCGGGGATTTCTGTTCGAACATAATTCCACCACGGAATCATGCTATTTTCATTTTTTCCAGAACTCGGTTGAAGTCAACCGGAATTATGAGGATCCGGTCTTTCCTGATTGCCGATTGGCTCCTCTTCAAATTATCGCAAATGGCATGCCATGATCATTCAAACCATCGCCCGGTTGGTCGACGCATCGCAGATATTCGTAATGTATAATGTAAAGAGAACGGAGGAGACGGCCGGACGAGAAATTGAGACATAAGCAATGATGTGTTCTTTTTTCAGGAATTTGGTAATAGAAAAATGAGAAGAATATTTTTTTTGTCCGTGTTTCTTTATGATGACCAAGGGGAAATCTGGTATCCCCTGAAGGAGACGTAGTCGCGAATGAACAACCGTGCCGGTCCCTTGACCGTTCTTCTTCATTTCGCCTGTCATTTTGAACGCGTATCGGATTTCGGCAAAATAACGTTCGATGTGGGTCGGATTATCCTCTCCACAGAAACTTGTTTCTACTATTATTTAAAAATCAGAAATTGGTTATGGGCAAAGGATTTCAGATTGCTGACGATGAACGATTCCGGAAGGTGCTTGATCGAATGGCGACGTCCATCGGCCACCGGATGACGCCGGACCTGCAGATTGTGGGCATCCGTCGACGCGGGGTCCCCATCGCAGAACGGCTTGCCGAACGGTTGGAAGAACAAAGTGGGGCGGCATCGCCCCCGGACGTTCGTGAGATCGTTCTGAAGCGTTACGCTGATGATCTTACCGTTCTTCACGACCGGCCGGCGTTAAAGGAGACGCCCGATCTGGACATTGACGGGGATCGACCGGTGCTCCTTGTGGACGACGTGCTATACACGGGTCGAACACTGTTTCGAGCGGTCGAAGTCATTGCCGGTCTCGGCGCTGAACACATCATGACGGCCGTGCTCTGCTCACGGGGAGAAAATGATTTTCCCATCCGGGGGAATTTTGTCGGCCGGCACCTTGATGTGGGGCCGGAAAATGTCATTGAAGTGCACGTTCCCCCGTACGAAAACGAGGCCGGCATTTTCCTCTTCCATAAAGAGGACCTGGGAACCACCTGATTGCCGGACGAAAATCGTGGGTTCGATGGATTCAAAAACTGCATTTTGCGGTGCAAATATGCAACAGAAATTTCCGGCAAAATCGCAAAGACGAACAATATTGTACCGTTTGAATGAATGTGCGCAGGCGGCATAATAATTGCACGAGATTATTGAAATCGCACGAATGTTCTGTGGTACATTATTTCGGGAGATAGATATGTTTCGAAAAATACTCTTGCCAACGGATGCAAGCGAAGGATCCGCAAAAGCCGTGGAAGCCGCACTGGACGTTGCCGAGAAGTACGAGGCGGATATTCACGTTCTATACGTCATCGATGACCAGCTGGAGGTATGGGACGAGACGTACGCGGAATCCGTTGTGGACCACGTTCGGGAAGAAGGACGTGATGAAGGGAAACGAATCAAAGAAAAAGCCCGGGAACGCGGCATAAATGTTGAGACGGAGATTGTTCGCAACCAAAAAGCATATGACGCCATTCTGTCGTACGCCTCGGACAACGAGATGGACCTGATTGTCATGGGCACACACGGGCGAACGGGGCTGGACCGGATGATGCTTGGCAGTACAACCGAACGTGTACTCCGCGCATCGGATATCCCCGTGATGACGGTGAAGTTACAACAGGACTCGGACGAATAGGAGGGACGGAGAGGACCTGTTTCGGAATAGTAATCATCAACACCAGACTAAAGAAAAGGAAGAACGTTATGTTTAAGCGAATTTTGCTTCCGACGGACGGTAGTGAAGAAGCCGAAGCGGCGGTCGATCAAGCACTGGACATCGCCCGGACGTACGATGCCGAGGTACATGCTTTGTTTGTGGTGGACCTGATGCTTGCCCGGTCCGACGAGCTGGGCAATGAACTCGTTCAACAGCTTCAGGAACAGGGAGAGGAAGCCGTGGATTGGATCCGGCAACGGGCGGACGAGGAAATGGTTGATTGCAAAGCGATCGTCCGCCAGGAGGTTTCGCCATACCAGGCCATTCTTGATTACGTCGAGGAAGCCGGTATTGACCTTGTTGTTATGGGGACACAGGGCCGGTCGGGCCTCGAAAGATTTTTCCTCGGTAGCACGACGGAACTCGTTGTTCGCAGGTCTCCCGTTCCCGTCATTGCCGTCCCATCCCGGGATACGTAAGGACTGAGTCAATCCATTATAATATTAACGGGTATTGAGAAGAACCCGTTCTCGTTTATGTGCCTCCGGTGTCCTTCTGTTGTCGTGCACGGAGCTGTAGCGGAGTGCACGAACCAAAGATAAACAGGCCCCTCCATCCTTCACAGTAAACGTGTACTCCGGGCGACGTCGTCGCCCTCCGTTTACTATCTGCATGAGGAAACAAGCAATAAGAGGAAAAGAAGACGGTGAAGAGAACAGGTACTGCATGAGGAGGGGTTCACGGCCACAGGAGATCGGGCAGGGAGGCCCGATATACGAAGGGGAAACGTTGAAAAGGGTAGCTCGGGCTTTCTTGCCCGAGCATCGGTGAACGCTGGAGCGCTATAAATGATGGATGATGTTGGCACGAGTGGATATCGGATGAGGAGATGCTTCTGATCACAGGAGATCGGGCAGGAATGCCCGATCTACGAAGGATAACGTTGATGGAAGTATCTCGTGGGTTCCAGCCCGAGCACGGAGCGCAAACGATAACGTTTCCGAAAAAAGGATTGGCCCGGCGTCAAAAATTAACGTGTACTCCGGACGGCGTTGCCGTCCTGCGTAAACTACAACGAACACAGCAATTTTAATTCAACTGTTAGGCGTCGGAGAATGAGTTCTGTTGTAGTGCACGAAACGGAAGTGGAGTGCACGTCCTTGTGGGTTCACCTTTCCCATTAAGTTAATAGGGTTAATCAGCGCGCCATTGGTACCAAACGGGTACTCCACGTCGCTAACGCTTCGTTACGTACCCCACTACAAACTTCCTGGAAGCGTGGTTTTCAGGAAAGTTCGTAGTGGCGCACGGAGCATAATCGGAGTGCGCTTTTGGTAACGTACCGGAAGGAACATTTAAATTGGCAGACATTCGACTTATGGATAAAGATGCGTCCTGACGGGACGGGTTAATAATCGGGCCCAAATAATATATGATAAAACCTGTTTCTGCCGTTTTAACCGATAGAATTTGTTATTCCGGGAAAAACAGAATCGGCATGACGGACACATCCACACTTGACGTTCGTGACCGCGACGAATGGACGGTACCGTTTCCGGAGTCGGGGCCGTTGACCATCGCCGGTCCCTGCAGTGCCGAATCCGAGGAACAGGTCATGCGCGTCGCGAAGGAACTGAACAACCAGAACATTCACGTGTTCCGGTCGGGCATCTGGAAACCCCGCTCCCGACCCGGATCGTTCGAAGGCATTGGCGAGGAAGGCCTGCGATGGCTCCGGAACGTGAAATCAGCCACGGACCTGGCCGTTACGGTGGAGGTGGCCAACGCCGATCACGTGGAGAAAGCACTTGACACGGGCGTGGACGTACTCTGGATCGGGGCCCGAACGACAACGAGCCCCTTTGCCGTACAGGAAATTGCCGACGCCCTCCGTGGAACCGACGTTCCCGTTCTCGTAAAAAACCCGATCAATCCTTCCGTCAAACTATGGATCGGCGCACTTGAACGCATCCGAAACGCCGGCATCGACCAGATCGGGACCGTGCACCGCGGCTTCTCGACCTACGAGACCTCCCCGAACCGATACGACCCGATCTGGAAACTGCCCATCGAAATCATGCGACGGTTTGAGGACCTGCCGATTCTCTGTGACCCGAGTCACATCTGTGGCACGACGGACCCGCTTGCGGACGTGGCGCAAAAGGCGCTCGACCTGGAATTTGACGGTCTGATGGTGGAGGTACACCCGGATCCGGCCCGGGCCAAAAGCGATGCCGCACAGCAGCTTCGTCCCGATGAATTTCAGAACCTGATGGACCAGCTCCAGGTTCGACGGGAGGACTCCGGAGACGAGGAATTCCGGCGGAAATTACGAAAATGGCGGGAGGAAATTGACCTGATTGACGAGGAACTCGTGGAATTGCTCTCCCGACGAATGGACATCATCCGCCGCATCGGAAAGGAAAAAGCCCGCAGCGACGTTACCATCCTCCAGCGGGACCGATGGAGTGACGTGTTTGAGGATCGTCTTCAGGAAGGAAAGGCAAAGAACCTGGACGAGGAGTTCACCAGAAGCATCCTTGAGGCCATCCACGAAGAAGCCATACGCATTCAGGATCGGATCCTGAACCGGCCCGGTGAAGACGAGTAAGAAGGGGACCACTCCCGAGTTCATTGATCTCATTTCCCCGTTCGGAACGGAATCATGACGGTGGCACACCGAGAACTGTCCGATGAAAAAATTGGCGAACTGGAATCGTTTCTCACCGATTGGATGAGTAACGAACGGGTTCCCGGGTTGAGTCTCGCCCTCCTCCGGGAAGGTGAACTGGTGTACGCGGACGGGTTCGGGGCTCGAAACCTGGAAGAAAACCATCCGGCCAGTGCGAACACCCTGTATGCTGTGGCGTCGGTGACAAAATCCTTCACGGCACTGAGTCTTCTTCAGCTGGTTGAACGGGGAGAGGTGGCACTTGATGACCCCGTAGAGGACTACGTGCCGTACCTTGACAATGTGTCGGGGGAGGAGGTGACACTCCATCAACTGCTTGCTCACTCCTCCGGTATGCCCAGCGACGGCACTTCCGTGGCCCTGATCGGACGATCCATGGGTCTCTCCCCGATTGAAGTACCAATGAGTGACTCACGGGACCATCAGATTCATGTGCGAGAATCAGCGGATCAACGGGTGACGGATCGTGAGGATCCGTACTTCTATTATAATTCGGGGTACAACATTCTGTCGAACGTCGTTGAGACCGTCACGGGACAGCCGTTTCCGGACGTTGTTCAGAACCGGATTCTTTCGCCTCTCGGCATGGAGCGTTCCACCTTTTCCCTCCAGGAATTCCGGGAATCGTCGGACGTAATGACCCCGTACAGGAAAGAGGATGGCGAATCCCGAAAGGTGGATCTGCCGGTAAAAGGATTCCTGCACGGAGCGGGTGGATTGATCAGCTCGGTTCTGGACCTCTCTCGGTACCTTCGGCTGTACCTGAACAACGGAGTTTTCGACGACACACGTCTGCTTTCGGAGGAGCTATTTGAGCGTATGCTGACACGGCATACCCATAGAGGGTCCTACATCGATGGGACGGATATTTATTACGGGTATGGATGGGGGATCACGACGTTTCTGGGGGAACCGCTGATCGGTCACAGCGGCTCCGTCAGCGTCAGCACCGCGTACGCCGGGTTTCAGCCGGAGCGTGGCACCGGGGTGGCCGTTGGTTGCAACACGGGCCACGACTACTCGCTGTCCGTCATCGGAAAAGCGGCACTCGCTCTTCTGGCGGACGAGGATCCCGAGGATGTCGTTTCGTATTTCTCACTGCAATCAAAATTTGACGACGTGGCCGGATCGTATTCCTCGTACCGGGGGATCATGGATGCCGAACTGGTGCCGCAAGGGGGTCGGGCGACGCTACACATGGAAACGGATCTGGGGGAGGACGAACTGGTTCTGTATCCGGAAACCCTTGATCCGGACGATTACCGGTTCTACGCCGTTACGAACACGGGAAAGCGGATGGAGGTTCGCGTGGAGAAGCAGAACGGCGGGAATGTGCTTTTTGTGGATCGTTGGCGTCTGGAGGAGGATTGATCATAAACGGAACAGGATCTGGTACCACTTCTCCATCGTGGGACTTCACGGATGATATGAGAGGGGTATAATGAAATCATGACGTTATCCGCCGGCATCATCGGATTGCCGAACACCGGCAAATCCACGCTGTTTAACGCTCTTTCCGAGGCGGGTGTTGACGCCGAAAATTATCCGTTCTGCACGGTCGACCCGAACGTCGGGGTGGTTCCGGTACCGGATTCCCGTCTCCACGATATCGAGGAACTCATCCAACCGGAGGAAGCTCTCCCGGCCACGGTCGAATTCGTCGACATCGCCGGACTGGTCAAAGGGGCGTCGGAAGGGGAAGGATTGGGCAATAAGTTCCTGTCGAACATCCGGGAGGTGGATGCTCTCCTCCACGTGGTTCGCTGTTTTGAGGACGAAGATGTGGCGCACGTGGAGGGATCAATCAACCCGGTTCGGGACGTGGAAATTGTGCAATCGGAACTGATACAGGCGGACCGGGACACCGTCGCGGGGCGACTCGAAAAAGCGGAGAAGAAAGCAAAACGAGGGGTTCGTGAGGAAGAGGAACGGGTCAACGTGCTGGAGGAGGTACTGGAGACTCTCGAGGAGAGCGAACCCGTGCGATCCTGCCGTCCTGACGAACGGGAGCGGGAACTGCTCCGGGATAGTCATCTGCTGACGGAGAAACCCGTTCTTTACGTGGCGAACGTGGACGAGGAGGGATTGATGGCGGAAAATAACCACGTGACCTCTCTCCGGGAAAGGGCCGCAAAACAGGATTCGAACGTCATTCCCGTCTGTGCGCTTCTGGAGGAGGAGCTGTCGGACATGGATCGGGAGGAAAAAATGGACATGCTTTCGTCGTTTGACCTCGATCGGCCCGTGCTTGATCGCATCATACGGTCCACGTATGACCTTCTCGGATTGAGAACCTTTTTTACCATCGCCAACAACAAACTCCGGGCCTGGTCCATTCCGGCCGGGGCAACCGCCAGAGAAGCGGCCGGTGTGGTCCACTCTGATTTTCAGGAACATTTTGTAAGGGCGGAAGTGTTCTCTGTTGAAGATCTGCGAACGCACGGGAGCCCCGAACGCCTTCGGGAGGAAGGGAAGATTCGAGTGGAGGGCGCCGACTACGAAGTCCGGGACGGGGACATTCTACGGATCAAACACGACGCGTGATCGAAAACCCTGTTTTCCCGGCACCGGAAGAAAGCGGGCGAAAAGAATGACCGGTCGATGGAAAAAACAGCAACCGGAACGGATCGCTGTTGTAAGTTATGAATTGGAGGAATCATATGAAAAACGGTTCGTTATCTTTCTGTAAGAGATTCTCGCGGTATGCTCTGCCCGGTCTGCTTGTGCTGATCTGTTTGATGGGTCCAATCAACTGCGGGGACGGCGAGAGGGAGAGCACGGGGACGGATCCGAACGACACCCGGGACACACAGGAACAGGCGCCGGACCGATCGGATATCGGTGGGGCGGCCACGCCGGAAGAGTTGTATAAAGCGTATACCCGTGCCTGGAAAAACCAAAACTGGTCGGCGGTCTATCAGCTGTACGCCCCGTCGGATCGACTTCTCCTTCTCGGCAATCACCTCCGGGATTTTCACCTGTACACCCGGCTGTCCGACGGCCGTTCGGACCGAGACCTCCGTCAGAAGTTTGACGGACTCCTTCAAAAATATGGATTGCAGGATCGCGTGGAGGCCCTTCGGAACCTTGAGATTGCCCGGGACACAACGAAGGACGAAAAGCGGAGACAGTACCGTTCGATCTTTCGGGAGGTAAACGAAAATGAATTGTACACGGACCTGGCCTCCCTGTTTTACGAACGGCCACTCGGGAACGGAAATCTCGTGATATACGATCGGGTTCGAAAGCATCTGAAACGGCTAAATCGGGGTGATGCCTCTGCCATAAAGAAACACGCAACAACGGAGAATGGACGCTGGTATGTAACGGTTTCGGGGTTCCGGGACTTTCGGCTAACCGGAAACGGAAACAACGAATCCGGGGAGAGCGGGAACGACGAGAACCTCGACCCGGTTACGCGGTTTACCATTCAGGGAAATACGTTTGATGCCCGTTCAAAACTGGCAAAAACCGGGACGTTTTTTGATCAGAACGGATTGCACGTCATCCTGATCGACGCCGATATTTCCTGTGAGGACACCGGGGTACTTGTGGGGGAGGGCAATTACGTGAAGATCTTTTTTCCGGAAAAGGAGGAGGCGGGTTCGGGTTATGGCCCGCCCACCAACGTATCGTACCGGGTGGGGGACACTTCCGGAAACGTAAACAATCCCGGGGAATTCAGTGGGGGACTGACCCGCGTGGATGAGGAGAACCGAATTGTGGAGGGATGGATCCGGTGTGCCCGGGAGAACGGCAAACGAGCAATGACCATTACGGGATCGTTCGAGGCGACGTACTGTGTGGAACAGGGAAAATAAAGGATGTCCATTCAACAGCTCATTCTTTCACTTCCCGTACGGAACAAAGCCGCCGCCTGTCGTTGATTTCCAGACGCGGTTAAAATACAACGGATGACGTTCGGATCTGGTGTGTGTAAAACTTGTAATTTCTGGTTTTTACGTTCCTTCGGGACCCTTTACTCATGATATTTCATCCTCGAACCAACAGAGGTATTCTCGCTTTGCTGGCCGCCGCCATATTCGTTTGCTCTCCGGTGCTTTCTGCACAGGACAGTAAAAACGGAAACGGCAAGGACGACGAAAAAAACAAATTCGTCGAAAAACAATCGGTGCAGCACCATAAGATAACGATTGCCGGAGAAACGGTGCCGTTTCGGTCCCGCGCGGGGACCATGGAGATCACTCTGGGTCAGGGGAAGGATAAACGGGAGGCGTACGTCTTTTACGTGGCGTACACGCGGACCGGCGTCGAGAACCGGTCCGAGCGGCCGATCACCTTTTCGTTTAACGGGGGCCCCGGTTCGTCCTCGGTCTGGTTGCACCTGGGTTGTCTCGGGCCATGGCAGGTTCAGATTCCCGACGACGCGTCCATGCCCCGTCCCCCGTACAAACTCAGGGAGAACCCGCTGTCCCTTATAGATAAAACGGACCTGGTGTTCATCGACCCGGTATCCACCGGATACAGCCGGGCGAAAGAAGGAACGGATCCGGAGAAGTTCCACGGGGTTCGAAAAGACATCCGTTCGGTGGGTCGGTTCATTCATAACTACGTAACGGACAACGAACGATGGGGCTCCCCACGGTTTTTGATCGGGGAAAGCTACGGGACCACCCGGGCCGCGGGACTCAGTTTGTACATGCAGAAACGGTACGGCATGGAGTTCAGCGGGTTAATGCTGGTGTCCTCCATTCTTAATTTCCGAATTTTCAGTCGCGGACAGGACCTGAAAAACGTCCTGCGTTTGCCAACGTACACGGTCACCGCCTGGTATCATGAACAGTTGGACGAGGAACTGCAGAAACGGGATCTTACCGATCTGCTGGACGAAGTGGAATCCTTCTCCGTTGACGAGTACAACGTGGCGCTGATGAAGGGAGATGAGCTAGAGGAAAACCGAAAAACGGAGATTGCGAAAGCACTTTCCGATTACACCGGTCTACCGAAAGAATACGTTCTTCGGGAGGACCTCCGTGTGCCAATGTCCCGGTTTAACAAACAACTCATGCGGGAGGAAAATCGAACCGTGGGGCGATTTGACAGCCGGTTTACCGGCCAGGAGGCGGACCGCGCGGACGATTCTTACGAATATGATCCGAGTTACGCGGCCGTGTCCGGTGCGTTTACCGAGGGCATCTACCGGACGCTTCGGGACCGGCTGAACTTCAAAAGCAATCGCGTTTACGAGGTCCTGACCCGAAAGGTTCATCCGTGGGATTACGGGCGATTCGAAAGTATGGGGGAGGTCAACGTCGCGAGAAGACTCCGGAAGGCCATGCACAAAAATCCGCACCTGGATGTCCTGGTGGCCAGCGGCTACTACGACCAGGCCACACCCTACTTTGCGGCCGAGTATACGTTTAATCACATGGGACTATCGGAACGGGCGAAGGATAACGTCCGGATGACCTATTATAAGGCCGGGCACATGATGTACATTCGTGGATCCTCGATGAAGAAGATGCGGAAGGACCTGGTGTCGTTTCTAAAGGAATCGAAGTAATTACACCGGGAACGGAACATTCATGTCTTACGTAATTGTGGTTGCCAATGAGGACGGAACGCACTATCACCCCTCTCATTGGTCGGGGGACGCCTCTCTTGTGGTCGGCCGTTCAAGCGGTGCTGATTTGACCATTTCGGATCCGGGGGTGTCCCGGCGTCACTGCCGGCTCGAGACGGGAGAGAACAATCTTCGTGTAACGGACCTGAACTCCAGGAACGGAACACTTGTGAACGGTGAGGCGGTTGATTCAGCTGTTCTGGTCCCGGGTGATTCATTTGTAATCGGAAATTATCAGGTGACCATCGGAAATCCGTTACCGGACGCGGAAGGAGAATATGAAGAAGAGGACGTCCGGAAGAACATTGTGAACGAGGCCTTCCAGCGGATCGTAAACTCAACACTTGACCCCGGGGAACTTCTGCGGGTGTTGCTGGATGCCATTGCTCGAGGCATCGGGGCGTGGCGGGGATTCGTGATGCTGAAAAAAGAAGACGGAGACCTGGTCTGTGAGGTGTCGCACCTGTCCGAAGACGCAAAACCGTTCCTCGGCAAAAAGGGTCGGGAAAACTTTCCGGGATCCGTGCTCGACCAGATCTCCACCTCACTGGTTGAGGAGGTGATGGAGAAAGGGGAGGGCATGATCACACAGAATGCCAATGACGATCCGCAGTTAATGGAGCACAGCACGGTTCAGAAACTGTCGCTGAAATCTCTCCTCGTGGTCCCGATCGAACACGAGGACAGGTGTCTGGGCGTGATTTACCTGGACAACCCGGCCGCGGCCGGCCAGTTTTCGAACGAAGATCTGGAAACCGTCGTACTCGTCGCCCGAAAAGCGGCGGAACCCCTGAGTCAGTCCCTCGCTCACCAGGCAAAAATGGAGGAACTGGAAGCCTTAAAACGAGAGAACCGGCGACTTCGATCTTCCGACGACACCGAAAAACCGTTTGATCGTATTGTGGGCGCATCAGAACCAATGCAGGAGGTGTTCAATGCGATGGAACGCGTTGTGCCCACGGAGATGAACGTCGTTCTGGAGGGAGAAACCGGAACGGGAAAAGAACTTGTCGCACGGGCCATCCATAAAAATGGTCCCCGGAAAAACAAACCGTTCAAGGCGGCAAATTGTGCCCGAATGGACGGCTCGCTGCTCGAGAGTGAGTTGTTCGGACACACCGAAGGGGCCTTTACCGGGGCCACCGGTGACAAGAAAGGGTTGTTTGAACAGGCCGACGGGGGCACTCTGTTTCTTGATGAAATCGGGGAGATGCCCGAGGATACGCAGGCTCAGCTCCTTCGCGTGATCGAGAACCAGAACGTCCGTCCCCTTGGCGGGGAGACGGAGATTCCGGTGGACGCTCGTGTGATCTGCGCCACCAACCGCTCCCTCGACGACTTAATGGCGGAAGGCACGTTTCGAGAGGACCTGTTTTACCGGCTTCGGGAATCCCGAATATCACTTCCCCCGCTTTCCGAACGACGGGAGGACATTCCGCTGCTGGTGGATCATTTTTTGTCCGAGCGTGCTGAGGAAACCGGCGAACCGGAGAAGATCATCAACGATCGCGTACTGCAGGCACTGATGGAACGATCCTGGCCCGGTAATGTACGTCAGCTCCGGAACATTGTGCGTCAGCTGGCCGCGTTTACCGGGGACCAGGAGGAAATTACGATGGACGCCTACCGGGAGATCACCGACATGGAAACCAGGGAGGCATCCGGTACGGATGCAGACACGGCACGGAGGAACACGGTTGTCAGGCCACTCGACGCCGTCGAAAAAGAAACCATCATCAGGGCCCTGCAAGAAACGGAGGGCAACAAGAAAAAAGCCGCCGAACTCCTCGGCATCCACCGCACCACCCTCTACGGAAAATTGGAGAAGCACGACATCGATCCGGATCAGCTCGTGAACTCGAGCACCTGATCCATCCCCCCCATTCCAAACGATTCCTCTCCGCCCATTGCGTGTAGTATTTGTATACAGTGAAGCAGATATAGACAAATAAAATGTTGATTATCTTATCAGATATCAAAATATATTGATTGATTTTAATAAAATGTTATTATTCGCTCATAAACGGAGTTGGAATAGAAATTGCGAATTATTTTCCGTCGTTCGTTCAAAGTGCTCTTTTAGAATGTAAACGTCCGAACGTGACGAGACTTCCGTTTCTGACTTCGTCTTATTAGGAGCAGAAGAATCTGGATGCTGAACATTCGAGAAGTTGAAATTTGTTTGTTTTTGGGATGCTTTCCAGCAACGTGAGTTTCCCGTAAAATAAAACGGACGGGCACGATCGTCACAACGAAACACAATCATGAAACAGGCTTTACGGAGGACGTTCCGGAAAAGCGTCGTCCGGCAAAGCCGGGAGCAATAAGGTGAACGGTGAATCACCGTCGGACGGATCGGCCGTCAAAACGGACGGACATAAGAACCCCCCCGGGTATGTGCTTGAGGAAAAACTGGGGGAGGGCGGAATGGGAGTAGTCTATCGTGCCCGGCGAAAAGTGGACGATCGGTGGGTGACCGTGAAGTTTCTGTCCCGTGATCTGGCCCGGGACAACCAGTACGTAAAACGGTTTTTCCGTGAATTCCGGTCCGCCCGGGATCTTGATCACGACGGCATTGTCCGGGCCATCGAGGCCGGGGAACAGGATGGGGGGTACTATTACGTGATGGAATACGTGGACGGGGACACACTTGATGAGGTGCTCCGGAAACAGCGGCCCCTCGGTGAGGACCGGGTTATTCAGGTGGGGATTGAAGTAGCGGAGGCCCTTGAGCACGCCCGAAATCAGGGCATTGTTCATCGGGACATCAAACCCTCCAACATCATACTCAATCGGGAGGGCCATGTTCGCATTCTGGACCTGGGACTAGCAAAACCGTCCGGCAACCTCCAGGACACGCTGACCGAACCCGGCGAATGGGTCGGAACCCCCCATTACATGTCACCCGAGCAGGCCATTGCGGAAGGAACGGTGGACAGTCGGACGGATGTCTATGCACTGGGCGTGGTGATGTACGAAATGGTTGTCGGTGACGTACCGTTCGACGGAGACAGCCCGCTGACCGTCCTGACCGAACATCTGAACCGGCGGCCGGAACCCCCCGGTTCCCTCCAATCAACGGTCGGTGACGGCCTAAATCGGGTCATATTGAAATGTCTTGAGAAAGAACCGGAACAGCGATATCAGGCCCCCGGTGAACTGGTGGCGGACCTCAAGCGGGTCCGACAGAACGAGGAACCCGGGGCTCCTGTCCCGACACCTCCGGATGACAACAACTGGAGCGAGACGTTGGTCCTGTCCGAACAAAACCCCGGACAGTCGAAGGAGGGATCACCGTTCTGGCGTCGGGCCTTTCTGCTGCTCGCCGGTTTTGGTTTGCTGCTTATCGCCGGGGCGGGGGGGTGGGGATATTATGGTTACTCCGGGGAACTGTTTACGACGAAAGATGAACAAGAGACCGGGGAACCACAGGAACCCAGGCAAAGAGCACAGGAACAAAAAAGAACCCCGCTCTATGAACACGACGGCAAACTTCAGCAGAAGCAGAAGATGCCGAACCAGGAAAATCAGACCACGGAGGAACCGTTTACCTCCGAGGTTCGGAGGCAGTATGACTTTTCGTCGGGCGCCGAACTGGAGAGCTGGGTTCGAGTCACACCGCAGAAAATATCGTACCTGAAGGACGAGAACCGGTTGGTCTGCGGGAATGGCGGCATGATGATGCACCAGACCTCCTTTCAAAACCGGGTTTGTTTCGATGTCGTGTTCAACCCCCTCGAAGAAACAACCATGGTTCTTTCGTTGCGGGAACCCGAATCCAACACCATTTACCTGGTCAGTTTGCCGGTATTTGGTTCGGAACAAAAAGCCAGGCTGCGAAAGTGGCAGACCGGTGATGAAGGCATGTCGGACAACAAAACCCTGGATTGGGGAACCGTGAATTTGACCCCCGGCCAAAAAATGCACCTTCGCCTGAAACGAGAGGGAAACACTCTTTCCGCCTCCCTGAACGATGAACAATTTCTTTCCGCGGAAGACGATACGCTCACGAAATTTTACCCCGCCATTCGCTCTCTTGGTGGCAGGGTGGAGATACATCGCGTGGAGATAAAAGGAAAGCGAATGGCGGCCGGCATCTGGGCCCCGACATCTTCCGAACCGGAAGAGCCGGATCCGTCCAGGGGACCAAAAAATCAGCAAGAAATGAAGCGCTGATCCTCTGGTTTGGCGACCTTTCCTGACCCGGACGGATTTCTTATTTCCGGTTCCGGTGTCTAACCTATAAATTTCGTCCAGGGGGTTTTCTCCAGTATCCAGCAAAAGGCAAGAGTGCCGAGCCAGCTATGTGTGACGGCAAGGGGAAAAAGGTTTCGGACGCAGAGAAAAATCGAGATCCAGACCATGCCCGCCAATCCCGCAATCACCATCTGTAAAACGAGGGGAAAGTGTGCAAGCCCGAACGCGACCCCTCCGGTCAGGATGGTGAGCCCGTCCGGCCAGCCGAGTTTTTTCAGGTTGGACACCAGCAGTCCCTGCAGCGCGAACTCCTGTATGAGTGCCCAAAGGATGTACAGGGGCACGATCATGTATGCTTCTCCGGGCAGGGGTTGCCATCCCATTACGAACCTGTAGGCTGCCAGAAACAGCGTGCCCGTTATCAGCACGAAGAGGTTTAGTTTGATCGCTCCCCGGAGGTTGTCCGTACGCAATCCCCAGGTTTTCAGGACGTCTGGATTGGATTTAATCCGGTAACCAATATAGATCAACCAGGGCACCAGCAGGAGGACGATGACTATGATCTTCCGGCCGAGAAACATTTCCGCAAAAACGAACAGACCACTGGAGAGAAGCAGGGCAAGGGGTTCGTAGAGCGGGGTTCGGTCGTTGTCACCCATGACGGAAATGTTGAATAGGAGTTGTGCGAAGCTTGGTTATGAATCACCGGATGATTCCTCAGTGGATTCCGGCTGTTTTAATTTTACGGGTTTCTTCCGGCCACGGATCTGCAGGTTGAGAACTTCGACAAACACCGAAAACGCCATGGCAAAGTAAATGTATCCTTTGGGAATATGTTGCCCAAGACCCTCCGCGATCAGGTTTACACCGATGAGGATCAGGAAACTGAGCGCCAGAATTTTGACGGTTGGCCGCCGGTTGATAAACCGACTCACGGCGTCCACACTTAAGATCATAAACAGAATGGCAATCACGACGGCCGCGACCATCACCCCGAAGTAATCCGTCATCCCAACGGCGGTAATCACGGAATCTATGGAAAACACGGCATCAAGAAGGGCAATCTGTCCGAGCACACCG
This sequence comes from uncultured Planctomycetia bacterium, assembly GCA_964580675.1. Taxonomy (GTDB): domain Bacteria; phylum Planctomycetota; class MHYJ01; order CAYXQY01; family CAYXQY01; genus CAZOLI01. Next base: position 17,073 of record CAZOLI010000041.1, read on the forward strand.
ATGAATGAAGAGGGGACGAATGAAAGATCGTCTTCTTCATCTCCTCCCCCCGGTCCCTCAAGCTTGTCGTGAATTTCGTACGTGGCTTTGGCCAGAAGAAACAGACCCCCTGCGAGCAAAATCATGTCCCGTCCCGATATTTCATTGCCGATGACCTCAATCAGGGTGCCCGTAAGAGTGGTAATCCAGTCCACGAAAAACAGGAATATCACCCGCAGGACCAGGGCGAGCATCAGGCCCAGCTTTCGGGCAAGAGGCCGTTGTTCTTTCGGGAGTTTGTCCGAAAGAATGGAAATAAACACAATATTGTCGATGCCCAGAACCACTTCCAGTACGGTCAGGGCAATCAGGGCCGTCCAGATTTCCGGCGATGACATCCAGGCAAACATGTTTTTACTCCTTACGTTTTGACGAACGTGTGCAGGCGCGCGTCAAATTTCTCTCGTGGGTTTTGTTTATAAAGGTGTTTGCGTGCTTAATTGACCTCGCATACAGGGCGCATTATAATAATTTTTCATTTCTTTTCGATTCGTTACTTCATCTGTGCTGGAGCAGCATGAAGCCATGAACAGAAATAAACTGGGTATTCTGTCCACATTCCTTCAGGGGATGTTTGCCGCTGGTGTTTTTCTTCTGGTCACCCTCTCCCTTTCGGCGGAGGACATTGTTGTCCTGAAGTCGGGTCAGCGGCTGGAAGGGGAAATTGTCGAGAAAACCGAGGACCAGGTCAAGCTGGATATGGGGAGTGGTACGGTCGAGTTCGACCGGGACGATATTGAAAAAATTATCACCGAAGAAGAACAGAAGGAGGACAAGGAAAACGACAATTCCTCCGGCTCGGATGCCTCCCGTTCCAATCGATCAACGGAAAAAAAAGGAGAAGGGCCCCAACCGCTGACACCGGAAGAGGAGCGAAAGGTCGAAAAACTGGCCAGGAAATACTTCGATGCGGAGGACGACGAAACCAGGAACGAACTACAGAAAAAGCTGAAAAAGTTCGATCCGGTTCCGAGGCAGAGCATTGAGAGTCTTTACAGACCCCTATTTAAGAAGGCCTACAAAGGGCCCAAACACGACGGTTCCAGTCCGACCAAACTGCCACACCCGGATTATCCCGGAAAAATCCGAATTGGCGGTGTCGAGAAAGGAAAAAAACAGCCAATGCTGATCGGTCTTCACGGGGGGGCATCGGGACCGGGAAGTGCCTCCACCGCCAGCAGCAAGTGGTCCGTTGCACAATCCATGGGGGCCGTCACCGTGTTTCCCAACGTCATCAAGAAATCTCAGTCCGGATGGATGAACAAACGGGAGGAGCAGTACGTCCTGGCCATCATTGACTTCATGAAGCGGTCCTACAACATCGATACCAACCGGATCTATCTGGCGGGCCACTCCGCCGGCGGATACGGATCGTGGGAAATCGGCGGCCGTCACGCGGATCTGTTTGCCGGGATCGCTCCCTGTGCCGGCGGCATGACGACCACAGGCGGGAGCGGAAAAAATACCGGGATTGTTACGGGTATCGTTGAAAATTTACGAAACACGGCTGCTTATTTTTACCACAGCACGGACGATCCCCAGGTACCGCCCGACGCCGATCAGGCCGCGTCGAGACGGCTGAAGGAACTGCAGAAAAAACACGGCGGGTACAAGCACAAGTACAAGGAGTACAACAGCATCGGACACGGCCCGCCCCCCGACGGTTTTCAGCCGATCGTGAAATGGATTTTTAATCACCGCCGTAACCCCAACCCGGAGAAAGTCGTCTTCGCCCGGAGCCGGTCGTACAAAAAACAGCTGTACTGGCTCGAGGTCTCCTCGCAGACCGGCCTCTGGACCGGGGAGATAAACGGGAACACCATCAAAATTACCGGTGGAACATCCGGCTTTACACTCCACCTCAATCGCGATTTGATCGATCCGGCCAAACCGGTCAAGGTTGTCGCGGAAGGGGAAGAAGTGTTTCACGACCACGTGAACTTTTCGGTCGTGGGATTTGTGGAATGCATCGACCGATACCGGGATCCGGAAATGGTCTATCCCATCCGGCTGGAAATAAATGGTGAGTAAGGAAAAGATGGATCTAAATACGGATACCATCTCATCGCCATTTTGTTCATCGGGGGGCTCTTACTGAAGCCACACTTCTTTTCGGATGAGAATTCGTTATGGCGAGCGAGCGATGCGGCGGGTACGTTTTAGCTGCTGAAAATGTACCGCATCCAAATCAACGTGAATTCCGGACGGCATAGCCGTCTTGCGTGCACGCCAACGAACACATAGAGTTTTGCGTCGGGAAAAGGGTTCTGTTGTCGTGCACGTAGCGAAGCGGAGTGCACGTTTTTTCTGAAGGAAAGTGTCCTCCTGCGTGAACAACAATGAACACGTGATTTTGGTTCCCGATCCCATAAGATGAACGCGTGGGGGAGGGTAATCTGAAAAACCGGGATCCATACCACAATTGATATTCAAATTGCTTTACCGATACATAAAGCCGGCACTTCCGGAGAAGGATCGGTCCATTGGCTTTTTCATTCTTCTGTTCATTCTGGGCTGGACGGCCTGTGATCCTGGTGGCGAAAATCAAAAGCGCAGCTCGAATTCTCCCCCCGGGAACGAAACACCGAGGGCGAGTTCCAAAACCGGGGGGGAAAGCAAGAAATCGAACGTGGCCCTGTCCGTTGGAGACGTAACGTACACAGAGCGGGACCTCCGCCTGAAGGAAAAGGTGATCAAGTTAAAATACAGTGGAACCGAATCCGCAAAACTCGGGGCTGTTGCCAGACTCACAAAAGCCGCTCTTTTACGAATTCTGTTAAAAAACGTCGGTCACCCCGTCACGAACCGACAGGTGAAGAAGGAGATCAGGAGAATTAATCAAAACACGAAAGCCCCCGAACTACTATCCAGGATCAAATCTCTCCTGGGAGGAGAGCAATCCAGAAATTATCGAAGGTTGTTCGTGGAACCGGTCTTCGTCAACCGGCGGTTCATGTTTGAGGTGTACCCCCGGCTGAAAACCGTCCACGGAAAACGGAAACAAACCATGAAATCCATTCTGAAAACGATTCGGGAATCGGGAGATCCGTTAAAAACACACGCAAAGAAAAACGTGACGTATCGGAAATCTCGGTTTAATCCCGAGAAGGGGCTACGGAGGTATCATCGGAAGGAAGGTACAGCAAAAAACCGGCGCCGGGGGAAACGAACGCCCTTCCCGGGTCGGGACGGGAACGGAAGTGGGGCAAATAAGTACAAACAGATACTGTCGGGTCTCGAGCCGGGAGAGGTATATGAGAAGGTAATAAACTCCCGACAACACTTTTCGATATTGAAGTATCTGGGAACCGAGCGCCGGAACGGGAAGGAGGGAAAAATTGTGGCCCGATTGATTCTTCCCAAAAAACCACCGCACGAATATCTGTGGGAAGAGGCGTCGAACATTCCGATCTGGATAAAATCAAAGACCCTGCGGAACCGGTTTCGGAACAACGTAAGCTGGTCCCGTCATCTCCGACTGGTGACATC
>CAZOLI010000042.1:0-19888 GCA_964580675.1 uncultured Planctomycetia bacterium
CGGGAAACCGGCCCCGGAGAGAACGGCGTCCAAGATCTGTCCTTCCAGCTTTTTTTGTTTGTTCACACACGTTCCGGATCAATTTACCGGTAAAAACCCGGGGAACGCACCTGTTTTTCAGCCTGGCCTGCAGGGGGTTTTGAACTTCGGGTGAAATCTATGCAATATGGTGAATGCAATTCATTTAACGGTTCTGTTTCCATCGGTTCGCCATGACTGATTTTCGCGTTGAGCGAGCAAGCGACGAGCACACCGTCCACGCCGAAAAAATCTCCCGGCTAATTAAGGAAAGTGCAAAAGAGCGGGAAACCGGTGTGGCCAGACGCCCTCCGGCGTATATTTCCGAAAAAATGGAGGAGGGAAAGGCAATAGTGGCCCTGACGGAAGAAGACGAGGAACTGGCCGGGTTCAGTTACATCGAATCCTGGAGCGGCAAGGAGTACGTGGCGAACTCCGGTCTGATCGTGGCTCCGGAATACCGCGGCCAGGGGCTCGGTCGCCGGATCAAGGAGGCCATCTTTGACCTGTCGCGGGAGATGTTTCCGGACGCAAGAATATTTGGTATTACCACAAGCCCGGCGGTGATGAAAATTAATTCCGACCTCGGTTTTAGGCCCGTTGTGTTTGAGGATCTGACCCGGGACGATGAATTCTGGAGTGGATGTCAGTCCTGTCCGAACTACGAAATTCTGCAGCAAAACGACCGGAAAAATTGCCTCTGCACCGCCATGCTTTACGACCCGGAGAAGGAGGAAAAGGAAGAAACGGAATAACCCGAACCGGTTCCGGTGTTGCTTTGCTCCGGCGGTTTTGTATTAAAATAGAATAGTAACGGTACAATAATCCATAAATTGTCATAAAACTCTCCTGGAGGTTCACCGTGAACAAACCGAGTTTGGTCGTAAACGCTGTTGCGTCTGTTCTGATTCTCATTTCCTCGATGGGGTCGTTGTACGGACAGGGAGCGGGATCAACACCCCCTGCGATAAAGAAGATCAACAGGCAGGTGGAAAGAGGCAATCCAGCGTTGAACGACAGACAGAACAGGACGCTCCGGGAGTTCGTAAAAAAGGAGGAATTTCGTCGACTGGCGAATCGCCTGAAAGAGGTGTCCGACCTGAACTCGAACGGAAAACGGGATAAGTACGAGAAGGAGTTTTTGAACCTTTATTTCACGAAAAGCCGCGGGACGTTTAACGAACTCTGGAGCAAGGTTGAAAGCGGTCAAAAAGCCCCTGATTTTGTCCCTGCCGGGGGAGGGAAGAAGAGAAAGAGAGATGGGCTGAACGGCATTGAAGAAGGCCTGGACCGAGCTCGTTCCGCGCTGGCGTCAGCTCGCAAAAAAGCAAAGAACGACAAAAAAGGGAAAAAAGACAAACTTGATCAGTTCGAAAAGAAGTTTGACCGCGACGAAAACGGCAAGCTGTCCCGGAAGGAACGGAGGGAGATGAAGAAACACCTCCGGCAGAATCCCGTGGTAAAATTTGCCCGTTCGCTCCGGGACCGGTTCCTATCGCGAAAGAACCAGATACTGGAAAACCCATCGGACAGAAACGTTCGGGATCAACCCGTTCGGTTACTGGCCACGTCCCTGCGATCCGAGTTTCTCGATCGGATTACCCACCACGGAATGAAGGCGATGGGAGAGGCCGATGGCAACGGAAATAAGCGTATTGATCCGGATGAAGAGGCGTCATTCCTGGAGGCCTTTCGAAAACGTGTGGAGAACATACCCGACGGAAAACGGAACGGAGCCGGAGGAAAAGGAAAGAAGGGCAAAAAGGGCAGAAAAGGGAAGAAGGGGAAAAAAGGAAAAGGAGGCGACAAAGGGAAGAAAGGAAGGCGAGGCGGGGGTTCCGGTCCCGGAAACAAAGGTCCCGGAAAAGGTCCCGGGAAAGGCCCCGGCGGTTCCTGATCCGTTCTCCGGACCGGTTTTCGGGTTTGGATTATTTTGCCGTCACAAGGAATTCCTCGGTTCGGGACGGATCCATCGGCCGGCAATGCAGGTATCCCTGGTACAGTTCACAGCCGTATTCCTGCAGTATTTCTAACTGGTGTTCCTCCTCCACACCTTCGGCCAGAACCCGGAGATCCATGTTCCGGCACATGTTAATGATTGCGCGAACCAGGTTTTTGTTCGTACCGTCCCGGGACAGGTTATGAATGAAGGACGTGTCGATTTTGAGCATGTCCACCGGAAACTCGGACAGGTATTGCAGGGAGGAGTAACCGGTACCAAAATCATCGATGGCCACCTGTACCCCGAATTTTTTTAGTTTCTCCATGATTTTTTTGGTGTATTCCACGTCCTCCATCGCTTCGGTTTCGGTGATTTCCAGCTGGAGCAGTTCGGGGTCAAGCCCCGTTTCGGTAAGAATGTTGTTGACCGTGCCGAGGTATTTTTCTTTTTGCACAAATTCAACAGCGGAGATGTTTACCGAAATCTGGAGGGGATGTTTCCGTTGTTCGTTCCACTTCGCGGTTTGCTGACAGGCCCGGGAAAGAATTCGCTTTCCGAGCCGCGACATCTGTCCAATGGTCTGGGCAAGGGAGATGATGTAGGAGGGAGAGATGTATCCGTGCTCCGGATGGTTCCACCTCACGAGGGCTTCCATACCCGTGACATCTCCGGTGGGAATAAACACGAAGGGCTGGTAAAACACCTCCAGTTCATCGTTCTTCAGGGCCGATCGAAGGTCGTTTTCAAGCTCCAGCTCCTCTCGCTCACTGAGTTTCATTCGCGGTTCGTATACGCTTATACGATTCCCCACTTCGTGGCTTGTTTCCCGCAGCGCCGCGCTGGTCTGACGGAGAAGTTCCCCCCGGGTGTTCCCGTGTGTCGGGAGTATGGAAATACCGAATTTCCCCGAAATTTGAAGTGTGGCGTCGTTTAATTTGAGGGGACGTTTGATTTCGTCAAGCACTTTACGGGCCAGGTTCTCCGGGTCGAACTCCTCGACGTCCTCCTCGGAAACCAGAATGCCGAATTGATCGCCCACCAGCCGTCCGACCACCGCTTCGGGCAGGGTGTTGGTGATGCGGTTTGCCGTAATCACGATGAGTTGATCTCCGGCGGAGTGGCCGAGAATTTCGTTGATCCGCCCCACGTTTGACAGGTCCAGGCGAAGAAACGCCAGTTTCGTTCCGTTCTCCTTGGCCTGGTCCACGTGATCCTGTAATATTTCCAGGTATTTTAACCGGTTGGGAAGGTCCGTGAGATGATCCCGGTAGGCAAAATACTGAATTTGTTCTTCTTTTTTCTTCTGCTCGGTCACGTCTCGAAAGCACCAGACCCGCCCCCGGAACTCTCCTTCCACGAATCGGGGACTTGAATACCGTTCAAACACCCGGCCGTCCTTGAATTCAATCAGGTCTGTGCTCCGGGTTTCCGGGTCCTCCATTAACTCCCGAATTCGTTTCTCAAATTTTTCCGGATCCTCCAGTTGATCGAGCACGTAGGAGATGGCTTCCTGATCTTCCCCGATGGCAAGAACGTCGTCGGGCAGGTTCCACATCTCCGCAAATGTTTCGTTGTACCGTTTGATCTTTCCTTTTTGGTCCACCACCAGAACGCCCTCATCCATGGATTGAATGGTTGCTTCAATCTGGGAGAGGGAATCTTTCAGTTTTATGGAATTAATTTCGTGTTCGAGGATGATACAGACCTGGTCCCGCAGGTGACGGAGGGTTTCGAGGTCCTCGTTCGGAAACGTGCGGCGTTCGGTGTGAAAAGCGCCAAGTGTGCCCAGGCAGTGGTTCTGTTCCAGGACCTGAAGCGGCATGCCGGCAAAGGCCCCTATCGAGGACGACGGGTTCGGGGTCAGCTCGTCGGGCAACTGGTGATCGTCCGCCGTGTTTGGTATGACGGTTGCGTCTTCCTGACGAACCGGATGACGGCAAAATGGACGGACGTCTTCCCGGGGGACGGTTCCCTCCTCGGTGTGATGTTTGATCTTCAACTCTTCTCCGTTCCAGAAGGCCAGAACCATCTTGTCGACCTCCAGGGCGTCACGGGCCAGGGTGGTTAATTCATCCAGTTGTTTGGACGTGGAGTCATCCAGCAGGTTCTCCTGCGAAAGCCGGTGAAGGTAGGTTTCCTCGTCCGTTGTGCCCGAATTTTTCATGTTTATTGCCCGCTGGATTCTGTTTGACCGGATTGTTTGGGTTTGAGTTTTTCTTCTCTTCCCATTCCGTTTTCCTCATTCCGGTTTTGTACTCCCGGTCAGAGGCACCTGTTTACCTTTGCGGATTTTTCCGTTTCCCCTTTTGATCGGTACCCAGGGGCTCATGGTCCCTTTCACATCGATCCACCACCCTGCCATTTGTGTTGTAAATCATTTTTCCGGGAGTTACAAGTTTATGGTCAACCGAATCGGTCATGAGGCAACCGGTATTCCGGGTTTTTTTTTCGTTTCCGGCCGTTGCCCCCCCTCTTCGAAATCCCGGCTGCCGAGCAGGTTCTTCAGGTTTTGGGCGTTTGGTCCGACATGCCGGAACGTCGGGCAAGTTCGAGGAGTTCCTCGAGTTGATCTTCCGAAAGGGACCGGTTGCCGAACCGAAATTTGTAATACGCCTGTACAACACGGTAAGCCGGTTTGGCAATGGATGGGTTCGTGATGTCGTCGATCCATTCCCGGGGGGTATCGGAGCGTTTTACGGTGTGACCCTGGTCGCGAAGACTCTTTCGAAGTTGCTGCAGGATTTTCTTGCCGGGATCACTCTCGGACGTCAGTACATTCTGGAGCCGGTCGCCGGTGCCCGCGTCCTGTCCGGAAAACAGGAACACCCAGATCAGGAAGGCAAACGGCACGAGAAGAATCAGGAAGATCCAGGGGGAGGCGCTCATCCAGGCCGCGAGTTTGGTCAGGAGGTCTACCGGACCGGATTCCGGATTTTTCCCATAATTCTGTATGTAATGACCGAGGGACGTATCCTTATCAGCGTCGGGCTCTGGAGGAGACGAATCCGGTTCATCCTCGCCCACGACCGTTTCGAGATCCTCCGCCTGTCCGTTTCCACTCGTTGAGGTCAAATTGTTGGCCCCCGGATCAAATGCCTCCGCCGGTGTCGGATCGAACACAAGCCATCCATCCGAGGGATCATGGACTTCCACCCAGGCGTGTGCATGCCTTGATCGAACTGTCAGGGCGTTGTGGTTGTCACTCCATTCCCTTGCGACAAAGCCCCCCACAAGACGGGCGGGGATATCCAGCGAACGGAGCAATAGCACCATTGCAGAGGCGAACTGTGTGCAGTATCCTCGTTTTTTTCGCGTGACAAATTCCAGAATCGGATCTCGCTGACCGGCCCCATCAAATTTCAGAGTGTACTCAAACGGTTCCGATCGAAGGTGCTTCTCAATGGTCCGGGCGGTTTGTCTGATGGATTTCCCCTCCGGAACTATATTACGAGAGGTGTCTCGAAATGCCTGTTTCAGGGAACCCGGAGTCACATTTGCGTATTTTTCCTGCACCGTTTCCGGATCTACGGAGGGGTAACGTCGTCGTCCGGACGTCATCATGGCAAACCGAACCCGATATTTGGACGGAAAATTTTCGGACGGAACACGGAATTCTCCTCCGGGTGATATTTTGAAGTAAGGATTTCCACACTTTACCGCAGCCGTGCCATAGGGGAGGGGAAGATATTCATCCCGGGTGCGCAGCACGTCCACCATCATTGTTCGGTATCCGGCGGATGATACGTCCGGGTTGTGCGCGGGGGGAAATGTGCTCCACTGTCCCATTGGGTTGGTCTTTTTGGTTTGAAACTCATTGTCGGTTTTCCATGTTCCGTTCGAATACGTCGTATAGACTCGACTGCGGAGGTATAATGGTCGTTCGGGTCGAACGAAATTGTTGTTCTCCTCCCGTACCTTTACCCGTAATACCGGATCTAAACTCGCTTTCAGACGGGTGAGATCCTGTAATTTAAGCTGATCCGGCGTTGAGCCCGTTGTTCGTACCTGCGTCTGTTTTATTGAGCCGATCCGGTGTTCGCTTTTTGATTTTTTCCCGTTTCGGGTATCGGACATGAACCAGGAAATTCTCGGGAACAGGAAAAAGAGAAGAAGACCGGGAACAAGCGCGAGTATGGTGAGGGAAAGCCCGCTAAAAATGGTTGAAACGATGGAGGGGGAGCGATTTTCCGTCTGATTGTTTTTTCTGTTTGACGACGTTCTGGATCGGGGCGATTCACGGTTTCCGCGGGGGGTTCGAGTCCGTTTGGCGTTTGGCGATTTCGGTGCGGCGTTTCGAGCCATTTCGGTTGAAAGGAGGGCAAATACGGAAAGCAGGAGGCCGGGCACAAACCAGGAAAGCGATAGGTTCGGTCCCGAGGCAACCGTTCCGTTCAGGAGCAGGAGCAGAGAAAAGAAGGTGATGACGTTGTGTTCGAATGTGTCTAATTCGCGCAGAACCAGCAAACAGAGGCAGGCCACGCCAAAAAGATCCGCCAGAAAAAGGAACAGGGGAATTGATGGTTCCGACAGGGGACGACCGAGGAGGGAAACCGCCGTAATGATGCCCAGAGAGAAAATACACCCCGGTGCGTAAAACGGGTCCGTTCGGGAGAATAGCACGTCCGGGCAACAATAAAGACAGAAGCAGGAAACGAGACCAATTGTCAGGACCAGACCAAAAACCGTCCAGGAATTCGCCTCCGCATAGGTGCCGTAAAGAGACCAGGTAAGGAGGAAGAAGAGGAACGTTCGGAGGTGAGGTTCCAGGGAGGGGGGAACCGTCTCACTGTCTGGCGTAAGCCGTTTAATCCAGTTCATCGCTGAAATTGTCCCGGTAATTTTCGATTTGAAGCCCAGGATAGTTTGGCCGTGCTCTCGGGGCGCTGAAGGTCCAGCCACGTGGCATTCGGTGCCCATAGGGCATCGGCGTAAAGTGATCGGACCCGAAATCCGGTGCAGATGACGGTTTCTACTTCTTCGGTTTTCTTGGGATTCAGCTCCATGAATCCGCGTTTTCGGGAGGGATCGGCGTTTATCATAGCGTGTTCAACGGGGCTTGAACTGTCCCGCCCACCAATCAGCGAAAACCGGGACGAGGGATTCATGTTGAGGCGAACCCGTACGTCAAATCCCCGCCGGAGGAGTTCCTCCAGCAGCGCAAGGGAACCCCCGAGGATGTTTTCCACGATCCACTCCCGCCGGCGTTTCCGATGTTCCAGGACGGCGGTTTCAATGAGCATCAGGCATCGTCCCCCGGGCAGGGCATCAAAAAGTTTTACGAGAAGTTGCTGAGAGGGGCGTGCAAGGGATTTCCAGTAAATCCGCCGTGGATCGTCTCCCTTTCTGTATTCCCGCAAACCGGCAAATTGGTCGGGCTGTGGAGAACGGGTTCCCCCACTGGTTCTTGTTCGTTTCATCAGATCCGGGAGAGCGGATGGTCGAAATTTTGCCTGCCGGGGAAAAACGGTAACCTCCTCCTGAAGCGGTATTCTGAAGCGACATCGAATTAAACCCATTGGGTAAGTGGACGAGACAACCAGAGCGTTCAACGGCACGCTCCCACGGTGGCGGGGCCGCAGACGAACGGAGGTTGCGGTCCGGTTCTGGTTGGTGTTTATGTGTCCGTCTCCGATGCTCATCTGTTCGTCGAACCAGCTTTCCCGTTCCGTAGTAATGTCCTCTTTCACCGATATCCTGATTGGGATGCGGACGGGATGTGGGGCCTCGACATGAATACGGTGCCAACCCGGTGAAAGGGCGTGATATCGATCCGGGAACGAACGGCTGTATTGAAGCCGGCGAAGTCGGAGCCAGCAGGCGAGGCCCGAGAACAGAAACAGGCCGCCGAAAAAACAGTACAGGAGGGAAAAGTAATTGTTTCCCGTCCAGAGAGCCATTCCCCCGGTCAGTATCCAGATATCGAGAAGAAGCCAGCCGGACAGTGTGGGTTCAAAAGACATGGGCTATGAAAGGATTTATACAGGGACTTCCACTCCCGATAGAATTTTTTTGATTTTTTCCCTTGTGCCGAATCGTTTTTCGTCGCCGGTGCCGGAGGGCCGGATGACGCGGTGTGTGAACGTCGGCAGCACAAGTTCTTTGACGTCGTCCGGAATGACGTAGTCCCGTCCGTTCAGTGCGGCCCTTGCCTGGGCCGCGCGCTGCAGAAACAGACCACCGCGGGGACTTACACCCGCCCGGAAATCCGGGTCCTCCCGCGTTGCCCGAATGATTCGGAGGATGTATTCGCGGATCTGGTCTTCCACGTTGACCGCCCGAACCGTTTCTCGGGCTTCAACGACCTCCTCGGCCGTCAGGACGGGGTCAAGGCTCTCGATTGGATCCGAGTTCGTGCGCTGACGAAGCATCATTTTTTCGTGTTCCCGGTCCGGATAGCCCATGTCGATTCGGAAGAGAAACCGATCCAGCTGTGATTCCGGCAGAGGATAGGTTCCCGAAAATTCCAGGGGGTTCTGCGTGGCGATGACCATAAACGGATCGGCAAGGGGATGCGCCGTGCCATCCACGGTCACCTGTTCCTCGTTCATGGCCTCAAGGAGTGCACTCTGGGTTCGGGCGGTCGTCCGGTTTATTTCATCCGCCAGCAGTATGTTGGTAAATATTGGGCCGGGATTGAACTCAAACTCCTCCTTTTTGCGGTTGTATACATTCATCCCGGTGATGTCGGCCGGGAGGAGGTCGGGCGTGAACTGAATGCGGTTACATTCGCAATTTATGGATCTGGCGAGGGAACGCGCCAGTGTTGTTTTTCCCACCCCGGGGACGTCTTCAATGAGTATGTGTCCCTCGCTCAGAAGGCAGGTAATGGTCCGTTCGATTTCGGGTCGTTTCCCCTGTATGACCTGTTCGACGTTGTCACAGACGGCCTCAAATTTTTTGGACAGTGTCTGTATATCCAAGAATGTTGAGCGGGGTTGGTACGGAAGCGTCCGTTGCCCCTGTTATAAACGGATTCGTGTTGTGAATTTATTCTTCACTCCCTCCAGGGATTGATTATAGGTCACTGGGAAAAGACGGGCAAATTCGTACGGTCAAAAGGAAGGGGAACGTTGTGGTTAAAACCGGAAACGGCAGAAATTCTCCTTCCTGCGTCGGGTATCCCCGATCCGGCAGAGGAATGCCGCGGTTGGTTTACGGATGATTGGGAAACACCTGGCTATGGCGCCGTAAAGAGAATGCGGGTGTTGCGATCCGCACCATTTCACGTGACTGATTTCGGAAGGTTCGGATATACCCCGCCCGGCTTCCCTGTGTCTCTGGATCAGCAGATTTGTCCTGATCCCGGAAAAACGGACGTTCACCGTTTCCGGAGAGCACAGGACCTAAAAGTCAAATAGTTCTTTTTCGTCTATGCGGAGAACGTCTGCCAGTCGTTCGATGGTATCGAGGGATACGCCCGTCTTGGCTCGCTCAATTTTCCCGGCTGTGGTCCGGTGCAGGCCCGCCTTCTTGGCCAGTTCTTCCTGAGAGAGCCCCCGATCCTGTCGAAGCTGCTTCAAACGCTCGCCGAATTTCACTCGGATATTGCTCATTTGATCGAAGAGGATAAAATCGAGCCACGTATAAGAAATTCGAACGGTCATCCAAACGGATTCCAGCCCGATGTGGTTAGATGAATTGACCGTTATATCAATATGGCGGTCCTATGACCACAGATAAACCATCTCCTGATTCCCGGTCTATTGCCCGAGTCCTTACGTCGGGCGCCCCACCTCCATCGGGAGGACTGTTTGTTCGACGCTTTTCCCTTCCACAATTGTTTAGTTTACCAGAATAGACGTTTCATTACGAGCAGTGCGATCCCCCCCGGTTGATGCGGGAGTTATATTGGTTTACATTTCTTTTCCCAATCACCGCATTTCGTTATTGGTCGATGTTCTTCCCGTAAGAATCCACGGAAACAATTAACGAATAGTCGGCAACGTATGTTCCGAGAAAACGGGAGGCATCATGATGGACATCATATCCGGTGGGAGGCAATTCTCCATATTATTTCTATTTTCGTGCGTTCCCTCCTATAATTTTACGATTGGGGCCGTCTTTGAGGGGAGAAATGGGTAGGCGGGAATTTTTCTCCAGCGGAAACCGGTGATGGCTGGAACGCTGGAACACCGGACGCGGGTATCAATCATCGGTCTGACGGATGTGCAAAAAAAAAACGAACCATTCGGTAACGGCAATGTCTCCCGTCGAAACGCCCGGACGGATGATTTGGTTCGGAAGGGAGGCCGAACCGATTGCATTCGATTGAACGGACCGCTGGTGTTTCTGACGGAGGGGTTGCGGCCCCGGGATATTACGTAACAATTACAGGTACTGAGAATGATGAGTGAGGATGACCGGACGATCACCGTCAAATATTTTGCGGCCCTCCGCGAGCAGGCCGGTCGGCGCGAACAGGAGGTGGAAACCGGCGCCGAAACTCCGCGGGAACTGTTTCGGGAGCTGAAGCACCAACATCCGTTTGACCTGGCCGAAGAACATATGCGGGTGTCCATTAACAGCACCATGGCGGATTGGGATGATGCCATCGAGACCGGTGATGAGGTATCGTTTCTTCCGCCTGTTTCGGGAGGTTGATTTCTGTTGTCTCCCAGTTTTGTTATAATTGTTCCCGTAATTATACGTTCGATTTGCGCTTATGAAGGTTCACCTGTTTCCAGGAGTTTGCTTTTATGCCGACCGAACCGGATGTAGAACAGACCAAACGGACCTTTGATCTTGGTGAGGACCAGGCGTCGTTCTATTCCTTGCCGGCGCTGGAGGAACAGGGGTACGAGCAGATTGCCCGATATCCCCGCTGTATCCGGATTTTGCTGGAATCTCTGCTGAGAAATCATAACGGAGACGAAGTCACGAAGGATCACATCGACAACCTCGCCACGTGGAATCCCGATGCACCGGAGGGGGGCGAAGTCCCGTTTACGGTATCGCGGATTTTGATGCAGGATTTAACGGGTGTGCCGGCCGTGGTGGACCTGGCCGCCATGCGATCTGCCGTGGACCGGGCCGGTATGGATCCGGAAGTGATTCAGCCGGAGGTGCCGGTGGATCTCGTGATCGATCACTCCGTGCAGGTGGACGCATTCGGTGTCCCCGACGCCCTTGAGATTAACTCGAAGATGGAATTCAAGCGAAACGGGGAGCGGTACCGGTTTCTCAAGTGGGGCCGTCAGGCCTTTGACGATTTTCTCGTGGTGCCGCCGGAAAGCGGCATTGTGCATCAGGTCAACCTGGAGTACCTCGGCGAGTGCGTGATGGCCCGGGAGCAAAACGGCGAAACGATCTGTTATCCGGATACCCTGGTGGGTACGGATTCCCACACCCCCATGATTAATGGGCTCGGTGTGCTCGGGTTCGGCGTCGGTGGCATCGAGGCCGAAGCGGCTCTGCTCGGCCAGCCCGTCATCATTCCCGCGCCCGAGGTAATTGGTTTCCGGCTGACCGGTCAGCTTCAGGAAGGCGTCACGGCGACGGACCTGGTCCTGACGGTCACCGAAATACTCCGGCAGAACGACGTGGTCGGCAAGTTCATCGAATTTTTCGGGTCCGGCGTCGAGCGGCTTTCCCTTCCGGACCGGGCCACGATCGGGAACATGACCCCGGAGTACGGCGCGACCATTTCCCTGTTCCCGGTGGACGACGAAACGCTGGATTACATGCGGCGGACGAACCGGTCCGAGGAGCACATCAACCGGGTTGAACAGTATTACCGTGCACAGGAAATGTTCGGCGTTCCCAAAAAAGGTGAAGTGGATTACACGGACGTGATTCACCTGGATCTGTCCGAGGTCAAGCCCAGCATTTCCGGACCGAAACTGCCACAGGAACGGATCGATCTGAGCGACGTGCAGACACAGTTCCGTGATTTGATGGAAAAAGACCCCTCGGAAGGCGGTCTGAAGGGAAACCTCGATTATTCCCCGGAGCCGGAACCGGAGTCGGGCGGCGGTGGAACCGCAACGGCGACCCGGCCGGAACTGCAACTGGACCACGGGGATGTCGTCATTGCGGCCATCACGAGCTGTACCAACACAAGCAATCCGTCCGTGATGATGGGAGCGGGACTTCTGGCCCGCAACGCCGTCGAACGCGGACTGGATGTGCCCGATTACGTGAAAACCAGCATGGCCCCCGGGTCAAGAGTCGTGACCCAGTACCTGGAGGACTCCGAATTGCTGGACGATCTCGAACAACTCGGTTTCGGTGTCGTGGCCTACGGATGCACCACGTGTATCGGCAACAGCGGGCCGCTTCCCGAGGAAGTGGAACAGCAGATCCTGGAAAACGACCTGGTAACGGCCAGTGTGCTCAGCGGAAACCGAAATTTCGAGGCTCGGATTCACAACAACGTCCGCGCCAATTTCCTGATGTCGCCGCCATTGGTCGTGGCCTTTGCCCTTGCCGGTTCGGTGGACGTGGACATCACCAACGAACCGCTGGGAACGGACCGGGACGGCAATCCGGTGTACCTCCGGGAACTCTGGCCCAGTCAGGACGAAATTAAACAGACCATTCAGGACAACGTCTCCCCCGATCTGTTCAAGGAACAGTACGACGACCTCCTGGACAAGTCGGAGGAATGGAACGAACTCGAAGCCCCGACGGGAAGCCTGTACGATTGGGACGAGGACAGCACGTATATACAGGAACCCCCGTTTTTCAAGGGCGATTTTGACCCGTACAACAAACCCGGATCCGGCGACATCGAAGGGGCCCGTCCCCTGCTGGTCCTGCCGGACAACGTCACGACGGACCACATCTCCCCGGCCGGCGCCATTCCGGAGGACACCCCCGCCGGACAGTACCTGAAGGAACGCGGTGTCGAACCGAAGGACTTCAACACCTACGGAGCACGCCGCGGTAACGACCGCGTGATGACGCGCGGCACGTTTGCAAACGTCCGAATCAACAACCTCATGGTGCCCGGGAAAGAAGGGGGCTGGACGAAGTACATGCCCGACGGAGAGGTGATGAGCGTGTACGAGGCCGCTCAGAAGTATCAGGAAGAAGACACGCCGCTGGTGGTCCTCGGCGGAAAAAGTTACGGGGCCGGAAGTTCACGGGACTGGGCGGCCAAAGGCACCAAGCTTCTCGGCGTGAAAGCGGTGGTGGCCACGAGTTACGAACGGATCCACCGTGCGAACCTGTTCTGCATGGGCGTGCTTCCCCTGCAGTTTCCGGACGGGGAAAACCCCGAATCACTCGGGTTTGACGGCTCGGAAGTATTTGACATTACCGGGCTGGAGAACCTCGAACCCGACTCCACCGCCACCATGACCTATCAAAAGGAGAACGGCGAATCGGGCGAGCTGGAATTGGACGTTCGGCTCGATACCCCGACGGAGCTCAAGTACTATCTGCACGGCGGTGTTCTCGACCTCGTTATTCGTCAGCTTGCCGCAGAAAAGGAAGAATAACCCATGACCTCCGAACAGTCCGCGCAAACAACGCACGAAGATGACCACGAAGAAGGTCCCCTGAATTACTGGTATATCCTGGGCCTCTTCGTCTTTTTCACCCTGGCGTTTTACGTGACGATGCTTCTCAGCAAAATATAGGAGACGGGTCAGGGGCCTGACGGATGACCGGACGTTCCTGCGGTGCCATGGATGCCGCATCCGGTGTGTGGTCGGGTTTGCCGTCTTCTGAGAGATGTTCGCGCGAACGCCTTTGTGGACCGTTTTGTTCCCACACCGTGCTTCCACCGGTTTTTCGTTTGATCCTGCCGGGGGCTTCATGTCCGAAGAAAAATCGGAACGGTTAATTGCGTCACTTCAACAGCCCGACCTGTTTCCACATCCCGTGGAACGGTTTGAAGTGGTGAAGACGCACATCTCGTTCGTGTTATTGACCGGCCGGTATGCGTACAAGCTGTTCAGGCCGGTCGCATTTGATTTCCTGGATTTTTCCTCGCTTGAGGAACGCCGGGAAAACTGCCTTCGGGAGTTGCGTCTGAACCGGCGGCTCGCGCCGGATCTGTACCTGGAAGTTCTGCCGGTTACCGGAACGGTGAAGGACCCGGTCATCAATGGCGGGGGCGAGCCGGTGGAATATCTGGTGAAAATGAAGGAGTTCCCCGGCTCCCGGCGCATGGACCGAATGCTTGACCGCGGCGAGGTCTCCGAAGGAATGGTGGATCAGGTCGCCCGAAAAACAGGCCGGTTTCACGACCGGGCCGGCGACGATCCGCCCCGGGAAACGTTCGGCTCCCCGGACCTGCTGAGAACACAGGTGTTTGACGCCGCCGAGGACCTCCGGTCCCGTCTTCGCGAATCACCGAAAGAAGCCCGGGTGGCTACTTTGATCGACCGGCTGAAAGAAGTGTTTCAATCGCAGAGGAACCGCGTGAGACGGCGGCACGCATCGGGGTGCGTCAGGGAAGGACACGGCGACCTGCACCTTGAAAACATGGTGTACTGGCAGGATCGTGTATCGATCTTTGACTGCGTGGAGTTTGATCCGGCGCTGCGCTGGATTGACGTCATGAACGACGCCGCATTTTTGAAAATGGATTTCCATAGCCGGAACCGGGATCCGTATGCCTGGCGCTGGATAAACCGGTACCTCGAGTGGACGGGGGACTACGGCGGTGTGCCCCTCCTTCCGCTGTTTCAGGCATACCGGGCCGTTGTCCGGGCTCTTGTGCATACCATTCGATCGGACCGGGACGAAAACGGATCAAACCCGGAACAGGCCGCCGGGGACCGGGTGAGAAACCTTCTTTCAACGGCGGAAAAGGCGATCGAGCAACCGCCGGAAGGGGGGCTCCTGCTGATGCACGGGTTGTCCGGCTCGGGCAAAACCACCCTTTCCGGGTCGTTGCTCGAGCAGATGGGCGGATACCGGATCCGGAGCGACGTCGAACGAAAACGTCTCCACGGCCTTTCGCCGGGGGAATCACCGGAGCAGGATGCCGCCTTCGGGGAGGGCATGTACAGTACCGAGTCCACGGACCGGACGTACAACCGTTTACTGGAGGCGGCCGGGCCCGTGGTCCAAACCGGAGAAACGGTCTTCCTGGACGCCACGTACCTTCGAGAACGACACCGGAAACAGGCCCTGGAACAGGCCCGTGAATGGGGCGTGCCGGCCGCCATTCTGTACCTGAAGGCCGAAGAATCAACACTGGAACAGCGTCTGCGGGAGCGGGAGGCGGGCGCCTCCGATGCGGACCCGTCCGTTCTGAGAAAACAGACGAAGGTCCGGGAGCCGCTGACGGCGGCGGAACGGGAACGGACCATCGAGGTGAAAGCATCCTCACCGCCCTCGACCGAGGCTCTCTCGAAAAAAATTCGGTCCCGGTTGGCGGCACAGGAAAATGGACGTTAAACAGGTTCATACCATGAGAAAGAGGCTTATGTCATGAGAAACATTCAACCATCGTACCTGCCCGGGACACGGGGAGAAGAAGGACAGTGTGTGCTCCGGGACGGAACCACCGCGGCGATTCGACCCGTGCGGGAGGAGGATGCCGCCGAGCTGTCCCGGTTTTTCCGGAACATGCCGGGGGATTTTCAGGCGAACCGTTTTATGCTGCCGGATCTTTCCCGGAACGAATTCATCGAGCGAATCACCGAAATGGACGACGTGTACACCCTGGTGGTCACGCGGGTGGTCGAGGAAGAGGAACGCATCGTGGCCATCGGTACGTATCTGCGGAAGGGGGCGGAAGAGGCGGAGGTCTCGTTTGCCGTGGCGAAGGAGTTTCGGGGCCGGGGCATTGGGACCATACTCCTGGAACGGCTGGCGCTTCACGCGGTGCGAAACGACGTGTTCCGGTTTCGGGCCCGGATGAGCCCGGACAATGAGCCGATGATACAGGTGTTTCGTGATTCCGGGTTTTCACTGCAAATGGAGGAGGACGACGAAATGCTTGAGGTTTCCCTGCGGCTCGAGCCGGGGGAGGAGTACCTCGAAAAGTCCGACACCCGTGACCGGATCGCGGCCGCGGCTTCCCTGAAACCTTTCTTCGAGCCGAACGCGGTGGCGGTGGTCGGGGCGTCCCGGGAGCCCGAAAGCATCGGCTATCTGGAGCTGGAGGCACTGGTGACCTCTCGGTTCTCGGGGCCGGTCTATCCCGTGAACCCCTCCGCGGACGTCGTTCGTTCGATGCGTTCGTACGACTCGGCGGCGGACCTTCCACAGCAGGTGGACCTCGCGATCATCACGGTGCCCGCCGGGGTGGTTCCGTCCGTCGTGGAGGATTGCGCGGAAAACGGGGTGCGGGCACTTGTCGTCATCACGGCCGGTTTTGCCGAAACCGGCGAGGAAGGTCGAGAACGGCAGAACAGGATCACCGAGATCGCCCGGAAGCACGGCATGCGCATCGTGGGCCCGAACTGCATGGGGCTTCTGAACACGGATCCCGAATTTTCCCTGAACGCGTCGTTTTCCCCGTCGTTCCCCCCCGAGGGAACCATTGCGATGTCCTCCCAGAGCGGTGCACTTGGCCTATCGATTCTGTCGCTTGCGGAGGAGCGAAACCTGGGGCTGTCGAAGTTTGTGAGCATCGGAAACCGTGCCGATGTCTCGACCAATGATCTGCTTCAGTACTGGGAGGAGGATCAGCGAACGGACGTGATTCTGCTGTACCTGGAGTCCTTCGGGGACCCACGGAAATTTGCCCGCGTGGCGAGAAGGGTGTCCCGGAAGAAGCCGATCGTGGCGGTAAAAGGAGGAAGGACATCCGCGGGGCGCCGGGCCGCAAGCTCACACACCGCTTCTATGGCGGGCAGCCGGGAGGCGGCGGACGCGCTGTTTCAACAGACCGGTATTTTGCGGGCGGGGGATACGGAAGAGATGTTTGACGTGGCCGCCGCGCTGGCCCACCAGCCGCTGCCGGCGGGACGAAACGCCGGCATCGTCACCAACGCCGGCGGGCCGGGCATCCTCGCCGCCGACGCATTCGAATCCGAACAGCTTGAACTGCCGGAGTTACGGGAGCCCACGAAGGAAAAGCTCCGTTCGTTCCTGCCGCATGAGGCCAGCCTGACCAATCCCGTGGACATGATTGCCTCCGCCGGCCCGAAGGAATACCGGAAAGCCGTCCGGACGGTCATGGAGGCGGAGAACGTGGACATGCTGGTGGCCATTTACATTCCGCCGAACCGGTCGCAGCGCGAGGAGGTGGTGCAGGCCATTTGCCGGGGTGTTTCCGATGCGAGGGAGGCCGGTGTGACCGGCAAGCCGGTACACCTTGTTTTTATTTCGGACGATCCGCCGGGCCGGTTGATTGAAACCGGCAGCGAGTCCATTCCCACCTCCCGGTACCCGGAGACCGCCGCCCGGATCTTCGGGAACCTGTGTAATTACCGGGAGTGGATCGAGAAGCCGACGGCCGGATTTCCGGCGTTCGACGACGTGGACCCGGAGACCGCCCGGGACCTCGTGGAGTCGGTTCGAACCGAACGAAACGGGGGATGGCTGACGGCCGGGGAAGTACGGGACGTACTGGAGTGCTTTTCCGTTCCGGTGGCCGAAGGAGGGGTGGCCCATGATGCGGACGAGGCGGTGCAAATTGCCGATGGCGTCGGGTATCCCGTGGCGCTGAAAATATCGTCCCGGGAGATCGTTCACAAGAGTGACGTCGGCGGGGTCCAGCTGGATCTGGCATCACCGGACGAGGTCCGGGACGCGTACGAGGACATGATGGACCGATTTTCGGAGGAGCAGGAGGAGAAAATTGACGGGGTGCTCGTGCAGGAAATGATTGATGAAGGGGTCGAAGTGATGATCGGGGCCACCCGGGATCCACAGTTCGGCCACCTGATCGGGTTCGGGCTCGGCGGGGTGTTCGTGGAAATTTTAAGTGACGTCCAGTTTCGGGTCTCCCCCCTGACCGAACAGGACGCGCTTGACATGATGGAGGAGATCCGCGGGGCCGAGCTGTTGAAGGGCTACCGGGGCAAGCCGCCCGTGGATCGGGAAGCCCTCCGGGACGCCCTTCTCCGCCTTTCGACCATGGTGGAGCACCTTCCGGAGATTCGGGAACTGGACCTGAACCCGGTCTTTGCGAGACCGGAGCCGGCGGGGTGCTGTGTGGTGGACGCGCGAATCCGGATTGAACCGGCCCCGGCGGCAGAATAAGGATGGATGTCACCGGTTCGGTTTCGGACGTTGTATTGACCGTGCAAATTTTTTACCATTGAGGTCGTTGTTCTCCGTTTGTGATCGATGGAGATTCGCAGGATTGAACCAGTTAATTCCGGGAGAAGAAGGTGATGAAGGAAGATTTTGATCCCACCGTCTGGAGCTGTTACGTCTGACCCTACGCCTACCGGGTCACGTTGTGGCTCGACCGTGTGGCCGAACAGATCGACGGCAATTTATCGCTCACGTGGAAGGCGTTTTTGCTGGAGCAGGTGAACCACCCGAAATCCCGGGACGAGGACTGGAAGATCTGGGAGGACCCCGACGTGGACTCCCGGGATCTCCCCCCGCAGGAAGCGGCGTACGCCGTGAGGGAACGGGAGGGAAAAGAGGCGTTTGACCGGTATCACCGGTCGCTGTTCCGGGCGCATCACGAGGAGGATCGGGACATTACAAGCCCCTCCACCCTCGTGGAGATTGCGGGGGAGCAGGACCTGGATACAGAAGCCCTCGCGTCGGACCTGGAGGAGCACCGGTACCGGAAAGCGGTCGGACAGGAACACCTTGAGGGAGAGCGCGAGCTTGACCTGTTCGGCGTGCCCACCATTCTGTTCGACGGCACCCAGCCCATCTTTCTGAAGCTGGCGGAGGGAGAGTGGGAGGGAACGGACGACCTCGACCTGTTTTACGACATCTACGACACGGCGGCGACCCGGTCGTATCTTCTGACGGTCAAGAAACCGTCCTCCGCGGCCAGTCGTGCGCCCGCACAGCCGAGAAACAGTAACGGATCCCAGTAGACGAGACGAATGAACAGTCAGCCCTACCGGACCGGATTAAAGCGGCGATTTCTGGATTACCTTTCCCTCCTCAAGCCGCGCATCACCATGCTGTCGCTGGTCACCACGTTTGCCGGCATGTGGCTTGCGGCGCCGTGGGGACTGGAACCCCGTACCATACTGTTTGTGCTGCTGGGAACGGGACTCGGGGCCGGCAGTGCCAGCGCACTGAACAATTATCTTGACCGAAACCTCGACGGACAAATGAGTCGAACCCGGGACCGTCCGCTTCCCCAGGACCGGCTCCCGGCCTCACACGCACTTGCCCTCGGCACGGCCACCGGGGTGACCGGCGTGGTCCTGCTGTCCGCCGCCGCCAATCTTACCGCCGGTGTGCTCCTGCTGTTCTCCATCTGTTTTTACAACGGCGTATACACCCTGTGGATGAAGCATCAATCCCGGTTTGCCACGGAGATCTCCGGCGTGGCCGGTGCCCTCGCCCCGGTGATTGGATGGGTGTCGGTGACGGGACGGTTCGGTCCGGAAGCCCTGATCCTGTTTGGCATTCTGTTTACGTGGCAGCCCGGCCATTTCTGGGCACTCGGCATCAAGTACGTGGATGATTACCGGGGCGCCGGACTTCCCCGGTACCCGGTCGTCCGGGGGGTACAGGCCACGAAGTACCGTATGCTGGCGTACGTGTGTTTGCTGGTGCCGCTGAGTATCGGTCCGGCCTTCACCGGACTCGTCTCGTCCATGTATCTCCTGCCCGCCTCCGTCCTGGGTGCCGCGTACCTCGGCGTCACCGTTTACTTTGTTTTCCGACCCGTGACGGAGAAACGGACCCTGGCCCTGTTCGGGTCGTCGGTGGGATACCTGTTCCTGCTGTTTTCCGGGATGTTGTTCTTCGCCGGTTCCGGATCGGTGTAACGAGCTCTTCCTTCGTCCCGGCGTAATCCCTTCCCCAAACGCGTTACGCGTCCTCCGTCCGGTGATGCTCCGGCGTCCAGCAAATGGACTCGGCCACGTGGTCGCA
>CAZOLI010000043.1:0-16690 GCA_964580675.1 uncultured Planctomycetia bacterium
ACGAATCCCTGTTTTTCCTTTGATACAAATGAAATGAACGTCGTCATTATCCCGGGGGGAAGACTGGTTGTCAACCCGGTGAAGGGTCGTGTCAACAACCTGATCGGACGGCGAAAAATGAGCGCCTTTATCCCTGAACACCAGGCCTCCTAACGGGATTTGAACACGTAAACTGGATCTCTGCCGGGAACGTGAACGGTCATGACACGAACCGAGTCCGAGGTGTTCTCAAAGGATTCTCCCGCGATTACATACGACGGTTCCGGCGCCGAATTTGTTTTCGCCCTCACGTGTATCCCCTGTTTCTTCAGGTAATAGGCAATGCCGAGGCCCTGATCCGTCTGCAATAGCACCGGCAAATTCCCCCCGTCCCGATCGAGTTTCTTCGCAAGGGTCTGCGCGGATTTTCGAACACTCAATCGCTCGGGTTCCGCCGCGGGAACAAAGACCAGGATATAAACCATTTTCACGACAAAAACAAACAGAATGAACCCGGACAGCAGGGCCGTAAAACGCGTGCGAAAATAGCGGGCGGACAGAATCATGTAAAGACCCGAGAAAACGATCAGAACGAACGCAGCGACGTAATGCCCCATCGAAAGCAATCCGGCTTCATTTTCCACAAGGAACGTCGCGGCCGACCCCACCACGAAAAATCCCCCCAGTCCGGTAAGCAACCGGGACAGGAATGATAGAAGCCGATCCTCCTCAATGAGCCCGTCCAGGCACAATCCCGCGGCGAGCGCCGCCCAGGGATACAGGGGAAGGACATATCGCGTGCTGTCAGCAGGAAAAAGCCAGAACGGCAAAAAAGCCAGACCGCCACCCACCAGAAGCCCCGGCCAGCCCGAGGGCCCGAATTTCTCGAAAATTCGGTTCCGAACGTTTGAAACAAACAGAGCAAACAGCGCAAGGCCCCACGGAAGGAAACCGATAAACACCCTTAACGGATACGTAAGCAACATTTTTACGTATTCGCCAACGCCATCCCGTGCCCCCCGTTGAAACAGTTCCGAATACATGGTGTTCAGGTATTCTGTCAGGGACACGTGCTGGAAGAACCCGAACAACCACGCCATCACAAGCAGGTGACCAAGAAGTACACCGGCCAGCAACTTCCGAACAGAAATGTGTCGATCATCAAAAAAACAGAATCCCGCAATCGGCGAATAAAAAAACAGGTACGCAACGGGTCCCTTCGTCAAAAGGGCCAGACCGAGAAGAAGGTGTCCCAGAAGCCATCCGATCAATTCCTGACCGCGACGGTAGTAGTATAGCCAGGAAGCAACCCCCGCCGTGAGCAGGGTGGTGAAGAAAAGATCAATTTCCGCCAGAGCCGCTTTTTCCACAAACACCGTACCACAGAGAAGAAACGAAAGAACGGAGAACATCCTGGAACGATCGTGAGCGAGGTCCCGGGAAAGATAAAATATCAGCATCCCCGAAATTCCCCACGAGCACACCGAAACCAGCCGGGCCACCCACTCGTTTACCGTACCGAACGGGAGCGAAAAAAGAGCGATGACCCAGTTAAACCCCGGAGGTTTTCGAAGATACACGTCCCCCAGCACATGGGGCACCAGCCACTCTCCGTTCTCGAGCATCGAAACAGCCACGAGCAACCGGCGAGGTTCCTCGTGGTACAGGTCAAAATGAGTCGCCTCCCACCCAAGGACGGCCGTGGCCAGAAACAGGGAGACGTAAACGATTTTTCGTAAGGGGCTTCGGTTCATACGATCACTGTGGCAAATCGGCTCTTTACCATCTGTAACGGCGGTGGAACCGGACGGCCCGACGTGCAACCCTGCACCGGCATCCAGAACGGACAACAGCGTGGAACAGACGGAGGGTGATTCAAGTCCATCTCCATTTCTCTGTCGACGGACGCCTCCCGCAAAAAATTTGTTGGTCGATTTATTTTATCCCCTTCACAGAAGTAAAAAAACCGGTTCCGGTTCGACCGGAGCCTCCCGGGAAATCCCATGGAATTGTTTGGTCCCTTTCGTTCTCTTCCCACCTTATTTCAATAGGTTTTGGACTGTCGTTATAATTGATACACTGCCGATGTCCCCTGTATTTTACCGAATGGGTGGGTAATACGATCCATCTTAACGTGTAATATAAATTCTTCCGAGAAACGAACGGAATGAACCGGCGGAACGACGAATTGATGGATCTCTCCGGCATTACATTTCCCTCGACGGTCGAGTATACCATGAAAGAAGAACTGGGCCGGGGGGGGATGGGGATTGTGTTCCTCGCCGAGCGGGATTCGCAGGGAGTGGTGGATCTGGTCGTTTTAAAAACAATTATCTCCCTGACGGAAGAATACATTGAAAAACTGAAAAAAGAAGCAAACATAGCCACAGGACTCCGTCACGAAAACATCGTCAAAACGTACGGTCTGGAGGCCATTCAAAGATCAACACTTCCACCGGCGGTGCAGAAACAGCTTCGGGGCATGCAAAAAGGTGTTCAGAAATCCGCCCGTCAGGTGGGACGCCGCAACCTTGCCCGGCGGATGAAGAATAGGCGGTCCCCCCGGCGTAGATCCAGGCGGAGAAAATCGAAAAAGTCCTCCGGTCAGCAGATGTACATGATCTGCATGGACTACGTCGACGGTTTGGACCTTGGCGAACTGCACGACAAACACATCCGAAACGACCTGCTTCTTCCCGTTCCGCTCGCGGCGTTCATCGTGTCCCGAATCTGCCGGGCGCTCGGGTACGCTCACGAATCCATCATCCACCGGGACATCTCCCCGGAAAACATTCTGATCAACACCCACGGCGTCTGTAAATTAACGGACTTCGGGGTTGCGGTGGAGACTGATGAACCGGTTCAACTACTGGCCGGGAAAATTCGGTACATGGCTCCCGAACAGGTACGGGAAAAGAACGTCGACGACCGTGCGGACATCTTTTCCCTCGGGGTGGTTGCTTACGAAATTCTAACGGGAATAAGTCTGTTTGGCTCGCACGAGGGAGACCAGCTCACCGAGCGTCTGGAAAACGTACAGCAACTTCATCGAACCCCACCTCCTCCCCCCCATAAAGTGCGACCGGACATCCCCGAAACACTGTCAGGAATTGTGATGGACATGCTGGCCTTTGACCCGGCGGATCGATACCAGGAAATCGCCGAGGCGGGGAACAAACTGGAACAGGACTATCTGTATGCGGAGGGATTTGGTCCCACCAACAACAGCCTGAAAGCCTACATTCGTATTTTCCGGTCGGGATATGAGCAGTATAATGAATCCCAGCTGAAACAGCTCCGCTTCCTCGAGGAAGACGGAAAGATCAAACTCAGACGGCACATCCAGAAATCCGAATACACCAGGAAAGGCTGGGCTTTCCTGAAAAGCCGGGGATTTTAACATCCGGGTTCCTTTTCTTTGGCGACAAATTCACACCAGATCACTCCCCTGATATCCGACGGAACGGATGAACAACACCACCACCCCCCGGCAGTGGCTGGTCATCAGCCTGATGACCGTGTCCCGGTTTGCCGCCACCAGTTTGATGGGGACCGTTCTGGCGGTACTCGTGGAGGACCAGGCCGGTCCCCTGGCGGCGGGATTGCTGGGAACCACCTACTACGGCGGCGTGATGTTTCTCTCTCCGGTCTGGGGGGCCCTGGCGGACATCTCCGGACGACGGCAAAAGTTGCTTGTCCTTACCGGTGCCGGTGCGGTTCTTGCGGTCCTCCCGCTCTTCGTGAGCCAGACTGTTCCGGTGTCCATTTTCTCGCGTGGGGTCTTCGCCGTATTTCATGCTACGCTCTCTCCGGTAACCCTTGCCCTCGTGAGCCAGCGAGGTGACGCAAAGGATCGAGGACATTCGGTGGGGCTGTTCAACAGCGGTCGGGCGGGTGGCTTTACCATGGGCTACGTGGTATCCGGCGCCGTTCTTGAATACGTTACGCCCGTATCCATGTTCGCCGTTATCGCCGGATTGACACTCGTGTCCGCCGTTCTGGCACTGGCCGTTGCCACGCCTGAAGATATCCCGGATACAAAATCATCCACCGGTGAAATATGGCAACGAATTCAACGGCGGCTGATGCCCCTCAGCGGAAACCAGGACCATTTTTCCGTCGCCGGGCTCGGCTGGCTGTACGTCGCACTGTTCCTCCGCAACACCACTGTTCTCGGCCTGATGCCGCTAATGGCCCCGTTCCTCATCACCGTGGCGGGGGTGAGCAAAATAACGATGGGATTCCTCCTGGCGTGCAACAACGGCTCCCAGGTCATTTTTATGTATCTTCTGGGGCGGCTCGCGGACCGCGTGGGGCGGAAACCTCTCGTCATGGGGGGAATGGCCGGCAGTGGGCTCTTTGCTGCCATGGCCGCCGGTTTGCCGTTGCTCCCGGACGGGCCCCTGCTGCTCCTGGGCGGTGTAATCACGCTCGTTACCCTCGGGGCCTCGTTTTCGGCCATGGCAACCGGAGCACTCGCTTTCATCGGCGATGTTTCGCCGGTGGACCGGGAATCGGAGTTCATGGGACTCCGGGAGACCGCTCGGGGACTTGGGGGACTCACCGGACCGGTACTTGTGGGAGGAGCCGCCAGGATCATTGGCTACCAGTGGGCCTTTCTCGGCGCGAGCGTCCTCGGAGCGATTGCTGCCATTCTTGTCGGTGTTCGTCTCGTTGAATCCTTCGACACCGAAACCCGGCGGTCCCGTTTTCGGAATCAAAAATAGAACCCGGACCGATTACTCGCCATCAGCGGACGGCTCCATGATCGATATTCCGCCGTCCGTTATCGCAGTGAACCATTCTTGAGGTATATGTTTCCCATGAACCGGTCCACCTTGAAAAGCGTGCCGGAAAAACCCACGTCCTGTCCGGGCTGGACCTCCTCCGGCAATTTCTCCTCGTCAAATCGGATCAGGGCGGAAATTTCCTTTTCCTGATGGGATTCCCGGTTGGCCGGGGACAAAATAACCTTCACCTTTACCCCGGTCTGGCCCCGGAAAACCCGGTCAAACGAAATCTCTTCTACGTTGCGAACCCGTCCGGACCACTCCACGTCCCGTCCCTGAAAGTGCTTCTGAAAACGCTTCCGGGCCTCGTACGTGGATATGAGAGGCTCAAACACCCTTGATATCACCTCCTCCTGTGAGGGATTGCCTTCGGACACCGGTTCCGGCGCCGGTTGATCGTCTGCCTCCTCCTGTGCCACCGGCTCGGGCTCCGGCTCCGGCCGGGTATCTCCCCCGGGATCAATCTCCTCCAGCTGTTTTTGGATGTCGTCTTTGCTGTACCCGGCCTCCGCGGCGGCGCGAATGTATTCATTTCTTGCGCTGGGATCGTCCGGATGCTCTTCCAGTATTTTCCGGTATTCCTCGGCCGATTTCTCGTGTTCATCCTCCAGTGCATAGGTGGATGCAATCTGCTCCCGGGCCTCCACTTCCGAAGCATCCTCCTCCTGCACTTCCTCAAACGCGGACCGAGCTTTTTCCAGATCCCCGCTGTTTCGAGCGTTTAACCCGTCCTCAAAATGCTCTTCTTTCTTCTGATCGTCTTCCTCCGCCTCATCCAACAGGCGTGCGAGGCGTATGGTTCGCTTTATGAAGGACACGAGAACTCCCTTGTTCCGGATGGTGCCCTTTCTCCTGGATTCAACAGAGGACGCGGTAATTTTCGCGTCGTTCAACTTCTGGAAATGACTCTTGATGGCCACCTGTTTTCGAGGGGTCAACATCTCCTTCAGATCCGACGGTTTTACTCCCGTCACCCGAACCGTCTCGTCAAAGGAGGTGTCCCCGCTTTTTACGTCCTGAGCCCCAAAGAATTCACCAACGGACTCCAGAAATCCTTTCTTCGTCATCTTCATGCCGGGGGAGAAGGGACTATCCTTTATGTCGACGTTCACGATGGTGTATGTTCTTCTGCTCCGGGTTCCACCCTCTGTTTCTGTACGAACCCGAACAGATCGGTTGTTTACCTCTCCCCGCATTCTGTGCTGACCGAACAATCCCGGCTCAGCGTACGATAAATCAAGCGTTCGTGCCGTCTGGCGCCAGGCCTTCTTGGTTTTTCCGAGATAATAGTTTATCGCCCAAACAACCAAAACAGCGACTATAACCAGTATAAATAACAATATTTCCATTCCTATTTATGAATGTAAAAGACCGTGGCAAATCATGAGTCTGCTATGACGTCGAAGAGAACGTTCTTCCGAAACCGCTCTCCAAACCAAAAACGACTCTCCAAATGCCGTGAAGAATACTTTATCATACTGCTGAATTGAGATCATTCAACCGTTATAATAGATCCCGATTTGCATTATATTTGTGAAATAAAAATGATTACTATCGTATTTTTTCCAAACATCTGTCCGTAAAACCAAACGCACACCGATTCACCCAATTACCCATGTACCGCATTACCGTTCGAGACGAAAAAGGAGACGTTCGAACCGAATACATCTGGGACGAACGGAAGGAATCGATCACACTGGGCCGGGATCCGAACTGTGACGTGCGTCTGAACTATCCCCAGTCCTCTCGGGAACACTGTCGACTCGAAAGATCGGGGGAGGAGGTGTATCTGGAGGACCTTGACTCCCTGAACGGCACCCTGTACGAAGGAACAGACATTGACCGGACCGCCATCGAGGATCACGACCTCTTTCAAATTGAGAACTGGTCCGTGGAAATCAAACCCCGGAAGTCCACGCGATCGGTGTACGAAGAAGAACACGGAGAGGAAGACGCCACCGGGGGGGAAGAGGAAAAAAAGAAATCAACGTCCGCCACCCCGTCCGTCTCCTCAGAAGACGACGAGGACACCGCCGGAGAAAAACAGGAGGACGGGGAGGGAAATGGTGGTGAGCCGGTTTTCGAAAAAAACACACCTCAGCCATCCACCTCAAACACCAGACGAAACGACGAAAAAGGGGCGCGACGAAAGAAGAAGCGTTCGTCCCTCGGAACCTTCCTCACGGGTCTGCTGTACTCCGCAATCCTGACAGTCATCGGTGCCGCCGTCGGATCCACGGTCACCATCTTTTTGCTGAAGAACCCGGACATCGAGATTCTCGGTTACGACCTCAATTACCGTCTCGAGAAAGAACTGCCGGAAAAGCCCGAAAAAAGCAGCAACATTGCGGACCGTTCCCTGAAGGACCTCGCCCGGGCGTATTATCGCCGTCGGGCGGATCGGTCCATGCCCATCACCGACACGGGCCATTTCCTGAACCGATACCAACCGGAACTTCTGGATTCCCTGAACATCAACAAAAATTATGAACTGGGGAAACGCCGGGTGATCTTTGTTTCGTTTACCGCCGGCGAAAAGACGTACCGGGACGTCATCTGGTTCCGGACAACCGGGGAGGCAAACCTGGTGTCCTCTCCGCCCCCGGCCGGAGGTACCGGAAGGAACAGCCAGAACGTGGAGAGGTATTTCTTCGGGAAGGAAGGAGCAAACAACCAAACAGACCGTCGAAAAATGGACAAACTGTTGAACCGGGAACGATCCTGGCTCACCGATGGGAACGAACCACCCTGGCGGGAGGGGAAACGACGTCCGAAATAACCGAACGGGGCCCGGCGGCCTGTTTCACATTTTCATGCCCCGGACCTCCCCTGGCGTCCCGAAGGTGTTCACCCAGGTCTGGAACACCTGAATCCCCCGCGTTCCCCCAAACAGAAAAAGGGAGGGAAGGCCCGGGCGGCACTCCCTCCCGAAAAACACGCCGAATTCTCCTTCAACCCTAACGGAACTGACGAAGCCGTTTCAGGAGGTTTTGAATTTCTCTGTGTACGTCTTTGCTCTGTCGGACATAAAGAATGCCCTTCCCGGTCCTGTTCAGTTCAATTTCCACGTTGCGTGATGGACGCCAGTCCGTTTGATCTCCGGTATTTCGCTTGATGAGTTTTAAGAATTCTTCCTTGTCCCGGAGCAGATCGTCCTCGGACGTTCCGTCCACAAAACTATCCTTCAGGAAGCCCCCGTCACTGCTGAACGATGCGCCGGCTTCCTGATCGTCGGGATCCTTCAACTCCAGTTCCGGACCGGGAAAATCGTTTATCGCAAACCGGAGATCCCGAACATCGTAATAACGCTGAACGGGCTTCTCCGCCAGACGTTCCGGTACCACGACGACGGCTCCTTCCTCGTACCGTGCCCCGAGTCCCTTCCGGCGAAGAATGAATTTCAGAACCGTGTCAATGGACGTTCCCCGAAGCGTAATGGTCGTTTTTCGTTCCTCGGGACGGAGGGTCCGCTGAACGCGTTCATCCACGATCAGGTTAAACGGAACCTGGTTGTCAAGGTAAGATATTACCTCCTCGATCGGCCGCTTCTGAAAATCAACGGATATTTCGCGGCTCTGCATGTGACGCTGAATTTCGTCGTGCCGCGAAAGCTGTTCCCCCGCCTCCTGGGCAACGGTGTCCGAAGAAAAAACAACCGAGACGAGAAACAGCGGCACAAGCAAAACAAACGGAACAAAATGCGAAGGTGTTGTTCTGTTTCTCTTCATGACGACTCCCTGAAAATCAAGTTCATTTTCCTGACGACACCGTATGTTTTGCAAATCCCATTCCAGGTTTGTGGCGGGCCCGGAGGGGCCGGTATCCCAACCGGTAAAAGAAAATACCCCGATAAGTCGACCGGAAAACCACACCTGGTTTTCGGCCGGCGGGCACGGGGAATGTGCTTTGAACCGGGAACGTAAAGAAACATCAAGTCCTCGTTAAGGACGTTTACAGCGTTTAAATTTTTCGGGGACGTTCAACGGTTATTTCCGGAACGATTCTGTGCCCGGCCCGATAAAATAAAAAACGGGAGAAAAGGCGAGGGGCCTTTTCTCCCGCGGGATCGTGTTCTCTTCTCGAGTGGTAACTTAACGGAACTGTCGGAGCTGGTCGATCAGTTCACGAATCTGCTTCTGGACGTCCTCACTCTGCCGGACCACCAGAATGCCCTGTTTGTTCAACTGGATCGTGATGTCACTGGATGCTTCCCAGTCCCCTTCCGATCCGGTGTTTTCCTTGATCAGACGGATCAGGCGATCACTGTCGCGCAGAATGTTCTGATCGCCACCGGTTTCGGTGAAACTCCCGCCGAGGAAGCCTCCACCGTCTGAACTGGTACCGCCTCCCTGATCTTCAGGATCCGAAAGTTCGAGTTTGGGTCCGGGAAAATTCCTGAGCTTGAACATGAGATCCCGGATGTCGTAAAACCGGCGCACCGGTTTCTTGGCCACGGACTCCGGCACAATCGAAACCGTTCCTGCCCGGAACGTGGCCCCGAGGCTCTTCATGTTTAATATAATTTTAAGGGCGGATCTGACGGATACGTTGTCCAGCTTCACCGTCACTTTCCGTTGATCGGGGCTCATTTCCTGCTTGACCTGGGGATCCATGATCAGGTTAAACGGAACCTGGGAATTGATGTACTTGATAACGCCATCAATCGACCGGTTCTCAAAGTCAACGGATATTTTCTGATTCTCCATCGCACTCTTGATCTCCCCCTGTTTCGTCAGTGTGTTCCCGGCATCCTGGGAAATTGCGGGCAGTGCGAAGACGGCGGACACAAACACAGGAACAAGGACACGCAGCATCATGTTGAACGTTGTTGTTTGTTTTCGCGTTTTCATGGGCAAACTCCGAAAATTCAGATGATCACTCGATTTCGACACCAATGGTTACGCAAGTTCCATACCAACCCCATAAAATTAATTATAAACAAAAATATTAAGTTTTTATTTTCTATATATAGATATTTCCAGGCGGAAATTCGCCGAAAAACTCGGCGGTGGTTCCCGCGGTGCCATAAATCCGGAATTTCTTTTACAGGACCGTACGCGTTTCTGTTAAGGGGTTTAACACCCGGGAACGGAAAATTTCAGGGGGAGAATCGGAGGGGGTTGAGAAAGTTCACCCGTTTTTACCGTTCAAAATAAGGAATGAATCCTATTGCCGCCGGCAAACCAGGGCGGTGTGTTCACTCGACGGAACATCGATGTCGCGTGTTATTTCCAGTCCCGCTTCCTGAACAAGGTCCTGAAAGGAGGAAAACCGATACATGCGACTTTCCCCGTTTGCCAGGCAGGCGAAATAAAGAGATATGGCATCGAGACTGAAGGAAGCGGCTTCGAAATCCTGCCGATCCGGAAACAGTTCCACGATAAACAACCGCGCGTTTTCGTCCATGACCGAAGCCGCTTCGTGAAGAATACGAAGAACATCCTGCTCCGAGAAACAGTCCAGGAGCTGACTCATCCATATGACGTCCATGCCATCGGGGAAACGAATCTCCTCTTCCCGCAAATCCATCGGCACATAATTTGTCCGATCGGTGAACCCGGCCTCCGCATTCTCCTCCTTCGCCCGTTCAATGAGTCCGGGCAAATCCAGAAGCGTAACGGAGACACTGTCGTCGTAGGCCAGGCACTGGCGTGCCCAGCGACCGGTATTTCCCCCCACATCCAGCAACTGATCCACCGGTTCCTCAAACACGACGGGCAACAGGCTCTGAAATGCACGGTCGGAGTAAAAGTGATCGAACCGGAGCCAGGAGTCCTCCACATCCTCCGGAAACTCCCCCAGACCTTTATAAAGGGATTCCCACGGCCCATGCACCTTCAAACCGGCCGGGTGCTGCTCCCGGAGGGATTCCTCAAGGAACGGAAGTGCTTCGTAACACACGTCGCGGGTAAAATTCATGTTTACGTTCGTCATTTCATCGTGGAGAACAAAATGCCCCACATTTCCCAGAGAAAACCCGCTCTCTTTTTTCTCGACCAGCCCAAGGTGGGCCCCGAACTCCAGGAGCAGAGAAGCCCCGTATTCCGGCAATCCGCTTGCTTCCGCAAGGGACTCGATTGTCCGGGTCTCGTTTCCGCCGGCCGCTACGGCCTCCAGGAGCCCTGAATCACGGAGTACCACTGTTGCCCAGAATGAGAACGGCCCAAACGCCAGCTGTTGAGCACGTGATTTCGCGTCCACGGCGGACGATGCTCCGGTCTCACGATCGGTCATGGATGATTGATGAAAACATGACGAAAAATGGGTTGTTATTATTTGTATCCGTTTTTTTTCTCTTTTACAATATTTCCCGAATTTTCAGGGAATTATGGGGGGTTTCATGGACAGAACCTCAATTCTTGACCACGTACGGAAGCACGCTGACGAGCGGCCGGACCATCCGGCGGTCATCGAGGAGAACGGAAAATCCATTACGTACAACGATCTCTGGCAGCAGGTCGTTTCGCGCGGAGATGATTTTCGGAACGCGGGAATACAGAAGGGGGATCCCTGTGCATTCACCTGCTCCTCCGGCATTCCGTTTCTCATCCATTCCCTCGGCCTGCTTGCCGCGGGAGGTTGTCTTGTGCCTGTTCCGGAGGAACACCGGGACAAACCCGCTTCCCCTTATTTTTCGGAACTCCCACTGACATACCTGATAGACGAAGAGAACGGGTTTGACCCTGAACCCGTGACCGGAGCGCCCTCGTTATCAATTCGTGAAGCCGAGTTCAAAAAGACGGATCCGGCCTACGTGCGATTTACGTCCGGGACCACAAGTGAGCGAAAAGGAGTACTCCTTGGTCATGACGCCATCCTTGAACGAACGGCCGCTGCCAACCGTGCACTTCAGGTAAATCCGGAAGATCGCATTCTCTGGCTGCTTCCCATGGTCCACCATTACGTGTCTTCCATTTTGCTTTACCTCCGTCACGGATCCACCCTGCTCCTGCCGGAAACCCCCCTTGCCGATCCGGTGATAACATTCATGAAGGATCAACAGGCCACCCTGCTCTACGCCACTCCTGTTCATTTCCGGAGGTTTACCGGGGCCGACCTTGAAGAGGACCTCGAAACCGTTCGTCTGGCCATTTCAACGGCTACGTCGCTCTCTCCGCGGGTGGCCCAAAATTTCAGTGAACGGTTTGGGTGCCCAATTTCTCAGGCCCTGGGCATTATTGAGGTGGGCTTACCGGCGATGAACCTTGAACGCCCTCGAAAAAAGCCGGATTCCGTTGGACAGGTACTGCCGGACTACGAGGTGACACCGGTAGCGGACAGCGGTGATCCTGTTCCGGAGGGAATCAACGACACGGGGGAACTCCATGTGAATGGACCCGGATTGTTCGACGCGTACCTTACCCCGTGGACTCCGCGGGAGGACGTGGTGAACGAATTCGGGTTTCCCACCGGAGACCAGGGATACTTCGACGATGACGGCGATCTCTACCTGACCGGCCGCCGGGCGAATCGCATCGACATGGCGGGGATGAAATTCTTCTGCGAGGAAGTGGAAAACGTACTGAACCAATACCCGGCCGTAAAAACCTCGAGGGTCTACGGAGCGGACCACGAGAAACTCGGCGAGGTGCCCAGGGCGGAAGTGGTCGTCGAACCGGAGGAAACGGCTCCGGACCCGAACGAACTCAAATCGTTCTGCCGGACGTACCTCGAGAGCCATAAAATTCCCCGGACCATCGAAATCACGGACCGGCTTCCCCGCACACCGACGGGAAAAATCAAGCGTACCTGACGCATCTCCTTCGCCGGAAAAATTTGTTGCTTCCGGTCACACACCGGTCCTACGTGGATTCCTTCGCGGTTTGATGAATTCGGTAATCGCCCGGGTCATGCTCTTCCTTCAAACCATGCTCCATGAAGAATTCCAGCTGTTCGAAGTAGTCGTCCGTATCCCCGGCCACCCCCGTGAATATTGTGCCGATCTTCCTCTTCATGCCCTCCGGAACTCCTTCGTGATCGGGGTCCTCGAGGAGATCTTTTCCCGTTTTAAAAAGCGCGGTAAGACGGCCGCTGTAAAATCCGTTGATAATACGCAACCAGTTCTGAAACGTGGACAGCATAAAGGATTCATACGCCGGAAACTCCTTCGTGCCCTCCTCGATCAGGTGACCGGCAAGACGCCGGGCTCCCTCCATCCCCAGATAAAGTCCCGTGGAAAAAATGGGATCGACAAAACCGGCCGCGTCCCCGACCAGCACCCAGTTCGGCCCATACAGGGATTCCGAAATTAACTGATAATTCGAAAATTCATAAACCGGCTCCAGGCGGCTGGCCGAACGGGTGATGTCCGAGAGATAAGAACTGGAGGCAATGTATTCCGCCAGTTTTTCATCGGGGGTTTCTCCATATTCATCAAGGTGATTACTGTCCACCACAAGCCCGAAGGAGGTCCGATCCGGAAGCGGGATGCGCCAGTTCCAGCCGTACTCGTGCAGATCGGCGTAGGAATATCCTCGCTCGGTGTTCCCCAGGGTGTCGAAATGCGTAAACAGAGCCGTGTCGGTCCGCGGTCCCCGGATGGTGCCAAGATCAAGAAGATTGGCCACAACCCGGGCCCGACCCGTTGCGTCGATGATCAGATCGGGCCGGTCTTCAAAGAGGGAGGAGAGGCGATTTTCCGCCTCACCGACGAGACGAACGCGTTCTCCATCCCGTGCCAGTTCGGCACGTTGCCGGAGAAACGAAACACCGGCTTCCCGGGCCGCCTCACGGAGACATTGATTGAATTCCGCCCGTGGGACGTTGTACGCGTACCCCGGATGCGAGCCGGGGATTTCGTCAAATATAAATTCCAGCTCCTCCCCCGAAGGCAGACGAATCAGCGCCCCCGGTTTGTTCCGGGCAAAGGACCGAACGGCCTCCTCGACCCCGAGTTCCTGAAGAACGGGAATGACGCCGGGGACCAGTGACTCCCCAATCTGTATCGACCGTTCGTTCTCCTCGAAAAAAACCCCGACCCGTACCCCGTGTTCCGCAAGCAACTGTCCCACGGTACAGGCCGCGGGACCACCACCAATGATGGCTACACGCCGGATGTCGTTTTCCGTGTTCGGGGCCACAATTTACCCCTTCAATTTTCTGGTGGGCGTCGGGGCCTCAGAAACCGAGCAATTCTGTCCTGAGAACAGAAACCGACGGAAGCGTTATTTCCCGGTTACTCCTCAATCCGGGAAATTTTCTCCTTTTTGAAATGAACCTTTATTCTGCCGGTAAACCGACCTTTCCAGTACGTCCAGACGTTACTTTCCAGGGATGATGTACGATGCACCGGTGGATATCCACGGGCCAGTATCGTGGCTTTTTTGCTCATCCCTTTTTCCAGGTTCCCGCTCTTGATGTTTTCGCGAACGTCCTTGTCAAATTTCTTGAGGCTGACTTTTTCGTCGCCGAAGTACTGATTGTAAATGCCCTCGATGTTTTTCCCGGTATAATTCTGCCGGTTTTTGATGACAAAAGACTGTCCCCGGCTCGGGACGTGCACTCGAATCGTTCTCGCTGTTGTGTTTTCAATTTTGACGCGCGTGTTTACGGGCAGAAACCAGCCACGGCTGTAGTTGGTCGTCTCGAGAGCGTTCCCGTCCACCCACATGCCGATCTGGGTGTAGACTTTTGAACCTTCCACGTCCTTGATGGGACTGGGACCACGACACGCGGTAAATGAAAACAAAACAAACAGAACCAGCAACAGCGCGGATCGAAAAACTTTTCTGTCCATGTCAGGCACCTCCGCAAAAACACAATACAAAACAACAGAGACAACGAATCGATGAGGCTGATGTTTCCGTCCCTCCACCTCTCATCCTGCGAAGATTCATTAACCCCCAATATGGTTTATCTGTGGTACATTTTCCACCGATCGATACATATCACAGAAATCAGCGAGGTTCGTTCACACCGTCCTCCTTCCGGAGCGTTTGCTGCTTTTTCTCCTCCTCACTTTTTTCTTTCCATTCCTTCCAGTAATTCTGATATTTCTGGTTTACGTCCGCCTGATTTTCCTCCGCCCATTTCCGGGAATCCTTCGTGTTTTCCATAATAACCGTATCCTCCAGCCACTCCGGGAACTCGGATGATTGCATGCTGTATTCCCCGTCCTTTTTGCGGACCGGGTAAAGGCTGAATCGCGCCTTCCAGAACCCCATCCGGGGGGATATGAGAACGTAGTACGTCTTCCCGCCCTCCAGGTTCGCTCGAAGGAAGTCGGCCGCCTCGGAAACAACCATGAATTTTTTCTTCCCGGGATCGGTCCGGTGCACAATTTTACATCCGACCGGCCCAATGGCGATAAATTCCGGTTGTTCCCCCTCCACCTCGTAAAGGCCGGCATCAATGGCTCCTCCGTAGGACGAAGGCCGGAGAAAGACGACCTGTGCTTTTCCGTCCGGCGCCGGTTTCACCTCTTCTTCCGGCAACTCCTTCATCGGGTTCGCACAGCCGACCAACCAGAGCACACCTACGAAAACACCCATTCTCCACGATGTCATGATTGTTTCCTCCGGGAAATGCAATCAATACGAGAAACCGGTCCATCTCGAAAGTTCGAATTCCTCTGCCCCTCCTCAAGGAAAGGCTCTCGTAATCGTTCGCGAATTGTTGGACCGACTGTCGTTATAATCTTAATTTTCCAATGAACTCTTATCAAACAGGCTCCCCAAACTGTTCCCGGATCTTGCCGGAACCATCGAAGTCCGCGATGGTTTTTGTTCAGGAGAATGGATTGGACACGCTTAACAGGAGAGGCTTTTGCCGGGGTTCGTATTTTTGATTTTCAGCGACGTGATCCGATCAACGGAAACGGAGGACAGTCCGCCGTCCGGATCTGACAGGGCCCCGGCAAGCCCGATCGCCTCTCCCATGGCCATGGATGTGCCGATCACGCGGAGAGATCCCAGGGCTTTGTGGGTTGCTGACACGCACCGTCCCGCGGTACCCAAAGAATCAAACGTCCGGCTGACCAGCGCCCCCAGGGGAATTTCACAGGGTCCCCCGGGAAAGATCAGTTCCGGGGATTCGTAATTCTGCCACAGTTCAATGGGCCAGGCGGACAGGGCCACTCCCTCCGGGTCCGATCGGCCCTCAAGCACATGGTCCCGATCCACTACCTTCTTTCCCGACACCCGACGTGTCTCTCGAACCCCCAGCCGATCGGGATACGATTTGACCTCAAGGTCCGAAAACTTCTCGCTGTTTCGTCGAAGGTACGAGACGATGGTTTGTGCACGGTCTCGGGCTTCCTGTTCGACACGATTCAGTTGCTCTTCATCAAGGGGATCATATTGGTAATTGTTTTTTCTCGGGAGGTTTATGGTCATGAATCCGGTCCCTTCTTCCCGGGCCGGCCGCAGGAGGACGGATTTACACGCCTCCGGCAGATCCCCTTTCCGAATTCCTTTCGCGATGTGATGCTGAATGGTTAATTTTTCGAACCCCTCCAGAAGGTCCGGCGGAACACCCGAAATTTTGACGATATACGAGGGAAGC
Organism: uncultured Planctomycetia bacterium; assembly: GCA_964580675.1. GTDB lineage: Bacteria > Planctomycetota > MHYJ01 > CAYXQY01 > CAYXQY01 > CAZOLI01. The sequence goes on from CAZOLI010000043.1 coordinate 16,272, forward strand.
TGAAGGTCCCCGGTTGATGCCGTCATGGTCTCCGCACCGGCCATTTCCGCCACGGCCGCATCGCCGGTGGTGTCCAGAAGCACGTCACCGGTGAATCGATTCGGCACATCGGTCTTTTTCTGCCGGTCGGCCTGTATTGAAATCCGCCACCCGTTCGAAGTGGCGGTTGCACCGGTAACGACCGTGGAACGGTAAACCGACAGGTTGCTTTCGCGGGAAACCAGGTCGTCCGAAAGGGACTGAAATTCCCGGGGATACATCGGGAGGACAACCGCCTGGCCGAGGTCCTTCGGTGCTCCGGCCCCACCCCGTTCCTGCAGTTCTTCCGCAAAATACCGGGGGAACCCGTTCTGAACGTATTCCGGTTCCTCGGTGTCATTTCTGAACAACCCACAGATGGTATGCACAAAGGAATGACG
>CAZOLI010000043.1:16790-19698 GCA_964580675.1 uncultured Planctomycetia bacterium
CCCGCGTCAAGCACATCATCCCGGACAACCCGGAATATGCGATCGGAGAGTTTGTCGGATTTCGGGTCCTTCGGCGTGTTCATTTCGGAATGCAGTATAAAGGAAGGTTTCCCGTCACCTGATCCAGCTTCGTCCATAGATTATTGAAAACAGTGGAACAAATCAATTTTCAGGAAATCCAGCCACTGCACCATTTTTGCCGGTCAATTGCCGGTGTTCGTTGAAATAAAATCCCTGGAAAACTATAGTGAGCCATTTCGATTCCCGGAATTTCACGTCATCCAATAACCCGTTTCCTTGCGTCAATCCCTGCGTTCCGCAGCCATTATCGGAGGAGGGCCCTCGGGCTCGATGCTGGCCACACTGCTTGCCAGAAGCGGGTGGAACGTGGGTGTGTTTCAGCCGGAACGGAATTCCACCATCCGCGTGGGGGAATCCCTGATTCCGGCGGTGATCCCGAAACTGCGGACGCTCGGGGTGGAAGAGGAAGTCCGTGACTACAGCAGGGTCAAACCGGGGGCGTGTTTTCACGTCGGAGAACAGGCCTCCCTTGAGTATCCGTTCGAAGAATACACCGATACCCTCCCCCCGTACGCTTACAACGTGCCCCGGAACAAATTCGACCGTACGCTTCTCGAAAACGCGGAGGAAGAAGGGGCACGCATTTTTCGGTTCGAGGCTCGCCTTCGAAGCGAAAACGACGGGGACTTCGTCTTCCTTGCCGACGAAACCAGACGGAAAACGCAGGGATATTTTCAGGGGAAACCTGATTTCATCATCGACGCAACGGGCCGCACACGGCTGCTGCCGAACCTCCTGAACCTCCCGTCGGAAAAGGTGGGATACACGGACGGGCAAGCCCTGTTTACGCACTTTGACCGCATGAACGAAACCGGGGAAGGAAATGTGCACACGGAAATCTTTGATCGAGGCTGGGCATGGCGAATTCCGTTGCCGGACCGGGTTTCTTTTGGTGTGGTTGCGGCGGAGGAATATCTGCGAAATGCCGGGGAGACCCCCGGGGAACAGCTGGAAACAATCCGGCGTAACGTCCCCCGTCTTCGTTCCGTTACGGAGGGATCAAACCGAATCGAACCGGTTTTCTCCTACGACAACTATCAACTGATCACGCACCGGTTACACGGAAAAAACTGGGTGTTGCTGGGGGATACGGCGGGGTTTATCGATCCCGTCCTCTCCACCGGAATGCACCTGTCCATGCGCAGCGCGGAGCTGCTGGCCCGGACACTCGACAGCAAACGCCCGCTTTCCATTGGTCTCGAGGAGTACGAATCGCACATTCTGTCCGTCCTGGAGAAGTGGCAGGAGGTGGTAAACCTTTTTTATAGTGGACGACTTATTGCCCTTTTACTGGCGGGCGAGGATGTCCGGGAGTCGCTTCCGGGACAGTTGATCAACCACCACGTCGGGAAACGTCTCGGACGGATCTTTCTTGGCACTCTCCCGAAATCAAGGTACAGCTACCTCCTTCTATCCTTTATGGCCCGGTACGGGTTGAAGGACAGGGATCCTTCGAATTACCGGATTCAATAAATACCGGAAGAACGACGTCCGGCTTCCGTAAAAAGTGGGTGGTAACAGGATTTATTCCTCCCCAACGCGGATGATGATGGAGGTATTCACTCCGCCAAAAGCAAAATTATTACACATGATATATTCGGGGTTGGCCGGCGCGGGTTCGTCCCGAACGTACTGTAGATCAGCGCATTCCTCCCCGGGTTCGTCCAGATGGAGATTATGAGCGAGCCAACCGTCCCGGGCCATCCGCACGGAGAGGTTTGATTCAATGGCACCGCAGGCCCCCAGTGTATGACCGAGGTGTCCCTTCAGGGAACTCACCGGGACGTCCCGGCCGAACACGGCCTCCATCGCCTGACTTTCGGCTCGATCACCTTTCTCCGTCGCCGTGGCGTGGGCGTTGATGTAATCCACCTCCTCCGGTGCCAGGTCAGCATCCGCAAGGGCTTTTTTTAGAACCGGTATCATGGCCTCCCCGGAGGGGATCGTGATGTGTTCCGCGAGACACGTTGTGGCGTACCCGACAATCTCACCGTAAATATCCGCGCCCCGGTCGAGGGCGTGATCACGCGATTCCAGAATCATGGTTCCCGCTCCTTCACTCACCACGAGGCCGTCACGATCCCGGTCAAACGGTCGAGGGGTGGCGATGGGTTGCTCGTAACGGGTGGACGCCCCGAACATGATGTTAAACACGGCCGCTGCCGAAATGACGAGTTCTTCCGCACCACCCGTTACCATAACGTCCTGTTTTCCGTGTTTAACGGCTTCGTAGCCGAAACCAATGCCCTGACTGCCCGATGTGCAGGCCGTGGAGGTGGACATCAGCCGGCCCGGAATTTCAAAGTGCTGTGCCAGATTCGCCGGACACGTATGCGTCATGGATTGGAGGTAATCGGAAAGCCGGACGTTATCGAGTGTTTTCTTTCGTATGATCTGCTCCGTAAATTTCTGTGACGCGGACTGGCTTCCTTCCGTCGATCCATACGATATACCGGTTCGGTCCTCGTGAAGGGATGGATGATCCATCAATTCCGCGTCCTCCAGCGCCAGACGGGTGGCCCTGACGGCAAGGAGGGCCACGCGTCCCATGGATCGAAGGTGACGGGGGTGAATTCCTTCCTCAAGGTCCTCACGATCCAGGTCCACGGTGCCGGCCAGCCGGCCTTCCAGCCCATCGTACTCCCGCCACTCTTTCTTCTCCGCAATGCCGGTGTCTCCCGTCCGGAGACGTTCTTCCACCTCGTCCCAGCCCGTTCCGATGGGACTGACCGTTCCCATACCGGTAATTACCACTCGGTTTGTCAAGCGATACCTCCATTTACGGAAACAACCTCACCCGTTATGTACGAAGCACGATCCGACACCA
>CAZOLI010000044.1:0-19681 GCA_964580675.1 uncultured Planctomycetia bacterium
CCGGTATGGTTTTCCCCCTCATTTTTACCGGCCAGGCCCCGGATTCATCGTGGTGTTGGTCCACAAGAAACTTGAGACCATCCGTATAGATATTTTCCAGTTTCTCCCGATACTTGTCACCTTTATCCTGGTTTTTTCCTTCCTCCTGCGCTATGGACGTCGAAACGGATCCGAATCCAATGAATACCATCAGGGCGATCGTGATGATTCCGGCCTGTACAGATTGTTTCCTGTTCATTATTTTTTCTCCTGTTCTGAATGTGATTCAAAACTGCTACGAAGATCTCGAAGATACGCATTTACGGAACGATCATACGTCGGTGGCCAGTGTCGGACCGACCCGGATGACGTTACGGTGTTCAATTTTTCCGGAAGATTGTCCGGAACCGAAACACCGCCTTCCATCTCCTTTTTTGATGGTTTTCCGGGAGATGGGGAACGATTCGTTTCGTCTCCGGCTTTCGCTGCGGAACCCGGATTTCCCCCGGTTCGATCCACCTTCGCAAGTTCCCCCGGTCGTTCCGCCTCAATAATTTTTTTTAGTATCGCCCGCTGACGATCCCCCGGTACGCTGTTGTTCCTACTCTTACGCCGGTCCTCGCGATGTGCATTGTTCCCCTCCTGATTCGTCGTTGCCGTACCGGTGGGTTGCTCCTCCCGATTTTCCGTTTCATTGTCCTCCTTTTCCGACCGGCGAGCGAGCCCGGCGCCTTCCCCTTCCCCTTCTCCGCCACCCTCTTCGGTCCTGTCCGTAAATTCATCTTTGGAACCGGTCCGGGGATTCGTCGTTCGCTGTGTGTTTTTCAAAATCTCCTCGGCTTTTTTCTGTAATTCGCTCCATTCCTTTTTCACGGACGCGGACGGTTTCTCCGAGGCCTTTTCCTCGTTCCGATTCTGCAGTTCCCGAACGCGGTCAATGAGTGCCTGAGCCGCTGACCGTGAATCAGAATCCGGTTGTTTTTGCTGTTCCGAAGCCGTGGAATCGGACCGACCCGCTGGGCCCGAATCCGTACCGAGGTGGGGTCCTTCGACCGCAACACCTGTTGTGGATTGGCCGGGAAAAACCATCTGTATAACAACACCGACCAGCAGGATCCCGGCAAAAGCTACCATCTTTCGCAACGGCAACCCGCCGAAACGTTCTTGGCCTCCCGAACGAATTCCTTCGTTCGACAGTTCATCGTCAATTCGTTTTTGAAGCATTTCCCTGGCCGGTTGCTGTATTTCGTCCGCCTCGCTCAAATGCACGTACGAAAGGAAATACTCCGGAAATTCATGGGTCTGGTCCAGGTAATGCGCGGCTTTTGACACCGGAACCGATGTCGCGGCATACACGTAAGCAATGATACCGATCGCGACCATGATGAAAAACACATCAACAAACACGGAGAGTGGAAGGGACACAACCAGCTCTAAACCCACGAACAAAAGACGGATGAGGGCCAGAACAAGAAGGAACGTGAACATACGTTCAAGACGCGAATGGGCCAGAAGTTGATTCCGGGTGGACCGGATTTTCTCGAACACGCGGTCCCCCGCGGATCGTTTTTGCTTTCCGGCGTCTTTTTGATCGGCAGATGTCATACGGAAACGGCTCTATTTATCGTTTTCCTGATTTTCGGAACGCCCTTCCTCTCCGGATTGGTTCTCGTTATCATTATCATTCGTTTTCTCCACGTTTGCTCCCTGCTTTTTGCTGGACCTCTTCTTCCAGATTTTTTCCGATTCTTTCCTGTTTTTCTCCATTTCCTTCAGTTCCTCCTCACCGGGAACGGAGAATACGAACCGAACCGACGACCCGGGCGCGGGCAAGACCTTTTTCCGGGGTTGATAGATCGCATCACTTCCTCCCTGGGGAGCGGGAAGATCAAGAAGGGCCGACGGATCGTGATAACAGGCAATAAGGGTCTTGACGCGGCTCGCCAGGAAGATCTCGTTCTTTCCGCCTCCCGGACCCATTTCCTGCATAAATTCCGACCCGGCGTACACAAATCCCAATTTTCGCATCACTCGCTGCTCTACCACGTTCCGGACGAGGTCCTCAAGGCGGTATCGAACCCAATTTCCGCTATTAAGTTCCCATTCCACGTTCACTTTTACCGAATCGCCACCGGGCACCGTGGGATCTCCAAGAAACTTTGGCCCGACGGCCGATCGATCTTTTTCGTGTTTGAAGTTCGCGATCAGCAGTGCAAAATTCAGTTTTTTTGGATCAACTTCGGTCATAAAAATGGTTTCGTGTCCCTTTCCGTTCTTTGCACAGAGAAATAACTCAAGCAAACTCTGCTGACGGACCACCGTAGCTGGAAAGGTAATTACACGGGCCTTTCGATATACCCGGAGGTCGGACTTCTTTGTGAGGGGATCTTCATCCGGTTCGTACTTTTGTTCGACAATTTTCCCGGTACGATTTTTCAGGTTTCTGTGGAGCGTTTCCGTACGTGCTTTGTCCGTGTCGCTCTCGTCGGTTTCCCCGCCGGAGGAATCGTTGTCGTCCCCGTTATTTTCTTTTTCCTTTGACGTGTCCTGCACCGCGACATCCTCCCCCCTCTTCTTTTCCTCATTATTATTATGTTGTGGTTTGTTTTTAGGAATACCACCGTCTTCTTTCCCGGTTTCCCGTTTTCCTTCTTCGGGTTTCTTTCGCGGGTCCGTTCGTGAATTTCCTTCGCTCGTGGCTCTGGATGAATGACCGTCTTCTCCGGTTTCCTCTTCCCCGTTTTGATCGAACCGGTTCCCGGATCGATCATCCGCATCGGTGGCCTGTCCTTTTGCTGAGTGACCGGGTTGCACCCGATTTTTCGGCTGTTCGCCTGTGCCCGGATCGGCAAATTCCGGCAACACGAAAAAATATCCGGCAAGGGCCACAATCAGAATCATAATCCCCCCAATCCACAGCATCAGCTTTTCACGGGAATTCAAAGTGCGATCTTCAGCACCATTTGTTGACATCGTTCCCTGTCATCAACTGTTGACGATACGATAGAAAACGACGAATCTGGGGCATTCAAGGAAAATCCCTTATTATCAGCACGCTCCACGACCAGGGACCTATTCATTGCCACCATTTTATCAAATTCACGACGAATTTACACGGTGTTGAGCTGGTTCTTTCCCGGATGCTCCCTTCAGGCCGGGAACATTTAAAACGCAATTTTCGTTCCGACGTTCAGAAATCAGAAATCGGTTGTTTCTGCCATTATTCGGTCAATTTTCCCGGATCTCGTTGATGTCGTGAACAATCATTAACCGGGACCGGTTAAAGCTCCCTCACTCCGATGTCTCCGGAAGGGCCATTTCACATTCGAAGAACACCGGGTTTCTGAACAAAGCAATTTACGGTTCAACTGCACGTCGGACATTATCCGAATATATAGAGACCGGGAACAACAATGTATCTGTTTCTTCAAGGTGACCGTTTTTACCGGAAAATCAAGAAATATAACCTTTTCCGACCCCGGAAACGGCTGGAAACAATAGAGAATTGATCCTATACTGATGTATTCGGGATATATTTTCAACATCCGGTTACCCCGAAACATCGATAACGAGGAGAAACCGTCCCCCGCCAATGGGGTGCAAACCCGTATATCGAGCGAGGTCGAACGGGCAAACCTGAACACCGATTTTAATTTGATTTTCCTAATAAACCAGCGATGAGACGATTTTTCCAGTTTTTACTTATACTCGGTCTCGGATTCGGCGTATATTCGGGTCTTGGCTACATGGGGTATCATTCGTACTGGATTCCAATCCAGTCCACGGCCGGCTCGGAGACGGACGAGGACAAAAACATAACGGTAAAAAATCCAAAGAAACTGATTGACCAGGAGCGATTCCGAAAAGCGGAAACGGTGATCCGGAAAAAGTTATCCGAAGCCGAAAAGAGTACCCGAAAGAGCAACCTTCAATACCTCCTGGGGTTTGCGTATTCGCGACTTGGACAGAAAAAGGACGCGCGGAAGGCCTTTCAAACGTACCTTGACAACAACCCGGACGGAAGTAAAGTGGCAAATTGCTATTTTCACCTCGGAAAACTCAGTGAGGACCGATCCAAAAAAGCCGATTACTTCGAAAAGGCGGCGTTCCGGGATCCCCAGGGTAACGTCGGAAAAATGGTGGCAGGGGCGTATAGTTCGGTGCTTTCCAGTGATCCGGCTCCGGACCGACAGCTCCTCCACCTGAGTCTTCAGCTCATTCATACAACCAAACCCGGCGACAAAAAGCGGAAGAAACTGGTGGAACAGGCGAAGCCGGTATCAAAGAAGGTCTTCCGCTCAGGACGAATGTTCTACGACGCCGAAAAATACACAATCCAGGCCGGAGACAGCCTCGCGGAAATTGCAAATCGATACAACATCGGCCCGGGGTGGATTAATTACACGAACAATCGTCCCCTCCCGATCGTTGGAAACCGGAAGGCGTCAAAAATTATTCGGGGACAGGACCTGATTATTTATCCCGGACAGCTTATTTCGGAAGTTTCCGTCTCGGAAACGCGAATGTACCTCTTTTACCGGGATCTTGTGCTTGTCAAAACCTATCCCGTGGGAATCGGTCATCCGGAGGAAAGCCCGACTCCCAGAGGAACATTCCGTGTCATCGACAAAGTCGTGAATCCGTCCTGGACCCCTCCCGGAGAAACTCAGCCCATCCCGTACGGCGACGAAGATAACATACTCGGGACCCGCTGGATGGAGTTCGGTGGTGAGAAGGGAGACGGATACGGGGTCCACGGCACAACGGAACCGGACACCATTGGCAAACAGGTGTCAGGGGGATGTATTCGTATGTACAACGACGACGTGGAAAAACTTTATGACCTCTTTCCCATGCCCAATTCCTCCATTCCAGAGGATCGGTATCCAACGGTCCGCATCACGGAATAGATCAGTTATCGAGGGGGATGCGAAACGGTGGATTACAGAAATTCGGAGTAATCCACGTCGATGTCGAAGTGTTCGGAAAGCAATTCCTCGTAACGGGGATCCTGGCGAACATTTTCCAGATCGGAGTCATTCTCCATGTGTTCGATGTCCCAGTAGCCCAGGTCAAACGCCTCCCGCAACTCGTCTATGGCTTCATCAACCCGGCCAAGGTTCGAATAACTGCAGGCAAGGTTGTAGTGACAGACGGGGTCTTCCTGTCGAATTGCCACCAGACGGCGATCAACCTCAAGGGCCTCCTCATGTTTTTCGAGTTCCGTCAGCGCATTGCCGAGAGCGAACAACACCATTTCATCATTTGGCGCACCCTGACGGGCGGCACGCAGCAGACGAAGGAGAAACGGTTCGTCGTCACCGCTATCATCGGACGAAAGGTGAACGGGTTCGTTCCAGATCTCGTCAAAATGGCGACTGTGCATGGTGATAGACGGAATTTTCCTGCAAATTGTATGTTCGAATTTTCCCGGATTCGATGGCCTCAACCCGGGACCCCGCCGTTTTTTATTGCCGGGAGGAAAGAAGATTGATGTGATTTGTTTCCATTCCCCCAAAATTGTACTTGTTTCCGGAAAAATAATCAACATCTTGAATCACGAAACTCACCAGCTACCACATAAAATTGATCGGCAAAGTCGTTATCATATGAACAACCAGTCGCTGTTGTACGAAACGGGATGCGAAAGCTGTTTGGCAGCAGGGGGGCCGATTGAGAGTGTGGTGACCCGACGGTAAAAATACCATCAACGTTGGGTAGAAGGAACCCCGAAGTTGTCCGGAGGTCACCGGTGTCCTCCGGAACGGCGCATTGTCCCGTGAAATTCGGTGACCGACCTTCTCGCTTACCGGCCTATTTTCGAAATAAAACCATCCGGTTGACGCAGCGTTCGTTCAACAGGGAAATGACGAAGGTTAGATGACCGGATTACAGGCGAACGAGGATGAACATGGATTATGAACAAATTCGATTGGACCTCGACCGAACCCCGGCTCGGTTGACGTTGCTGGAGGGAAACCGTTCCGTTCCCGTTCTCGACCGGGAAACCCTCGAATCTCTTGATGGGGCACTGGAGAGGCTGAAGAAGCATCCTCCAGATGTTCTTCTGGTTTGTTCGGAGAACGAGGAAACGTTCTGTCCGGGAGCGGACGTGGACGAACTGGCCGAGATTCAATCGCGGAAGGAGGCCGAATCATTCGCCCGTCGGGGGCAGCTCGTGCTTGACCGGCTGGCCAAACTTGACACCTTTTCCGTCGCCGCCGTAAACGGGGATTGTCTGGGTGGGGGACTCGAACTGGCCCTGGCCTGTGATGCTCTTCTTCTGAAAAACGACCCGGAAATTGGCGTTGGACTACCGGAGGTAAAACTGGGCATCATCCCGGGGTTTGGCGGCACCCAGCGGCTTCCCCGTCGCATCGGTGTTCAAAATGCTCTGAAAGTAATTTTAACGGGCCGAAAACACACGCCGCGTCAGGCGATCAAACTCGATATAGCGGATCGTCTTCTGCCACCGGAGGGATTCTCCTCGCTTGCCGAACGCATCGCCACACACTGGCACGAAACCGACAAAACATTTGATCGCGGTTCCGACGGACTTTGGACCAGCATTCTTGAAGGGACGGGCCCCGGCCGGAGCATCCTGTTTCGGGAAGCACGAAATCGGACAAAGGAACGAACGGGCTCTCATTACCCCGCCCCCTTTGCGGCCATCGATGCCGTTGAAAAAGGCCTGGACACATCACTCGAGGAAGGATTAAAAATCGAGGCCAAAACAGTTGCCGAACTCGCCGGGGATAAAACCACACGGGCAATGATGGACCTGTACCAGAAAACCGAAGAAGTTTCGGAAATTCCAGAGGATACTACGACGTTTGACTGGGAGCGGAGTGGAGTCATCGGTGCTGGAACCATGGGAGGAGCAATTGCCCAGCTCTTTGCCTATCACGGTTATCGATGCCGTCTGAAGGACATTGCCCCCGACCCCCTCCGGCAAGGACTGCAGAAAGCCAGTTCCCTGTTCCAGAAAGGGGTGGACAACGGCCGCTGGTCATCGGCGTCCGCTTCCGATCGAATGAAACGGATTAGCCCGACTCTGGAATGGGATGGGTTTCAGCAGACGGACGTTATGATCGAATGTGTGCCGGAAAAAATCTCCCTGAAAAAAGACGTGCTTCTGGAGATGGAACAATCCGCCGGTCCGGACACCATCCTGGCTACCAATACCTCTAGCATTCCCCTCTCCGAACTACGTACGACACTTGACCACCCGGAAAACTTCCTCGGTATTCACTTCTTCAATCCGGTTTATAAAATGCCGCTGGTGGAAGTCATCCGGCACGGAAAAACGGATCCGGAGGTAGTACAGCGGGCACGAAAAATAGCAGCGGACCTGGGGAAAACACCGGTTGTCGTCGAGGATCGACCCGGGTTTCTTGTGAACCGTCTTCTGTTTTTCTACCTCCAGGAGGCCCTGCTTTTGTTTCAGGAAGGGGTCGAAATAGAACGGATAGATGAAATATTGAAGGACTTCGGGATGCCACAGGGCCCGTTTGAAGTACTGGATCAGGTTGGTTTGGACGTCGCGTCGGACGTTGCGGAAACACTCACCTCGGCCTTCGGAGACCGAGTTCCGGAAATTGACCTTATCGATAAACTTGTCGAAAAGGGGTGGCTCGGAAAGAAATCGGGAGTTGGATTCTACCGCTACGACAACGACGACAACGAACCAAACCAGGACGTTCGGTCGCTCCTGGCACGAAGCGAACGAAATCCGGATCGGATGGAGATTCGAGACCGAACCGTACTGGCCCTGGTCAATGAAGCAATACGTGCCGTAAATCAACAGCTGGTCGCCGGACCGGATGTGGTGGACGTGGCCATGGTGCTCGGAACGGGCTTTGCCCCCTTCCGCGGCGGGCCCTGGAATTACGCGGATGATCGGGGATGGGAGGAGGTCAGAGAGCGCCTGGAAACATTCCGGAACAAATTTGGTGACCGGTTCACTCCGGCAAATCCCTTTCCAAACGGCGGTCAATCCCCGGGCGGACCCGGGAACTCCCCATCGACGCCTTCCGAAACACCGGGATCGAACGGCGGAAATCCGTCAGGTTCAGGTTCTGATTCGGAACCGAACCCGGATCGGGAAGAGAACGAAACGGATGAAACGAACTCCTTGGCTTCCTCCGAATCCCCGGAGGATCACACCTCGACCGGTGAAACGGGTCCGAATCCCAAATCACACGTTTCGGTTGAGAGCCCGGATAACATCCAGAACCCGGATGAAAACGTGGCACTTGTGTTTTCAGGAGGAGGCGCCCGCGGTGCCTACGAAGCGGGTGTTCTGAACGGCCTGTCCAAATACGTGTTTCCGGAAATGGAGGGACGCCCGAACATTAATATTCTTGTGGGAACCTCCGCCGGTGCAGTAAACGCCTTTTACCTGGGAAGCCGCATCCAGGACTTTCACCGTTGCACGTCCGAAATGGTGGAAATCTGGGGTGGGTTGGAACTCGAAGACACCCTTGTCCCACATTCGGCAATCAGCGTATCCCTATACCGCTGGCTCCTTGGATCATCGCGAAACGAGCAGATCAGTCTTCTCGATCCCTCCTACATCCAGAATTTAATTCAGCATGATTTCCCCTGGGAAAACATCACAACAAACATCGAGGAGGGCCCCCTGAAATCCCTCTGTGTAACCGCCACCTCCCTGAATTCCGGTCAGACCCGATTGTTTGTTGAAGCGGCGTATGAGGACATGCCCCCGCTTCCGTACGAACAGCAAATAGAATGGGAACCAACCCGGATGCAGCCACAGCACGTGTTTGCTTCCTCCTCCATACCGCTCTTTTTTCCGGCGACCCGGATAGACGGCGTGCTGTATTACGATGGGGGGTTGCGACAGAACGTACCGATTACCCCGGCGGTGTCCCTCGGGGCGGACAAAGTATTTGTCGTCGGGGTAAAAAGTCCGGACCCCAAACTCCCGGAACAGGTTCCGGAACTGCATGAAGAGTCGTATCCGGGAGCCCCCCACATCATCGGGAAGATCATGGACGCTATTCTGCTGGATCCGGTGGAACGTGAACGACGACGGTTGTTTGTTTTGAAGCAACTGCTCCGGGAGGGGAAAGAACGATTTGGCGAGTCGTTCGCTCTGAAGGTATCGGAGCTGTTGATCCCGTACGTCGGTGGGGACCTCGGCACGACGGAATTCTACTTTCACCGTCCGGAACAGGACCTCGGGGCCGAGGCGCGGGAACATATCCCAAAAATTCGGGATCAGCTGGGGGGCATCTGGGGAAGGGTTTTTCATGAATTTGCAGCGGACCGGTCCACCGGGGACTGGGACCTGGCAAGCTATGTGCTCTTTGATCGGGAGTACACGGAGAAATTAATTGACCTCGGGGAACAAAACGTCGAGGAAAACGCCGACGACATACGGAAGTTTTTCACCGGTGAGAAATACAAAAAACGGGCTCCGTAAACGGGATCAATCGGAACAGATCTGGAAGCGGTTCGACGGCACCACGCCACGGATTGCTCACGAATCTTCCCTTCCTGACGTTTTCCGTTCCCGTAACGTTGAATTGTCCTCCTCGTCCTTGTTTTGTATAGTATGAATCTTCCTCGTATTGCTGGATGATCGTGCACCATCTGCGAAAAATTTACTATGAATTTCAAAAACCACCTTCGCCACACGCTCTCCCGAATCACCGGATCTTTCTTCGTTCTGTGCCTATTTGTCTCCGCGGTCCCGGCCGCAGGAGCCCAGCAGGATTTTAAGCGGATAAAAAATTGGCTGGTCGCCGGTGTCAGTGACACCCCCGGAGGTGGTATTCCAGTGGACGAAAATCGAGAGCCACCGGTCCACGCTGATGCCGTCCTTAAAAAACACATCCTCAATCCGAACGGCGAGATGCCGGAGGAGGACATGAAATACAACGGACTCTCCACACCATGGAAAAAATCAAAAGCAAACCAGAAAGGAGAAGTAAAAGACAAAAGACTCGACGACGGTTACGCGTATACCCAAATAAACAGTCCCCGGAAACGTGTGGTGCTTGCGAAGGTTCAGGGACCGTACTTCATGTACCTGAACGGAAACGGATACGCGAGCGATTTGTACAGCCGCCGGCCCGTGTTTGTTCCGCTGCGTCTTAAACAGGGAGAAAACCACCTTTTCCTGAAAACGCACAAGAAAAAATTTCAGTTTCAGGTGGTGAAACCACAGAAGGATCTCTTTTTGCTCGGGAAAGATCTAACCCTCCCTCACGTTCGTGTCGGTCATGAGCTGAATTCCCAAGGGGGGATCATTGTCGTAAACAATTCCACGGAACCCATGCAGGACGTGACGGTAACCACGGGCGGGGGAAAGCACTTCCGGCAGAAATCCAGAACCATCTCCTCCATTCCTCCTGTCTCCTATCGAAAGGTGGCCGTTCCGATCGAACTCAGTCAACCACTGAAAAACAAACCGGAGGAAAAGATTCCTCTGAAAATTAAAATTAGCAAGGATTTTGCAAGTTTTTCCCGAACCGTCAAACTAACGGTTCGAAAAAAGAATCAGGCATACAAGGAAACGTTTTTATCACCGATCGACGGATCCGTGCAGTACAATATGGTTGTCCCCCCGAAAAACCCCGTAAAGGAAGGAGAAAAAGCCGGTCTATTACTTGCAATGCATGGGGCGGGCGTCAAAGTGGATTCGTGGAAATACGGGGGGACGATGGGATACACACCGAAGGAGGACATGTATATTGTGATTGCAACAAACCGGCGTCCGTTCGGCTTCTCCTGGGAGGACCGGGGTAGAGAAAATGCGATGCATATTCTTAAACGATCCCTTGATAAATTTCCCATCGATCCGAACCGTGTGTACGCCGGCGGTCATTCAATGGGGGGGCACGGTTCGTGGCAGCTGGGTACCATTTTTCCGGGAACATTTGCCGGCATCAGTCCGAGTGCCGGATGGGTGGGGTACTTCGGATTTGACGGGGTCCCCGGTTCCTCAAACGATTACCCCTTTGAATTTACACGTCGTGTTTGGGGGCAAACGGACACGATATCGCTCGTTAAAAATCTGAAAGAACTCGCGGTATTTATTATCCACGGTGGCGAGGATGACGTCGTTCCGGTGTCCCACGCACAACATATGAACAGTGAATTGAACAAGTTCCACGACAATTTCCGGTATCATGAGGAACCGGGCGCCGGACACTGGTGGGACAAAAAAGACACGCCGGGCCAGGACTGCGTGGATATGAAAGAGGTGTTCAAGCTGTTTCAAAAACACCCGCGAGACCCCAAACCGGAACACCTGGAATTCAGAACGTGGAATCCCGGCATTTCGGCCGAGCACCGGTGGGTCCGTGTAAATCTTCAGGAGACACTCCTCGACAAAAGCAAAATCACGGCGGATGCCCAACCCGGAGAAAAATCCATCTCAATTACGACATCCAACGTTTCGTCCCTTACCATCGACCCGTCAACCCACTTTGACGAAGGCAAACTCTCCGTTTCGATTAACGGCAAGGAAACCTCCGTCCGGTGGGAGGAAGACACCAAGTTGCATTTCCGGCTGCGGGACGGGACCTGGACCTTCGTCGATCAACCAGTTCCGGATGGATGGAAGAACCCGAAACGGTACGGACCGTTTAAACGTTCCTTTCGAAAAAACTTTGTAGTTGTTTACGGAACTGGCGGAAGCGAGGAAATGAAAAACGCCACACGGGGGCGCGCGCGATTTGACGCGCAGGTCTGGTGGTACCGTGGAAATGGCGGGGCCGAAGTCATTCCGGACAAACAGTTTTCACAAACGGAATACAAGAATCGGAACGTGATTCTCTACGGAAATGCTGACAACAACAGCGCCTTTAAATCGGTCATCGGTGATTCACCGATAACGGTAAAAAACGAAAGATTGGTTGTCGGGGAAAAAACGTTTCTGGGAGCGGACATCTCCACGTTTTATGTTCGTCCCCGGAAGGGAAGCAAAAAACATCTGGTGGGGGTGGTGGGGGGCACCGGTCCGTACGGCATTCGTGCAACGATGGTTGAACACGTCTTCAACGTCCCCGATGGACATCCTGATTTTTATGTCTGGCGGCGGACGAAGTCAGGCTCGGGCGAAGAATTTGAAGTACTGGGGGCCGGAATCTTTGGTCCGGACTGGTCCATGGACACCGGTGACACATGGTTCAAGTAACTCCCTGTCCCCGATAACGAGGTACAGAAGAAAAGACAGGATCCGGAACGAAGGACGGGAAACACATTAACGGGTTCTATTCCGTTCGGGATGTTCCTCCCGGTGAACGGCGATAAGGAGCCCCATCATCAGGGCGGAGACCACCATGGAGGACCCTCCGAAACTCACGAAAGGAAGCGGCATGCCTTTGGTTGGCATAGAAGCGGTGGCCACGGCCATGTTCAACGCCGCCTGCAGGCAGACACAGACAGTGATACCGATCGCCAGAAGGCGACCAAAACGGCTCCTGGCTTCATCGGCGATCTGCAGGCCAAACAAGCCAATGCCCAGAAAAAGCAGCACAAGGACGGATGTGCCCAGGAACCCCACCTCCTCACCGATGACGGAAAAGATAAAATCCGACTTCTGCTGGGGAAGAAAGAACAACTTTTGAACGGAACGACCAATGCCCCGACCGAACAGGCCCCCGGACCCAAGTGCGATCAGGGATTGTCGGATTTGATGCCCCGTCCCAAGAGGATCCGATCCCGGGTTCAGAAAAACCATGATGCGTTCCCGGAAGTGAGCAAAATGAACCCAGAGAACCGCCGCAATAGACGGCAGCGTAACAACCGA
The DNA here is from genome assembly GCA_964580675.1 of uncultured Planctomycetia bacterium. GTDB lineage: Bacteria > Planctomycetota > MHYJ01 > CAYXQY01 > CAYXQY01 > CAZOLI01. The sequence continues at coordinate 12,764 of CAZOLI010000044.1, forward strand.
GGCAGGAACGAAATAAGTGAGCCGCATACCCCCCGCCAGAGCCACGAGCATGCCGAGCCCCCAGACAAATACGCCGGTGCCGAGATCCGGTTCCAGCATAATCAAAGCGGCGGGTAAACAAACGAGAATCACCGAACCGAGAAATCCGTACACAAATGTTTGAATTCTCGTGTCCCCGGTCGCGTACCAGGCCGTTATTAATATAACGGATAGTTTCGCAAGCTCGGATGGCTGAAATCCAATTCCCCCCATCCGTATCCACCGGCGGGCCCCGTGAAATTCGGTGCCGATGCCGGGAACAAGCACCAGCCCCAGAAGAACGATGGATATCATGTACAGTGGCAAAGCCCCTTTTCGCCAGAATCGGACCGGCACATGACTCGCCACCACCATCAGCAGAAGGGACACCAGAACATACAGAAACTGCCGCCGAAATATGTACTGTCCGTCGGAGATCTGATCTTCCGCGAGGGCCCAGACATAACTGGCGCTATAAACAAACACCAGACCAACCAGAAGAAGAGCCAGCACGCACAGCACAAGTCCCTGCGCGGGATCGATCAGAGAATCCGACGAAGTGTTCTCCGTTCTGCTTCTACCCATTTGACCGGCCGAGGAGTTATGAAAAGGTGCCTCACGCAGTTTCCGAATTTGTATTCAGTCCAGCATGTACGTCCCGGGAACAATTCGTACCGCACCGGGACCGGTACAAAGGTTTCCTTTTCTAACTATCGGAAACTGCGGGGGTAGATCTGGAATGAAACGGGAGGCGAATTCGTTGACGGTGGCGATTAGTCCGATCCGAAAAAGGCGATCGACGCCGTATACCCGTGGACGGAGTTCTCGCCGGATACCGGCCCGAGTTCTCCTCTCGCAAAAAATCCGGAAACGGGAAGGTTTTTGAAGTGTTTCTGAATTTCGCCCACGTCGTGATGGGGCCGGTCAAAAAACCGAGAACCGCGACCGTTACAGGTAAAGAGAAGAGCACCCCCGGGTCGGAAATCCTCCTCCGATGCCAGGTTCTCCAGCAGTTCATTGAGGTCCCGGTCGGCGGACTCGGCGTCACGAACCTGAAACTGCACCGTTCGTCCTTTTTTGATGCGGTCCCCGACCTGCATGGCGCCGCTTTCCTGATCCACGCCGAGAACACCCCTGATCAAAAAGTCACCCCGGTCAAACGAGTCCTGTTTTTCGTCAATCACGACACCAATGTGGAGACCGTTCTGAGCCAGTCTCCGATCCTCCTCCGGCAGTTCTTCAAGAACGTCCTGAAGCCTCGTAAGCGGAGGCTCTCCTCCCAGAGAGGTCAGGAGATTATCATCGGAACCGGTCACGACGAAACTCGGACCAATGGGTCGGCACCCCTGCGAGACCACGGAACGAATTCGGTCGTCGTTCTCCACAAATAGACCAACGGCACCGGTTCGCAGTGCTTCCCCATCCATAAAGAGCGTGTTTTGACCCGGTCGGTTTCCGCCGCTTGACAGCCCTCCCACAACCCGGAGCTGGTCATGTTCCCGGTTTATTCGTTCCAGGAACTTGTCCGCCGGAAACGAAAAAGGATCGCCGAACAGGAACAGAGTGGAATGGTCCGGTTCATCAACACCGGCGGGAGGCCAGCCCGAAAACGTCTCTTCATCGGGAGATTGTTTGAATTCAATCCGGGCCGGTTCAACGGATTCATCGTCAAACCGCGCCCGCCAGATGGAAACGGCGGGCTCCTGCTCGACTTCCTGATCCTCACCAACAATCGATTCCCCCGAACAGCCAATGAGGTGTTCCGTGTTTGCCCGCTCGTATAAATCACCGGCAAATTCGCCGAATTCAGGGCCATATTGGTTGGACACAAAACAAAACGTCACGTCCGCTCGTTCACCCCCATCAAAGGACGCCCGTTCACACACTTCCGGAATCGCCTCATCCGAATTCTCCTTCTTCGAAAGACCGACATTGAAGGTTCGACGCATCTCGCTGTTTTCACTCATCGTAGCCTTATGAAATGTAAAAGCAACTAATTAATTCTGTTCCTGTAACCCCTCCCGAAGAAGATCATACAGCTCATCGAGACTCTGTGGTATCACATTCGTTTCCGCCACAACAGGCATGAAATTTCGATCTCCACTCCACCGGGGAACCACGTGAAAATGCAGGTGATCCGGAAATCCCGCACCGGCCACCTCACCAAGGTTTAACCCGACGTTGAATCCCTCCGCATCCATCCGGTTCCGAATGAGTTCAATCATACGTTCAATTTTCGTCATGATGGAAAGTTTTGTTTCCGTACGAAGATCGGAAAGATCACGAACGTGGTCCACCGGTGCCACAAGAAGATGCCCGTTGTTATATGGAAATTTGTTCAACAGGATACCGGATTGATTATCCCGGGTCAGAAGAAAATGATCCTTCCAGTTGTCCTCCACGGCCTCAAACGCATCGCAGAAAAAACAGTCTTCGTCCTGCTCCGACAGGATGTAGTCGATTCGCCACGGGGCCCAGATAATTTCCTTTGTTCGGTCGGGTCGTTTCATGGTGACCAGTCACCGATCACCTGAAAATCTTTGACGATGAACACGGGCAAAAACTTCTGCGGGGTTTCACTGATTCCTTCTCTGTCCGTTTCCTCAAAAGACCAGAAATCCCACAGAATGCCGTTCATCTTGAATACTTTCTCCCCGGCGTATTCCCGGGGGAAGTTCCGGGGAAGAATAACCATGTAATATGAGCTTTCTTTTGGGTCATCAAAGCCGGTTGGATTCCGGAGAAAGACGTTGTAAAGCGACGTCTCTTTATTTCCCTTCCACCTTTCCTGTAACTCATCGACGGAGGCCGGCATCAGTGGAAACCCCCTAAGCACATACCAGTTGCCAAGAGCCGAGCGCAGGTCCGGGTTCTCCATTGTGAGCATGCCGGCGAGGTTTTTTCCCGTCGATGTCACTTTCTTCTCGATCAATCGATCGGACAGGCGGTTCACGAAGTTGATGACTTCCTGCCGCTTTCTGAGCCTCTTCAGCGGGGTAACGTCCTCACCGGACAGACGCCGAATCAGTTTTTGTATTTCCTGATCCTTCCTGGTTTTCTTCGGATTGTACGATGCCCGTTCATGCCGGAACAATTCCAGGTTCCGGTCGGAAAGGTCATTTTCCGCGTTTCCGTTGCCGTCCGTCGAATCGGATCCGGGCGTCGGACCGGAATTATTTCCGGGTCCCCGACACCCGAATAACACCAGCGGACCCTGAACAAGCAGGACGAACAGAAAAAATGTGAAGAATCGTCGCATAGCAGTATAATACGAAACAATGACAGATGATTGTCCAGTTGATGGTTGCCGGAACGGCGGAAAACCGAAATCAGGTCCCTTCCCGAACCGGAATTTCATCAATGATGTCGGGATTTTCACAGCTGGAGAGATCACCAAGATCCTCTTCGCCGAGGTACCGGGCACGGATGACGCGTCGCATAATTTTCGCACTCCTGGTCTTCGGCAAACCGGGAACAAATTCCACGACCTCCGGCCGATCCACCTTTCCCAGCTGACCGGCCACGTGCGTGGAAAGTTCCGACTTTAGCTCCTCAACGGGTTCCACGTCCGGCGCCAGAACAACAAACGTGGCAATGGATTCCCCCTTGACGTCGTGGGGAATGCCAACGGCCGCGGCCTCGGAAACGGCCGGATGATCAATCAGTGCTTCTTCAATTTCGGCCGGCCCCACTCTTCGTCCGGCCACGTTAATGGTGTCATCCGCCCGACCGTAGAGGAACCAGAACCCGTCCTCATCCACGCGGGCCCAGTCTCCGTGATTCCATACGTTCTCCCACCGGGACCAGTACGTATCAATGTATTTTTCGTCGTTGTTCCACAAACTCCTTGTCATGGACGGAGCAGGTTTCTTGCAGACGAGGTAACCAACTTCATTCCGAACGGACTCCCCGTCTTCGTTGAACACGTCCACGTCCATTCCAAGCGACGGCCCCTGAAGAGAACAGGGTTTGAGCCCTCTGATGGGAAGGGGGGCAAGGAAACAACCGACAATGTCGGTTCCACCGGAAATGTTGACAATGGGACAGGACTCCTTCCCGATGTGTTCAAAAAACCAGTTCCATGACTCTTCATCCCATGGCTCACCCGTAGAACCCAGAATGCGAAGACTGCTTAAATCATGCTTCTCCACGGGTTCAGTACCCTCCCGCATAAGCATGCGAATGGCGGTCGGCGAAATACCAAACACCGTCACCCCGTGTCGCTCGATCATGTCCCAGAGTCGGTCCGGACCCGGATGATCCGGCGCTCCTTCGTACACCATAATTTTGCTGCCGGCCTGAAATGCCCCCAGGATCATCCACGGTCCCATCATCCATCCGATGTCCGACAGCCACCAGAAGAGGTCGTCCTCCTTGATGTCAAAGGAATACGCCACTTCCGAAGCCACGTTTACCAGCGTTCCGGCGTGGCTGTGTACCGTCCCTTTCGGTTTGCCCGTGGTGCCGGACGTGTAAAGGATCATGGCCGGGTCCATGGCATCCATGGTTTCGGAATCCACGTCCCGGGGTTTGCTGAAGATGAATTTGTCCCAGAATTCATCCCGGCCATCCTTCATCGAGATGTCCTCCGAATCCTCCCGCCGATACACGATGACGGTGTCAACGGAATCAACATTCTCCAGGGCCTCGTCCAGATCGTTCTTGATCGGTATTTCATCACCGCGCCGGTATCCAAGATCCGCCGTGAACACAAGCTTGACACCCGCATCCCGAAGACGGTCCGCCACGGCCTTCGGCGCAAATCCGGAGAAAATCGGCACGGCGATCGCACCAATTTTCATGATGGCCAGCAACTGTGCAACTACTTCCGGCACCATCGGCATGTACAGGGCCACCCGATCCCCTTTTTCCACGTCGTTGGCACGTAGTGCGGCCGCAATCCGGTTGACAAGCGACTGCAGTTTCTCGTACGTGTACTCCAATGTCTCTCCGTTTTCGGCCTCGTGCACAAGACAGACTTCGTCCCCTCGTCCCTGCTTCAGGTTCCGATCCAGAACGTTGTCCACCATGTTTATCTGACCCCCAACAAACCAGTCCGTCCAGGGAATGCCGTCCGAGTCATCCATCACCTCGTCGTAATCGGTTTCAAAGGTAATGTCCAGGTCCTCCACAACGGCATTCCAGAACCACTCCACGTCCTCCGTTGATCGCTCAATTAATTCGTCGTAATCCGAAATGCCGTGTTTTTCCATGAATCGCGTCACGTTCGCATTCTTCACCATTTCTTCGGACGGTTGCCACACTACGTCTTTCATGTCACTTCGCGCGGAAATAATAGAAGAAATAGCAATAGCACAAACAGAAACGCCGGCCTCTTTTCGATCGGTTACTGAAGGAGTATACGGCGTGGACCAGCTATTTCAGGTGAAACTACGCCCTTATATTAAACAATATATATTCTAAATTCCAGCAATCCATTCGTTATGTAAACTGTACCCGATCGGTGGCATTATCGGGGTTTCCTTCAGGAGGATTCTGTACCGGTGGATCCGGGAACATTCGTAATGAGATACGAAACGAAGTGACGGCGGAGTGGAATCTTTTGTCATCCGTTTTCAGCCGAAAACGCCGGTCAGGATCACGTCGCCAATAAAAAATACCGGGCCGGCCTCTGGGCCGGCCCGGTATTACTGAGGGAGAAATCGTGCTGTCGTTCCTGTGTCAGGATTGCAGGAATTCGTCGACCGGTTAATACGTGTGTTATTTCTCCGAGTCTTCCGACTTGTCTTCGCCGGGCTCTTCCCGATGCTTCCGACGCAGTTTCTTCATGTTCTTCAGCTCCTTCAGTTTCATGATTTTGGCGTTGTCGGGAAGTTTTTTCTTGATGATCTTTTTCAGCTTTTCCTTCCGGCTATTCGTCGAGTCACCATTATCTTCCGCGTTCTCCTCCGCGGAATCTTCTTCGCCGGATTCTTCGGCTCTGGTTTCATTTTCTTCCTGGGCCTTTTCTTTGATTTTCTTCTTTAACTTACCGCCTTTGGCTTTTTTCAGCTTCATGATGATCCGTTTTTTCAGAACCCGACGGAATTTCTCTTTTTTCGACTTCTGTTTCTTCAAAGCGCGACGGAACTTTTCTTTGGCCGACTTCGCCGCATCGTCTTCCTCCGACTCGTCGGATTGCTCTTCCTCGGGTTTGGCTTCCGTTTCGTTTTCCTGTTCCTCTTCGCTTTCCTCCTGTTCAGCCTCTTCTTCACTGCCGATTTCCTTGCCAAGGCGTTTCAGTACCTTTCGAAGGCTTTTCAGGGCTTTTTCACGATCACCGGATTCCGATTTCTCTTCACCTTCTTCGCCCAGGCTACCGATCCGAATAACTTTGACTTTGGCTTCTCCACCATTAATTTTAATCCGCTTTTGTTTGACGTCCTTCTCTTCCTGCTCCTGATTCTGTTCTGATTCGTTCCCGTCCGGTGACTCGGTATCCTGCGCCTGCACCACCGTAAACGACGTCAGCCCAAAAATCGCGATAAGTAACGTGAGGTACGTGTTTTTCATGAGAACAGTTCCTCAATAAATCAGATGAATATGTTCAAACTCATTCCTACTTCGACGGATAATATACGTCTATGTCGTGATTGCGTTTGACGAATATTCCATTCGAGCGAATTCCTCACTGGATACCGCGTGGGACGATATCGGGAATAAACCCTGGGGAGACCGTTGTTTCAACGGCATTTACAGGAGTACACGATGATCGTTATCAAACCCCTTATAGGAGGGAGCAAAAATTCAAGAACGAGGGGGCCAGACTGACGAGTGATAAATATGGTGCGAAGGCGTTGGTGCTTCCGGAACCGGTTTGCGAAAAAATAAAATTGATTTTGTGGAAGGCGTCCTGCATTCGAAAAAAAGAAACCGAGGGAAATGAATGGAATAGCTAGA
>CAZOLI010000045.1:0-10704 GCA_964580675.1 uncultured Planctomycetia bacterium
AAAAAAATCCGGGCCCCAGAGGGGATGGGGCCCGGATGATAACGGCCTGTACGAACACCGTGCCTGGAGATGAAGGTGTGAATTTAGGAACACCCAGTGGTGGTTCCACAGTTTTCGCAGACGTAGCAGGTGCCGTTGTGGACCATAATGGCTCCACAGTTATTGCAGGGGGGTGAGTCGGATTGACTCTCGAACACCTGCTCCTCCTGCTGGGCCACGCTGGCGTGTTCCGATGGTCGTTTAGGAGGTTTGCTTTTTCGGGCAGCTTCTTTTGCCCCTTCTGCTTTATTGTCCGACAGGAACTTATCCCCGAGCCAGCGGAAAATGTAGTCCATGATCGACTTGGCGATGGGGATGTCCTGGTTGTTTGTCCAGCCGGACGGTTCAAACCGTGTGTGGGCAAATTTCTTGACGAGAACCGAAAGCGGGACCCCGTACTGAAGGGCGATTGAAGTGGCCGTTGCCACCGTGTCCATCAGACCCGAAACCACCGAGCCTTCCTTGGCCATGGTAATAAACACTTCACCGGGCGATCCGTCATCGTACATGCCGACGGTGAGGTACCCCTCGTGGCCACCGATGGAGAATTTGTGGGTGATGGACTCCCGTTCGTCGGGCAACCGCTTCCGTACCGGTTTGTGATCGCCTCGTGTCTCAAGCTGTTCACGGGCTTTCTCAATTTCGTTTTCCAGCTCCTCGACCTGCTGACGGTAGTAATCAACCAGTTCGGCACTGGAGTCGATGTTGTCGGGTTCGGAATCCTTAATCTGAATGGATTCATCGTCAACCTCATCGTCTTCGTCCGAGTCCGAACCGGTGGACATAACGGAGGAACCTTTGGAGTCGGCCCGGAAGACCGCGATGCATTTTACGCCTTTCTTCCAGGACTTGTAGTAAATGTCCTCGATGTCCTCAACGTCGGCGTCACTCGGCAGGTTGACGGTTTTGGAGATGCCGCCACTCACGAAGCGCTGGGCACTGGCCATCATGTTTACGTGGCCCATCGGTTTAATGGCCCGCTCTCCGTCGCCGCAGGTGTTTGCACAGTCGAAGACACGAAGGTGTTCCTCCTTGAGGTGGGGAGCTCCTTCGATCTTGAAGGTTCCCGTAATGGTTTGGCTGGAGGATTCGATTTCCTCCTCCGTAAACCCGATTTCACTCAGGAAGTCAAAGGAGGAATCACTGTATGTTTCTTCAGGAATGTCGAACCGCTCCATCACGTCTTCCCCGAGCATGTCGGGCGTGAAGACCTGTCTCAGGTTCATGGCCGTGTCAAGGTTGTCTTCGATTCGGTCCACTTCATCCCCGGTAAATCCTTCCTCGAGGAGCCGGGTCCGGTTGATCGGACAATCTGATTCAAACGTTGACGTTCCGGCCATGTATTCGAATATGTCGTCAATCTGAGACTCCGTGTAGCCAAGGTTCCGGAGCGCGCTGGGAACCATCTGGTTTACCATCTTCAGGAACCCGCCACCGCTGCACCGTTTAAATTTCACGAGTGCGTACTCCGGCTCTATACCGGTGGTGTCACAATCCATGTAAAAGGAGATGGTACCGGTCGGTGCTATGACCGTGGCCTGGGCATTTCGGAACCCGCTTTGCTGGCCGCGCTCGTATGTTTTGTTCCAGATGTCACTCGCTTCATCAGCGATGTAACCCCAATCACGGCCGTCGTACTTATCGGATTCCTCGTACGTGGAACTGTTCATTTCGTCGTCCAGTTCCTCCGCGAGGTGCCGGTGCTTGTCGATGACCTCGAGCATCGGCTCTTCGTTTTTCTCGTATATCGGGAACGTGCCGAAGACGTCGGCCAGTTCCGTGGACACGTTGTAGGCCTCGCCGGTCATCAGACCGGTGATCGCTCCAATCAGGTCGGTGCCTTTCTTGGAGTTGTACGGTATGCCCAGTTTCATGAGCATGGCCCCAACGTCCGCGTAACCGAGACCGATCGTGCGGAAGTCGTGGCTTCCTTTCGCAATGGGTTCGGTCGGGTAACTGGCGTTGTCCACGATCAGTTCCTGAGCCGTGAAAATAATCCGGACCGCTTTCTTGAACTTCTCCACGTCGAACCGATCGTTTTCGTCCAGGTACTGCGTGAGACGCAAGGAAGCAAGGTTACAGGCCGTGTTGTCGAGAAAGATGTATTCACTGCACGGGTTTGTGCTGTTGATCCGGCCTGAGTTTTTGCAGGTGTGCCATTCGTTGATGATGTCGTCGAACTGCACACCCGGTTCGGCGTTGTCCCAGGCGCTTTCCGCGATCTGCTGCATTAACTCTTCCGCTTCGTACTTCTCGCACCGATCGCCCGTCGTCACTTCCTTGGTCCAGAAGGAGTCTCCGTTTTCGTATGCTTCCATAAACTCCTCGTTCAGGCGAACGGACTGGTTGGAGTTCTGGAACCGGACCGTGTCCTGATACACGAGTCCGTCCATTTCGTCCGAGTACCCGTGCTGTTCCACCAGAATTCGGGCGATGTCCTCCTGTTTCTTCTTGGCCCAGATGAAATCCTCAATGTCCGGGTGTTCAATGTTGAGGATGTCCATCTTCGCGCTTCGACGGGTCCGGCCGCCGGAACGGATGCTACCGGCCACCGAATCGTAGATGCGCATGAAGCTCAGCGGCCCCGAGGCAACGCCGCCGCCGGAGACCGGCTCCTTGCTCGATCGAATCGAGGAGAAGTTCGTCCCCGTTCCACTTCCGTATTTGAACAACCGGCCTTCCTCCACGGCGTGGTTCAAAATGGACTCCATGTCGTCCTCGACGTCGAGGATGAAGCAGGCCGAGCACTGCGGATATTTATACGGCCCTTCCTCGTCCTTGACTTCGACGACCTCCTGTTCTTCCTTGTCCCAGCGGAACGCTTTCATTTCCCCCTGGGTGATGTTGTTGTAGTGCCAGTGACCGCAGTTAAACCACACGGGGCTGTTAAAGGCGGCGTGCTGATTGATCAGGAGCCAGATTAATTCTTCCTCGTAAATCTGAGCGTCTTCCTCCGTGGCGAAGAGCCCGTCTTTCTCGCCCCAGTGACGCATTGTTTTCGCCACCCGGTTCACCAGTTCACGCATCGAGGATTCGCGCTCCTCCGGTTTGTCCGGGTCGCCGTAGAAATACTTGCTCGCAACGATCCGAACCGCCCGATCGGACCAGAAATCAGGATGTTCGACGTCTTCCTGCTCAAAAACCACCTCTCCTTTATCGTTGGTGATGTTGACGTCGCTTTTGACCCAGTTGATCTCGTCGTACGGATGGGTGTCTTCGGAGGTGAAGTACCGGTCAAAGGACATCCCTTCCACGTCCTCAGCGGTGCTATCCTGTACAGACCGCGTCGAGATTGATTCCTTGGTCCCCGTACCCTGTTCCGAGGCCGTCGTCGTTACATTATTATCAGTCATGATTCCCTCTGATAGTAAAAATCATTCCAGTTGACACGATGATTGACGAAATGCTCCGTTTCCCCTCTAAATAAAACGAAATTTGAGGGAACCACCTAATTTTTTATTGTACCAAAAATTAGATGGTGAATCACGAAAAAACCACCAAGATTTCGTGATCGTTTGTTACCCTACACAATATATTCGGGCATGTCAAATAGATTTCTTGAATTCATTGAATTATTTTATGGTGTTGAATCAGGGGAATTCCCAATTTTCTCCGCGGCTTTCTGGAAAATTTTTGCCCGCAGAGGGGGTCCGGCGGCGGTTCCAAATCGATTGGAGTTCATTGACCCCCCGGGGATAACCCGTTCTGTTTGTCCTCGTTTCCCCCCGGAGACCTTGATTTTTCACCCCTTCAGCAGCTACGCTGGTACTGTTGGCTTGGTGGTTGGGGGACGGACGCGTACATTAATTTATAACCGGATCGCACCGCTTCTTTTTTCCTGAGGTGATCGTCCATGGGCTTTTTCAAGTCGGAGGAGGAAAAACGTATCGAGCGGAACCTGGAGGTCAAGAAGGGCATTAACGCCATCAAACGCAACATCAAGGAACTGGAAAAAAACAAGAAAAAATACATCGAAAAGGCAAAGCGAGCCAAGGCGATCGGCGACGAAGATCAGTATGAATTCCTCAAAAAGGCGCTGAAGAAAACAGCGGCCCAGAAAAAACTCCGGGAGCGACAGTTGCTGAGCATCGAAACCGCCCTTCAGATCAAGAACCAGGCGGAGTCGGACGCGGAGTTCGCCAAAGCCATGCAGGCCGTTTCCGAATCAATCTCCGAAGTGTACGGGGCAACGGACATGGCCGAAACGCAAAAACAGTTTCAGAAAGCGATGGCGCAGGCCGAAAACCTTCAGGAACGAATGGAGTTCTTCCTCGATTCAACCCGGGACGACGTGTTTGCGAGTGACCTCGACGTGGACGACGAAGTGGTCTCCGACGATGAAGTGGAAAAAATGATCTCGGACGAGCTCGAACACGAAGAATCCCGTGAACTGGATGACGAGATCGAGGAGGACCTCAAGGAAATTGAGGCCGAACTGGAAAAGGGCCAGTAACAAATAGCACGAACATCTCTTATCCCATCCCCTTTCGAATTCGATACACATGGCCACCCCCGGTTTTCTGTACGAAAACTTCAAGGACCATAAAGAGAAGGGACTGCGGTATCTGGACACAAACAACTACCGGTCCGCCCATTATCATCTGCTGAAAGGGGCGGAGTACCTCCTGAAGCTGGCAAAGGAGACCGAGGAGGAAGACCTCCGGGACATTCGCAAGCAGAACGCGCGAAAATTGATGGATCTTGCCAGAGACATCAACCTGGACGAAGAGGATGAAACGAACGAACCCGCCCGGAAGGCAGAGGCGGCGGAGGGCGAAACCCCCTCGGACTGGATCGTCACGGAAAAACCATCGGTCGACTTCTCGGACGTGGCCGGGTTGCAGGAGGTGAAGGAACAGATCCGGGTCAAAATGATTTATCCGTTCACGCATCCGGAGAAGGCCGACCGGTACCGAATTCAGAAAGGAGGTGGATTGCTCCTGTACGGCCCGCCCGGTACGGGAAAAACCCTGATGGCCCGGGCCATTGCCGGGGAACTGGACGCAACATTTTTTTCCATCACCCCCAGCCGGGTGCTCAGCAAGTACGTGGGGGAGGCCGAACAGAACATTGAGGACCTGTTTGACGAGGCACGGGAAGTTGAGAAAAGCGTGATTTTCCTCGACGAGATTGAGTCGCTACTGCCGAAGAGGCGTGATTCCCAGTCCCCGGTCATGCAGCGTGTTGTTCCCCAGATCCTGGCGGAACTGGACGGGTTCGAGGGTTTTGATCCGGACCGTGGTGCTCTGTTCATTGGTGCAACAAACGAACCCTGGTCCCTCGATTACGCGTCCATGCGACCGGGCCGATTCGACGAGAAAATGTACGTGCCCCTGCCGGGCCCGTCCGCGCGCGCCGACATTTTATCCATGAACCTGGAAGGCGTTCCGGTTTCGGACGATGTGGCCCTGGATGAACTCGCAACCCGCCTGGAAGGGTTCTCCGGGGCGGACATCGTACACCTCTGCCGGAAGGTTTGTGAGGAAAGCTTTCGAACGGCGGTGGAGGAGGATCGATCGGAAACCATTAACCAGGAGGATTTCGAGCAGGCACTGGAGGATGTGCAACCATCGGTCTCCGATGACAACCTGGCGAAGTTCGAGCAGTTCCGTGAGGATTTGAATCAGGAGTAGCAACATTTCCATTCAACCGCGAAAAATAAGGAGAAGATTTTTCAGATGAGCAAGAAACGAGATTTTTACAAGATGCAGGGAACGGGCAACGATTTTGTGATGGTCGACGACCGGGGGGACACGTTTCCCACCGGTGTGGATCACCTCCGGAACATCTGTGACCGGCGGCGGGGCATCGGAGGGGACGGGGTCATTCTCCTGAAGGAAGGGGAGGAGGAGCCCTTCCGCATGGAAATGTATAATCCCGATGGCTCGAGGGCGGAGATGTGCGGAAACGGCATCCGGTGCCTCGCCCGGCTGATTAACGATCTGGGAGGGGTGGATCGTCGATCGTTTTCAATCGAAACGGACGCCGGGGTGAAGAACGTCACGTTAACGGATCATTCGGACGATGCCGGTGCTCCGTGGGTCCGGGTGGACATGGGGGTTCCCGGCACGGATCGATCCGACGTGCCCATGAACGGTCCGGAAGGACAGGTCATCGAGGAAGAACTGGAAGCCGCGGGCCGGTCCTTCACCATCACGGCCGTCTCCATGGGCAATCCGCACTGTGTGATCTTCGTGGACGACGCCTCCTCCGTACCCCTGGAGGAATGGGGATCCGAAATTGAATACCACGATGCGTTTCCGGAACGCACCAACGTGGAATTTGTGGAGGTTCTGGAACCGAACAAACTTCGACAGCGAACGTGGGAGCGGGGAGCCGGGGAGACCGAAGCCTGCGGAACAGGGGCCTGCGGGGTGACCGTGGCATCCATTCTCACGGGCCGGGCCGAGTCCCCGATGTCCATACACCTTGATGGCGGCACGTTAAAAACCGAGTGGGAGGGGGAGGGTCGTTCCGTTTTTATGGAAGGCCCCGCCGAGTACTGTTTTGAAGGTACCTGGACCCTTCCCGAAGATATTCAGTAACCGCCATGCGGTTTGATATACTGACCATTTTTCCCGAGATGTTCGAGCAGGTGTTTGAGGCTTCCCTGCTCGGGAAAGCCCGGGAAAAAGGCCTCCTGGAGGTGAACGTCCACGATATGCGCCAGTGGGGTGTCGGTCCACACGACAGCGTCGACGATCGACCCTATGGTGGGGGGCCCGGAATGGTCATCAAACCCGAACCCGTGATCAACGGCGTGGAGGAAATCACGGAGGATCGGCAGGAAAAGCCGGAGTTGATTCTTCTCTCGCCCCGTGGAAAGCAGCTGCAACAGAAAATGGTGCACGAGTACGCAAACCAGGAACAGGACGTCCTGCTGATCTGTGGTCACTACGAAGGGTTTGACGAGCGCATTCGTGATCTTCTGGAACCCCGGGAGATTTCTATCGGGGACTACGTTCTTTCGGGCGGCGAAATTCCCGCCATGGTGGTTGTGGACGCCGTATCCCGGCTGGTCCCCGGTGTGGTGGGGGATCCCGAGTCCGTCCAGCAGGAAAGTTTTACGCGCCCTCGACTGGATTACCCGCAGTATACCCGTCCGGAGCAGTTCCGTGGTCTGGAGGTTCCGGACGTGCTTCTGTCGGGCCACCATCAGAAAATAGAGGAGTGGCGCCGGAAGAAAGCGCGGGAGATCACGTTGAACCGCCGCCCCGACCTGCTTGAGGATTCGGGGGACGAGGAATCGGAGGAGAACCGGCGCTGACGTGTAACCGGGGGGGCTTCACCGGGGCACACCATCGCCGGCGAATCCGTATTAGCCCATGTCCCCGCCGGACCACACTTCCCGCACTTTCTGGAAATCCTCCGTGTAATGTTCCTCGGGCACCGTGTTTTCGATGTGACCGAGGGTAAGCAGGAACAGATCAATGATGACCTCTTCCCTGATGTCGGTGTGATCCAGCGCTTCCTGAACCATCAGGCTGTGGTCAACAACAAGCTGCTCCTCGTATTCGTTGAGGTCGAGTCCGGCAGCCTCGAAGTATCGGGAGAACATCTCGTCCAGATCATCCATGAGATCCTCTCGGTAATTGGGTCAAACCGCCAGTCGAGCCCCCTGCACCTCCAGGATCCCCTCAACTGAGTGTAAATTCCAGTTCAGCTTCTGTCAAGCCGCTTCCGGTGTCCGGATGCCGGGTCCGGCCAGCGGTCAGTTGATATTCTTCCGGTGAGTTCATAAGGTATGTGATCGTAGAATTGGCATTATTATATCGTTATTTCCTGCACGGCTGGAAATAACGGAACATCACCGATTGTCGGTACATCCAGAGGGGAATTCGGATCGGACGCGATCGGGAGAGAGGGGTGCAGCGGAGATGATAGGGTATTTCGCAGCCACATCGCTTCTGTCGAACAATTCGTACGTGACGCAAACGCCAGTTTCCGGGAGGATGCAGATATGAGTTTGCTCGATCAGATTGAACAGGAATACATGAAGGACGAACTGCCGGAGTTTGACGTGGGGGACACGGTGGTCGTCCACCTGAAAATTCAGGAGGGAGGCAAGGAACGAATTCAAAAATTCGAGGGAGACGTGATCCGGCGCAAGGGCTCCGGACTGGACGAAACCTTTACGGTCCGACGGGTCGTGCAGGGGGATGGTGTCGAACGGACCTTTCCGATTCATAGCCCGAAGATCGACCGGATAAAACGGATTCAGAAAGGATCCGTCAGCCGTTCGCGTCTCTATTACCTCCGGGACCGGAAAGGAAAACAGGCAACTCTGCAACGGGAAGGAACCACCGGAGAAATGGAAGAAGAAGTGGAGGAAACCGAAGGGGAAGAGCCGGCAGAAGAAGCGGAGGACGCCGAAGAATCGGAAGAAGCTGAAGCGGACGAACCGGAGGAAGTCGAAACGGATGAAACAGAAGAGCCGGAAGAAACCGAAGCGGAAGAATCGACGGAGGAACCCGAGGACACGGACGAGACCGAGACCGAAGAAGGTTCCGGCGAAGAAAACGCCGCGGAAGCGGCCGCCGAGAGCGACGAGGCGTCCGGTGAAGAAGAAACACCCGGGTCGGAAGAAGAAGAGGAGACCACGGAAAACGAAGAGGACCCCGAGGCCTCTGAAGAAGAAACGACCGAAGGTCAGGAAGAAGAAACGGAAGAAGAAGCGGCCGGGGAGAAAGTCGAAACTTCCTGACGGAGAAGAAAAGGCCTGTTCCGGCCGGGATGGAAAACGGTCCGATCTCACCGGATGTTCATTTTTGTTGCCGCTCTTCCGGCAGAGGCGAACTAAAGTTTTGCCGTTATCGTGGCGACAAATTGATGTACGCCTATCGCCGCCGGTATCATCAGGGAAACCGATAAACCGAGCATGGAGGGAGAAATGGAGCAGGATGTTACGTCCGGTGAACAGATGCCTTCGGAGGTCGAGTTTGAACAGGACATTCGTCCGGAGGACTTTGACGAATTTATCGGCCAGGACGACGTCGTTCGGAATTTGAAGGTCTACATCAACGCGGCGCGGGATCGGGATGAACCTGTTGATCACATCCTTCTGTCGGGCCCGCCGGGTCTTGGCAAAACCACGCTATCGAATCTGATAGCCAATGAATCCGGGGCTGATTTTCACAGCACCTCCGGTCCCATTATCGAAAAGGCCGGTGACCTCGCGGGGGTTCTCACAAATCTTGAACCGGGGGATGTGCTGTTTATCGATGAAATTCACCGGCTTCCCCGGGACGTGGAAGAATACCTGTATTCGGCCATGGAGGATTTCGAGATTGACATCATCATTGACAGCGGCCCCCACGCCAGGAGCGTATCGCTGGAACTTCCCCCCTATACCATGATTGGCGCAACGACGCGTTCCGGACTCCTGACCTCCGCCCTGCGGACCCGATTCGGCATTCGTGAAAAAGTCAATTTTTATCCGCCCGAAGACATCAAGAAAATTATTGAACGGTCCGCGGAGATTCTTGACGTGGACGTGGACGAAGAAGCCGCAATGACCATAGCCCGCCGCGCCCGGGGAACGCCGCGGGTGGCCAATCGATTTTTAAAACGAATTCGGGATCTGGCCCAGCAGGAATCCGGTGGGGTCATCACCCCGGAAATTGCCAGAGAGGGACTTCGGATGCTCCACGTGGACGAGGAAGGGTTGCAGGACGTGGACCGTTCAATTCTGAAAACCCTGCTGGAACACAACGGCGGACCCTGCGGCGTCAAAACCATATCCGCCACCATCGGTGAAGAAAAACGAACCATCGAAGACGTGTATGAACCATACCTGCTGCGGAAAGGATTTATCAGAAAGACCCCCCGGGGCCGGGAACTCACCGAAAAAGGATTTAACCACCTGGACGCAGCCCTTTCGGACGAGGAAGAGACGGACGCCACCCTGTTTGAATCCTCCGGATCCTGATCCACCCCACGGCCCGGCAATGGAGGGACCCCGACCGATTTTTTGTTGGACCGGAGCACAATTCCGGTTTCTGAGGTTCCGAGTACTCAAAGCAACAACATTTTCGTAACGAGCAATGACCGAGACCCCGTTCAAAAATTTGAGTCGCGAACAGTTGCGGTGCCTGAGGTCCGTAAACGGTCCAGCCCGTTATCTCGGGATGGAGGAACAAACGGGGGCCCCTTCGGGGGATGCTCCTCCGGTTCTCCTCGTGTCACCGGACCGGTACAGCGGCGCAATGACCGACCCGAACGTGTACCGTCTGTTTCGATATCTGCAGTGGAATTCGGATGTGGATGTCGAACGGTTCTGCTGTCCCGGGGATGATTTTCTTTCGTACGCGAAGAAAAACGATGTGGCACCGTGGTCGCTGGGTACCTACCGGGAGGTGTTCCGGTTTCCCGTGTGGCTCGTGTCTATTCCGTGGCCGGGAGCATTGTACCGGTTTCGAAACGTACTGGAGGAATGGCGCCGCTGTACGGATCGGTCCGGCGACCCGCGGATGATCGGGGTGGTTCCGTTTCCCGCACGAACGTTGCCCGATCTACGCGACACGTTTGACCTCGTGCTCGATACCTCCGGTTCACGGGGGCAGGAAGGAAGTGAGAACAACGATCTGGTTTCGTTTCTCAACAGGAAAACAACGCCGGACGATACCATCCAGAACGCTTGTTTCTCCCCCGGTTCAACGGTGCCGG
>CAZOLI010000045.1:10804-19135 GCA_964580675.1 uncultured Planctomycetia bacterium
TCCCGGTTTCGGAACCGGGCGATTTCCTTTTCGCTGAACAACCCCCGTCCCGGACGGACCCTGTGGCAATATCCGGATCTGCTTGAAGCTCTCCGGAACGGAACCCTGAACTTTTGTACGGGAAACGCGGAAACCTGGCTTGCCGAAACGGAACACCGTTCGGATTTCGGTTGCTGGCCGGAGGTCATTACGGATGACTACTTCGATCAAATAACAGTTACCGCGGGTCTTTCCACCCCGGAGGATCAGTCCCTTTCGGACCATGCAGTGAAAACGGTCGACGCGTTGGTCGAACGGTTGATGCCCCACCTGGATGATCACCACGAATTGGACATCGTGTTTCAGCCCGATCTGCCGTTCCCGGTTCCGGAGGACCGCTCCGGTATCGTTTATAAAGGCGGGGCGGACAGGGGAGCAGGGCCACCGGCCGAGTCCTCGTGGGCAACCATGCTCCAGGAACTCCGGGGCCGGAACACCGAATCGCGCGTTCGGCTGGACGTGCAGCTGCCGGATCATTTTGAAGCCCTTCGAAATGGTCTCACCACAGAAGTCCGGTAGTATCCCTCAGCAAGCCCCGGCGCTTTCGTCTATTTCACCAGAGCCAGAGCCCCTCCGGTGACGGATGGACTTTTTATGATCAGGATTAAGATCAAGACCATGAGATCCACGAGTAGTGGTCGGTAAGGAGTAAGGAGTGGTCAGTAAGGAGTAAGGGGTCATAGGTAGATCATTCAGCCGGCGGAAGGGGAAATGAAACACCAAAGGGCAAACGGTCCTTCGGACCGTAGATAAAGATTAAGATAAGGATAAAGATAAAGAGTGGACCATCCGTTGATATGCTTATTCGTTTATTTGTTGGTTGTGGGGCGCGTCGGGGATTGGACGTTGTGCGTCAGGCATCCAGGTGATCGGGCCCAGGTGTTTTTGGGTTTGCAGACGTTGTTATTGATTACTGAACGATCTGTTTGATGTGTTTGTGCCAGCGGGGTTCGTTTCGTTTGATTTGGTCGTCTGTCCAGAACCGTGGTGCTTTTTGCTGCTTTTTTAATTTCTTAATGTATTTGTCCATTAGTTTCCTCCCCTCTTGCGAGACGGAGATAAAATGGATCAGACTTTCACTGGCCGCGTAATTTAATCGGGCTTTCGGTCCCATGTTATCCGGATTGAATTCATCGTAATCCTCGATGTTCATCAATTCTTTGATTGTGAGTTCCTCCAGGTTGTTTTGGTTCACGACCTTTCTGAGCTCCTTTCGAAAATCCGAATAGTTCCAGTGGTTCGCCAGGTTTTTTTGAACGTTTTCCTCGAGGTTCCAGAACTGAAAAAGCATAGCCATACCTTCGTCAAACCAGGGAGGCAGATATGTTTTCCCGACGATTTTTTGTAGGAACAGGTGGGCCCCTTCGTGTTTAAGAATGGGATGGTAAAAGTTGTTGAAATCATTTCGTTCCTGGCGGGAGTTGAGGTAGGTATACAGGTGAAATTTGGTCCATTTCCCCTTTCTGTTCCAGTCGTAATCATATTTCCCACGGCTTCCATCTGTATATTTTTCTTTATACTTGTCCTCCGAATTGAAGATAACGACTGTCATTGTTCTGTTCACGTTTTCCTCATAGGACACGAGGGACTGGAACTTGTCGTAGAACAATTCCATGTAAAGTCCGAGCTTCGCCGTCCATTCTCTGTCCGTCGGGGTTTTGCATGTAAAGTTCTCCGTCTGCAGAAAGTTTGTTCCCTCTTTGGATTTGACGTCCTTTCTGTACTTCTTCAGCTTCTGTTTCTGGCGATTCGTAAGGGAAACGGGAAAATCCCCGGCATTGAGGGGAGGAATAAGGAAACCAATAAATACCAGACAGAGCAGACCGGTCAGGACATTTCGCTGGTTTGATGAGCGCATGTCAATGAATGGGGAACTTGGTACAGTTTCATCAAGCGGGAGAATCGGCACAGGAGGGAAAGCCGGAAATGGAATTTAACAATGCATTGTATATGAATGAGGAATTTTGAAACAAGGTTTTTTATTTTCCGAATGGGGGGTGATGCTTTGGTGGGTTAATTCGTTTATGGGTTGATTGGTTGATGTGTAAATACAGCGGGCGGTAGGCGATAGCCGACTGGCGAAAGGGAACGACAAAACAGCAACAACAAATAAACCAGCAAAATATTTAACGAAAAGGCGCAACGACGTAGAGAACGATAACGAAAATACAGAAGACGAAAACAACGGAACAGGAAGCGTTCGGCATTGTGCGTCGTTCATGTTTCGGATTTCGAATTTCGGGTCTCGAATTTTGGGTATTGTATATCACAACAAGTAAAAGTGACACATTGATGAAATTGGTGAATGGTATAATTGATAATGGTATGGAACAAGTAACAGGCCAAACTTTCTTCCTGCTGGGTTGAACCCCATGAACAACCGAACGATTGAGACCTCCATCGCCGTCCTGGCCCTTCTGGTATTTTCGGGGTTGTTTCTCTATTTGCACATGTCGGGTAAACACCAAACGACAAACCAGCAGAAGAGGAACGAAAAACGGTGGACCAGCCAACAACCCCCCAAACAGGACCAATCCGCCCGGCCGGAAAACGAAAAAAACCATTCCGACTATCAAAAAGAAGAAAGCAAACAGTACGAAGGAAGTGCGTTTTCCTTCGAACAGACTGATCTCCCCGACCCGGATGAGGACCGTATGAACGGTCTTTTCCGCTTCGTCAGGGCGGATAACGGCAAACCGATAGATGGTGTTCGCGTGCAGTGGAGAAACAGGAAGACCAACAAAGAGGTGGTGGAGAAAACCAAAACCTCTGGTCAAACTTCAACTTTCCATACTCAAACCTCACGCATAATGAGAACATCAAGGGTGGGCAAACCCCGGGCATCCGACCCGAGGGGAATTGTCGTCTTTCAGAATATGCGGATCTTTCTTGAAGGAGAAACAACGTCCAGCATCTGGATGAAGGCCCCGAAAAAATACAGGGGTTATAAGTACAACTTTCCGTCCAGATCGGGAGCGACCGAGAAAGCGGAGATTGAACTGGGGAATGGCAGGACCCTGACCGGGAAAATACACACTCGAGAGCAGCTGCCGCTGGACCAATTCCGGCTCGAGGTCCAATGGGATCCGGAGGAAGACCATGGTCTCTGGTTCTACCGAAAAACGCATGTGGGCGAGAAGGGGACCGTCAAACTTTATCACGTTCCCTCAAAAGTCGTGAAGGTAAACGTGCTTCCGCCCCACGTCATGAAAAACGTCGAGAAGAAGTACCAGATCAAGAACAATCCCCAGATGGTCTCCCCGGACCAGCTTTCCTTTTCCGTCGAGGTAACAAAAATTTCCGTTCCGTCGGACCGGGGCCGACTCGACCTGTTGTTGAACACAACGGGTTCCGTTGAGATGGCCCAGGTGGAGTATCTTCTCTATTCGTACAGGGAGGGAAAACCGGTGGACCGGGCGGTAGACAATATGTTGTACGACAGGAGTGGAATCCCGAATTATCTCCGGACAAACCAGGAGAGGAAACCGGGACGATACGTCCTTTATCTACGATCCGATCCGGATGAAAAGCAGGAAAAACCGTTTGACTGGAACCCGTTTTTCTGGAAAAAAGTGGACGTGGTGCTTTCCGGGGGAGAACAAACCCACAAAAAGGTAAAGATCCAAGAGACCGGAGCCGCCGCTGAAATTCACCTGGAGCCAACTCGAGAGACGGACCTGCCCGAATTCGTGGAGGTCGAACTGGCCGTTCGGGAGCCGTGGGAGTATATTGATTACGGGACGTTTAAGGTAAAGAACGGATCGATCAAGGTGCGTGGGCTTCCCACCGGGTCCCGGATGCTCCGGTTGAGGATGGACGGTTACAGGGAGGTAATGGTCGATTTACAGCTACCCGCAGGAGAATGGGGAAATGAAACCATCACGCTTCATCCGAAATAAACTTCCGGTAGTGTTTCTCGGACAACACCTCCACCGGGATCATATAAACGCAGAAGGACAAAGACACAAATCTCGAGTTGGAGGAAATGATTCAAAAGAGAACCCGGTTAAGCACCCGCAACTTCCGGAGGAGAATCGCTCCGAAGAAATAAAGGAACAACATGCAGAAGCTTTTATCCATCCAGATAAAAACCAGCCGCCCCCTAACGTCCGATAAATAATATGTTGGCAATTGTCGATCGAGAAATGAAATTACCCGTCTCGGGCAATTTTTTTCCTGATTCCGTATTTATTATGATCAGGGATCACCCGTCCAGCCGTTCCGAAATGAGATTGGCCGCCTCCTGCCCCACCCAGTGCCCCGCCGTCATGCCGTGGCCTTCGAGACCCGCAACCCAGTAAAACCCCTCCTGCCCGTCATCCTCTTCGATGTAGGGGGTGCCGGAGCGATGGCCGGTCCGGCAACAGGACCAATATTCCACCACGTCGAGCCCGTAAAACTGTGGATAATACTGAATCAGCTGTTCTTCAAGCATGTTTTCCGGACCGGACACGTCCGGATCCGTGCCCGGTTCCACGGGATGGTTGTCACAGACGCTGAGTAAGGTCCCATCTTCGCGGTCGCGGAAATACACGTCGTGAACGTTGTCCCAGTAAAACCCCCACTCCCTCGGAAGCAACCGTTCGGACACCCGGAACAGGTGTCGGGCTCTCGGGGTCAGTGATTGCTCCTCAACGTTCATCTTTCGGGCAATGTGATTGGCCCATTCCCCGGCGGCATTCACAACGGTTCGGGCACGGAGGGATCGTTCCGACGTTTCGATTTGCCAGACCCCGTCTTCCCGTGTGCCTCCGATCACCTCCTCCCCGGTTTCCACGAAGATACTGTTTTCCTCCAGGTCCATAACGTAATACCGGACCATCTCGTCCGGATCCAGCAGTCCGTCGCGGGGAATTTGAACCCAGACGCCGGGGTGGGAAACGTTCGGCTTCAGACCGGCCGGAATTTGTTCCGGGGATAGTTGTTCCCGGTCCCCCCACGCCTCCGGATCCGAACGAAGATCCGAGAGGATATCGGGGGAAAACAGAAAGAGGGATCCGGTTTCCCGAAAATAATCCACGGGGGCGGCCGCCTCCTCCTCGCGAAGGTCCCGAACGGCCCCGGCGATCTGTTCCCGCATCGCCGGGGCGGGATGGTAATGGTGAATCATCCCCGAGTTGTTCGTGGTGGCGTGACCGGCCGGTTCAGGGTCTTTCTCCAGAATCACGCCGTTTCTGAACCCCTGTTCGGCCAGATGCCGGGCCGTGCTGAGCCCCGCAATCCCGGATCCGATGATCACGTAATCCAGCATGGTTGGTCCAGAGGAACAATACCCCGTTTTAGGAAACGGAAATTTCGTTACTCTTCCTTTTCGTTCTTTTCTCCTTCCTGTTCCGAATTTTCACCATCTTCGCTATCGCCGTTGTTCCCATTTTCCTCGTCGCCGTCACCGGCCTTGTTGATCTGTTTCAGGGCGCGGTCAAGAACGCGTTTTACGTCGGAGGCCGGAAGCAGAAAGCTGGAACCGGAGCTCATGCCGGGGCGGGAGCTCTGGCCATCGTCGCCGGTTTCAATCATGCCGACGATGCCGATGAGGTCGCCGTCGAGGTTAAACACGGGATGCCCGGGCGTGGGATACCGGGTGAGGGACCACATTTTTCGTGGCTTGTCCAGAAGGGCGTTGACCCGGCCCAGGTTAAATACCGGTTTAAAGTCAAAGTTTTTCCCGAGTCGCGAGGCCCAGACCACCTGTTCGGCCAGCTCGGGGCTCACGTGGTCCGATATACGGACTGACGGAAACGACTCCTTATCTTCGGCCTGTATTTTCAGGAAGGCAAGACCGAACCGGGAACTTCGTGCGCCGAGTTCGGCACTGTATTCCTTCGCGTCGTCTCCGACAAACACCTTGAAGCTTTTGGGTTCCCGTTTGACCTCGATCATTCCCTGCCGCGGAGATCGAACGGAACGAGTCGTGAACGGCTCCACGGGAAGCGCAACGACTCCCGAGGAATCCAGGAGGGTTCCGGTGAGTTCTCGCTTTCGTTCACGGGATTGCCCCTGAAAACTCATCTCGATCACGGCCTCAACTTTTACGATGTATTTTTTGTTCTGGTTGAGGATCCGTTCCAGGGCTTTTGTTTTAACGGCACCCTGTTCCTTGGCGCTTTTGCCGTCCTCCTGAGCGGACAGGGTACCGGAAAGGAAACCAGCGACAGCAAAAAGAAGAACCGAAAGAAATGTGGCAGTTCGTTTCATGTCAGTGATCTTCAAAAATGTAGGTGCAATAAAAAAACGGATTAATTATGAATTACGGAAATCCCCCCCGAACGGAGCGCCAGGTTACTTCTCTTCTTCTTCCCCCTTGCCGGAGTCGGAGGTCCACTCCGGTTCAATGAACACGAAGTGTGTATCAACACCTCGACGAACACGGATCCGAATTTGATCCGGTTGCTTTTCCTTCAAATCTTTCAGGATCTCCTTGAGGTCATCGGGAGAGGAAACCCGTTTTTCCTCAACAGATCGGATGACGTCATCGGTGTTCAATCCACCGAGCTGGGCCCAGCTTCCCTGGTTCACGTTTGTGACAATAACACCGGAGAAGGAGTCGCTCCACTGATTTTCGAGTCGATCCATGTACGTGATTTCCCGGACGCCAAACTCAAAGAATTCGTCGCTGTACGTCTCGGCGTCCTCGGCGGTGTTGGGGGTTTCTTCCAGTTTTACGTCTATTTCCTGTTTCTCGCCGGTCCGGATCACGGTCAGGGTAACCGTGTCACCGATCATCCGGTTCTCCACCTTTCGTTCCAGTTCGTGGGCATCCTGTACACGGTTGGCCTTCAGGTCCTGGTCGTTAAATTTGACGATAAGGTCTCCTTCTTTCAGTCCTGCTTTGTCCGCTTTTGTGTTCGGGTAAACACGGGTCACGCGGAAGCCGGTTTCATCCGGGTGGCCGAGTGCTTTGGCTACCGGATTCGTTAGAACCTGTGTCTCAATGCCAAGCCACGGCTTGCCGAGTTCGCCACCGCCAAGCCCGCTGCCGTCTTCCTTCTGTTCAAGCACGGTTACCATTATGCTTCGGTCTCGCCGGAACGTAACCGGGAGTTTATCAAACGATTCAAGTTTCTGCAGGTACGAGGAGAACGTATCAAGATCCTTTATTTCGGTCCCGTCAATCTTTCGGAGTACGTCGCCGGTTTTTAACGAAGGTTTGGCGTTGTCCGCTATGGAACCGGGCCGGACGCCGGTCACCTCAACGCCTTTTGTGTCGGGCAACTGCCGGTTTACGGCCATGGGTTTGGTGATGCCTCGAACGGTCAGTCCGAGACTCCGAAACTCTGATTCCGGTCCGACATGATCCCTCATGTTCTGAATACCGACGGTGACGGAATGTTTTTCCCCGTTTCGCAGGTACGTCATCGATACCTCTTCGCCTGGCGTAACGTCCGCAATTTTCTGGTAAAAGAGCGGAACCTGTTCAAAAAATTCCACGGAAACCGGTTCACCATCAAACGTGAGAATCACATCTCCGGGTTTCAAACCGGCCTCTTTCGCGGGTGATTCCGGACGAACCGAGGAGACAAGCACACCGGTATCCCGATCCAGCTTGCCCACCGGTATTACTTTCAGCCCCGCCCAGCCGCGCTGGACCTCCC
Organism: uncultured Planctomycetia bacterium; assembly: GCA_964580675.1. GTDB lineage: Bacteria > Planctomycetota > MHYJ01 > CAYXQY01 > CAYXQY01 > CAZOLI01. Next base: position 18,436 of record CAZOLI010000045.1, read on the forward strand.
CGCTGTTCAAAATTCGGTTCAGCACTTTGGAGCAGAGGTTGGACGGAATGGCAAATCCCATACCTTGCCCTCCAAGCTCGTTGATGCCGACGACCTCTCCCTCCAGGTTTACGAGTGGACCTCCGCTGTTTCCGGGAAGAATCAGGGCATCATGCTGGATCCATTTCGTGAAGAGGCCCGTCAGTTCGTCACCGAGCTGCCGGTGCTGAATTTCGGTCCCGAGTTGGTCGGTAAAAACTCGATCCGGGTTCGACACGATGCCAAGGGTTGTAGAGGAGGAAAGCGCCAGGGGGTTGCCCATGGCCAGCACGTATTCACCGACCTGAAGCTTCTCCGAATTGCCGAGGGTGGCATAGGGAAGAGGAGCGTTCGGGTTTTCCCGCTCCGACGTTCGAAGTTCCAGGACGGAAAGATCCGTCATGGGATCGTGGCCGACCACGTCCGACCGGATCTGTTCCCCGTTCGGAAGCGTACAGCGAATTCGTACCGCGTCCGAAGCCACGTGATAATTCGTCAGTACGTAACCGGCCGGGCTGACGATCACGCCGCTTCCCCCGCCGACCCTGCGGGTCGAACGACCCTGCCTGTATGTTTTTACGACGACGGAAATGTTGACCAGCGCGGGATAAACCTGTTCCTTGGCGGTTTGTATTTTTGACTCCAGATTGCTTTCGGACTGTGCGGACACCATTGATGAGGG
>CAZOLI010000046.1:0-17095 GCA_964580675.1 uncultured Planctomycetia bacterium
AAACTCAAAAATCTCGGCTTCAAAAACAAACTGACCGAATCAATAAGCAAGGGAAAGCACATCTTCGATATTCCCTTAACAAATCTTGAGAAGTTGATTACGACCACGGCCGACAAGATGAAGACGAACAAACATAAAAATAGGGTGGTGCAGTATCGAAGGGACATTAATCTTTTCAAAAAATACCGTTCCGCGCTCCGGACCGGCCTTCAGAATTGGGAAAAAGAAGGAGGCATCATCGAGCGAGAAAAAAATAATTCGAAAGTGTCCCTCAAGTCCATTTCCACAAACGGCAAAAACTGGGCAAACGTAGAATTAAACTGCAAATTGAAGGACCTGAACCGAACCATTCCGGTTCCCCTGGAAGAATTTTCCATAGATGAGCACGTGAAGATTCTGGAGGAATACGGCAATTTGACCCCCGAAGCCTATTCTGCGGTCGGGATTCTGCTGTACTGGGAAAACCCGGACACGGAAGAGGAGGAACAATTATTGAAAATCGCCAAATACCTGGAAAAGGGATCAAAGGGAGGAGTGGCACGGGCCAAACATTACTTCGACCTGCTTCCGAAAACTGTTCGGGATAAAAACGAGCGAAAAGCCCGGGCTCTTTACGCGAAAATGAAGGAATATTTCAGCACCAGAAACTATCAACTGGCCTACGGAAAAGGCGAAACGTTGAAAGGACAGTACGCAGACACAGCGTACTTCAAAAAATTCCAATCCGAAATTGAGAAAAAAATGGAGGAGATCATTAACAAAATCGGATACGCTGGTGCCCACCGTGACGACGTAAAGAGGTTGTTTCACGGAGAAATAACGAACATAAACAGCGACAATACCGTACACATAAATTACAATTTTTCGGAAAAGGACGAGCTGAAGGACTGGGATTTTATCTGGAGCGATGGCCGTAATATGAGTGCCTCCTACAACAAAAAGCGAAAGGCCGTAGAAATTAATGGGTTGTCAAAGGGTGGCGGCGGAGGGAATGACGTTTACGGGAACAAAGCGGTTTTTGAGAAACAGGCAAAAATTAACGTAAAAATGTTAACGACGAACGGGGAAAGCACCGGATTGATGACAATGTTGATGGAGAATGACGAGCGTGAAATCACGCGCGGTTATCGCGTGCTTCTGGATCATCAATCCTTTCCCGGGAGAAACAATGAAACACGAATATCGGTTCTCGACCGTTACGACGGAGACGGAGATTTTAACCCCATCGTCGAGAGACCAATACCCAGGAAAAAACTGGACCTGAAGAAAAATACCCTTTTCAGGCTTTCCATGGAAAACAGGAAAAATAAAGTGTACGTGAAGTACGGTGGCAGAACTATTTTCAGGGGAATGGATCCAAAACTTGATACAGAGAATAAACGAAAGAAATTCCTTCGCGGAAAAGTTGGAATTCATGCCGTCTGGACGAACCTGATCGTTACCGATGTCCAAATCCGAGGGAAACTGAACCGGGATTGGCTCAAGTCAGCACTTCAACGCCAGGACGAGGAAGATTAACTCCATCATCAAATATTTTTCATTCCGGATTCCGAAATCGGGGTGGGGCGGTGCCGTTTAGGTTCCAGATGTATCCAGAATCGTCCCCGGGGAAAAACTCCTTTTTCCGTTATTATTTGCGGTTCGATAACCCCGGCCTTTTCAGGGGGAATTTCCCTATTCATCGGAACGGATATTCCGGGGAACCAGATGAATTGTAACCCCCGTTCCGAAACCGGAATTTCCGATGATTTCACAACAATACATTCCGTAATTCAAGATTTTACCTGAGGGATGGGGCACACCATGGCGTCGTGTCTTCGAAACGGCCGGACGGTGGATTCGCGCATGACGGTTGCGAACCGGAACGTTTCGTTTCATATGGTTCGCGGTTGCTCCCACAGAACACATAGCGGAATTGATGCCATGTTCTCACCGCGAGCATTCGTTCAAATCCACCCGCCGTCCACAGGAAGAACAGCAGGAACAGAGACAAGAAAACAGAAAAGAACCGGCGACGTCACAAAAAATAGACCGGAAAAAGGTCGAAAGTAGGTCAAGAGGTGGTTTTCATATATACAACAAAAAATTTCCTGCAGGAGTCCCCCATTCAAAAACGACCGAGACATAACGTCCGATAAGGAAACTTATGTTGCGTTATTCGACCGAAAACTTCGGCGGTTCCGCAAAACCGGAAACACAACAAAAAAATATGGGCTCCCGGCGGTGCAAAAGGGCAGGGCACTCTTCCGGGAGCCCAAAAGGGAGGCGGGGCTATTTCTGTAACAATTCTTTACGTTTGTTCTTCTTCGGTTTCCTCCGGTTCTTCGTCTGCCTCGGCATTCTGCTCGGTCGCTTCTTCCTCGTCCGTCTCTTCCGTCTGCTCCGTCTCATCGCCGGCTTCTTTCCCGGCTGTTTCCTCTTCGGATTCCTCTTCCTCGACTCCTTCAACTTCAGTTCCGGCAATCTCACTGGCGCGCTCCTCGGACCAATCGTACTTGTCCTGAAACTTCTCCACGCGCCCTTCCGTGTCCACCAGCTTCTGCTCACCGGTGTAAAACGGATGACAGTTCGAACAGATCTCCACGATTAGATCCGTCTCCGGGGTAAATATCGTAAAGGACTCCCCGCAACCGCAGGTAACTTCCGTTTCCTGAAGATCACTATGAATCTCGGTCTGCATCGCGAATCATCTGTTCAAAGTCTCGCCAGTTTTTTAGTTCGTGTTTATTATACATATACTTTTACTGGAGTCAAACCGATTTAACTTCGGAACCTAAATTTCCCCACTCGTTTCCTGTGGGAACCGCACCATCAGTGGAATTCTTATCCGCTTCAATTCAGGCGCCCCACCCGAATCTTACGATTGCCTCCATATTCTAATATATGTATAATGCGCCAATACCATGAACACAATTGAACTCGACGACTACACAATTGAAGGGCGTTCCATCTCCACGATCGAAACGTGGGTGAACATTCCCGAACTGAACGTCTGTTTCGACATCGGGAAAGGGCCCCGAAAGGTGTCCGGTACCGACCACGTTATGATCACGCATTTCCACCAGGACCACGCCCTTGGCCTCACCAAACATATCGCAACACGTAACTTGCTCAGAGTGGGTCCTCCGACCATTTATGTTCCCGACGAAACCACCCATCACGTTCACCAACTCATCAACACGTGGCAGAAACTGGAAGAACGACGGCTGGATTACAAATTGACCGGGGTTTCGGACGCGGATGAATACGACCTGCGAAAACGACTGAAAGTCCGGGTCTTCGACACCCCTCACTCCGTTGAATCAACCGGTTACGCCCTGATTGAAGTTCGGCAAAAACTGCGGGATGAATACCTTGACCTTGACGGAGACGAAATTGTGGAACTGAAGAATCAGGGAGAAAACCTGTTCTACAACCTGGAAATTCCACTGGTCAGTTATACCGGAGACTCGCGCCCGGACGTTCTTGACCGGCACGATTTCATCCAGAACAGCCGGGTTCTCATTTGCGAATCCACGTTCCTGAAGGAAGACGACCGGAAACTCGCAGAAAAACGATCACATACGCATCTGCTGGACATCATTGAACGACGGGACCAGTTGAAAAATCAGTTTATCGTTTTAACGCACTTCAGTGCACGGTACGGGCGTCGGGAAGTGTTCAACGCCATCCAGAACCTGGTCCCGAACGACATGAAGGATCGGGTGCGCGTTCTGGCATAAGAAGAACCAACGGGAACCGCCCCACCCCGCTCCCCGGGGTCGGGAACGGGGTTCCTACTCTTCATTCCGTTCGGATTTGGCCGCGGCATTCCAGAGTCTAACCAGCTCCTCCTGGCTCATTCGATCAAGTTCCTGATCGCGTTCGTCCAACCGGTTCTCCAGCCGCCTGAACGTTGCCTGAAACTTCCGGGATCCTTTGCGAAGGGCCTGCTCCGGGTCCATCCCCAGCTTTCTGGCCAGGTTTGCACAGGAGAACAGGAGATCTCCCAGTTCCTCCTGAATTTCCTCATCACCGCCCTCCCCGACCGACTGCTCCAGTTCCTGTAATTCCTCTCGAACTTTTTGGAACGCCGATTCCTCGTCCGACCAATCAAATCCGACAGCCGAAACTTTTTCGGTGATTCGATACGCCCTGAGAAGGGCCGGAAGATGATCCGGTACGCCGGAAAGGACGCTATCGTCCTCCTCCTTCTCTTCATTTTTGGCCTCCTCCCACTGTTCTACTCCTTCCTCCGGTGTGCTCGCGTCGGCATCACCGAAGACGTGCGGGTGTCGGCGGACGAGTTTTTCCTTTAATTCCGAAAGAACCGACGCCAGATCAAACGTGTTCTTTTCCGCGTAAATATCCGAGAGAAACACCACCTGATAAAGCACATCTCCCATCTCCTCCCGGATCTCCTCCGTATCGTCCCGGTCAAGGGCCTCCATAAGCTCATAAGTTTCTTCCAGTAGAGAGGTCCGGATGTCCTCGGGAGACCGGGACCGATCCCATGGACAGCCCTCCGGACCACGCAGAACCCGGGTAACCTCAAGCAGCTCAACCAGCTTCTCTGTAACGTCCTGATGCGTGTTTTCCATTTTTGTTATAACAGGTGATTCCCTGTTCGGGATTTCCCGTTGCCGAATTCATTATCAGAAAAATATTGCGGTTTTTACCGCGCATGAACCGCTCTGAACCAATCAAACACGAATGTGTCAGATTACGTAATGTAACAGATACTTGAAAAATATCACGATCCTTCGGTACACTGAAAGTCAAAATAATGGGGAACGGTAACGTTTTCCAGAAAACAACCTGACCTGTTCTGATTCACGATATTCTCCGGATGGCCGATATGAGTGAGAAAACCATTGTCGAATGCGTCCATTGCGGAAAAAAATTTAAACTCGGTGTAAAATACGATCCCGCGACCGTTGAATGTCCCAATTGCGGTGATCCACTCGCAAAACCGGAACCAGTGGAACCTGCTGGAGATTCACAATCTGGTTCATCCAGAAAAGGACCATCCGCCTCCAAAAAGAAACGAACATCACGCCCCGGGAAGCGGGGAAAGCGAGGTTCATCGTCCTCCAGAAAAGGCCGCCGCGGGGGCCGTTCCGGCTCGAAACGATCCGGGGGTTCCCGAAGTGCACGGGGGCGAAACCGGCGGCAGGAGGACACGGAAAGTGATATTGTCGGTTCCTCACGATCCTCCGGAAACAAAAAGAAAATGATGATCGGAGGCGGAATTGGGGCAGCCGTGCTCCTTATTGGTATCTTGATTGCCGCGGGATCCGGGGGATCCGGTAACGCAGCCGGAGACAGGAAGAGGAAAGATCAGAAAACGCGGGAAACCCGGCAAAATACGGAATACCAGAACAAAAATTACTCAACAGACGAACAATCATCCGAGGAACAGGAGCCGGCCGGTTACGATGAATTTGAGGAAGAACTGGAAAATTCAGAAATGGAAGACACCCCCATGAAGGAAAAACGGAAGGAACGAAAAGAAGGACTCGAGGAACAGTCCGGCATGTCCTCGGAGGATGATTAGCCATCGATCAGATGGGTTGCGCCCCATCTGGCCCCTTCGGACAGAACCCCTCTTTGAAACCCTTCCCACCCATACCTTCCGCCGGATTGACCGGGTGATACAGTGCACCGGGGACACTACCTTGCTTGAATTCCGGCCAATTCCCGAATAAACCCAAACAGTTCTCCGGCAGTAAAAGGTATCCAGGGCGCAACCCAATTTTCACGACAGGGTTACAGCCGTGAACAGGAAACAGTTAATGGCGAGTTCGATGGTGGTCGGGGTCACCCTCTTCCTGGCCATCATTTACTTTATCGGTCCCGACAATATTTTCCGGGCCCTGGTGAAAGCGGGCTTCGGGGGTATTGGTTCCTTTCTACTATTGTTATTCCTGCAACTGCTGGCCGTTTCCCTTGCCTGGCAGGTCCTTCTGAACCAGGCCGGTTACACGCCCTCCCTGTGGTGGATTACGATCAGTCAAACGATGGGTTATACCGGCAACATCATCACGCCCAGCATGTATTTAGGAGGTGAACCCGTGGCGGCGTACTTCCTGGCCCGCCGGAAAAAGCTTCCCACGCGGGAAGTTATGGGGACAATGGTCTCAAGCAAGGTACTGCAGTTATTTGCCTTTCTTATCCTTCTTTTTACCGGATCGTTTGTGTATGTGTTTCAATTTGCCGGTGATCTGCCGGAATCCTACACCATACCGCTGTTTGTGGCCAACGTAATTGCCGGTGGGTTTGCCCTTCTGCTATTCGTGTGCTTCTTCCGGGGGACGTACCTACTGACGCCCATTATTCGGTTTTTTGCCCGAATGAAGATATTTCCCCGGCTCCTTTTTCGGATGAAACCGAAAATCCGGGACATGGAAAACAATGTTCACAGGGCTTTTCAGCAGGACTGGCACGGTTTGTTCATCGCCTTCCTCTGGAGCTTGCTCGCCATGTTCGTTATTTACCTCCGCCCCATCCTGTTTTTTTACTTTTTCCCGTCCACCGGAATTTCCCTGCTCGGAGCCGCTGCTTTCTTTTCTTTGAGCCAGCTCGTCCAGGCACTGCAATTTACGCCCGGCGGGCTGGGGATTTTCGACCTGGCCACCATCGGTATTTTTCATCACCTGTTCGGCATCGAGGAGTCCACCGCCATGAGTTTTAACCTCGGATACCGGTTCGCGGATGCGGTGCTCATCGGGGTCGGGGCCGGATTAATGTTTCATTACGGGGCTCTGATTTTCTTCTGGAATCCGTCCGAAATGGAACAAACAACCACGGAGAACTCGCAAAATTGATTGTTAAAAAACAACGTATTATACTGGACGTTGTCAAATTGCCCGGTACGGTTCTGAATCTGGACCCGGAACCAGACGAAGATGTCAGGAATCCGGTAACTTCCCATGCAAGGATACCGATGGACGAATTATGTCTCTGAACCTGAGTTTCACCCAAAATAGGCCATCCTCTTTCGGAAACGTCATACTCCAGAAGACCATTCCGACAAATCTGGATCGAAAATCCGATATACTGGAAGAGGCGCTTCAACGACTGAAAGAACAGAGCCACATTAAGTCCAATCGGGACCGGGTGCAGGCCCGCATGTGCCTTGACGAAGCCCTCGTAAACGCGATGGAACACGGCAATAACGGCGATCCGGAAAAGGATGTCTTCCTGGAGATATTTTCGGATTCGGAAAAAAAACGATGGGGAGCTCGGGTTGAGGACGAAGGCCCGGGATTTGACGAAGAGGACCTTTCCGATCCCACGGATGCGGAGGGGAAACTCGACGTGTCCGGAAGAGGAGTTCTGCTGATTAAAAATTTCATGGACGAACTCACGTTTTACGACAACGGTAGCGGGGTTTTTATGGCCAAAAACGTTTCTTCAAAACAAGACAAGTAATATGAGTGACGACGACGCAAAATTAATGACACAAACCTATGGTGATATTACCGTCGGTCATTTTCTTGAAGCGAGCATCCTGGACGACCAAACCATCAAGGACGTTGCCGAGGAACTCCTGGAACTCGGAGACAACTCCTATCAACTGAAACTCGTTCTTAACTTCTCGAACGTGGAGTACCTCTCAAGCGCTGTTCTTGGAAAGCTCGTGAAGTTGCGGAAAAAGATCAAAGAGGGCAACGGTGGACTGAAACTCTGCGGTATTAAACCGGAGATCATGGAGGTGTTCGAGATAACACAGCTCGACTCGGTCTTCGACATCCGAGACTCCCAGGACGAAGCCATTAAGGCCTTCAAGAACGAACGGTTATCAAGTGGATAAACTGAGGATGATTGACGGATCCCCCCTATCCAACCGCAAACTTCTTGTGACCCGTGCCTCCCATCAGGCGCCCGAAATGAGCTCCTTAATCAGGGAGCGGGGAGGGGTACCGGTGGAATTCCCGGTGATTCGCATTGCGTCTCCCGATTCCTGGGAACCCGTCGACCGGGCCATTCAACAGCTTTCGACATTTGACTGGCTGGTTTTTACATCCCGGAACGGAGTGGATCAGTTTTTTGAACGAATGAACACGGTCCAATCCGCCGAAGGACAGGGTGCCATTCCGCCCATCGCCGCCATTGGACCGAAAACAGCGGAGGCCGTCCGAACGCACGGATCGGACGTTGAACTCCAACCCTCGGAGTACCGGGCCGAACAATTGGCCTCTGAATTAAACAATACCCTTTCGCCGTCGTCCTCCCTCCTCGTTGCCCGTTCCAATGTGGCACGCCCCGTTCTGACGGACGAACTCTCCAAACAGGGCCACACCATAACAGAAGTTCATCCCTACCACCTGAAACGCAATGATCAACACGACGACAACACCCTGACGTATCTTCGAAACACCTCCCTTGATTTGCTTACTTTTGCCAGTTCCCGAACCGTCAGCAATTTCATGGAGATCATCGAAATGCAGGAGCTTTCTCATCTCAGACAGGTACCGGCCGCGTGTATTGGTCCGATTACCGCCGGAACCGCACGTGAAGCCGGGCTGGAGATCGTCGCCGTTCCCGATGATTACACCGTAGAACATCTGGTGAACTGTGCATCCACCTATTTTCATAACACTGTTCCCTCATGAATTCGTCTCCGTTTGATCGTACCCGGCGAAATCGTCGGAAAGAATCCCTCCGTAGACTCGTACGGGAAACCAATCTCTCCGCGGATAATTTTATACAACCCCTCTTTGTCCGTCCGGGAGAGGACGTAAAACGTGAAATCCCGTCGATGCCCGGTCAGTACCAGATGAGCATCGATTATTGCGTGGAAGAGAGCAAAAAAGTGGAGGATAAAGGAATACCCGCCGTCATCCTATTCGGTATTCCGGAAGAAAAGGACGAAGAGGCCAGCCGCGCCTACGCCCGTGACGGCATTGTGCAAAAGTGCCTTCGGGAGATACGACGTGAAACCGAACAGCTCACCCTGATCGCGGATGTCTGCCTCTGTGAATACATGAGCCACGGACATTGCGGGGTGGTTCGGGAAACCAGCAGCGGATCGGTGATCGATAATGACCGTACCCTTCCATTGCTCGGCAAAACAGCAGTTGCCGCGGCGAACGCCGGAGCGGACGTTGTGGCGCCGAGCGGAATGATGGACGGAATGGTACAAAGAATACGTAACGAACTCGACGAAAACGGTCATGATTCCGTGTCCATTCTATCGTATGCAGCGAAGTATAACTCCTCCTTCTACGGCCCATTTCGCGATGCCGCGGAATCTCCGCCGGCGTTCGGCTCCCGGGCCACGTACCAGATGGATTCGTCCAATCGGAAAGAGGCGATTCGGGAAATAAAAATAGACGTGCGGGAAGGCGCCGACATGGTTATGGTAAAACCAGCGCTCTCATACCTCGATATAATAAAAGAAGCCTCACAGAACGTTCATCTCCCGCTATTCGCTTACAGCGTCAGTGGAGAGTTCGCCATGATAAAAGCCGCTGCCCGGAACGGTTGGCTTGACGAACAGGAAACGGCACTGGAAATGATGACGTCCATCAAACGAGCCGGAGCCGACGCCATCCTGACCTACTGGGCACGGGACCTCGTCGATTGGATCAAAAACCCATGAACGAAAACAACAGCCCCGAGGAACCGAAACGAATCATTGAAGCGCTTCTTTTTACCAGCCCCGAACCTCTCCAATTAAAAGACTTCAAGGAGATCCTGGACCTTCACGGAAACAGGATTAAATCCATCATACAGGACCTGAACGACCACTACGAACGTCAGAACCGTGCATTTGAGATCCGGGAAATTGCGGACGGATATCAGCTTCTTACGCGTGCGGAATTTGAGGACGTACTCCGGGATTTTTACGGAAGCGACGAGCGCCCCACCCTTTCACAGGCCGCACTGGAAACCCTCTCCATCGTCGCCTACGAACAGCCGATTACCCGGGCGGAAGTCGAATCCATCCGGGGCGTCCAGTCCGGCCAGCTCCTTCGAAGTTTGCTCGACCAGGGGTTTTTAAAAATTAAAGGACGAAAGGAGACGGCCGGACGCCCCATCCTGTACGGCACCACCAAAGACTTCCTGAAAGGATTTGGCCTGAGCAGCCTCGACGACCTTCCGGAACCCGATGAATTAATCGAAGAAGAAAATTGATCCATATGAAATCCAGTCTGCCCTCTTCTCCTTCTAATTTTTTCTCTTCATCCACGTCCTGATCAGGATTTTTTATTTTTTGTATAAAAATTCCACCATCCCACCTCCCCCAGAAGACTGGATTGTTCCTGAGGTCGTGTGGTACAATATCATTGGTAAGGGACTTCCAATTTCACTGAACAGGTTCCCATGAGCAACGAGATCATAGCCGGTATTTCCCAGGAGGAAATTAAGGAAACCGTTGAGGAAAAGCTCCGTGCGGAGGGTTTCGATCCGCAATTCCCCCCTACTCGTGAGGCACTACTTGATTCCATCCGGGAACTGGAGCCGGACGTACTTATTCTGAGTTCCAATTTTACGGAGGAGGATTGCGGCGAACTCGTTGAGCGACTTGACGCGGAAATCGAGGAACTGGCCATCATTCCGATTCTGGAAAAATCGGACACGGACCGAATCCGTACGATGATTGAAAACGGTGCTTTTGATTTCCTGATCCGACCGGTGAATTGGGATTTGCTTCTTCCCCGTGTCGAAAGCGCACTTCAGGAAATCCAGGGGAAACGGATGGATCGAATTTACAGCATGGCATTGGAAGAACGGGTAAATCAGCGAACGGAAGAGCTCTGGAACAAGGTCCGGAGCATCCGGGAGCAATTCGTCAACACGGTCCACGCGCTCTGCCAGGCGTTGTATGCCAAACACCCCTACACCGAAGGACACTCCTGGCGTGTTGCAAAAGCCTCCGAGCGAATTGGCAGGGCCATGGGATTAAGCGGAAAAAAGTTGCAGAACATCCGCCTGGGAGCACTGTTCCATGACATCGGAAAAATCGGGGTCCGGGACCGGCTTCTCGACAAACCCGGGGAATTAACCGACGAGGAATACGAAAGCATCAAGGACCACACGGTCATTGCTTCCGAAATCCTGTCCCCCATGAAAGAATTCTCGGACGTGGTGGACATCATCAAGTACGAACACGAAAATTTTGACGGCACTGGTTATCCCTTCCAGAAATCAGGCGAGGACATTCCACTTGGGGCTCGCATCGTTCGGGTGGCCGATACGTACGATGCCATTGTCACCACACGGTCCTACCGGGACGGAGAGGACCACAAATCAGCACTTGAGGAAATTCGTCGCGTTTCCGGGACGCAGTGCTGTCCGACGGTGGTAAAGTATTTTCTCAGCCTGTTTCCCGAGGAGGAAGGCGGGTTGTCCGAAGAGGAACGGAAAGACCTCCTTGGTGATCGGTACGAGGAAATTACAAACAACGATCGAGGCCGGATTAATTCACGGGAGGACCTGTTCGAGGACCTCCGTGAAACCAACGAGGATGGGGTCGTCGTCATCGGTGAGTAAGAAAGTACCCCGAATTTAACCGTCCACTTCTCCTCCATCAATGATCCGATTCGCCGACCAACAGATACATTACCACCCTCTTCCACATTGACGCGAACGTTAGAAGTTCTGATGGGATTATTCCTTTTACAATACCAACATCATCCGTATAATGGCTTTCTTCCTGCGGAAGAAGAAACAAGTCGTTGATTTTATAAGCGGTCGTCGAATTTCCGTAATTACTGTTCCGAACGGGACCCATTCGCAGGAACGGTTGTGCCCCATTTTTCCTCTACTGAAGCATCCGATGGTGATTCCCCGGGACATACTCGATTCGGAGAGGTGGACCTGAACAAGTGGACGTTTTCCTCAACCCGTTTCAAAAAGATTCACATGACAAACCGCATATTCCATTTTCTGATGTCTTTGCTCGTTCTTGCTCTTGTTGTCCCCGCCTGTGAACGTTCCAACACGAATGGAAAGAACAGCAAAAGGAAGAACTCAGCACACAAAAAGCGGGTAAAAAAGGCCAAGAAATTACTCGCCGAGGCCGGGTATGAAAACCCGAAGGAGGATTTTCCGAGCCTTACCGTCCTCTACAACACGGACGAAGAACACGAACAGATCGCCATTGCCATACAGGACATGTGGCGAAAGTATCTGGGCATAGAAGTGGAATTAAAAAATACGGAATGGAAAACCTACCTGAACAAACTGAACAACAAAGATTACCAGATCGCACGCAGGGGTTGGATCGGGGATTACACCGACCCATACACGTTCCTTGAGATGTTTCGAAAAGGCGGCGGGAACAATGACACCGGCTGGGGAAACGAAGAATACGAAAAAATGCTGGACAGAACCCTGCAGGCAAACAGCCAGGAAAAACGGTACAAATACATGGAGCAGGCCGAGAAAATCCTGATGAAAGAAGTGCCCATCGTGCCCATCTTTTTCTACCGAACGAGGGAACTTGTGAAACCCGAGGTAAAGGGCTGGTACCAGACCATTCGAGCAAGACACCCGTTACGAGCCGCGTACCGAACCGACGACAAACCACTGGTGATTCACCTGGGTGATGGCATTCAATCCCTTGACCCTGCCCTGGCCGAAGGCGTATACGGACACCGGGTGCAGAACGGGCTCTTCGAAGGATTAACCCGGTTTGACCCGAAAACCCTGGATCCAGAGCCGGGTGCGGCAAAATCCTGGGAGGTCTCTGATGACGGAACCACCTACACATTTCACCTTCGAAAGGACGCACGGTGGAGTGACGGCAAACCGGTGAAAGCGGAGGACTTTGAATACGCCTGGAAGCGCGTCCTGAATCCGGCAACTGGCTCACAGTATGCTCATATTCTTTACTTCCTCAAAGGAGCGGAGCAATACAACAAAGGGGAAGCCGACGCGGATGCTGTGGGGGTTACGGCCCTGGATAAGCGAACGCTTCAGGTAAAACTCAAAAACCCGACGCCGTTCTTCCTGAACCTTACCGCCTTCGCCACGTACTATCCTATACGTCGGGACGTTGTAGACAAACACGGAAAACAGTGGACCCGACCGGAAAATTTTGTGGGCAACGGCGCCTTCACCGTGAAGGATCGAGAAGTAAAAAACCACATCACACTGGAGAAAAACGAAAATTTCAGAGAAGCGGACCGGGTGAAACAGGAAGAGGTCATATTCCGTGTCGTGACGAAGAAAAGCACGGCGTTCAACCTGTACGAAAAAAACAAAATTCACATCATGACCACAATTCCCACCGCCAACAAGAACCAGATCATCAAACGGGAGGATTTTCATTCGGGACCGTATCTGGGAACGTATTATTACGCGTTCAATACCAATGTGGAACCGCTGGATGACCCGAAAGTCCGGAAAGCTCTTGGCCTGGCCATCAACCGTGACGTCATCGTGAACAAAAAAACCAAGACCGGTGAAACACCCGCCTATCATTACGTACCCCCACTCTTCGAGGGATTCGATCACCCCAGATTTGACCAGCTCCCCATATCGGAATGATGTGGAAGTTTGTCCTGAAACGGTTACTGGCAGGAATCCTGACCCTCTTCTGTATTGCTACACTCAGCTTTTTCATCACCCGGATGGCACCGGGAAGTCCGTTTGCCACCGAAGGGAAAACATCGGAGGAAGCCCGAAAAAACCGTGAGCAATACTACGGCCTGGACAAACCGTTATGGCAGCAGTACACGTCCACCATGTGGAAGTACATGCACGGCAATTTCGGGCCATCCTATGACCGCCCGAACTACAACGTCTCGGAACTCATCGCCACTCCGCTGAAAAAATCGACAATTCTGGGGGCACTGGCCTTTTTCCTTGCCGTTATCGTGGGCATACCCCTGGGCGTGATCGCGGCCCAGAACCAGCACCGGCTGCCGGACCACCTGACGATGAGCATCTCCATCGCCGGGATCTGTATACCCAACTTCCTCCTGGGACCACTCCTTATCATGTTTTTCAGTTTCTGGCTCGCCGAACTTCCCGGGCTCGACGGGCTTCCTGTGGCGGGATGGCCGGAGAACATGTCCCTCGGTGAATTACAAAAACTTATTATGCCGGTTATTACTCTCGGTCTCATTCACATTGCGTATATTTCCCGGTTAACCCGATCCGGCATGCTGGACGTCCTCGATGAGGATTACGTACGGTCGGCAAGGTCCAAAGGACTGCCCGAGTGGAACGTCGTCTGGAAACACGCACTCAAAAACGGTGTCTCTCCCGTCATCTCGTACCTGGGTCCGATGGCAGCCTTTGTCGTCACCGGGTCCATCGTCGTGGAAAAAATATTCGCCATAAACGGTCTGGGCAAGTACTTTGTGGACTCCGCGCTTTCCCGGGATTACCCGGTCCTCATGGGGGCCATCCTCGTGTTCAGCACCTTGATTATCGTGTTCAATCTCCTTGTGGACATCGCTTACGCACTCATAGATCCACGGGTCGAAGCAAAATGAGCGAACAATCAGATCCGCTTTCCGCACCACCGGAATCTGAAGATGCTCCTGAGAGCAAATCCCCCTGGCGTATCATCCTCGAGGAATTTTTAAGCAACAAGCGGGCGGTGGTAGCCCTTATCCTCCTTGTACTCATCGGCCTGTCCACCATCTTCGTTCCGATGCTCAGCCCCCACTCCTACAAAGAAACGTTTTATATTTATGACGGGGCTTCGCCACCCGACAAATATCATTGGTTCGGCATTGACACGAATTATCGAGACCTCCTGGTCCGGTGCTTTGTGGGAGGACAGATTTCCTTTGCCGTCGGATTCCTCGCCACGGGTGTGGCATTATTCATCGGCATATCATGGGGAGCCATTGCGGGATACATGGGGGGATGGGTGGACATGATCATGATGCGCATTGTCGACATTCTTTATGGGCTTCCGTACATGATGCTGGTGATCGTCGCCATGGCCGTTCTCGGTGAGATGGAGGGATTTCACGAATTCCTGAAACAATTCGGCGTCGACAACCCCTCATTCCTCCTGGTCTTTGTTATTCTCGGGTTCTTCAGCTGGCTCACGATGTCCAGAATTGTTCGTGGGGAGGTGCTCTCTTTAAAGGAAACGGAGTTCGTCATGGCGGCCAACGCCCTCGGGGCCAATTCATTCACCATCATTACACGCCATATCATACCAAATCTCCTCGGTCCCGTGATCGTTTACACCACACTAACAGTACCCAGAGTAATGCTGGCGGAGGCGTTCCTGTCGTTTCTGGGGCTGGGCATCAGTGCCCCCATGACCTCCTGGGGAAAATTAATAAGCGAAGGAGCCCTTTCCATTGCAGAAAATTACAATCCCTGGTGGCTTTATTTGTTTCCGGGACTTCTCTTCTCCACAACGCTCTACTGCCTGAACACCGTTGGAGACGCTCTCCGGGATGCCTTTAACGCTCGCGCGGAGTAAGAAATTGTTAGATTCGTCTTGCTCCCTCTTATCAAATCCGTTTATAAACAGAAGGGCTTCAGGTAAAAATGGTCCGGTTCCCTCCGGGAATTCTCAGGAAGGATGAAGCCCGAAAGGGAAATAACTCAATCTTCCCCTTATCAGATGGGCCCTATCGATTTCCCGTAAATACATTACGATAGCGGTAATAGACTTCAAGGGTGAGAGCATTAAGGGCGGTGGCATAAACACGTCCTCCCGCATAACTCCATCGTCCCAATGGATCCCAGGACCCTTCCTGATGTCCCTGATTTGCTGTGTTGCTGTGATCCAGAAGGGCCTTTTTCACGGAGTGGGCCCATTTCTCCCATTTGTCCATGTGGTTTTTGTTGGGACTGTCCAGACCGGCGTAAAGGTGCACGGCCAGAGTTCCGTAATACCAGTAATAATAATCTATGGAATTTCCCCGTCCATTTCGTTCGGCACCCTCCTGCCATTTCGGCAAATCCTCCATCAGATGGTTTAATCCTTTCCGCAGAGCTTGGACATCCGGGTCTTCTCCCGTGTATATTCTCGTGATCATGCCGATGGAGGTCATCGCGGGATGGTTCCGGTAATTTTCGTTTTTACCTGTCACCCGAACTTTTTTATCGATATCCTTCACTGATTTATAACCGGTTTTGTATGTACTTTTATCAGTAACACTACATACAAATGAATTCGCCTTCTTCAAAACTCCCTCCGGGACTTCCATTCCGGCCAGTCGTGCTGACTGTATTGCCATAACCGCCCAGCCGGTAACCGAAGTGTCGCTTTTTCGCGAACCGGAAACGTATCTCCAACCCCCATCCTGGTTCTGAGCGTTCTCAAGGTAGTCAAGTCCCTTTCGAGCATACTTCCTGAGGGGTCGGGCTCCGGTAAGGCCGTATGCCTCGGCATACGCCAGTGTAGCGATGGCATGGGAATACATTGGTTTCCGTCCCCCCGACGCAAATGCCCCGTCTTCGTTCTGTTGATTCTTTAACCAGGACAGGCCGTTTTTAACCACTTTCCCAAAATTGTAGGTTTCTCCGTGAAAGGTTACCTTCTGGGAACTCAGGTGTGTGTGTCCGGCCCCGAGAAACGCGAGAAGCGCAAGACCCGTTATGCCCACATCGTCATAGCCCTCGCCCTTCTCTATGATCCGTCGGCAGGATTTGAGCCGATCAGGACACATCTTCTGATATTGATACGAATCCCATCGACCATTCTCGGACTGGTGTGAAGCCAACCATTTTAAGGCAGTAACTACTGCCCTGTTCATTTTCCCCGGTCAATCGTGGTGCAGTCTCAATTTCTTCTTCGACGGTTGTCCGGTTTTCCCCGCGGGGTTCTGAACGTTTACCGGTGTTCCAAGTTTATTTTTCCGAACCGAACCCTGCGGGTGATTACTCAGGTGTCGTATTCCGATCTCCGGTTCTGATTTTTGCGGCTGAAACTCTTTTTCCGAAAGCCTGGGTTCTTTACGGTCTTCCGTCTCGTTTAAAGGAGAACCGGTTGACGTCCGGGTCTTTGAATCCTGTATGTGCGTCCTCGATTTTTCCTTTTCAGTCGGTTTCCATGTAATTTTCGCTTTCGTTGTATGGACGTTTTCGATAACCACACTAGAGGTGAAAACCAGTAACAAAATGGCGTGAAACAAAAATGATACGCCGTATGTTCCGGTAATAACTGATGTGCTCTCATGAT
>CAZOLI010000047.1:0-16681 GCA_964580675.1 uncultured Planctomycetia bacterium
TCTCGTCTTTACCCACAGGTTATAGAGTCGAGAGTTGGATCTATGTATTCGTTGTAGTGTACTCCGGGCGACAGCGTCGCCCGGAGTACACGTTGTCCTTTAACTCAGGAGGAGCTCTTTCTATTAGAAATAACGTGCACTTCGCTGCCGCTACGTGCACGACAACAGAACCCATTTCCCAACGCAAAACTCTTGAACTTAAATTGCTGTGTTCGTTGTAGAGTACGGAGGGCGACAACCTCGCCCGGAGTACATGTTTATTGTGAGCCAAGGAGGGCCTCTTTATCTTAGAAAACGTCATCGCCTGCACTTCGTACGCCACTACGAACTTCCCTGCCAACCACGCTTCCAGGGAAGTTTGTACTTGGGTACGTAACGAAGCGTTAGCGTAGTGGAGTACCCGTTTGGTGCCCATGACTGTTCTGACAGAACAGATCCCTTACACACGACTTAATACGAGTAAAATAACGGGGAAATTGATAGGATGTGTTACCAATGGCGTCCTGATTTACCCCTGAATAACTTATGGGTAAAGGTGAGAGTTGACGGTCTCGCCTTTGTCGATGAATCTTCTGTCCATTTCAAAAAAGATCAATGACACCGTCGTTCGGCGAAGCCCGAGATGATGAATTGAGGGATTTTCTGCTTTTTCTTACGGGGATATAAGCATGACATCGTCCGGCATGCACGACGAACGTGACCTTGTCCGGTGGCTCAAATCCATGTTTTCGGAAACCGGTCCCGCTGTTCAGACGGGCATCGGCGACGACGCGGCCATTCTTGAAACCGGTGGTTCCGAACCACTGGCCGCAACGGTGGATACGCTGGTGGACGGAATACACTTCCTTTCCGAAGACACGGATCCGGTTCGAGTGGGGCGGAAGGCCGCCGCGGTCAGTTTGAGTGACCTGGCGGCGGTCGGGGGCGATCCGGTTGCGATGCTTGTTAGTGCCGGGTTTTCCGCCGAAACCGAGGAGGCATGGATTCAGGAATTATTTAGGGGCATCCAGGAGCGTACCGAGATGTTTTCCTGTGACGTGATTGGTGGGGATCTGACCGAAACCGGAGATCAGCTTGTTGTGTCCACGGTGGCTCTGGGGGTCTGTGTCCACGGTCCCGTCCTGCGTTCCGGCGCGTCGCCCGGGGATCTTCTCTACGTAACGGGAACACTTGGCGGCTCCCTCGGCGGCCGTCATCTGGATTTCACACCACGTGTGACGGCCGGCAAAACACTTGCCGAATGGGGAGGGGTTACGGCCATGATTGATCTGAGTGATGGTCTGGCCGTGGATCTGGATCGGTTGCTTGAGGAATCAGGGGTGGCCGGGGCTGTTTTGCGGAAAGAGCGCCTTCCGGTACATCCCGACGTCCGGGAGGAACAGGACGGTGAAGACCGCTCCCCGGTGGATCGGGCCCTCCACGACGGCGAGGATTTTGAGTTGTTGTTTGCGGTGTCTCCCCGGGATGAGGAAGCGGTGGAGCAACTGTCACTGGACGTTTCCGTTACCTGGATCGGTACGTTGCAGGCTGAGGAAGGACTTTTTCTGGAGGCGGAGGACGGAACGAGACAACCCATCGATCCCGAAGGATATCTGCATTTCTCGGGACAGTAACGTGTGCGTCCCCCGGACCGGTTACTCCTCTTCCGGTGGGGTGTGGCGGTCCTCCTCGGCCCGGCGGACGCGGTCCTCGTCCATGCCGAAATGGTGGGCAATTTCGTGATAAACCGTGTCCCGAATATGTTCGCGAAGCTCGTTCATTGAACGGGATCGATTCTGTATGGGTTCCTGGAAAATCGTAATTTGATCGGGGGTTACCATGCTGTAACGGTCCCGTTTGGTCTGGGGAACACCTTCGTAAAGGCCAAGCAAGGTTCCCCCCGGTGGAATGTTGTTTTCCCGGAGCTGTTCGGGGGTGGGACGTGGTTCCACAACGAATGCCACGTTGTCGAGGTTGTTTCGGAACTGCCGGGGGAGTTCCTCCACTGCGTTTCGAACCATTTCCTCGAATTTTTCCCGTTCGACCTTCATAAGAGTTCCTGGCCGTTCGTAACCTACGGACAAACGGTGATGCGTAATCTTTCAGGGCGTTAGTCGTTCTCGGGATGTTCGACGTTCTCGAAGTTATCGTACCGATCAGTGTATTCCAGTTTGGTCGCCATGACGTGGTCCGGCCAGCGATCAAGGATTTCCTTGCTTGCCTCGTAGATGTGTTCCACGTCCCCCGTTTGCCGCATGCCGCAGACCCCGCGGTAGTAGCAGGCTTCCGGTGCCGCGTGGGTCCCGGGATACGAACTGACGGCCCTGTCGAAACATTCATATGATTGATCGAGGTCCCGCATCTGCATGTACGAGATGCCCGCGCCAACCAGGAACCGGGCCAGGTATTCATCCGGAGGAAGGTATCCCTGCTGCCGGTCCAGTTCCGTGCCGCCGGGATCGATAAAGAGGAAGTTCGGGGTCCAGAGCGCGTTCATTTCCCGTGCGAATTCCCGGTCTCCCCACATGTCTTTTTTGACCGGGACCGAGAGGTCGGGCACCGTGTCCTGTGCGTCGTCCCCGGGATGCGTCACGGCATCCAGTTCCGCACAGGACGGTCACTGGGGACTGTAAAAATAAAGATAAACCGGTTTGTTCTCCTGACCGGCCGTTTCCAGTGCTTCTTCGTAATCCGTTTGAAACATGGGATGAATGAAAAGGTGAAAACTGAGTTAATTTGTAAATGGACTCGCCCAAATCCGCTCCACGATGGTACGGAATTCCCATCGGCCTTATTGTAAGGAACCCGCGTGACATAGTACACCACGAAGACAGGTCCGAATTCATTTTCCGCCCTGTTTGCGTTACAGTACACACCGTGCACGAACGGCTTTTTCATTGATGTTTTCCGTCCATGAACGTTGAGGAGAAACCGGGTCGGGACGCTCAATTTCTGGGAATAAACCTGTACTATAAGCTATCGTTTGACCATCAGGTGCGGACGAACGATCGTGTTCGGACGTTTGCACGCACTGTGGGGTTTGCTCCGGCACGGGCGGAAGAGATGTTTGAACGGTTTCGGGCGCTTGACCCGCGGGAAGCGGAGGTAAAGGACCAGGACGGACGTCTGGAAGCCCGGTCCTGGGAACAGTATCATCGGGCCCTCGAAGCTCATACCGTCCTAACCGAGCACGTTCTCCGTGGCGTTTTTTCCACAGAAGAAGGCCGATCACCGGCTCCGGCCCAGGTCCGTCACCTGTTCCGCCTCGGGCGCAGCCGGTTGCGGGGTGGGGGAGTTGCGGAGGGTCGAAAAGAACTCCGACGGTACTTCCTTCGGAACGCCCTATTCGAACATTACCGAAAGAGTTGCGCGGCCTGTGGATTGAGTGGTTCTCCCTCACTTGCACCGGTACGGATTCTTCCGTCCGCCGGCGTTACCTCCATAGACCAGCTTGTGGATCCCGCGAACCACCTGTTACTCTGTCCTCATCACCGGGAAGCGTTCCTGGAGAATCGGATCCGAATTGATCCGGATTCCTACACCGTCATTGTGACGGAGGAGATGGACATGGAGGAAAAGATGACGCCGGAGGGACGGCGGATTATGTCCCTTCACGGAAACAAACTGGTGATGCCGGACCGGTTCCCGCCGGAGAAGGAATATCTCCGGCGTCGCTATCAGGTTATGGAGAAGAAGGCGTAATTGTGCTGATTATGGTTCTCGCATGGTCATTCCGGCCACGAGCAGCACGACAAAGAGCATGGCCGTTGCTTCCAGAAGTAGAGGTGTGCCCCTGAAAAGATAAATTTTTCCACCGCGGACCATGGTGGACAGAAAAACCAGGATCAGACCGGTCAGGGAAAGCACGAGACCAATGACACCGATTGTGCGAAGCCAGGCGGGCAGATTGATCCCCTCCTGGCTGGAGCCGTTTTCCTCGAGAAAGATTTTTGCGGCGGCCTGTTCATTTGGTCCCACCACGGCACGTCCCGAGCATTCGGGACAGCGGTTTACCAGCGATTCGGGGTCATTGAGGTACTCCTCCCCCGCACCGTCTTCCAGCTTTTCCGCGATCGCTTTCGCACGGGTATGGCCGTAATCCCGCAACCGGAAATTTGCGTCACATTCCCGGCAGGTACGTTCCCTGTTCCATTCTGACATGCCGCCGCGATCGGAGGTACGCCCCGGTTACGGCGTGATGATGTCGCCGCCGTCCGCGTCGCCGTTCTCGTCCAGAATATCGAGAAGTTCAATCTCGAACGTCAGGTCTTTGCCGGCCAGCGGATGATTGGCGTCAATTGTGAGGCCTTCGTCCGTGGATTCGACGACCCGGGCGGGAATCGGGGGGCCCTGTTCCTGCTGAATTTCGACGTGTTCGCCTTCGTCCGGATCAAAATCCTGCGGCACTTCCTCGTCCGGAATGTCCTGTACAAGTTCCTCGCGCCGTTCGCCGTAGGCATCTTCCGTCTTGATGTCCACGGTTTTTTGGTCACCCGGTTCCATGCCAATGACCGCCTGTTCAAACCCGGGAATTAACTTGCCTTCACCGAGGGTGAATTCAAGAGGTTCACGTTCGGTGGAATCGTCAAATACGGTGCCGTCTTCAAGTGTTCCTTTGTAATGAACTTTTACGGTGTCGCCTTTTTTCGCTTCTGTCATCAGGTTGTCCCAGAAAAAACAAAATGCAAGAACCTGGAGATTGAAAAATCGGGCCGGTAGTTGCTTGGAAATTCCCGAGCAACATCCGCGTTTCCACGGAGGGGAAGCCGGAAGAGGAAACGGCGGATGTGCATGAATACCTACCGCCGGAGGCCTTCTGGCCCAAGCACGCCCGTAGCTCAATTACCAATTGTAACGTGGAGGGACAGGGGAAACAAATGTATTCCCGTGAAATCCCGGGGCCCCGGGTGTTTAACAGCAGGACCTGTAGATCGATTTGTGTCTGGTTCGGCGCACGCCCCGGGGAGGGATAACAGAGTCCGGACTTCCCGATTTTTGCCCGTTTTATTATGCGAACGACCCTGTTTCAATTTGAAAAGAACGGGGTTTGGGTTATGATGTTTATCCAAATTATGCCTGATATTTTGCAAATGAACTCGAATTGAGGGGCAATCCATCGCCTGGAATGGCTATTGCTTATTCGTAGAAAGAAGCCCTGTACGTGTATATTCCGTATGACCATTTTTCTATCCAACACCATGAGAAAATGCATCCTGATTGCCGTTGTGTTTGTTCTGGTTCCAGCACTTCCCTGTCCGGCGCAGGATTCGGAAAAGCAGCAGGAAGACGTACCGGACGTCGAAGAAATTGTGAACCGTATGCAGGAGAACATCGGGGACCTGGGCTCCTTTTCGGGAACCTGGAGACTCGAATACAAGTCCAGGTCGGGCGCGATGAACATGGGTCCGGCGCTTGGAGAGGTTCATTATGAAGGAACGTCGGGGGAATGGTTGCGGTTTGACCTCAGCAAGAATGCGGCCAACGAGGGAACGTTCTTCTCAACAACCGAAATCGGCCGGGAAAATTCCATTGAGCGGCTTCAGGTTTTTGCTTCTCAGGGGGGGCGATCCATCGGATTCCAGGCGGCGGCGCGAACCACCCATGAGTCCGGAAGTCGGGACCGGCCGATGCTCGGGGGGATGTATTCACAATTCAGTAATTTTATTGGTTCTTCCGGAACGACCATTACCTCACTCATCGCATACCATGTTGTTCCGTCTCTTCTTCTTCAGGTGGAGCCCGAGGTCCGGAAGGAGGAAGGGGATGATCAAACCTGGCTTGTGATCAGTATTCCCTCATCGGGCCACTGGAAACAGGCGGTCGAGAAAATTTTCGTGGATCCGGACACGTACCGAATCGAGAAAGTAACGGGAAAGGTGAGTGGTTATAACAAAAGTGCAAAATCACGTGTCCAGTGCACGTCCTATCGGAAGGTGGGCGAGGATGTATTCCCCGAAAGGGTCAAATTCAGCGTTGCGAATGGGCGGATGTCCTACGTCGCCACAATCGAGGAAATTTTGACCGGGAAAGACGCTGAACCGGTTCAGCGGACCGGACTGCGAACCGACCCGGCACTTCCGGAACTTGCCGGCGGCAATTTGGAGAAACTGAAACAAAAAATCAAAAATGGGAATGCGGAGGCCCCGGATTATCAAATGTATATGAACGAGTACATGTCGAACATGATGATGTTCCAGAAGGTTATACAGGGAAACACCGGGAACATTGAGGATGTGCTCGGTCCCATGAAGGAGGCCGAAAAAAAACACAGGAATTCCCGGGTTCTTCCGGATCTTGTTTCAATCCTTCAACACATGGTGGGGAAAACGGACCAGGTGTCCCGGAGGGCGACGGAACTTCGCAAGAAAAAGCGGAATGCACCTCTTACCTTTTTCATGGCCTTTGATCAGCACCTCAAAAACGATCGAACCAAAAAAGCCGAAACGGTTCGCAACGCCCTTCCCGAAGGTTCCCCTTATGGTCGTATAGCGAGGGCGATGTCCTTCCGCCACACCATAAAGAAAACCGAAAAACCCGAGTTGTTCGTGAAGAAACTCAATCAGAAACAGGCGGAGGTCTCCACTTCGCAGTTCCGCGTTTTCCTGGAATATATTGAACCGCGAATCGTCTCCTCGAGGTCGAGTCGCCGGCGGCAACGAATCGGCGTTTTGACCTCCCGGGATGGGTCGTTCATCAAGAAATTACTCGAGCACGGTGAAGGCTATGGCGTGCAGTTGATCGCGGCCCGCGGATGGTTTCGAAAACAGGAATACGATCGAGCTGCGGACCTGTTCGAAAAAATTCAGGAACAGCAGGACGCATCGGATGAGATCGGTCATTTTGTCGCTGCCGTCCGCGAAAAGGACCGGGAAAAAGCGGTCCAGCTCGTCAAGCGGTTTTCCGACCACGTTCATCAGGTTCTGCCTCTATTCACAGCCGCGGTCGAAGCCTGGAAAAAGGAAGGCGAGGAACAAAAGAAGAAGGGGTTCAATTACCTTCACCGGGGCATTAAAGCCCTTGAGAAAAACGGGTTGCAGGACAATATTTATTCCCTGAAAAGAAATAAGGACGTCCTCAAAACGTTCCAGGCCATTGCGGAAAAATTGCAATCGTCGGAACAGACGGAGTGGATTCGCCGCTATCTTTTTGCCCTTCGCGACGCGGGACCCCGTATATTTTCCACGGATGAATTCGAAAAAACAATCGAAATGGCGGGGGGGTTTTTGTCCGATGCCGACCCCGATACCCGCTATCAATTCGTGAAAGGATTTGAGGACGTAAGCGACGCCGAAAATTTTGCTGACCCGGACTTTCTTATCAAACACATTAAGGCGAAAGGAGACGAAACAACGCTGAGCGATTATCATTTTCTCGCCCAAATGCTTCGTGAGGAACGATCGATATTCGGTAAAGAGAAACAGAGAAAGGCCTGTATTGATATTTTCACCCGCGGGCAAAAAGCCCATCCGGAGGATGTGTTGATGAACCTTCGCCTGGGTGATCTCCGGTTCAAGCAAGACGACGTTGAGGGGGCCTTCACATGTTTCGAACGGAGTCTCAAGCAGGTTCAGAAAGGGGAAGACCTCCCGGGCTCTTCGAACATCCAACGGAGAATGCAAGTGGCACAGATGCACCGGCGCGGTGGCGATGCCAAGGAGAAAGGACTTCGATTTTTGGTGATTTTGCCGCTTCCGGTGAAGTATGCCATGGCGGCGAAACAGATCGAAAAACAGGAGACGGCACGCGGGAATATTGATGCTCTTGTCTCCGCTCGACCCGAGGCCCAGATACTGAGTGGATCAGCAAAAGCAATGAAAATACTCGGAGATGACGACAGAGCCCTTCAGTATTTGCTCCGGGCGTTTCAAAAGGAGAAGTCGTCGGGGAGTCCGTTCCAGACGTACCGTGGGGGGAGTGTGGCCAAACAACTGGTAGAGGCCTTTAAAAAACAGGATCAGTATTTTCGTGCAATCCTGATCCTGGAAGCCTGTATCGACCGGGGATATCGTAATGCCGATAAACTGAAGAAGAAGATAAAGGAGCTTCGTCAGAAAGTGGACATGTCGAAGGTTCGGGAGGAGTACCTGAACGCCGATTTTCCGTCAATTTCGGACGAAAAAATGGAATCCGTGAGGGAAACCATCTCGAAATTGAAGGCCAGGAGTTTTAAGAAACGCAAACAGGCCATGAAAACCCTGCGGGAAATGGGACCGAAGATCACGCCGGTTCTCAGGGAGTACCTGGACGCCGAGAACGCGGAGATCAACAAGCGCGTTCACTCGCTGATCGATGAGTACGCCCGGAAGCACATCCGGAAAGAGGTGTTGTCTCCGGACGCAGAAAAAGAAGAAGACAGTGCGGAGGATAAATAGCGCCGGCGAAAACGTTTCTGACCCGGAACGGTGTCAGAATTCAGAGGGGTCCACATCCTCGGGGTCGTGAAGGAGACGCCCTTCCTTCCCGCCGGTTACCGAGAGAACCTCACCCGTAATGTGACCGGCGAGGTGGTCCGAGGTTAGAAAAATCACGGCCCGGGCCACGTCCTCGGGTTCCGCCACGTTTTGTAACGACTGGGTCTGGAGGGTGGTTCGAACGGTTTCCTCGTCCGACAGACCCGGTTCGGCCATCGGCGTTTTTGTCCAGCCCGGTGATACAACATTGACCCGGCCCTCCGGCATCAGACGGACCATTTCGTTTTTCATCGACCGCATAAGTCCGTACATTACGCCCGCCTTGGCCGTGGCGTAATCCGCGTGATGTTCTTCGCCGATGCTCCCGGCGGTGGACCCGACAATCACGTGAGAAGCCGCCTCCGGTTCCGTTCGATTCAGGACCCGGAAGTGTTCCCGGGCCACCAGAAACACGGCCGTTTGATCAACGGCGATGGTTTGTTCCCACCGTTCAAGCGACATCTCATGAATCGGTGTTTCCCCGGACGGCCAGATCCCGGCGCAGGAGACGACGTGGTTTACCGTGCCGAATTGGTCCACCGCCTCCCGAAACAGCCGTTCCACCGATGGTTCCACGGTGAGGTCCGCTGTTACCGCCAGCGTTTCGGTCGGGAGACGATCGTGTAACTGTTTCAATTCGTCCGTGTTCTGGTGACCGTGAAGAACAATTCTCGCGTTTGCTCCGGCAAATTGTTCGGCACATGCGCCCCCAATTCCTCCGGAAGCCCCGGTAATCAGAACGACGTCGTCACCCAGTCTGGTTTCCATCGGTTCATCCCTTGGAAATAAAGAATTTGGACAGAAAGTATTTCAGGAAACGAAAAGGTTTTGGGTTATTTTTGCCCCTTATCGCGGAACCAGAAGGTTCCGGTTTCCACCTGCCAGTCCAGTCCGAAAATGCCGGCGCCGAGAACCTGGAAGTTGCCGTTGTCCCCGGGACCGTACACAAATAGATCCGGGTACTGGCGGCCGGAACGGATGTAGGAGGTCAGAATGGACGACCGCATGCCGGCCGGTCCGGTTCCCCCGACGACCCCGACGAGATTGTTCTCGCTGTTCTTCCGGGGATAGACCAGCAGGCAGGATCGATCGTTCCCGGTGAAGGTCCGATTTTTCACCGAAATTTCCCCCTGCTTGATCGTTACCGGCACTTCTGAAAGGACTTTTTCATATGCCTTGTTCACGTCCCTGTTTCCGTAAAGAATGATGTTTCGTTTCTGGTAATCGGAAGGATCAAACCGGGTGTCCGGTATTACTTTTGCGCCACCATTTCCACGGTACCACCAGACCTGGGCATCGGACCGTGCCCGACCACGAACCGCCCGGTTCATTTCTTCGGAACCCCCCGTTCCGTACACGAGGACGAACCGGCGTCGGAACGCTCGTTTGAACGGTCCGTACCGGGCCGGTCGTTTCTGGTCCGCTGAAATCGGACCGGTTTGTCGTGTCCAGCCCCCGTCGGATTTCCGGAACCGGAGAGGATCCTTGCCAGACCAGTTCACGGTTTTTTGCTCCTCGTTTACCTTCACTTTTATCGAGCCCTTCGATTGAATGGGAGCGGGATCCACGGAGAACGATTGGACGTTTTTGGTGCTGACGGTGATGGTCCCGCCGTTCGGAACCGTTTCCGCATGAATCCGACTCCGGTCCAAAAGCGTGTTTTGCTGGTGGATCGTTACCCACTGGCGGCTCGCCGAGATGCCGGGATTCCAGGTGGAAAAGGTCAATTCCGACGGCGATTCGTTCCGGCGATGTCTGTTGAAGAAATCAAACAGCGCCGGCAAATTCACACAGGCCGCTCCGGGCACGTTCTCGCGGTTCCACCAGTGATCGGCCCCTTCTTCTTCGTGATAATGATAATCGCTGTGAAATTCTTTTAATTTCTTCGCCATGACCCGGGATTGTTTGGTGGGGACGTTCTTGTCCTCGCTTCCGTGGATCATGAAAATGGGAAGGTTTTTGTAATTGTTCTTCATGGAGAGGGTGTCGCTCTGTCCCTTGCAGCGCCAGAGGAGTTCTGCAGCCCCTTTTCCTTTTTTGCTGCGGTTCCGGCTGCCGTATCCAAACAGACTGATCCACCCTGCGCTCGGCCCGAGGGCGGCGAAACGACCGGGATAGGTGACGCCGATGTGCCAGACCCCGTGTCCCCCCATGGAATGACCCGTGAGGTACACGCGGTTTCGATCGATCGGGTGCCGGTCCAGGACGCGTTCCAGTACGTTCATCGCATTTGCACGTCCCCAATCCTCCCAGTCAAACCCGAACGGCCGGCGGTTGGTCGGCGCAACAATATATGTATCGGGTTTGGGGGTGTATCCGACGCTCCCGTCCACTTTCACACTTGCCCCGTGAAGGGTAAGTACGAGCGATGCCTGGCCGTTCAGGTCTTCCTGATTCGTCGGCGGAATCAACGTGTAGTATTGAATAGAGCCGTCAACATCCGAACGGAACGTGATTTTTCGGTTCTGGTTCCGGTCCCGGACCCGGACGGTAAGCGTTTGTTGATCGCGGGCGTTGCCGTGGCGGGCCCGGACCGGGAGTGATAGTTCGTTCGTTTCCTGATCGGTAACCGGTTCGTCCAGAACCACGCGCATCGGAACTTTTCTTATGGAGGCCGGCGGCAGGTACGATATTGTCCGGGTCGTTTCCCGGAACACCCCCTCGCCCCCCGATTTGAGTTTCACGTCTTCCATGGCCTCGGTCGTGGCGTTCATCACGATGACGCCGGCGACCGCGTCAAGCGACTGGCCCCGAACCGCGTCCGGTAGTGTTGGATCCCGGTCCGTCACCATTACGTTCGACCTCGGCTCCCGGGTCCGAAACGCAAATTTTTTCCGGATGGTTCGAAGGAACAGGTGGTTGGTACCCGGGCGCAGGTGCAGCGGGATCGGAACCTGTCGTTTTCCGTAAATGTCACCGGCGTATCGGTTGCCGTTTAAGAACAGAAAATAATTGTTTTTGGTTTCGGTAAGAAGCACCCGTTCCTCCTCGCTCTGAAGTTGCGTATAGGCGTATCCATTGTCGAGGATGCTGTGCTCGGCGGTACCGTTTTCGTTCGGGGTAATTTGCTTCCAGGACGTGGAGGTACCGGGAATGTTCCTGCCGGCCTCCGGGATGTGTTTGCCGGGTTGAAACAGATATTTCCGGGCGATGGCGCTGGCACTGATCGTTCCATCACCCCCGCCGCTCAGAGGGGCGACCAGCCAGCTTTCCACCGTTTCACCGGTCCATTCCGAATCTTCCTCCTGGGCATGGACGGAGGTGAAAACGGCGAACGTGATAACGGGCAAAAACAGCCAAAGAAGAAATGGTCGAAACCGCTGACGGTATGCGTGATCCGGCATGGTTCGGAGGCCTCCGTGAACCTGATTCAAAAATGAGGATTTCGATCCGGAAGATTTTTACAATATACTACAGGTGCGTAACGAACCGCAAGGCACTTACGTTTTACGGGAATCATTAATGAATCGATTCATTCTTGGGTTGTCCACACTTTTGCTGTTCTTTTCCCTGTTAACCATCACGTCCGGACAGGAGATTGAGAAGGGGGATAAACTGCCGGATGTGACCATGTCGTCCACGCGGGGGGAGGAGAAGAACCTCCGTTCCTGGGGAAAACAGGGTCGGAACCTCGTGCTGGTGTTTTACGTAAAAGATCAGACACCCGGTTGACGGAAGGAACTGCTCCATTTCAGAAACCACAACGGGTATTTCCTGAAGCGAAATACCCGGGTGGCCGGGATCTCCGTTGGAGACCGGGAAACCAAACAAACATTTGCCGACGAGCTTCACCTGAACTTTCCCCTTCTGAACGACGATGGTTCGCTGGCGAAAAAAATGGGGGTGTTCTGGAAAAAACAGGGCCTTGCTCGACGCAGTCTGTTTCTGGTTGACCCGTCCGGCACCGTGCAATTCATCGACCGGGACGTGTCCATGTCGTCGTTCGACAAAGCATATTCCAGACTAACCGATCAGGTGGAATCCCTCTACGAAAAACAGAAGAAGGAGGCCGAGCAACAGACCCGGAAGGCCATGAAGGCGTGGGCGAAGGCCGTGGACGGGAAAACGGAAGAGGCCCCGGAAGATTTGCTGAAGCAGATACGTAGGAACGGCCGCGTCGCACGACGGCTTCTGTCGGAAGGAGACGTCTCGAAGTCCCCGGAGATGAAAGGTCACGTGGAAGCACTTCGGGACCGGTTAAAGCTTCCCCGGGTGGTGATCAAAACGACGAAGGGGAAGGTGGAACTGAAGCTGTTTGAGGATTCCGCGCCGAACACCGTCGCAAACTTTATTAACCTGGCCGAGAAACAATTTTACCGGGACGTGGTGTTTCACCGGGTCATTGACGGGTTTATGATTCAGGGAGGGGATCCCACCGGTGAAGGGGACGGCGGACCGGGATACGCTATTCCAACCGAAGTGTCGGCCCGAACACACGAGAAAGGGGTCATTTCCATGGCAAATGCCGGCCTGGACACGGCGGGCAGTCAGTTTTTCATTACCCTGGAAAAACAGCCGCACCTGGACGGGAACCATACGGTGTTCGGAACGGTCACCTCCGGGTTTGACGTCGTGAAGAAAATCGGGTCGATGGAAACGGACGACGAGAACCGCCCCCGGAAATCCGTCAAAATCAAAGAAGTTACCGTGAAACAGAAACGAGACCATCCGTATCACGTGCAAAAGACAAAACGGGATAAGTAACAGGCACCGTTCCTGATATGGGCCTTTTTTCCGACCAAAGCCGTTCGTTCGATCGGGATTCGGAACCAGCAGGGGCCGGTTCGTCGAGCTGGGGACTCGCCGTCTATCTTCTCATCGGGGCGGGTGTGTTTCTGGTGGTCGTCCTTGCCGTGATCCTTACGTTCTGGATCAAAGGAAACCGCCGGTTGAACCATCAGCTGTCGCAGGCGGAGAACGAAGGGCTCCCCGTAACGGCCGACCAGGTCCGTAATGCGTATGATCGAGCGGGGTCCGATCGCGTGGCTCGTCCGGATACCCCTGTATCAGAGGATCTGCGGGAGCTTGTCTCCGATCTGGAGGAAGCCCACGAATCCGTGTTGAAACGAACCAATTACGTGGGTCGTTCCGGGAACAGCGGGATGCCGTCCCGGAAGGACCGGCGAACCGCCGCCGGTACCATTCTGAAGAAACTCGACCCGTACGAGGAGGAGATTCAGCATATCCTGTCCAGCGATCCCGCCCCGGCAAAAATTCGGATCGAAAGAGGCCCGGACGCCACGATGGATCATATCGAAGGTCGCAGAGATCGGGGCGATGTTCTTTCCCTCTACGGACGGGCCCAGTTGTTCCGGGGCCATTTTGAGGCGTACAGAAAAGCGGTCCGGGCGCTGTTTGCCGAAGGCGAAGCATTGATGAAAGAACCGTCGTTCATTTCGTTTCTCCTCGGATTGTCATTGCAGGATGACGCATTAACCCTCTGTGAGTATTCGCTTCTACTTCCGGAACAGGAGATGACGATTGATCAGATTGAGGCATTGGAACAGGCTATCGGGGAAATAAACCCGGGAACCTGGTGGAACCTGGCCCTGAAGGCGGAGTTTTATAGCAATGGGGTTGTCCCCATCAAAAACCTGACCGGCGAGATGGACACCATCTCGCTGGAGGGGCCTCTTGGTATGGTGCCCGGGGGGTGGTTTGCGCCGGAGATGGGTGCAAACTATATTGAAGAATACCGGAACTTTGCACGTGCCGCCCGAAAACCGACGCACACATCGAAAAGGAAACTGCAAAAAGCCCGGGAAGATCTGCAGCAAAAAAAGAAGGGGTATATCAGTCAGTTTTTGAACTATTTTTCGTTCATGTTGATGCCGGCGGTTCAGGAGGCAAGATCGGAGACCGACCGGTTGATCGCCCGGCGTGAATTGATCAAGTTAGCCCTGAAGGTTCGGGAACGGCAGGTTCAGGGAACCTCTCCGGTTGTTCCGGATCTTAAAGACACGGTGGATCCGTTTACCGGCGATCCCTACCGGAAAAAGGAGACGGATGCGTTCTGGGTTCTGTACAGCACGGGTGATGACGGGACCGACGACGGCGCCACCTGGAAAAACCCGGACACCAACAGAGACCTGCCGGTCTTTATTCGAAAGCAGAAGAAGTAAATGAATTAGAGAATGAACATAACTGAGTTGATGATGCGTCGCATCGTTCGAACGGGATTCGTGTTTCTGCTGGTTTTCGTCGTTCTCCCGGCCTGCAGCCAGGTGTACAATCCGGTGACCGGCAAGTTCGACCGGACGGTTTATGATCGTGAGGATGAGATACGGGTGGGCAAATCCGCCTATCCCCGGCTGATTCAACTCAGCAACGGCCGGGTCGGGGACAAGAAACTGCAGTCCTACGTAAGTGAAGTGGGAAATCGGATCGCCCGGGTGTCCCACGATCCGTTTTTCGATTACGAGTTTTCGGTGGTGAATGATTCCACCCCGAACGCCTGGGCCCTGCCGGGGGGAAAGATCGGCATCACGAGGGGGTTGCTTCTGGAGATGGAGAGCGAAGGACAGCTGGCCGCGGTGCTGGGGCACGAGATCACCCATGTTACGGCCCGGCACAGTGCCCGGCAGCAGACCCGGTCGCTGACCACCAACCTGGTTTTTCTCGCCGGAACCATCGCCCTGAAGGGAATCGCCCGCAAGGAGGATCTCGGCGATCTGGAAACCCTGCTGATGTTCGGCGGATCCATCGGGGTCCGCCTGTACCTGTCCTCCTACAGCCGGGAGCATGAGCGGGAGTCGGACCGCCACGGCATGTGGTACATGGCCCGGGCCGGTTATGATCCAGAGGGGATGGTGGATCTCCACAAGCTTTTTCAGAACATGCGGGATCGTCAGCCGACGGCCCTGGAAACGTGGTTTTCCACGCATCCGGCCCCGGCCGATCGCGTGGCCGCCGCCCGAAACCGAGTGGAAAAAATACGGTCATCGGTGGATATCCCCAAACAACATCGTGTCAACAAATTTCAGGAACGCGTGGTGGAGGTCTGGCACCCGAGGAAAAAAGCGTACGAAAAGATGGACCGGGGCACAGAGGCGCTCCAGAACGGCAACCACAAAAAAGCAGAAACATTTTTTCGGCAGGCGATTGATCAATACGAAGAGGAATCCCTGTTTCACTCCTGGCTCGCGATTGCGGAAATCAACCAGGGAAATCGGCCCGCGGCCTATCGCAGCATGGAAAAAGCCCTGAACCGCCGTCCGGATCTGTTCCACACGCGAATGAGCGCGGGGCGCGTGTACCTGGTCGGCCGGGACCACAAACAATCCATTACACATTTTCAGAAGGCTAAGGAAAGGGTGGACGCCGTGCCGGTGATTGATTTTTACATCGGTCGAAATCACGAAGCCCTCGGCAACCGGTCGCGTGCCGTGGAGCATTACCGCCGTTACCTTGACCGGGGCGGTCGGGGAGAGAAAGCACAGTACGCGGTGAACCGCCTTCAAAAATGGGGCGTCATTGAAGAGTCATCCAATTCGAAGCAATGAACATGATGACAATCGTGTATGCCGATTTGAAGAACCCGTTCGAACAACGTCCCGACTGGATCGCAATGAGTTGTGTGATGGTGCTTTTGTTTGTTGGGTGTGCCACCGGGCCGACGCTCCGGGCCGTGGATGCCAAACTCATGAGCCGAAATTTTTTGCACGGCGACCAGCAGGTCAACGTGGAACCAAACATTGAACAGCCCGGGATCCCGTATCGACACATGCGTGATTTTCAGACCGAGAAAACAGGGGAGGGCGCCGGTTCATTTCTCTGGAAAGTGCGGGTCCGGGTCGTCCGGGGCGCGTATAAAGGCAATCACACCGTATACGTTCATCCCGAAAAACAGCAGATCGTGGACTGGGAACACGAAAAGTAATTCTCCATATGGCCCGGTCTTTAGGTATCCTACCGGGTATGGCCCCTGACGTTGTTCGTTCCTCGTCCCGGGGACATCGCTTTCCCTCCGCCCGCGTCGACCGTCCGGTACAGGACGCAAACAGAGCATCGGGCTCAAGACAAACCTTTGCCGACAGGGCCTGAGGTTTTCCGTGGGATATTTGTGTTTGTTGGAGTGTGCGCAGGACGGAAACGCCGTCCGGAGTACACGTTTTTTTTTGCCGCTGGGCCAATCCTTCTTTCGAAAATGTTATCGTATGCGCTCCGTGCTCGGGCTGGAACCTCCGAGCTACCTCCATCAACGTTTCCCCTTCGTAGATCGGGCTTTCTAGCCCGATCTCCTGTGACAGCCG
>CAZOLI010000048.1:0-14826 GCA_964580675.1 uncultured Planctomycetia bacterium
ACCGGGCCCGATTCCGTCATCATGCGAAATGGCTATCTCTCGGGAAATAATCTGTTGCTCGGTCGCCGTGAAATGACCTTCTCCTGCCGGGTTCGCGTTCTGAACGATCACTTATTGCTTTATGACCTTACGTTTTCGGACTGGGTGACGGGCTTCCAGCGCTTCTTTTTCTTTCCCTATGCTCAAAACCAGGGGAAACGTCAATCGAATCAGGAATAACCAAACATCCTCTGTCCGGGGGGCTTTCATAAAAGAACGCGTCAATCCCGCCGTTCTTCATTTTGTCCCGGTGTTCCCGCCGGTTCCCCTCCCCGTCTCATCGTCATGGACAGAAGAACCATAGAGGTCGAATACACGCGTCCCCCTTCGACGCCCCATCGGCCCGACGGATCCCAGGAACCATCCGTACATCCCCCCTCAACCTGTCCCGACACCAACTTATCGGCGATTTTCTTCCGCTCCTCGGCCGAAATCGATCCCTTCTCCCTCCCCATTTTCAGGCCAAAATACGTTGTGTAGAGATCCCGAAGGGGAGAGATGCTCAAAGTCGTCGACCGGCTGGACGAATTTGCCTCATCCTGATCCCGATTTTCCAACCGCGCCAACCACGTTTGAATGTGACGGATGGCCGGCGTTACAGCCTGTCCGTGTGAGCGCGCATAACGAAGAATGCCGATCATCTTATTTACCAGTTCCAGCGGCATCCGGTTCCGGAACGACGGATTCGACCGGATCACGGCGTAATACCAGGGGACAACACAATCGGGAAGCTGAGCGTCCGCCCGTTTTACCTCTACATTTCGCACCTCACGAATCAACTGCCGCCGTATGTTCCGCCGGCGGTCCGCCGGCAGATCGATGGACAGTTGATCGATTTCGGTCGCTCGCAGCAGAGCCAGTGCACCGAGGGAACGGGCAAAATATGGTTTTTCTTCACCTGGAAACCGAAACCGGCCGTTGTTTTTGAGGTGGTTCTGAAGCCAGGTTACCGCTGATGTTACGGAAGCAATCGTTCGTTTCCCCAGCCCGTTCCCCAGAAACGCTCTTCCCCGGAGAATGGACAGGACGGCCAGTGCCGTTACGGCCCCATTGTGTGTCGCAAACCCCGCCCCGTCACATTCATCTTCCGACCGGCACTGATCCGAAAACGAACCGCTCTGCCAGGATCCGTCCGGCGATTGATGGCGGAGCAACCAATTAATCCCACCCCGAACCGATTTTTTTACATCCGTCCGGTCAAAAAGAAAGGATGAACGAGATGCATGAACAGTATCCGCACCATCGGAGACGGTGGATTTTCCCGTGTTTCCCGACGTCTTTTCTTCGGGTCTTCTGCAGGAGACAAAGCAGAGGAGCAGAAACAGAAGAGAAACAACCGATAAACGGAGGGGCGTCATGGGAAACCGAACCGGTTATTTCTGGAAAATGGGAAGGAGAAGATTGGGGGCACGGAGAAATATAACCGCCATCGACGTCGCGAAGGCCCGGCATTTTTTGCAGTATTCAATTTCCCAGGAGCCGTCCGGGTTCTGCAGGTCCAGAAGTTGCTTCCGGATGCGTGGATACCAGAATCGGTAGTCCTCTCCTTTTCGGTGAATAAATGCCTGAACAACCGTTAACAGACCGGCGTAATCCCACTCACTTGTCTTCCCTTTGTAGTCAGCCCCGAGTTTCCGTCCCCGGATTCGGTTGATGGAACGATTAATCATCTTTCTGGATTTTTCCGTTTCCCCGGTGCCAAGGAGAATTCGCAGTCCCGAAGAGGTCGTCCAGAACAGCCGTTTTTCCGTGGTGCTTCTGGGACTCATGCCAAATCCTCCTCCGTCGACATAACTTTTCCGAACGAAGGAAATGGTTTTATCGAGGTTGGCGTGTTTCAAACTGATGCCGTTACTGTCGGCCGCTCGAAGCGCCTGGTAAACCGTTCCGGTGACCCCCATGTTTGGACGCTTCATGCCCCATCCTCCATTCGACCGCTGCTTCTTCTCAAGAAACCGGGTTGTTTCTTCCAGTTCGTTCCGGATTTTGCGAGACCGAAACCTGATCTCCCCGTGCACCTGGCTTAACATCAACACGGCAAGGGCGTGCCCGTACATGGGAAACGCGATGCCGGTGGCGTCATGTGCCCTGACGTATCCCTTCGTTTCTCCGGCCTTTTTCAAAATCCAGGTCAGGGCAGCACGGAGGCTTTCCTGCTTCTTTTTCCGACCGATCCGGGGAGAGGACCCGTCCGACATCAGGGCGAGAATCGCGAGACTTGTCACTCCGACACTCGGAGGCTTTCCTTTTTCTCAACCCCAGGATCCGTTGGCCATCTGGGCATTCAGCAACCATTTCTCCCCCTTTTGTGCCGCGTGGCGGGATGCCGCCGTGATCGGCTGAAAATTGGTGTGGTCTTCACCGGAGGCGGCGGAATCACTCCCTTCCTGTTTCGAGGCTTTACCGGAGGAGGAAGAATCCTGTGAAAGAAGAGGGGAAATGCCTAAAACCAGAAGAGACAGAACAGCAAACAGTATGTAGGAGCGTTTCACGTGACTATCCCCGGATATTTTGAACGGAATAATATTACGGCACCGCTGGGTCATCGACGTATTTCCGTCAGGAAATTACTGTCGATCCGGGAACACAATGAACAGGCGCGGCAATCGATCACCAGAATATGCCTTTTACTGTTCTTTTGATGAGGAGGCCCCGCTGCTCTCGACGACGGCCTGTTCTTCCTCGTCCTCTTCTTCATCCTCCTTTTCGTGATCGAGGAGGAACTCCTCGGGCCGTTCGCGCGTCTCGAAGGAGAGTTCCGATTCCCCTTCTTTGGAGTGAGCGACAATATGACGTTTGCCCTCAAATTTCTCCTTGAGCAGGAGTTCGGAGACCGGATCCTCCACGAGTCGCTGGAGGGCGCGCCGCAGCGGTCGTGCACCGTAGTCGGGGTTGTATCCCTCGTCAATGATCCGCTCGATGGCTTCGTCCGTAAACTCAATTGTCAAATCATTTTCGTGGAGGCGCTCCCGAACCTCCTCCATTTCAATTTCCACAATCTCCTCAATGTCATCACGGGTCAGTGACCGGAAGACGATGGTGTCATCGAGCCGGTTGAGGAATTCCGGACGGAAGTGGTTTTCCACCTCTTCCATCAGGTTTTCCTTCATGGCTTCGTAGGAGGAGTCTTTCGTGCCCTGGAACCCGAGCTGGGCCTGATCCTTGATCAATTCCGCACCGATGTTGGAGGTCATGATCAGAATGCAGTTGCTGAAGGACACCCGTCGGCCGAATGAATCCGTCAGGTGACCGTCCTCCATGATCTGAAGCAGCATGTTGAAGGCATCCGGGTGGGCCTTTTCGATCTCGTCAAGAAGCACCACGGAGTACGGACGTCGACGAATCTGTTCGGTCAGCTGTCCGCCTTCTTCGTAACCAACGTAACCGGGCGGCGCCCCGACAAGACGAGAAACATTGTGTTTCTCCATGTATTCCGACATGTCGATCTGAATAAGGGCCTCTTCTTCGCCAAACATAAACTCCGCCAGCTGCCGGGCGAGAAGCGTTTTTCCCACACCGGTGGGTCCCACAAACAGGAAACAACCCATCGGTCGCTGGGGATCCTTTAACCCGGTCCGGGAGCGGCGAAGCACTTTCGACACCGCCTTGACGGCGTTGTCCTGACTGACAACGCGTTCGTGTATAACGTCCTCCATCCGGAGAAGGCGCTCACGTTCTTCTTCCTCCAGGCGGGAAAGGGGAATGCCGGTCATGTTCGAGACCGTTTCCGCCACAATTTCCTCGTTTACGACCCCTCCGTCCTCGTCGGAGGATTCTTTCCATTTCTCGGTCATGTTTTTCTTCTTCTCCTTTAGTTTCTTAGCCTTGTCCCGAAGGAGAGCTGCACGTTCAAAATCCTGAATTTTGATGCACTCGCTTTTTTCCTCCTCCAGTTCCTTTATTTCTTCGTCCAGGTCCTTCACGTCCGGCGGTGTGGAATACGACTGGAGTCGGAGGCGGGCCCCGGCCTCATCCATCACGTCAATGGCCTTGTCGGGCTGAAACCGGTCCGTGATGTAACGGGTGGAAAGTTTTACACATTCCTGCAGGGCTTCGTTTGTGTAGCGGACGTGGTGATGATCCTCGTACTTGTCCCGGAGCCCTTTGAGAATATCGTACGTTTCCGCCTGATTGGTCGGTTCCACCATGATCGGCTGGAAACGCCGCTCAAGCGCCCCGTCCTTCTCGATGTGTTTTCGGTATTCATCGAGTGTTGTGGCACCGATGTGCTGTACCTCACCACGGGCCAGTGCCGGCTTCAGAACATTGGAGGCGTCGATGGCACCTTCGGCCCCACCGGCCCCAACAAGCGTGTGCAATTCGTCGATAAAGAGGACAATGTCCTCCGCCCGTCGGACTTCGTTCATCACCGCTTTGATCCGTTCCTCAAACTGTCCCCGGTATTTGGTACCCGCCACCATAAGTGCCAGGTCCAGCACCACAATTCGCTTTTCGCTCAGTATTTCGGGAACCTCATCGTTGACGATGTCCTGTGCAAGTCCTTCCACGATGGCCGTTTTGCCGACGCCGGCCTCCCCGAGGAGAACGGGGTTGTTCTTCCGTCGGCGACTCAGAACCTGCATGACCCGTTCAATTTCCTCCTTCCGACCAATAACCGGGTCCAGTTCCCCTTTCCGGGCCAGTTCCGTGAGGTCCCGGCCAAAGGCGTCAAGCGCTCTTGTCTTCGAATCTCCTCCCTGTCCTTCAACGTTTTGTCCAGATGGTTCTTTACCTATCATTTCTTCAGCCCCCAATACATCGAGAATTTCTTCGCGAACTTCATCCAGCTTCAAACCCATACTTTCGAGTACCTGCGCAGCGACGCCTTCGCTTTCCCGAAGCAAACCGAGAAGCAGGTGCTCCGTTCCGATATAATCGTGACCGAGATTCCCGGCCTCCTCCTTGGCAAGCTCAAGTACTCGCTTGGCCCGTGGAGTAAACGGTAGTTGCTGCGCGGTTATACTGGGCGGACCCTGCGGAATCATTTTCTCAACTTCCGCCCTGATCTCATTCGGGTCCACGTCCAGATTCATCAAAACTTTTGCTGCAATCCCCGTCCCTTCCTGCACCAGACCGAGCAATATATGCTCGGTGCCGATGTATTCATGATTGAAACGCTGAGCCTCCTGCCGTCCGAGGCTCATCACCTTTCTCGCTCGATCTGTGAATTTATCAAACATATCTGGCCTGTTCTTCTGTTTTCAAAATTATTGTTCCCCGCTACCAACCACCTAAATTACACCATTTTCCACATATTTTCAAGTTTTTCCGCTCTCCCTGACTTTCCCCGGATCCGGTGTGTTTATCGTCGATATTTTTTGTTTCCGTAAATGAAGTGTCACGGTCCCTCTTGTAAACTTTAACAGATGCGGGTAACATATTGACCCGATTTTGCTGGAATCAACGTTCGTCCAACGACCGTTTCCGACCGTACGGGAAACGGTCAGCCTCTCCGCGAATGCGTGGGCCCTGACGACCGGCATGCGCGTTCATAATTTATTGTGTATTTCCGAATTTCGCCAATCAGCAGATGAACACCAGACTTCTCGCAAATTACCTCTTCGCCGCACTCGCCACCGCTGTTTTGATTCCGGCACTCGGATGCGGTTCTACGCCGGAGAACAAAAACCATAAAAATCACGGTATGAACCACAAACCCTCCCGAAAACCATCAGACGAAAAATCGGACGATACCGACGGAGAACTCTCGACCGAACTGGAAGAGAGACCCATGAAGTACAGTCCGAATGGCTACACGACGAAACTGGATAACGGACTGGACGTGATTATTATTCCGGACCGACGGCTTCCGATCACCAATGTCGGTATGGCCGTAAAAACCGGGGCCATCAGTGAAACCCCCGAAACAAATGGTATCGCTCACCTCTACGAGCACATGACGCTGAACGCGAACAAAGCCTTCCCCACCGAGAAACAGTTCGAGGAACACCAGAAAAAACTCGGTGTTTTATCGAACGCCTCCACCTCGGCGGAAGTGGTTCGGTATTATTTCAGTCTTCCGGCGGATAATTTTGCAAACGGCGTGAAAATGCTCCGGCACGTCATTCGCGATCCACTGTTTAAGGAGGAGGAACTGAAAGGCGAACGGAACATCGTGATTAACGAATATGACAAACGTACGGGAGATCCGAGCAGAAAACTGTCCCGGCGTGTGACGAAAGCTCTGTTTCACAAATATCCATGGCGCCGGTCCACCCTCGGCGAGCGGGAGATCATCAAGAAAGCCACAACGGAGGATCTGGAAAATTTTCACAGGAAGTACTACCGACCGAACAACGCCTGCTTCCTCGTCGTGGGGGACGTGGACCCGGAGAACGCCCTGTCCACCATAAAAGAGGAATTTAACGACTGGAAACCGAAAAAGGACCTGAAGACACAGGAGGACCTACCTCCCCATCCCGATCTCGAAGAGGACCGCATCGTGCGGGTGGTGTCGGACAAACAGAAAAACGCAACCATCTCTATTGAACAGCACGCCCCGTCGGTCCTGGA
Organism: uncultured Planctomycetia bacterium; assembly: GCA_964580675.1. Lineage (GTDB taxonomy): Bacteria > Planctomycetota > MHYJ01 > CAYXQY01 > CAYXQY01 > CAZOLI01. The sequence continues at coordinate 6,553 of CAZOLI010000048.1, forward strand.
CAATCCCGAAGCCACGTATGCCGCGGATGTCTGGGGCACAATCCTTGGCCTGTCCTCCTCAAAATTCCAGGAAAACCTGGTGGACAACGGTCCGTTTCAAACAGCCAGCCTCGGGTATTACACGCAGAAGGACGGTCCCCAGATTACGTTCTACGGCAATACGAATTCGGACGACCTGGAGGAGGCTCTTGAGGCATATCACCGGGAGATTCAGAAATTTGACCAACCCGATTACTTCACGAAATCCGACGTGGAAGCCGCAAAAAAGCAGTTGATCGTCGACCGGAAATTCTCCGCTCAGAACAGCCGGGAGTACCTTCAGACCATCGGTTTCTGGTGGGCGGTCGCCGGTTTTAACTACTTTCAGAATTACATTGACAACCTGAAAAAGGTGACGCTGCAGAACGTGCGCCGCTTCTGCAAGAACCACGTTCTGAACCAACACCGTGTCTACGGATTTTTGCTTCCCAAGGGAAAAGCGAAGGAACTTGACCTGACCGGGAACAACCTCTCCAAACTGGTCCAGAACGCAAAAGCCGGGGAGAACGGAGACTCGGATCAGGATGGAGCAACCGGGGAAGGAGAAGGGAATCTTCGCGGGGAAAACCCGGAAGACGGCGAAACGACCCCGTCCGGCGAACAGGACAACACCGAAGAATTCACACTGGACAGCGGCGTGCCGGTCATTCACAGACGAATTACGGAAAATGACGTGGTCAGCGTCCAGCTGTTTATTGACGGGGGCACCATGAATACCCGTGACCTTCCGGCCGGCATTGAACAGTTCTTCCTCCGGGTCATTCAGCGCGGGACGGAGCAGTTTCCTCTTCCAAAAATCAAATCCCTGAAGGATCGAAACGGCATCAAAATTACGTCCGATTCGAACTACGACTACAGCCGATTCCTTGGAAATTGCCTTGTCGAGGACCTGGACACCACCGTGGACATGATGGCCAGCATGGTCAACGAACCGCTGATCAAGAAGGACCAGGTCGACTACGTCCGGGAACAGATGATGCTCTCGGTCAAGCAGCGGATGTCCGATCCCAGCCGGCAGATGTGGTTTGAAACCAACAAACTCCTGTTTCGGAACCACCCGTACCGAAACCTGCCGGACGGAACCATCGAAAGCCTGAAAAACATCAATCGGAAACAACTTGTGGCCTACCGGGACCGACTGTTTCGAACCGGCAAATTACTCTTTTCCGTCGTTGGAAACGTCTCCCGGAACGAGCTCAAATCACGGCTGAACAACACGTTCGACTTCGTGGAATCAGACGACGTCGACCGAAAACAGGTCCCTTCGTTTCGGACGGAGGACGATCAGAAAACAAATATCGTCAATAAAGAGGGGCTGGAAACGGCATTTGTCGTCGGCAAATTTCCCGCAATTTCGATCACCCACGACGAGTACGCGTCCCTGAAAATTGGCCTGGAGGTCCTCTCCGACCGTATCTACGAGGAAACGCGGACCAAACGGGGATTGACCTACGGTGCTTACGCGGGCCTTGCATACTACCGGAGCAACTGGGGGTATTTCTACATAACAACGCCTCGACCCAACCTGGGGGTCGCTCTTATCCACCGGGAAATCAAAAAAATGAAGGAGGAACCGGTGGAAGAGGAGGAGCTGCAAAAAACCGCCAATATGCAGTACACCCGACAGCTACTCCGGCGTCAGACGAGCAGCACCCAGGCCAACCTCCTCGGACGGGCCGAAATCCAGGGCCTCGGATGGGAGAACCAGGGGAACATCCTTGAGGAGATGCGCTCCGCCGATCCCGAAGCCATACAGGAAGCGATGCAAACTCATGTCTCAAACATATTCGCGGGCGTTATCCAGGGCAAGGAAATGAAACGGAAAGCCCAAAAGCAGATCCTGGTCAACCCCGAAAAAGCCCTGGAATATCTGCGGAAACAGACCGGGAAAGAGGAAAACAGGCAGGAAGATTAATTCCCCCCCTCCACCGCTCGCCGGTAATACGAATCGCCCGGATACAGAGGAACCTCAAGCGTGTTCTCGAACGGGGCTCCGTACCGGACCTCCGTTCCGCCGGCATGCTCCTTTGGTACGGTTGACCGGCGGCCCCTGATGATCTTTTTTAGCCTGTTATCGGTTCGGTCTTCGTAGTAGATCCATTCCGATCCGACCCGGGCATATCCGCTCTCCGGAAGCTGTTCACCGTTTGAAATACGCACCCCATCGGTTTGTTTTTCTTCTTCCAGGTCTCCCCGCAGCCGCGGCCAGTTCGTTTTTCCGGAAATGGCCACTTCCACCCGTACCCTGATCATTTTCGGCAACACCGGCACCGGATCCGCGTCCTCGTCCGAAACGAACATTCGAAACTTGTCCATCCGGCGCCGGGAACTGTCCCAGAACACGGCCGCCCCATCCCTGGCTCCGTAAGGCCCCTTGACCGTCCACTCCTTCGTCCAGGGCCCCCAAAACTTAAAGTCCGCGTAAAGAATGCCCTTGGCCACAAGTTCAAAATTCCCCGAACGATATTCCGCCGAATCAAGCAAACCCGGCTCATCCAGGTGTTGCGGAATTTCGGAGGCCGGAAACGTGCCCCGGAGCAAACCACGTTCCGGATCATTCAGGTACACGGTACGTTTCATGCGGTCATCCACCGACATGCCCCCTTCCCCCTGTTGCTGAAACCCCGATTTTATTCGCAGAAACTCAATCCACCGGCGACCTTCCGGGGTAATCGATGAATACAGGGCGGGCCGAAGTTTCGCGTCGTTGGGGTCCCGCACCTTGCGTCTGTCGATCGGCGCCCAGATCTGGTTGGCATCCACATCCAGACGGGAAAACAGAAACTGGGCATTGGTGTACTCCTTTCGGGTTTCCTCCCCCTGACTCCAGATGCGGAGACCGTCCCGAAAAAGCAACACAAGCAAACCCGCAAGAAGGGCCAGCAAACCGATGGCCACCAGCAATTCGATCAGGGTAACTCCCCCGTCGCGCCGATTGTGCTGTCGGGTGTTCTCACCCGATTCGAAAACTACATACATGACTGCATACCTGTTATAATCATGGTGACTCTCAGAAGTGCCTTGACGCTCTTTTATTGTTCACCCCCCCATGAAACGGAGACGGACGACCGAACCGGCGGACGTGTTTGTTACCCCGAACCCCTGAATCAATCATGATTATGACACACCACATTTTATAATGCTTCAGAGGGCATTACGAGAGGCCATGGACGTGGCCCGGGAAACCGGGAAACTTCTCCTGGACGGTCTTTACGGTGACAGAGAGGTGTATCAGAAAGACGAAGCATTCACAAACCTCGTCACGGAAATGGACCGCCGGGCCGAGGAAAAAATAGTGTCAGCACTCACCGACGCATTTCCGGACCACGATTACATAGCGGAGGAAGGATCCCGGAAGGAAAGCGGTGCCACGCACCTCTGGCTTATTGACCCGCTTGACGGAACATCAAACTATGCGCATGGGTTCCCCCTTTTCGCCGTTTCGCTGGCACTTCAACGATCGAACGAGGGGAACGCCAACCCGGGGGGCGAAAATGGCAAAAACGAAGAGACCCTGCTCGGGGTGGTACATATCCCCCGAACGGACGAGAGCTTTTACGCCATATCCGGAAACGGAGCCTACCGGAACGACGAGCCGATTGAGGTTTCCGACCGTGCCCCGATATCGGAAACCATGATTGCAACGGGGTTCCCGTACACCCGCCGGACCTCTGATCTCCCGCTGTTTCGGGATTTTGAGAACATGACCCGGAGCTGTCGCTCGATTCGTCGTGCCGGTGCCGCCGCCATCGATCTCTGCTACCTGGCTTCCGGCATCTTCGATGGGTTCTGGGAATGGAACCTGTATCCGTGGGACACCGCCGCCGGATGTCTGATCGTCCGGGAAGCCGGAGGGAAAACCACGAATTTCCAGGGAGATCCACACTCACCATACGGTGATCAAACGCTGGTATCCAATGGATTGATTCACCGGGAAATGAAGAAAATTTTAAACACGGGTGAACCCATTATCCCGGAGGAGAACAACGAATGAACATTGAACCTCCAAATCAAACGTTCGTTTATAAAGAGTGGGAAGGCAGTATGCCCCCCGGTCCACCCGGTTCCCGTCGTCGCTCTGTCACACCGGACGCACTTTCCGGAGCATGCGGTCCATGACCGATCAGGAAACCCCGGACAATGAACTCATGACCCGGTGCCGGGAGGGGTCCACGGACGCGTTTGAGACACTCGTGGACCGTCACAAGGACCGACTGGTCAATTTCTTCTACGGGCTCTGTAACAACCGTGCCCGTGCCGAGGACTTTGCTCAGGAGGTGTTCATAAAAATTTTCAAAAACCGGGACAGCTACGAACCGAGCGGAAAATTTACCTCCTACATGTTCACCATTGCGAAGAACCACTGGTACGATTACCTGCGGTCAAAAGAATCCGACCGGAACCCCATCTCCCTTGACCAACCGCTCGGGAGCGAGGAATCGGATTTTAACCTGAAATCGCTGCTTGAACACGAAAACGCGCTCGAACCGCACCAGGCGCTTACCGAGGAAGAAAAAAAGGAACTGTTGCACCGGGCCGTCGAACAACTGCCAGAATCGCACCGGATGGTGATCGTGCTGAGCAATTTCGAACAGAAACCCCACGAAGAAATCTCGGAAATCCTTGATATCCCTGTCGGAACCGTAAAATCCCGAAAATACCTGGCTATTGACAAACTGGAATCCATCCTCCAGGAGATGGAGTCCACCCCTGATTCGATTGAGGATACCGAACAGTCGGCCGGATAAATTGAACCCGCGACCGAAAAATTCGTTATAAATAAACCCCGTGAAACGGGGGAAAAACCAGAAATCGAACGGGTGTCCGGAAACGAAGCAACCAAAAAGCGGAAAAAACACGCAAAGTAAGAACAGAAAAAATCCATTTCCGGACCCGGTGAACAAACATTCATACATCTAACATGTCATGAACTGTCCAGAAAACGAAAAATTGATGTCAATTGTGGAAGGCAGCGGTGAATTTCCGTCCCTCGAAAAACACATCGAGACCTGCGAGGAGTGTGCGGCCCGCGTCGACCGGTACCGTAGCGTTGAGGACCTCCTGGCGGAACGGGGGGACCTGCAGGTGGACGAGACGTTCACAACCCGGGTAATGAACGAAGTACGGTACCTCCAGGAGGAAGAGCGGGCCCGGCAAACCCGACCGGCCACCGGATCATTGCTCGGTCGCGTTGTTGGGTTTCTGCAGCGAAACTCCTCCTGGATGGCTTCCCTGAGTCTTCATGGTGCCGTCTTCTTTGCCTTTACCTTCTTTATCCTGACCCCGAAAGGGGCCGAAAAACAGCCGTCGGAGGCGGCATCCCGAGAGGCCGTCCGGCAATTCGACCGGATGCCCGAAATGTCCACCATCCAGTACCAGTCCGAGGAGGTTAATTACGAAGAACAGGCCCTGTGGAAAATGGATCTCCGCCGAAACCGGTTGATTTCCGAAGAGCGGTTACGGCGTATTTCGGAAAGCGGGGGAACGACGGACGTGAACAATACCATACAGCAAACACTCCGCCTTCTGGCCAACCGTCAGCGGGACGATGGTTCCTGGACCCCCGGCAACAAAACGGACAACCGGATTCGAACCACCGCCCTGTCCACCCTGGCCTTTCTCCACAACGGCCACGTCCCCGGTCGACCGGATGACCGGTACGGAAACGTGGTGAAAAAAGCCGTGGATTACCTGATCGAACAACAGGCAAACAGCGGGTGCATCGGGCCGGGCTCCCCCACCCTGACCTCCCACGCAGCGGCAACAACTGTTCTTATGGAATACGTCCTTCTCAGCCAGGATCCCATGCACTACAAAGAGGCGAAGCACGCCCTGAACCACCTCATCGAACAGCAAATAGCCGGTGGTCTCTGGAAGGAAATTCCCGTCAACGGGCCGTTTCCGGAGGACGGCGTGTCCCTCTGGCACATCATCAGCCTCCGACTCGGGGTCGCCATGGGAGTGGACCGGGCATCGTCCGCGGCTCACAACCTCCTGAACTGCTTTGGACTCCGGGATCGTCCCGATAAACTGGATACCCTGCACCTGCTGGCCCACAACCTGTTTGTTCCGTCGCGACAACTGCCGGATCGGCTCCGGCATCACCCCGAATCGGCGGCGACCGGTTCGTCCCTGCCCGATCCCGGAAAAAACCGGATGAATGAAGATCTCATGGCAAACACCTACGCCCTGCTTCAGACCGGGGGCCCGGCGTGGAAAACGTGGAACAACAAACTATTAAAAACACTCCCTCGAGCATACCGGGTTAGCGATACCACGACGGCCAATATCGCCCGGTATACCCTGTGCCTTCAGTCGTATTACGCCTATCCGGCATCATAATGATCAAACGCTCCCACCCAATAATTCGTATGTATCAGGAAGAACAGGCACATTCAGACACGGCTACGCCGTTTGAAGTATCCGCCTGACCTTGTTACACTAAATGAGAATCGTGAATTGACTTCCTCGAGGTACATGACCATGAAAAACTTAGGTACCCTTTCCCTGTCCCTGGTGCTTGTACTTGGCCTGTCAGGTGTCCTTGCCGCTCAGAAGACCAGTACACCCGACATCGATAACACCACAAGTTTTGTTGAAGAACTTCAGCGAACCTACGAAACGGAGCTTTCCGGTGGCGGAGGCTGAGGAGGCGGACCCAGCCAGGCCCGTGTGGCCGAAACGCTTGCGACCAAAACCAGCATCGACAGCATAAGGGAAGACGGTTCCATTCACCTGTCCGTCAAATTTCTGGGACTGAAGATGGAATGCCGCGGTTCCTGCGGTGTGTTTGAATTCTCCACGAAGGACAAAAGCAGTAAAATTGGTAAGGCCTTCAAACATCTTGCCAACAAACCCTTCAACGTGGTTGTCGGTCCGAACGGAGACATTCAGTCCATTTCCAACCTTCAGGACAAACTGACCCAGACCGAAGGCGCCCTTCCGAACGATAAAGCAAACAAGGACGCCTGTAATTTCCTGAAAAGCAAAATTCTGTCCAAAAGTTACTTCCGCTCGGCCCTTGCCGTCGGATGGACAAAGGTGAATCCGGACAACCTCGAGAAAGGAGACACGGTTGGTTATGAACCATCCACTCCCCCGCTGTCCGGTGCCAATCCCACTCATGCCAGCTTTTCCCTCGTATCTCATGAGGAAAAAGGAGGTGGCATCATGGGAGATGGTGGTTCCAACCACATTTACAAATGCAAAGCCGGCATCGCCAGTGGCGAGAAACGGGGTATTGCTCAGTTCAAACTCGGAAAGAGCAACCGGATGGTTCGAAAGTTGAAAACCAAAGTGGACAAGAAGAAAAGTGCCCCCGGTTCCGGCGGAGCAAAAAACTTCCTCGAAATTACGTTCGAACGGAAGGAAACATAACGTTCGAGGAACGACAAAATTCGGAAAGAACATAACGGAATGCAGGTGAGATATGTTCTCACCTGCATTCTTTTTTTATTCAAGTGGAAATTGGCCCCTGCATCTCTTAAAAATACAAACGAATTCACCCGTCCACACGTAGTATAACAGAGAGATAGACTTGCGACGGATGATCAGCATAGCACCTATTATTTCGGTTACCCAAACGAAGGCATATGACCGATCTTGATGATCTGGGGCAACGAATTGTGAAAGCGGCGGTTCTGGAAGGTTCCTTTACCCTCAGTTCCGGCGCTGAATCAAGTTATTACATTGACAAATACCGTTTCGAAACCCGGCCGGATCTGCTGGATGACGTGACGGATGCCCTGGCCGACCTGATTCAGAATCGTTTTGATTCGCCGGACCGGATTGCCGTACCCGCACTTGGCGCCGTACCGCTTGGTTCTGTACTGAGCCTAAAACTCAACAAACCCTTCCTGATCGTTCGAAAAGAGGAAAAAGAATACGGCACGGAATCCCAGCTGGAAGGAGACGTACAGGAAGGAAATCACGTCGTCCTGGTCGAGGACATCGTAACAACCGGCGGAGAGGCGGTTCGATCAACAAAAGCCCTTCGTGAAAACGGATTAATCGTCGACGGCGTTGCCTGTGCCGTAAGCCGCGAGGAAGGCGGAGAAGAAGCGTTGAAGAATATAAACCTGTCCCTGTATCCACTGTTCACGTCCACGGAACTTGGCCTGGTCGAAAAAGCCGACCGGGCATCAACCGGAACCGGTTAACCTGAATCAATAAGGGAAGACCATGACCGATCAGGACCCACACGTCCCGGGATACGAGTTCCGGGAAAAGTTAGGT
>CAZOLI010000049.1:0-11506 GCA_964580675.1 uncultured Planctomycetia bacterium
CTGGTGGCCGGGGAGCCGGCGGAGGCACGTTCATTCAAAACCCGCGCCGAGGAGATCGCCGGTGATCTGGAGGTGGAACCGGAAAGCAAACTGGGCCAGTCCATCGAGAGTCTTGATCGTGCCATTCATACCTTCGAAGAGGGGGGGGAGTTGATCCGGGGCGAGTGTCCGGACGATTTTCCGGGCCGTGAAGAACCCGGGTCGGCATGATCCATCATGTTCCGAAACCGTGTTGGGACTCTGGTATAACACGGTGTATAACCTTGACAGGTCCCCTGCCGTGTCGTACGATTTTTATGCAGGAGGGGAACGAGGACGTTTCGACATTGGTCGTGGATTCATCTACTCAGAGGTGACCCATGAGCGAATCAGGCGACGAACTCCGGACCATCCCCGACGAGGAACTCAAACACATCAAAGGAGGACAAACACCCGGACACGCTGGCAATCTTACAGCGGCATCAAATATGTCCGCACAGGCCCACGAACAGATAAACCGGTTGTTTGCGATGATGCAGAACCGATTCGGTGGATCCCCCGGTCCCAAGTCGTGGCCCGGCATGAACACCGGTGGCGGGGGCGGCGGCGGTGTTGCCAGTGGCGGGTAACGGATAACGACCCGGCCCCGTAACATACGGCATCTTCCAACAACCGGAATCACCGGGAGAGCTGCGTTGTTCCTGTTCCGTCTCCTTATTTTTCTCCTTCCCGGAATTTTTCTCTGTAGAAAAACTACGAGAACACCGGTACCCTCACCGGCGATCCAGATAAAGAGGGTAAGATTTTTCTATCGACGGTTTGGTATATTCTTATTCTGATTTCACGACGCTCATCCGTGTAAGGTCAGGAAATGGGGTTTCTCTACCATTGTCTTTCCGCTTGTATCCCGAGGGAAAAGACCGGGAACCTTTGAAAGTTCTCCCGTTCATAACCCTTTTTCTCTTTTTGAGATAACACGTCTGCGTTCCGGAGTTCACGGAATCCATGGCCCTGGACCGGAGAAAGATCAGCAAAACAATGGCGTATCTGCTGCGACATGATCCGGAGGGGATGCCGGTGGACAACGACGGCTTTGCGGATGTGCAGGAACTCCTCGAACGCCTGAAAAACCGGGACATCCGGATTGACCGTGATCGGTTGCGGGAGGTGGTGGAACAGGACCCGAAGGGACGGTACGAACTGCGGGGGGATCAGATCCGGGCCCGGTACGGTCATTCCATTGACGTCGAACCCACGTTTGAGGAAGCCCGGCAGGACGTGTTGTATCACGGGACCTCCGGGGAAGCGGCCCGGAGCATCCGGGAGGAGGGGCTGCGGCCGAAGGGACGCCAGAAGGTGCACCTGTCAAGGACCGTTTCGGACGCCGCAGAGGTCGGCCGGCGCCACACCCGGGATCCGGTCATTTTCGAGGTTGACGCCCAAGGGGCGCGGCAGGAAGGGGTTTCCATTCAGCGAGCAAGCGACCGCATCTTTGTGGCGGACGCGATTCCCGCACGGCATCTCCGGCTCCTGGCGAACGAGCCGTAATCGTTGTTCCCCCTGGACCGTTTCCTCCAGTATTCGGGGTTCTTCAAATAAAAATCGCCACGGATGACGAGGTCGTCACCCGTGGCGATACAGGAATTTTCGTTGGGGCAGGGGGGACGTTATTTGGTGTCCGTCCCGGTTTCGGGCGGCCACTTCTCCTTCATGTCCCGGTAATCCTGTTTGGATTTTTTAAGGGCCCGGTTGACCATCTTCCGGTTCACGCGGTCGGTGTCGCCCTCGTACCCATCCAGTTCGGGATTGCCCCAGGGCATGGCTTCCACCGTTGCCGTCAGGTAGCACTTCATGTAGTTGAAGTCCCGGGGAATGTTTTCCATGACCCAGACCCAGTGGTAGTTGGCCCATTTCCGGTTGTCCAGGAAGAAGTTGGCGACGCCCGCGTAGAACTGGAGTTCCCCCATGCGTTCCGAATCGGGATGATTCTGTATGGTGTCGACCAGAAGGGAGCGGGCTTCCTCGTGTTTCTCCTCGTCCAGCAGCCGGTAGGCTTTTTCCATGGCAATGTTGTCGGCCAGGTCGTATTTGTTGTTTTTGTTGGCCGTCCGACATTTTTCGAGGTGTTTCTTCGCCGTGTCCCAGTCCTTTTCGTATCGTGCCATGCGTGCCAGGGCCAGTTCGGCACCGGCGCCGTTGGCGGACGTTTGATCTTCCCCGGTGATCCGGTTGTAAAATTTTCGTGCTTTTTTGTACTTCCCCAGTTCCTCGAACAGTCGTCCGGCTTTGTACTGGGCGGTGAAATCACCGGTGTTTTCGCTGGCTTTGTCCACCACCTCCTGTTCCTCGTCCCGGAGTTCGTCGTATTTCGGGTTGTCGTCCAGGATCTTGCGGAGCTTGTTGAAGAACTCCCGCTTCGGGGTGTAGTTGTCGATGGTGTCAAGGAGTTTTTTGTCCGGAGAAATCACCCAGACCGGCGGGGTGGGCACGGAATCGCCCTGAAACCGGTCGTCGATTTCCGCGATAAATTCGGCCGCTTTTTTGTCGTAGCCGGGTTGATCTTCGCCGATGTTGAAGTAAAAGACAACAAACCGGCGATTAACCAGGTCGATGACCCGTCTGTATGCGAGGGGACCCCCTCGCAGGATGTCTCCGGCCGGTCACCAGTTGCCTTTCGTCGGCTTCTTCGCCCCGGTTTTGTTCATGCCAAAGGCGACGCCTTTGATCAGCAATGGTCGATTTGTTTTCTTTGATTTTTTCAGTGCTTTCTTAAAATTCCCGGGCGTGATGTAGTCGGGTACGTCGGTGTTTCCGCAGTCGGGACCACTCTTGCAACTGGATTTCTGAACGGGTTCACCGTACGGAATATGGTCCTGAGCCACGGTTACCGCGGCGGTCGAAAGGAGAAATATCGCGGTGGTTATGGAAAAAATGGCACGCCTCATGGTCACACACTCCTCGAATAATGTTGATGATGTGAGTTGACACGGAATGAATGAGCCCTATTTTAAAAAAAACAGGTCCCTGAAACAAGTTTTTGACCCGTGTATCCGCGTCGAAAATACGGTGGTTTCCGGCCGAATTTTCCTATGGGGGCGGGGGAAGCTGCCGGTTCGTCGGGGGAATGGACGTCGGGCCGCTTCCGGCGTCCCGTTCCTCTGTTGAGGAGGGTTCGTCGCCGTTTCCGAGTTCCTCCGCTTTTTTTCGGACCCGTTCCGCGAGGGATTCTTCGAACCTTGTTCGGGTTCTGGACATCATCTGTTCGGACACCGAACCGTCCACGTTGACGGCCCGGGCGGCGCTTGCGAAAAAGAGGGACGAGCCGGCCGTGTCCAGGGTAAAGGTGGAGAGGTTCCAGAACCGCTGAAACACGGATTGGTGTGCGATAAAGTTCTGCGTGCGAAAGTACGGCACGATAACGGTGGATTGCACCCAGAACCCTTCCCGGGTCACAAAATGATCCTTCTGCAACTGATAGCCCAGGTGGCGCCATCGAAAGATGGCCATGATGGGGGTGCTCGGCACGAGTGAAGCCGGAACGGTCCAGGCGTAGGACAGCAGCAACTTCGCAGGGGTATTCCCCTGTATAAAAAAGTTAATTGTGTAAAACAGGCCGGCAAATATCAGCAGGATGGTGGTGTAGCGAGCTGCGTAAAAATGTTTGGTTCGGCTGGGCGGCCGGGACAGGGCCGGGGGATTTGCTCCCGAAAGGCCGGCGGCTATACGAACGACCCGGTTTTTCCGGGCAAGGGGAATGGCCGCTTCGGACCCGCGCTCTTCCGCGGTGCCGGGGGAGTAACCCGCCGTCTCCACGTTCAGGGAAGCAAACCCAAAGAACCGCATGACCGCGTTTTCCCGAATGTTCAGTTTCTGGATTTTGTCGATCGGTATTTGACCGGATCGCCGGTTCAGCAGACCTCTCGTGTACTCGAGTTTGTCCCCGTCCCAGTAAAGGGTGTACCCGTAGTATCGTTCGAAGGTTTTTGCGGCCTGCAGGGCCCAGGTACCACCCAGGCTGACGAAACCAAACACCAGAAAGAGTATAAGAACCACAATCATGGCGCCGGATCCCGAAAACAGGGGAAGAAAAAACGCTGGAAGAATGAAAAAAACGCTAAACGCCATGCGGGGATGAAGGGAACAGAGGCAAAGCAGGAAAATTTCCTCTCCGGAAAGCTGAAAAATGGGTCTCCGGGTTTCCGTTGCGTCGTCGGTTTCGTCCGTTTCAACGGACTGATCCGTGTCCTGAATTCTGCGGTTGATTTCGGACTTGACCTGTTCACCGAGCCGGTATTCCACGTACCGCAGTATTGCTTCGGTTTCGCCACCGCCCGCCGATTCAATCCGGAGTTCGGAAAGCCCGAGGAGACGCTGAAGGATGTTCCGGCTTACGTCAATGTTCTGAATTCGGTCGACGGGAATTTCTCGTTTTCGCCGGAAGAACACGCCGGAGTGTATTTCAAATCGGTCGTCCGAAAACCCAAATTCATACAGGGAGTAGAACAGAACCTCCCAGATAATGTATCCCGCGAAAACCACCCCCATAAATCCCGCGTAATACAGAAGGAAATCCCTCAGGGACACGGATCCCTGGATAAACGAATACAGAAGAAACCCGAAGAAGAGCATCGAATTCAGGATGCCAATTCCCCGTCCCAGGAGGATCTGGTAGGGAACTGTGGCCGGATGAAGATTCAGACGGCGTCCTCCCATCTGTTTTGATCTTCTGCTATGAGGTCTTTGATGTTTTGCTGAAAGTCTTCGGCGGTTTCCCTGGCCAGCCCCGGAATCACCACATCCGCTCCCCGGGAACCGGCGGTGTACAGCACCACCCGGGAAAGGCCCGTCATCCGTTCCACGGGTCCCCTCTGCGTGTCCACGTGCTGGATTCGCACAAGGGGCACCACGGTTCGGATGCGGATGATGACTCCCCGTTCCAGACCCACCGCGTTTTCCAGGAGGCCGTACCGCCAGATGTTGTATTTGAGGACGACGTAGACCACCGCGAGGACAAGGAACACTCCCCCCGTCAGATAAGCCATCCAGGAGGCCAGAACCTTCGGAAAGAAAAAAACAAGGATCCGGCCCGCACCGACCATGAACAGCCCCCCGATCACCGCAAACGTGACCCAGATCCAGAGGATGCGGATGTCGAGGGCGTTTGACGGATTGCTTCTGGTTTCGTCCATTCGGATGGGTTCAATCTTTGGGGAATTCAACAGGAAACGAAATTCGGACGGGAAACGATTCTCCGGCCCACCGTTCCCGATTCATAGGGGTCTGATTATAACCCGTTTCGACCTTGAACCGAAATTTGTAATACTGCAACTCTTTCCAGGCCCTGTTAAGATGTAAAAATCATTCATGCGCAGAACGTCCCGGTGTTCCACCGCCGGTTCAGCAGGTTCGTCTTTTCTCTGGAGCCGGGGGGTTGCCAGGGACGGTGTCGGAACTGTATAGGTTTCTGTGAATTTTAGAACCCGAGGAGGACTTCATGGACGTCGACGGATTGTTTGTTCCGGAGTCGATAGCGGTCGTCGGCGCGACGCCATCGGAAGAAAAAGTAGGATACGCGGCGATGAAGAACGCCGCGAAGTTTCCGGGGCCGGTTTACGGGATCAATCCAAATCGAACGGGGGCCACCCTGTTCGAACGAGACTTCTATGAGTCGCTGGAAGCGGTTCCCGAACAGGTGGATCTAGCGCTGATCGTGGTGCCGGCGGAACTGGTACCGGACGTCGTTCGGACGTGTGTGGAAGAGGGCGTGTCCGGGGCTGTGGTGTTCTCCGGGGGATTTGCGGAAGCCGATCAAAAGGGGGCGGACCGTCAGAGGGAAATTGCCGAACTGGCCGAAAACAGTGGGCTGTCGCTTCTCGGTCCGAACACCGCCGGCTTCGTGCACCCCGACGAACAGTTGTATGCATCGTTTGTGTCCGGTGTGGATCAGCTGAACGCGGGGAACTCGGCCATCGTGGCCCAGAGCGGAGGCATGGGGTTTACGGCCGGGTTCGAGTCCATGTTTGCGAACCGGGGAATCTCCCGGCTTGTCGCGCTGGGGAACAGTGCGTGTATCGGTCCGGTCGAGGTGCTTTCGTACCTCGATCGGGACACCGAAACCGAGGCGGTCGGGCTTCATCTGGAAGGTACCGATAGGGGGCGGGCTCTCCTTGAAACGTGCCGGGACATGGACACCCCGGTGGTTGCTTACAAGGTCGGCAAAAGCGACGTGGGTGATTTCGCCGAATCGCACACGGCCTCGATGACCGGTGATTATTCGATGTACAGATGGGGATTCCGTCAATACAACGTGCCCCTCGTCGATTCTCTTCTCTCTCTTCTTGACGCGGTATATGTGTTGTCGAAGTCTCCGGTACCCGACGGGCCGGGCGTTGGGCTGGTTTCCGCCCAGGCGGGCCCGGGCATTGCCATTACGGATCGGCTCCAGAGCGCCGGTGCGTCGTTTCCGGACTTCACGAGAGACACCCGGAAGGCGTTGAATGAATTGCTTCCGGGCGACACGTACGCAAAGAACCCGGTGGACACGGCGTTTCCCGGGAAACAGTTCGGGGACGTTCTCTCGGCGGTAGCGGCCGATCCGAATGTTGACGTTCTTCTGGTGTACGAAATTTTTGAGGAAGGAGTGGGTTTTCCGGTGGAGGATCTCCGCGACCTTATCGGGGAAACGGAGAAGCCGATCGTGTTCGGCACCGCGGGACCGCCGGGGCTGTTAACGAAGGAAATGTCACGGATTGAAGAATTGGGCATTCCCGTCGTTCGTACCCCGGAACGGATGGCGGAGGCGGTTCGCGTACTTCTTGCGTCCGAAGTGGACGAGGTGACCCCGTGGTAACCGGACGATTTGTGTGGTTGCTTTTCTTTTTGCACTGAATCAGCAGGAGGCGTTATGGAAAACCGGCCATCTGAGTTGCATGATCGAGAAATACCCGACACGGACCGCAGCGGTATTCTGGTCGTGGATGTACAGGATGCGTTTCTTCAACTGGTGGACCAGTCGGCATCCCTTGTCAGCCGCCTGTCCATTTTTCTTCAGGTTCCAAAGAAGCTTTCCGTGCCTGTGCTGGTAACGGAGCAGAACCCGGAGGAACTCGGCACCACGACCACAAAAATTACCGAAGCGGTTCCCGAAGCCCCCGTTGTGACAAAAGAAAAATTTAACTGCTTTCGCAGTGACCCCGTTCGCGAATGGTGTGATAAACACGATCTGGAACAGGTGCTTGTTACCGGGCTTATGACCAATGTCTGTGTCCTTCAGTCGGCGCTTCTGGGGACGGACGCCGGGTACACGGTCCAGGTGGCCGCGGACGGTTGCGCGGCGGAGTCCGTGGATGACCACGGCTGGGCGCTTCAGCGGATGGATCGCCTCGGCATATCCGTGACCACGCTCCGAACCATTGTGTACGGCTGGTTGCGCGGCTCCGATCACCCGTCGTTTTCGGAACTCCTGCCCGTGTTAAAGAACCTGGACGGCCGTTCTGGATAGAGTGGCCGTGGGGGAGGACGGCTCCCGAAGACATAAATAACGCCCATCAGCGACGGAACTCGGCTGGAGTGGATGGTGTTTTCATTTCCTCGAAATCCTCTCGCGCTTCTTCTTGAGGTAACCGTCTTCTGTTGAGGTTCGGCGTGTTTTCCGGTTTCGGTGTTGGTTTGTGGTGTTTCTGTTCCCAGCGTGCCCACAGTCGGTAGACGGGATGCAGAAACCAGCTAAGAAGAGAGACGACCCGCATGACCGCGGGTAGCACGTCGTCCGCGTTCAGCAGGTCGTAGGAACGGTCGGGGTTTGACGGAACGTCCACGTGTTCTTCCAGGAAGGCATCAGGCTGTTTCTTATCTTTCGTGGCGTTTCCCGGGGGAGAATGAAGGCGATGAAGCAAATCTCCGGGAAGAAACCAGCAGGAACGAACGCTTCGTTCCGGGACGAACGATCGGGTTACGGGACGACCGATCCGATGCGAACAGAGGACGTGGGGCAAGTTCACCCCCGCGTCGATCGCCAGTTTGAGTGATCCCCAGAATCGGGGATTCACTTCCATCATGTACGGCGTACCGGAACGGGGATCCGTGCGAAGTTCCACCTGTGCGGGCCCCCACCATTCCAGTTGCCGGAGCAGCTGCGTGGCCGGCCTGAAGAGATGCGGCACGTCGATTGGTTCCCGGAGGGTGGAGGCCCCACCCGATGGAGGCCATTCCCGGATGCGGCGATGTGCAATGCCGGAAAGGGCTTCTCCATTTTGTCCCATGACCATCGACAGACAGATCCCGGTTCCGTTTCGAATTCGTCTCTGAACAAGATCCGGAACGTTCCGGTGCCGCCGCCGGATACGGACCCGCCGGAATTCCGCCGCTCCCCGTCCGTACTGGATGCCTCGTGCTCCCGCTCCGGAGACGGGTTTGACAACCCAGTCCCCCGAGATGATTTCTGCCGGATCCCCGGTGATGGGTTCCAGCTGATCCGTGGAGTGATCGATCCGCGCCGTGTCGGGAACCGCAAACAGGTTGTTTCGTT
Source organism: uncultured Planctomycetia bacterium (assembly GCA_964580675.1). Classification (GTDB taxonomy): domain Bacteria; phylum Planctomycetota; class MHYJ01; order CAYXQY01; family CAYXQY01; genus CAZOLI01. The sequence goes on from CAZOLI010000049.1 coordinate 8,507, forward strand.
TCGATGTGGTCAGGACACTTCCTTTGTTGTTTGCGTTCCGGAATACATCCGGCCCGGCATGGGTGTGGCGAAATGAAGAGAGGGACACGCTTCCGGTCTGGAGAAGCGTTGTGTCTTCGAGCGGAAGGAGAAGCACGTCCTCCTGGCGATCATCGAAGCGACGGAGCCAGTCCTTGAATTGACCGGGCCGTTGCTGAGGGGACGGATAGACGAACCGCCGGTTTCCGAAGGACGAATGGAGGGCGGGTGCTGTTTCGGTGTCTTCGCCGATCCAGATTCGCCAGTTCTTCCGGTGAAGTCCGCGAAGCACGGCCAGAGATTTTCGCCAGTATCCGTCAAGGACCAGAACGGGAGGGCGTGGTTCGGTCATGGAACGGGCGGAATCACGTATCGATGTTGGTGAATTGATCACCGCCGGTTATTTCGAGGGAACACCGTCCGGATAACAGATTTTCCGAAACCGGCATCGGCGGCAGGTGGAGAGGTCGTCCACCTTCGGGAAATCCTCCATTCGCGCCGTATTTTCCTCAGGGTTCACGAGCAGGTCTTTCATGGAAACGACGTCCTCCTGAATTTCCCGTTCCAGCTGTTCCAGTTTGTCCATCGAGAGGGATTCGGCGGTGATGTCCGGTTCCAGGAGATTCACCATCTTCAGGTCAACCTGTTCCGGTTGAAACCCCCATTCCTTCCACGCGTAATATCCGTAGCAGTACAGCTGTCGAAAATCCGGGTCGGAGTGGCCTGTTTTCCAGTCCACGATGTGGACCCGGTCTCCGTTTCGATAGGCAAAATCCAGTTTTAACCAGATTTTCAGATTCCCGATGTTGAAGGAGTCAACGGTGTTGTCCCGTGCGTTCAGATCGCCCTCGATGGCGAGCCATTCCTCCGGTGGCGAGGACTGCAATTCCCGGAACAGGTCCAGGTTATAAAAGTTGTTGACACACTGTTTGCCCCGGTTTCGGATGGTTTCCCATTCCGAGTCCGGCAGGTCCACGCCGTATTCGTGCTCGGTCAATCCCGTTGTGTTTTTGGGGTCAATCTTGTATTTTCCCTCCCGGGATTCCCGAAATTGCTCTCGCATGTTGTTCAGCATGTCTTCCACCACGTTCTCCCGGGAAAGGACCCGGCCGCCCCGGAGGTGTTTCAGGATGTGTTCAACTGTTTCGTGGACGGCGATACCGACCCACATGTACCGGTTCTGGAGTTTCTTCAGTACATATATTTGCCGCGTCTGCTCGTCGCTGGAGCGGTTCCAGCCTCCCCAGAACCCGTAGTACTGAAGGTAATATTTTCGTTTGCACTCCTGGAAGACGCTGCTTCTGTTGGCGGACCAGGAAAAGTCGTTTGTGAAATCGTCCGAATTACTCATTCCGGCCCCGGACGAGGAATTGGTGAACGGTGGTTAGGTCGTGGGTGCGGGCGTGGTAGTTTTTGGGACGTTCCCGGGTGTGCATCAGAAGGGAAAATCCCGCTCGGTTCACGTAATATTTTACGTGATAGGGCTCCTGATAATACAGGGGGCAATGGTTTCCGGGAATTTGCAGCCAGTCGGTCCGCGTTTCCTCCGCCCGGTTTTCATGGGTTACGAAGGTGAACAGGGCGACACCACCCGGTTTAAGCACCCGACGCCATTCGCGAAAGTTGTTCAAAAGAAAGCTGTGGGGGATATGCAGGAGGAGGAACTGCGAAAAAAGTCCATCGAAGGAGTTTGACGTGAACGGAAGCCATGGGGAGCTGGCTGCCGAAAGGCCCGCTTCGGGACAGCGGTTTTCGGTAAGCTGGAGCATGTGGCGAGACACGTCAACACCGGTCAGATTGACCTCCTCCCCCAGCCGTTCCGCATCCAGTCCCGGGCCCGTACCAACTTCAATGACCGACGGGCCCCCGAGATTGGAAAGAAACAATTCCCGGCAGTCCCGTCGCCAGACCGGGTCATCCTCAATTAGCCCATAGGAGAATATGCCTTTTCGATACGCGTCCCGAACCTGTGAAAAGATCTCCCGGTAGGCGGGGGAGGAGGTTGTTTGAAGTGGGTCCGGTTGCTGGTTCGGCGCGTCGGTCGAATTCTGTTCCGGATGTTCCTTCCTTTCCTTCTTGTTCTTCTGCTTCCCCGTTGATGAAGCAAAGAAGTCCATCGGATTGATGAACATCGTGAGAAGGCAGAAGTAAATGTTCGCCGCCACCCACAGAAATGCCGCGGCCGGTTCCCGCCTGAGGGCATAAATAACCAGAAACAGGAACAGGAAGAAAAACACGTGAACCGTGGCACCGATCCGCTTTTTTAGGAGCAGGTGAGTCAAAGACGAGAGTCCCCCGCATTTCCTGATGATGAACTGCGTGTCTGGGTATCGGGTCGGTTTTCCACCATTGGCCGGACACCCGTTGAACGGTTTATTATACGTTTGCACGGTTGATTTCGCAAGGTTTGTGCACGTATCCGATGTGGTTTCGCTTTGTTCTTCATCATTGGGTGCGGAAATTCCGATAATGAAATTTCCACCGGGGGAACGGGGGGATTCATCAGTTGACAGGGGTTTTTCTGGGTGGTATGCTAGCAATCCACAATTGCGGGAGGAAAACAAATTTTCGTCGTTAAAGTGTTATATATTGTGACAGATCTGGGCGACTGGCACGAGAACCGGATGCCGGAACGCGGTAATCCGGGACGGAATTCCCGTCTCTTTTCTTCCATTACAGGTTCTGCTGGTGGTGGGAGAACGACCGGACCATCCCCGACCCCGGCACTTCAATTCAACATGATCTCCAGGGGATTACTATGAAAGGGAAAACAAAACTAATCATTTCAATCACTATAGCGGTTCTGATCATCGGTGTTCCTCTGGCGCTTGTTTCCAGTCCCGCTCTCCGGCGATACCAGAAATCAAACAAGGAGACCTACAAGAAGCTAAGGAAAAAAAAGAAAAAGGGAGAAGATGTAAGCGAGGAATGGAAGGAACTGATGGACGCTCAAAAATTTGTCGGTGACGTGTACCGGATTAC
>CAZOLI010000049.1:11606-14038 GCA_964580675.1 uncultured Planctomycetia bacterium
TCCCTGTTTGTGTCGGTTCATCGTCTTCCACAGCTTCTTGAGCAATATCGGGGCCTGCCGGAGGGGAGAAAAGAGAGCCTTCGAAACGTTGTTGAATACTGGGGGTTGGACGGAGTCCGGAGCGAATTTCGCGAGCGGGGCATATCGGTGGGGGAGTTGCTGGCGAACGATCTGGCGATGGGACTTGTTCGAACGTCATCCACATCCAAAAACGGGCCCTCTCAATACCGTCCCATTCTTTCCGGGCATTTATCGCTGGCCGCCAGGGTGTATCTCATGACGAATTCACCCTGGAACGAGATGAAGGAAGTGCGGGGAGTGAACCTCTTCGAATTTTCTCCCCCCGGAGCCCGGAGTTGGTTTGTGGCACTGGAGGGAAATTATTTTGTTCTGGCTCCCGAAAAAACGATGGCCGCGGCGGGGATGAAACGGGTGACGGAGGATGGTTCATCCATTTTGGATACCGATCACTACACGGAGCTTCGAGGAAAGCTCGGACCCTTTCAAACGGGAAATTCGGGATACGTGTTCGTCCGTCCCGACGGGCTGTGGAATCACCTCCGGAACACCTTTGATGCGGCCGATCCGCTCACACGACTTGTTCGTAAAGGAGCACCGGACCTGTTCCGGACCCAAAATTTACTGGGGGAATTGTCGCTCCGGGACCGGAGTATTGAAGTATCAGGTGTGGGACAATTGAAGCAAAACAATTTGGTTGAGAAGGAACGGCGGAACATGGAGGAAGGTTTTCGAAGGAGAGGTTTTTTTCTCCCCGAAAAAACCATGTTTCACAGAAGGGTAGCGGTCCCACCGACCGCCTACTACCGATTGCTGAAATCCGGAGGTTCCCCGGAGGAAAAGGAACAGATTCGTCAGGAGGTGGAGACGATGAACGAACTACTCGGGGACATGGATTTTGAAGAGGAATTTATTCCGTCACTGGGACCCGGTCTGGTCTATGGTTTGACGGTGCCCGGATCCGCCTCCGGGAACGAACGAATTTCGGAGAAGGTCCCCCCAAATTTTTTTGCCATGCTCGAAATAAGGAAAAGCCGAGTTCGGAAAAAGTTGAACCACCTTATTCAGGAGTGGTTTCGCAGGGTTCGAGAGCGAGCGCGTGAAATGCAGTCCAGACGGGAAGGGATCTCCACCATGCACGTGGAGGAACGACGTGTGGAAAATAAAACGATATACGCGATCGTGGAGGAGTCTCAGGAGAAACCTGACGGGGTTTCCGGTTACCGGCCGGGATACACATTCGTCGGTTCCTATTTTGTGGTGGCCATGAATCGGGACGTGTTGTACGACCTGGTACGGAACGGGGGCGAGCAAATGGAGGCGATCGGGGAGGTTCCGGATGTGTATCACACCGGTCTGGTATTACGGGTGAACAGGCTGTTTGAGATGCTGTCCATTTACGAGGATTCGATTGCGTCCACCATTGTTCGGCAACGGCAGCGGCGTATGGTCGCGGACCGGGTGGAAGAACGGAAACGGAAACGAATAACGACGAAATGGAAGCGGCGGAAAAAACGGCAAATTCGGAAAACCCTGCTTCGTGAAGGACTCGAACCGGAGACGGAGGCGTTTGAACGGCAGATGACCAGCATGATGGAAAGCGAAATTTACCGGGTGGAATCGAAGCTGTACGATGAGGAAATTCAACGATTCCGACGGAACCATTCCCGGGATCACGAACAGATGCTGGATGACGTCCGGACGACGCTCCGGCGATTCCGGGGTTCACACCGATTGTTTGGCTCCATTCAGTTCTTTCGGCGGGCCATGAATGATGGGGACCGGTGGCAGTTCACCATCGGACTTCAATAACGGATCAACCACCCGCGTTTTCAGGGGGACGCATTCATGATATAATCATCCTTCTCCATTTGGGGGTTTCGTGGGTTGTTCGGGAACGGGAATCGTCCATCACACGAAGGAGAATGGTTCTCTCAATGTTCCCGGACCTTCAATTGTGGGTTCAAACAGGTATGCAGGGGATTGTCATGCTGGTAAATGATGTTCGAAAATCCGTGCTCTGGCCGGTTGGTCTATTCGTGCTTCTGTTTCTGCCGGTAAGTTCCCTCCTGTCGCACGCAGGGGAACCCGGTGATGAGGGCCCGAGTTTTTCCGTCCGTGACCTGTCGTTTACCGGTCGCTCCACCGGTGTGTTCACGGTGAAGGTGAATGGTGACGAACAGCCAGCCATTGTGGTCATCCACCGGGAGAAGACGGAATTCCGTCCCGACAAGTTCCTTTCCGTGTTCCGTCCCGGGTCATCCGGTCGATATCCGAAGAAAGCCACTCAGAAAATTGCCGTGGACCGGTCGATTTCCGCGGTTTGTTCGGGGGATTATCACAAACGGGAGGGAGATGAACTTCTCCTTATAGGAACGGATGGGGTTTACCGACTCCTCTGGCATTCCGAGAAG
>CAZOLI010000050.1:0-13796 GCA_964580675.1 uncultured Planctomycetia bacterium
GTGAAGCGGATGACCGAGGCACAGCGGAATCAGGACGGATCCCCCGAAATGAAACAGAAGATTTCCGCCATAAAAAAGGCGGAGGAACAGCAAAAAGCTGTTCTCAACCTGATACAGAAAAGTCTCGGGGTCGGTCAGAACGTGGATCGGCTGGCCTGAGGACAGGAGTGGTCAGTAAGGAGTAAGGAGTGAGGTGTCATACTGAAGCAAGGGGAACTATTTCACCAAAGCCAGAGCCCCGACGGTGACGGAGCGGGCCGGAACGGTCCACCGGACCGTAGATTAAGATAAGGATCAGGATAAAGATAAAGATTATGGGTTGATTCATTTATGTGTTTATTTGTAGGTGCATTGATTGGTTGATTTGTTGATGCGTTTCGCGTTATTTGCGTTATTGGCGTTTGTTGCGTTATTCGCGTTATGCGTGTAACCGGCAGGCAATAGGCGATGGGCGGTGGGGCACAGGTGCAGGGGAGCAAGGGTGCTGGGGTGTGAAACAGCGGGCGGTAGGCGATAGGAACAGATAACGGCAGGCGATAGGCTATAGGCGGTAGGCGATAGGAACAAAACAACAACAAAATAATTTAACGCAGAGGCGCGAAGGCGCAAAGAACGGCAAACAAAAATTCAGAATACAGAAGCAACGGAAAATGAAGACGTTACGAGTAAGGAGTAAGGAGTGGCCAGTAAGGAGTAAGGAGTGAGGAGTCAGGAGTCAGGAGTGATGGGTTTAGGCGTTGATTCGTAGATTGGTTGATTTGTTGATTGGTAGATTCATTGATTGGTTGAGGAAAAAGGTGTCATTCAGCCGGGGTGAAGGAAAAATAAATCACCAAAGATCGAGCCCCGACCGGACGCAGTCCGATGGAAGCAGGGAGTGCCTTAATGGCACTCCATCTTTCATCAGGGAGGTAGCCATTTGTCACCAAAGACCGAGCCCCGACCGTGAGGGAGGGGTATTTCCACGATTAAGCTCCGGAAAATGATGCACCAAAGTCAGAGCCCCGACGGTGACGGAGGGGGCGTTTCGAAGATAAAGATTAAGATAAGGATAAAGATAAAGAGAACGCATGATGGCCCGGTTGAGATTGCCGGTGGTAGGGAGGCCGTGGTTACTGCAAATTAAAAAATGCGAAAGCGAGGACGCTTCCGCCCCCAGTCCGGGGAAAAATCCTTAAAAAAAGAAAAATATAACGCGCACTCCGCTCGCGCTTCGTGCGCTACAACAGAACACAATCACCAACACAAAACTCTGGAAATGAAATTGCTGTGTTTGTTGTCGTGAACGCAGGGCGACGACGTCGTCCGGAGTACACGTAACCTTTTTGACGCTGGAGACGACTTCCTGTAGAAAACGTCATCGCCCTCGCTTCGAACGCCACTACGCATGTTCCTCCAAACAACGCTTACAGGGACGTTTGTAGTTGGATTCGAAACGAGTGATAGCGACGTGGAGTACCCGTTTGGTATCCCTGACTGTTCGGATAGAACTGCCTTCGCAAACCGGAGAGAGACCAATTTCTCTTCACATTAACCCACGGCTTTCCCCGTGGGTGCACAGAAAAAACAGCCCTTAAAAGGGCTAATAAAAAGAATCCTGACCTGATTTAAACCATGCCCCCATCATTGACCTTTTGGTACAGGTGAGCTCTCACGCCGGAACGCCGGCTCGGTGGCAATGGGTTGCACGTTTCCTGCGGGAAGGGGGATTCCATCATCGATCACTCGGGTAGGGGGGCAAATAAAAAAGTGCTGGAAGGACAGATCGTTTTGCGGTCCGTCTCCATCGCTTATCTCCCGGGGGAGATCAGCGGTGGATCCCGCATCGATTTGCGACTCCTTTATCCGGCCGTGACCGGATGGAGCGGATTCGCGTCTCGGAGCCGTCCGCTTCTCCAGGAGTCGCGCGCAATTGCGCGATCCTGTTCGAAGCGGCGTCGGCTCAGAGCGTCCCGGCGGCGGCATCGAACTGCCCGATGCGTCCGGCGGGAACTTCTCGTGCGCCGGTCCGCGTGCCGCTTTCGCTCTCGTAACGGTTCCACCGATCTGACGTGGTCTCTTCCGAACCGTCGAATCCGAAACCGTTCCGTTTTCTCGCGAAAACCGAACCGCTCCGGTTTCTTCCCGGACCTCCCGCGGCTTTCGCGTTGGGAAACCCGGTCCCGGTTCGTTCGGCAAGAACACGTCGCCGGTCGAACCTGGAGCGAAATTCATGGTTGATTTGATGGGTTCCCCGAAGCGCCCTTTTAAGATCGGCCCGGTCCGGCTTCCGAAGAAGCCCGTCCGGGTTCCGGTGCGCGGTCGGTTTCCCGCCGGAGCGGCGGGTCCGTGCGACGCACGCTTCCGGTTCGGGGTCTTCTTTTCCCACACGGATTCAACAGGTTTTTCACCTCTTTCACACGCACACGAAGGGCATGCGTGCAAAATACGAACGGTGAAATTCCCTCCTCCGAGTGGTGAGAAGATTCCCCGGATCCCCTCTCAACCATTCGGCTGGTGTTCGTATCTGTCCTTCCAGCATTAACCCTTATATAAATTAAAAACGGCCGTGTCAAATCGGAAAATTCGGGGGTTCGATGAGGGGAAATTAAAAGACCATTCGTAAGTCCAGCAGAAACAGGCAATTATGAATATTGGGACCAATATCCGCTTCAAAAAATTGATCGAAAATCATTTGAATTCATGAGGGGCACCGCCTATCCAAAGAAACAGGTTCCGGGTCCAGGTGTGGGGTTACACTCAGGTGGGGTTCTTTTCTCCCGAATAAATTTCCTTCCAATTTCACCGGTGTTCCGGTATTCTGCATATTTCTGAATATCGCATCACATGACTCATGTAACGAAACTCCGGGACCGTTATGCCACAAAACGCAGCTCACTGGCACCTGGTGCTGAATCATCTGCCCGTCGTAGGTGTGTTCGCCGGCGTACTTCTGATGGTGGCCCTGTACGTGTTTGACCTGGAGGATCTGAAAACGGTCTCATTATGGTGGTTCGTCGCCGTGGCCCTGGTCGGTGTTCCGGTGTATCTGACCGGGGAACCGGCGGAAGAACTCGTGGAAGGGATGCCATCCGTTTCACACGACGCCCTCGAGGAACACGAATCCGTGGCTCTGTGGTCGTTCACTTTGCTCTGTATTACCGGTGCCTGGGCGGTTTTCGGGCTGATTTACCGGAAATTGGACGAATCGGCTTCGGCATGGATACTACCGGTTCTCTTTGTCGCGGCACTGGTGACGTCCGGCATGATGGGCTACACGGCCAATGTCGGCGGCAAAATACATCACCCCGAAACACGTCCGGGATTTACCCCGCCCGAGGAAGAGGAAAAACACGAAAATCACGAGGCGGAAGGGCAAAAAGAATCCAGCTTACGACCCGGCGGGGAAGAGTACGGATCGCAGCAGTTCGTTTCGTTCCGGGAATAAACTCACGCGCCCCTTCATCTGTTTCGCCGATATCTTCAGGTCCAGGTGTCCCCGATTTTTTTTCGTCTTCTGGACCAGGGCGGTCCGCAGTGAGCGGCGCAAATACCGGGCCAGTGTTTTTCGCCGGGGCGGATCTTCTTTTGAATTGTCGTTTCGGACCCGAACGGCAATTTCCGATCCATACGATCCGGCCAGCATCGAAATGCTCCGCCGAAAGTGATCGGCGTGAGCGAACAGATCCACAACGAGAAGTTGGTCGTCAACCGTGATCAATACGCCGGACGCGGTTTTCTTTGTTTCAGGATCCCTTTTCCGGGAGACCGTGACAAGGCCTCGACGAATCTGTTCGATCCGGGACTGGACGTTCTGATGGCGTATTAACGTGTCAAGGGACTTCGTTTCGAGGTCCGTGTTCAGGGTCTTCATCATTTTTTGTACATGGGACCATACCTTCCGTTGTTTCATACCGTCCAGCAGTTTTTGACGAAGGGAGACCGGGGCGAGCCAATCCGATTCGGTAAATGTTTTGTCCCCCGTGGAACGTCCTTTTTCACAACAATACGTTTTCAGGATCGGTCCACCCGTCCCCGTGGCATGTTCTCCGTCATCCACGCCGGTATCCTCCGATGTGCCATCGGTGCTGTAGGGCGTACGGACGACCACGTCCTGTCCCCCCCCCGTTCAGGACCTGTCCTTCTTCCACGTACAGGTATTCGGCCAATTCCTCGTCTTCGAGGCGTGCTCGACGGCCCGTTTTTTGGTCATAGAGGTTCACCATCCGCCGGTCCAATGCTTTTCTGAGTGTTAGAATGTTCATTCTCGTCGTATTTCCGGCGCGAACCACCGGAAATAGCGATATGCGACCCATCCGTTCGGGGGGACCCACCTTCAGGGTACCGAGTGCACTGGTCACCCGGTTTTTGAATAATCCCCGTCGAGAACCGGTACCCATGGGTTCCGTTCATGTTCATCACTATTATTTTTCTGTGCGGACAGCAGACCCGAACAAACCAGAACCAGAATACCGGTGATCAACGCGTTTCTCAGACCGATCATGTCGTTGCCTTTTCCTCCTGTATAACCACTACGGACCGAAGCCGGGTTATTTCCGCTCCTGTGAAATATAAACGCAATATATGTGCCATAACGATCACCGAAACAAACTGGCCAATTACTGTGCTTATACTTGAAAATATTGGTCGTATTTATCGTATACAAGAATTCAGTTCCGGAGATCAACAAAATGTGAAAAACCTTCGTTAATGAAGTTTACACACCGGCGTTAATGAAGTTTACACACCGGTCACGGCAATCTGTTCTCGTGTCGTCTAATTTATAATTTATATAATGATAAGGAATAAATTGTTATAAAAACCTTTGGTACACATATTGCACATAATCTTATGTCAATAATTTTATTACCCGTCAACCGGTCATGCATGTAATTCGGCACATTTCGGTTGGGCTTCTCATTCTGACTATCGGTCTCGGTCTTCATGCGCAGGAGCCCGAGCAATCATCGGACGATGCGATTACGGGGGTGGATCAAATTCTTCGTCACCTTCGAAACAAGAGTTTCTCCGTCAAGTTTTCGTCCGGGACCCTGCGAAAAGCGTTGGAGAAACTCAACGACGTTTCACGCATTCAATTCCGGGTCCATCCGGATACCCCTCACACGTCCGTTCCCCCTCTGACGTTCAATGACGGTTCCATTCGAGAGCTGCTTACCTTTCTTCTTCAAAAAGACGACCTGGCGTGCCGCGTTCGGCAAAAACATATTGTGATCGGCCGCCGCCCGGACATCCGAGAATTTGATTCCCGGATATACGACACACGTTGGTTATCGTTCCCGGAAAAAATAGAGCGGAAGTATCTTCCGTATCACAGAAAAAACAACGAAAGTCACGTTCCCGACAGGTTTCAGAAAAAACTGTGCGACGAATTGTCGTCTATTCTCAGGAAGAACCGGTGGGTGAACCCGGGTGTTGATGCTCCCGCCATGTCCCGACAAAAAACCTTTATTACGAAGAGGAATCAACAATACATCGTTTGGGGGGATCAGCGGTCGCATCGATTGATCGAGGGTATTTTCCGCCAGGTTCGTCGATTTCTCCAGGAAAATTTAAAGATTTCGGGGGGGATGTTTCTTGTTCCCGGCGAAATGGTTCAACATCTTAAAACGGGTCGAATTGAAAGCCAAAGAGACGGAAGAACCCTGTACGAAAAACTCCGAACACAATCGGTACAGCACCACCCGTTTTCGAAGCGTGCCCGAAACCTGCGCCAGATTACCGTAAAACAGTTCCGGTCCCCGTCGACCATCGTACAATTTGATTCTCAGTTGGCAACCGGAAATATCACCTTCGATACCGCCAGAAAAAAATTGTTACATGGGTTCGGGTTCCAGGTGCGGCCTTTTGTGGACCTGTCCGGGGATCGCGTTCTTCTTGATCTGCGCACGATCCGGCTGCGTACGGACACTCCCGAGGAGACGTCCGTTATCCTCACGAAAACAGCGGGGGCCAAGAAGAAGGACGAGAAAGAGCCGGATCCGCACAAAAAGACGAAGAAACTTCCGGTGATTCGGGAAAAAAAGAACAATATAGCCGGACAATTTGTACTGAAGAACGGGGAATGGATGATTCTTTCCGGAGGTCCCGTAATGGGGCCCGATCGGTCCGGTAACCCGCATCTCGTTTTCATGGTTCACGTTGAACGGACTGAACCGGTTCGACGTCTGTTTCCCGACATATCAGACATGCTCCCGGTAAGAACACCGAACAAGAGTCAAATATACAACCTCTGGCGCACAGGACCGCTTCTTCAGGGGTACTCGTTGCGGGGGCCATTTGTGCCGACGGATCCCGAGACGGACCTCGAGAAAGGAAAGAAATTCGAACGACGGCCCATGACAACGGGATGGAACCGAAAACAGATGATAAGGCGCGTGAAAAACAAACTGGATCTCGAGGAAGAGCGTCGATCCGTGCAGTTCATGGAGCCTCACCAGATTTATGCACGGTTGAAGCAGGATCAGCACCAAAAATTGCGGGCACTCCTCCGGAAACACGGAGTGTTTCCGTCCAGGAACTGCCAACTCCGCGCCACGATCCACTCGGTACCGAACAGGACCGCGAACAAGATCGAAAAGAATTTTCCTCTGCGAACGCCACTGTCCAGAAGCCAGATTCGCCGGTACCGAAACCGGTTTCGATCGGAGAAACCCATGACTCATCTGGGGACGTGGCATCTGGCGACGACCGGGCGATGGTCCGCAACCGTTGCGTCCATGGCATCGATAAATGGCGTCACGGAGTTAACTCCCGACACACACGCCGGGAAACGGTTCGTTGAACAGAAGCGAAACACCTTTCGTGCGGGCACGGCATTTGCCACCTCTTATTCTCCCGCATCCGGCGGGGATACCCCTTCGATACAGGTTCGCTTCCGTCACGGCCGCAAGAAGGAATCGCTTCAACTGCAGAATCAGCCAAAAAACGGAGACGTAATCGACCTCCCTCTTCAACTCATAAAAAAAACGTATAAATGGACGTTGAATAAATCCGGTGTTATCCTGGACCGGATCTCGTTGGACGAATCGAACCGATCCCTGTTGCTCCAACTTTCCCCGAGAATCAATTCAAAATGAGAAATACAACCACCCGAAACCATACACTGGTCGCCGTTGCTTTATTGGCCCTCCTCATGCCGTTCATCCGGTCATCCGCAGTTGCACAGCAGGAACCGGCGTCACCGAATCAGCACGAGAAGCGAAACAACGTGTACCAGCAACTACGAGACGGTCGTGTGGACGTGGACGTCGAGGAGGCCCCGCTGGAGCAGATTCTTCGGCAAATTACGAAATCACTGGATCTTTCGCTGACGTTCCTCGGCGAGGGCAAGAAACAACCTCGATTTTCCCTGACCCTGCAGGACGTACCCGCTCTGGCGGTTGTGCGTTTTCTCCTCCACCAGACCAGTTGGTTGAAACAGGTGCAACCCGAAGGGCTCCTCGTGGCACGGGGGGGAGAAATGCAAGATCACCTGATACTGGAACCCCATCAATTTCGGGGGATCTCGAAGAGAGACGGCGGTACGAACCGACTTCCCCACTCCAGCGGGAACGATTGGCTGAGAGATTCCGAACAGGAGGAGATCGGAATTGGTTACGTATACAAAATGGCAAAATCTATGTTTAAAAAACTCAATCCCGGACAGGGGAAACTATATAACCTGAATCGGTCGAGAAAGAGGATCACTCTTCTTGGCCTCTGGAGCCACCATCGTTTGCTTCACCGGTTGATCGATCATCTGAGGACCATTGGGCGGCGATCCATTTCATTCCACGGGGGCCTGTTCCGGATTTCGTCCGACGACGTTGACCGGCTGGAATCCATCTGGGGTCTGCATTCTCAAAAGGAGGGGGCCGAGGTGTACGAGACACTCCGGGAAAACGGGTCTATGCTCCACCGAATTTCCACAAGAGCCCGGAGTGGTGAGCGCAGGCGGCTGTTGCAGTTTGAGGGGAAACGGATGCTGGCGAACATCGATCCACAGGTAGCCACCGGGAACGTGAGCTACGATATGAACACCGAACAAAAGCGGCAGGGAACGGGCGTTGTTCTGGTGCCGCACCTGAACGTACCGGGAAACCGTGTCTTCCTGAAATACCGACTTCTCCGAAACCGGTACGAGGTTGATCGTGACCGACAAATGAATCTTCAATTGCCTCGATCCGGTTCCGGTAACGGCAAAAATTCGGGGTTTGATCCTGTACCCGTTCGGCGGGAATACGTAAATGAAGGGGGGGGCAGTCTGGTGATGAAGACCGATCAGTGGTTCGTCAAACACTGTGGGCCGATGTACGGTTCGGCGGACGAGACCCGTGGACACCTCGTGCTTGCGGTTCGGATACGGGAAAACGCAGAGGATCAAAAACTGATGAAACCAACCATTGCCGAACAGCGACGGCAAACGTTCCTGAACCGGCTGTCGAAGATTACCTACAAAAAACCAGATTCATTGGATCATGTTCCGGTTCGAGAGATTATAAAACACCTCCGGAACAAACTGGACATCAACGTCGCGGTAACGAACGAACTGCAAACCCGGCTCCGTGAGAACGACTTTGCGCTCCGTATCGAAAAAGAATCTTTATCCGTACGGATTCTACTGGACAAAATCTCGGTAAATTTTCCCATAACGTATCGACCCTATTCCGACGTGCTGGTGATGCGCACCGGGAAAGAATCGGGACCGGGCTCAAACATCCTGCAGGTTTACAAAATGAAGCAGGTCATGCCCCCGGGAACGAACCTTGACCTCCCAAACGCGTTTAATCCGGCCGAAACGAATCAAAACAAAAAATCACCCAACAACCACGGATTTCTCGGCGGCTCGTTTACCGAAACCGGAAACCGAAACGACAAAACTTATCCGCTGGGAGACTCAAGGAAGTTTCGATCGTACCTAAAAAATCGAATTCTGCGGGTGGATTCAGGCCGACTGATATCTGGAAACATCCGCGTTGATGACGGAATACTTGCTGTTCGGCACGGCCGGAACATCCAGCGGGCGATACGGGATGTTATTTCGAAAAAGAACTTCTTTCCCCGAACCAACCGGCTGCTGAACGTGACCATTCAACGAGTTCCGAAGCAATCCTGGGTGCGTATGCACCGGCGGTTTCCCGGCCAGAAACCGCTTTCCGAACAGGAGGAAAAACGTTACCGGGAGAATCGGAATAAGAGCCCATCGGGAACCCGCATTGGATCCTGGACACTGTCCACCGCGGGTTTCTGGAAAGCGAGGGCATCGTCGGTACGGCGGACCAGGGGCATTTCGGATTACGACATCCAGGTGGCAACGAATGCCACATCGGCGAATCCGATTTTTCAATTCACCAAAACGGGATACGGATTTGAAATGCGGGCGACCGATTCCTCGTTCGACGACCGATCAAACGTGTTGCTGAAACTGTTCACGGGCAAAAAAACGGGGGATGTTTCCATTATTGATAAAGGTCTTTTCGGGGATCGATTAAGTGTACCGGTGGAATCACAAACGATTCCGTTGAGCTGGATATCAAACGGAAACAGTACCATACTTCATTTCTTCACACAGAACAGCGGAGAGGAATACTATGTCGCGAAAATATCGTATCGAAACCGGTAACAGAGAGAGAGGAACATTCTCCGCTGTGCCGGGTTCCGGACAATTTGGACACCGAATGTTCCCGGGTGTTTTGCTGTTGCTGTTTCTCGTGATGTCCCTCCGGGTTACCGCTCAGAAGGAACACATTCCCGATCCGGTTCAGATGACCCGTTCCCAATCGGAGGAGGAAATTAGCGGGGGAAAAGCACGGTTGTTAATGGAGGATGCCCGACGACTGAAGAACAATGGTCGGCCGAAAAAGGCGGCGTTTCGGTATCAGGAAGTGCTGAACAAGAATCCCGGCGTCATGTTTCGCACGGAGGATCACCGGTTTATGCGGATCCACCGAAGAATTCGGCGTCAATTTGCAAATTGGCGGAAGAGCAACGAAGGTCAGTCTGTCCTGGAGCACCTGAAAAGTTACGTCCGCGGCAAGGCGAAAAAATTGTTTCAGGAGGGGCGGATCCCGGATCGAACCAAACCACTTCAAAAACTTGTCACCCGTTATTTTTACACCGAAGCCGGCCGGAAAGGGATGATTGAACTGGCTCGTTATCATTATCGAAACGGACAGTTCATCACCGCGGCCCGGTTATGGAAGCGTGTTCTGAACCACCAGCCGGATACGGAGAACACCTGTCGTTACCTTCTTGCTCTTCTTGTGTGTTATCGAACAGCCGGAATCCGAAAACGTGTCAAACGGATCCGGGAGAGGTTAAAGGAAAAACTTAAGGACCTTCCACCGGATCGGGCCGACCTGGTTCGGAAACGTATGCAGAACGTCCCCGCCAACGATGTGCAGAATCAGGATACGCCGAAACCTGATAAAACCATGAACATTTCGTCCGGATCCAAAAATATCATCTGGTCTGTTCCGAGCCCGGAACAACTGCCCCTTGATCACCCGGACGATCCGTTTCTCGGAAAAAACGTGTTAAATGAACAACCACTGATCCGTTCCTTTCAGGAACAGGAGAGCAAGTACAGAAATTACCGGCCGTTGAATCTGCCGGATCGTGTCCTTTTGCAAACGGGAGCAAAGATCCGTTCCATACGGATCCCGTCAAACCGGGGATCCCGGTCCGGGAACGGCGTATCCCCGGGGGAGTTGAGCTGGGAACGGAACGTCGAAGGAATGGTGGCTCACTCGAAGGAAGAGGAAGACACACTCAATGACCTGAGACAGAAAGGGGTGCAACGACTCGCACACTCGCAGAACCGGCTTTTCGTCACCCGGAAGAACAGATTAATCTGCTTCCACACGGCAAGCGGTGAACAGATCTGGATGACGAAACCACCGGAACCGGCGCAACACGTTCTGAACGGCAATCCTCTGATTTCGGGAGACCGTGTGTTCGTGCCGATGATTTCCTGGAGTGAAGATAAGATTCGTGTGTTTCTTGTCTGCTTTGGGAAGGAGGAGGGAAATTTCCGCTGGAAAACCTACATCGGTTCAAGAGCAACGGTCCAGGGAAAGAGGTGGAGGCCCCTTCAGCTGGATGACGTGTTGCCCGAAAGCAAGTTAAAAATGGCTGGAAACCAGATCGTGGTGTTCACCAACCTTGGATTCGTGGCCACCGTCGATCTGGCCCGTAAAGAACCGGACATGATAACGGATTATTTTTACCGGGGAGTTAAACAACTGGCCAAAATACACGACGGTGATAACCAAAAGAAACCCGGTGAAAAAAAGATCAAGTGGTCGGTAAAAAACTCCGACCTCCGGGGCACACGCTCCGCCCAATCAATAGGCCCCTATTTTCTGTTTTTGCCGAATGACATGCCGTTCCTGATGGCACTGGACGTTCATACCGGGAAAGTAAAGAACATCTGTTATGAGCCCAATGCCAGATACCTTGTCGGCGGGTCCGGAAACAACGACGAGCTCCGGCTGGTTCTGGTGAAAGACAACAGACTGGTGCGTTATCATCTGGGTCGGGATCCGTTTGAGGTCGAATCACGAACGGAGTTGCTGAACGCAAACTCGATTCTTGACGTCCGTCGCCGGGGAGGCCGATTCGTGGTCTCAACCGGTAACGAACTACACGTGGTTTCGACGGACGGCACCTCCCGGCTGATTGGTGCACTCGGTCACGGGAACGCCTTTCACGTTCTTCCGCGCAGGCGACAGATTCTTGTGTCCTCCCGTGGACGCGTCATAAGTCTTGCCGACGAGGAACGGTTTCGGAACCACGGGCAAACACTCTTTTCCAGGGATCAACTCGGAAAGAACGGGATGCATTTCATCCGGTTGCTTGTGTACAACGAACGGACAAACTTCGCCAAACAGTACGTGGAAAAGGCCCTTTCGAAGGATCGCGATTTCCTTTCCGACGAACAACGGGAACGATTGAAGAATTTATGGACGACCCTTTCCCTTCGCAATTAATGACGGATCCGATTTCCTTAGAAGTAACAAATGTTTGTAAGCAGGAGTGATTTGAGATTCGTTGATGACGTAAACTAAGATATCCCTTTCCGTACCCAAAAATACCGGGATATCAAATCCCCTTTACGCCGTGCCGGACAATCCTGGAACGCCATGAATCCGAATCTGACGTATTCAATTTTTTAAGTAACCTGTGTAATGGAGGTCATCCAACGATGAACACAACGCGTCGGTACATTGTGTCCCTCATCCTGGTACTGTTCGGAAGTCTTTTCTTCTGTGGTTCATTGATCGGACAGAAACTTTCGGAAAAAGAGAAGAAAATTTTAAACAACATCAACAAGAAGCTCTATGTTCATAAAAACCGGGGCATAGATTCCGCAAGGGCCGAAGTCAAGACCCTCCTGATGTACAATTGGGCCTACAGGGAAAAAGGCATCGAGATTTCGGGGGGCTGGCCGGTGATCGCGTATCACTGGGAATTCACGTTTCGGGCTCCCGACAATTACAGGGTCCGACTCGGTCGAACCGACCTTCTAAAAGTGATGAACGATCACAGCCACGGTCATGCTTCCCAACAAAAACGGGGATTGAAACGGTTCAAGGACAATTCCGCTCTCCTCTTCGTCCGAAAATACAGAAAAATATTAAAGAAACGACTCTCCTTTTTGTTTCGACGATTTGTGGTCATAAAACCGTTCAAGCCCCGACAGAACAATGATCTTTACATGTACCTGAAGGAAAAAAAGAAGAGGGCGATTCTGGTGGAAAATTTCGGGGTACCGGAGGACGTCCGGTTCGTGTTCGACTACAAGGGCAATTTGCGCGGTATACAGTTTGACCACCCGAAACTGGCCCCGTTCCCATACAATATCCAGGTGCCGGTGGAGGAGTTTAACGCGGAGACGAAAATGGCTTCCCCCTCCAGCATTCGACCGTCCGCCCTGCTGACGAAATTTCAGAGTGATTGGGAGTTTTACCAGTACGGAGATCCCCTGAAAGAAAAACCGGAGCAGCCGGTTGCCGGCAAATTTTACGGAGACAAAAAAGTCCGCATCGGAACACGGTTCCGTGGGAAGTTCATGTATTCGGCAATTGCCTCCCAATCGTCGAACAACAAGAAACTCAATGTGGTGTTTCCACGGAAAATAACCCTGGTTCAGAAGGGGGAAACTCATGACCACCGAAAATCCAAGGCGGAGGGGGGAGGATCAATTGAGACAAGCGGTGGTGCCAGTGGTGGGGGTTGGGGTTGGATTTACCAAAATACGTTCACCACCACCTACAGGGAACACATCATCTTCCAGAACCTGAACATAAACGGGCTCCACGAGGAAAGTGAACTGAAAACCCGGCAGGCCATTCAGGAGAAAGACAAGTAGAAAACGACCCGAGCCGGGACGACTTCCCGAGTTAATCCTCGGCGGCGTCGGACTGGTCTTCGGGAGGACGGGCGGTGTCGGTGGTGACGAACCGGAGCAGTTCGTTGTCGTCCGACAGCAGAAAAATCGCATTCTCCCCGAGGCTCTCACGGTAGGTTTCCAGCGTGCGCTGGTATTTGTAAAACGACGGATTGCGCCGGAACGCATCCGCGTGAATTTTGATTTTCTTTCCCTCCGCTTCCCCCAGAATCTGTTTGACCCGCCGGTCCGCTTCCGAGAGCATGGTTTCTTTTCTTCTCTGGACTTCCCCGAGGATTTCCCGCTTGGTTCGTTTCCCCTGGGCTCGGTACCGTTCGGCGATGCGCTCCCGCTCAGAAATCATACGATCATACACGTTTGTCCGGACTTCCGGTGTGTAATTGAGCTGAGTGATCAAAATATCCAC
>CAZOLI010000051.1:0-13748 GCA_964580675.1 uncultured Planctomycetia bacterium
CGGACGTAGTCCGATGGAAACAGGGAGTACCTAAACGGTACTCCATCTTTTATCATGGAGCGGGGTTTTTTAAGATCAAGATTGTGATCAAGAGATCTTTTGAAGGCCTTCCCTAAGAGTGAAGAGTAATGAGTGGTCAGTAAGGAGTAAGGAGTGAGGTGTTAGGAGTAAAGGTGGGGCAGTTTAATAAAAAATGCGAAGGCGAGGACGCTTTCGGCTCCGGTCTGAAAGGATCTTTCGTTCAGAAAAACGTGTACTCCGCTGTCGTTTCGTGCATTACAACAGAACCCATTCCCCAACGCAACCTTCCCTTCCGGAGTCAGTGCCTGCGATAGATGACCCTTCATTCTACTCCCAGTCCAGGGGTTCCTGCCAGGCGGCTTTGAGTTCGGCCAGCGGCTGATTAATGATAGGCGCTCCGTCGCCGTCGTTCAGAAGGAGCCGCTTCTTTGTTGTGGTGGTTCCCAGTTTCGTCACGGGCACGTCCTCCGTTATTTGCTGAAACCCCTTTTCCTCTTCGGCAGCCACTTCCACCAGAAATCGTGAAGGAGACTGGGAAAAGAGGAACCCGGTCGTCGACATGTCGGTCAGATCACTGTTAATGGTTCCTCGAAATCCGATTCCCCCGGCGAAAGCGGATTCGGCAAGGGTGCAGGCCAGTCCACCGTCCGAGATGTCGTGACAGGCTTTCAGCACCTCCTTCTTCGATAGTTTGTGAATGGTTTGAAAAATTCGCTTTCCTTGTTCGGTGTGGACTTCGGGAACCGGGTGGAGTTCTTCGTCAAGAAGACGGGCGTACTCGGATCCACCCATTTCTTCTCGTGTTTCACCGATCAGATAAACGGGATTCCCCGGTGTTTTGAAGTCCATGGACATGGCTTTTCGGAAATCGGGGACCTGACCGGCCGCCGATATGAGAAGGGTGGGAGGGATGATCAGGGTTTCTTCCTCCCCTTCGAATTCGTTATATAGACTGTCTTTACCGGAGACAAAGGGGGTTTCGTAGTCGATGGCCACGTCCCGGCACGCCTTTGCCGCTTCCACGAGTTTCCCGAGCAATTCCGGTCGTTCCGGACTTCCCCACGCAAAGTTGTCAAGCAGGGCGATTCGATCCGGGTTCGCACCGGTGGCTACGACGTTTCGGATGGCTTCGTCGATACCGTTTGCCGCCATCCGGTACGGGTCCAGGTCTCCAGAATTCGGTGAAATACCACAACCAACCGCCAGTCCTTTCGTAGAGGAGGGAAGGGGCTGGATCACGGTGGCGTCTCCCGGTCCGTCCATCTGTTCGCCCACGAGGGGCTTTAGCATGGTGCGTCCCTGTACTTCGTGGTCGTACTGCCGGATAATCCAGTGTTTGCTGCAGACGTTCAGTGCGGAGAGGAGATCCGTCAGGGCCTCCTCGAAATCATCGGGTGCCGGCGTATCGGTCGGTTCCCGATTGGGTTCAATTCGAATTGCTTCCTTGCCGTGATCCGGCAGACCGTGGTGAAGAAATTCCATCTCAAGATTCCCGACCGTTTCCCCCTCGTACTTGACAACGAGCCGTTCGGTATCGGTGTACCGGCCGATATCGCAGGCTTCGACTCCTTCCTCCTCACAGATTTCGTACAGTCGGTCGCGGTTCGACTCCGGCACCGCCAGCACCATGCGTTCCTGTGATTCCGATATCCAGATTTCGTCGTAACGAAGTCCTTCGTATTTCAGGAGGGCGTTTTCGAGGTGTACCTCCGCACCGGTTTCCTCGGCCGTTTCCCCGACGGCGGAGGAAAACCCACCCGCCCCACAATCCGTTATACAAGTGTACAGGTTCTCCTCCCGCGCCCGGATAATGGCCTCCATCATTCGTTTTTCGGTGATGGCATTACCGATCTGAACGGCGGTACCGGCCGTTTCCGCTGTTTCTGTTTCGAGTTCCGCGGAGGAAAAGGTGGCACCGTGTATGCCGTCCCGGCCCGTTCGCCCGCCGACCGCGATAATCCGATCGCCAGGACGGGGCTCTTTTTCGATCCGGTTTTTCGGAATTCGTCCCACGGTCCCGCAGAACACGAGCGGGTTCCCGAGGTATCGATGATCAAAACAAACGGATCCGCTTGCGGTAGGAATACCCATTCGGTTTCCGTAATCTCTCACACCGGACACGACACCCTTTAGGACGCGGCGAGGATGAATTACATTTTCCGGCAGGGCAGACCGTTCGTAATCCGGCGGTGCCACACAGAAAACATCCGTGTTCATGATGGGGGTGGCTCCAAGCCCGGCACCGAGTATGTCCCGGATGACCCCCCCGATGCCCGTGCCGGCCCCTCCGTACGGCTCGATGGCACTCGGGTGGTTGTGGGTTTCGACCTTAAAGCTAATGCCCCAGTCGTCGGTGAAGTCCACGATGCCCGCGTTGTCGTCAAACACGGTAAGACACCAGTCTTCGCCCACCTCCTCCGTGGCCTTCATGATGGTTTCTTTCAGGAGGTTGTCTATTTCCTCGTCCCCGTATGTGATTTTGCCGGTCAGGGTTTTATGTTTGCAGTGTTCGGACCAGGTCTGGGCAATGGTTTCCAGTTCCAGATCGGTAGGGTTCCGTTTTTCTTCTTCCTGAAAATACGATTGAATGGCGTTCAGTTCACGGTCGTTCAGGGACCATGTGTTTTCCCGATTCCATTGTTCCATCGTCTCCGGGGATGCGTCCCGCATCGGAAACGTCACCCGGTTGAAGGAATACGGCTCGGGTTCGGGAAAGGATTCCAGATCCGGTTTGCCGATGGTCATGTTCTCGATTACTTCGTTGGCCAGGACGGACCGGCCAAAATCCAGCAGTTCTTCTCTGGCAAATTCCCCGTTAATCCAGTACTGCCAGCCGGTTCGTAGTTTTTGGACGGGCAGGTCCAGGTTCCGGAGCGCCTCCAGAGCGGAGAGGGCTTCCGGGTCCATCACGCCCGGCTTCCGCCGAACGACCAGTGATCGATCATTGTTCGGGTAGGGGGAATCCGGCACGTCGTTCAACCGGTAATTCTGAACAATGGGATCAAGGAGAAAATCCTCCGCAATCGTTTCGAGGTGCTCCGATGCATCCGGTGAGAACCAGTACACACGGGAGGGGTACAGGTCAATCAGGTTCTGGAAACCCAGTTCACGGGCTTCGTCAACCAGATCCTGACCCGCTTCCGGCAGGGCGTCCGGATCAGGAGAAACACAGATATAAGGGACGTTCATAACTATTTTTCGCGGGGAAGTAGTAGATTGAAATGCCGCCGTTTTATGGATGAAACATCCTGGATTGAACGGGCGACAGGCTTTTTTAATTGAGAGCATCCGACCGTGAATAGAATCAACCCGCTCATTATACCGGGATTATTCTCCCCCAAACAAGGAGTGGCACATGAATATCTTTTATACCTGAATACCCGCTGCTCCAATGAAGCCGGGGGCAATGAGTGAGTGACACGTTTCGGATGAGAGTGAAATAGACTACAATAAGAATGGATTAATACGGGGGTGGGAAGTGATTTGAACGTCCTGAAACATGGGGGAACTCAGAAGAAGATTTCCATCTGTTCTCGTAGTCATACATCTGGTTGTCCGATTCAGGAAAGCCATTCGGTCCCGGATGGGAAATACCGTGAAGATTAACAACCGGTTTCGGATCGAGGAAAAAATCGCCAGCGGTGGGACCTCGGATGTCTATCTGGTGGAGGATGATATCAGGGGGGAATCCGTGGCGCTGAAATGCCTTACTGAAGAACCCTCAACCGAGCGGGATACGCTGGGCGTCGAATATCGGACGCTGATGGAAATGGAACACCCCAATCTGGAGGACGTTTTTGAGTTTGGTACCGTTGAAAAGGGGCCGGACCATCTTGTGGGCAATTCGTACTTTACGTCCGAGTTTATCGAAGGAGAGAACTGGCGGCTAAAAACGGCGGAGGTTTCCCTGGATGCGCTTTTAAATCAGGCGGTTGCGATCTGCCGGGCATTGCAGTTTGTTCATTGTCGAGACCTCATTCACTTCGACATCAAACCGGACAATGTGCTGGTTCCGGAGAACACGGCGGAACGGGAGGCGGTTCTTGTTGATTTTTGTTTGAGTGAAAATAGCGAGGCCGCCCAAGGAGTGGACATCAGGGGAACCCTTTCCTACGTAGCTCCCGAGATTATTCAGGATGAACCCGTTGACGGCCGGTCTGATCTTTACTCCCTGGGCATTACGCTTTACGAAATGGTAACGGGTGAACTCCCGTACGGAGATCGGTCAGCGGGAGAGATACTCCATTACCACGTCGATAATTCACTGCCGGACATGGATCCGGAGACGATGGAGGTTCCGCCGGATCTGGTGCAGTTGATCCGGGATTTAATGGCCCGAAATCCGGAACAGCGTCCGTCATCCGCCAATGAAGTGATTCACCGCCTTGGCAACGTATCGGGAACGACGTACCGGCAGGAAACACAGGAAACGATGGCCGGGTACGTGGACAGCCCCGCATTCATCGGCCGGAAAGAAGAACTGACGGCTTTAAAGGAGTTGTGGAGAAACATTGAAAAAGAGCGTGAGGAGGAGAATCCTCTGGTACTGTTAACGGGTCCTTCCGGCGTGGGGAAGAGTCGTTTACTTCAGGAATTCGGGGTCTGGGCAAGAACGAATTCCGTAAACGTATACCAGAACAAAGCTCTTCTCGATCGAACGGAGCCTTATGGGTTAATGAAGCCGGTGCTGGAAAAATATCGAAGGCACGTTGACGTTCGGAGACAGACGGGAAACCTGGCATCGGATCCGGTTCAAAAGCAGAGCCCTCTTCTGTCCATCGTAATGAAGGATGGGGACGGTAATGATCCGCCGGAAGAACGACCGAAAACCAATAAAGTATCCGTTGAAACGAAGACCGAAAATGTAGAAAAGGTCCTCGATGCGGTGAGTGATTTTGTTATTGAGGGAGTCGGAGACCAGGGTGGTATTATCATGCTTGAAGATTTGCAGTGGGCTGATGAAATGAGTCTTCGCCTGATGGCGTGTCTGGTACGGAAGGCATCGGTACGGCCAGATCACGTTCCGTTACTCGTTGTTGCGACGATGCGGTCCGAAGCCGGTTCGGAGAATGGGCAGGAAATTCTGGGGACGCTTCGGAAGGAAAATAGAACAAGAGAAATTTCCCTCTCCTCCCTGGAAAAGGATGCTACGGAACGACTTGTGGAAAGCATGTTCGGGAGCGGTGGAGAACAAATTGCGGAAACCGTACTGGATCGGGAGAAGAGCGGGAACCCGATGTTCGTGAGCGAACTGATGAGAACCTGTGTGGAGAGTGGAGCAATTCGGTATGTGGATGGGGATTGGGTCCTTGACGAAGAGAAATGGCAGCAGGTCGAGGTGCCCGACGCGGTGGACGAACTGCTGGCTAAGAGAATTGAGAGACTGGATCCGCGGGAAAAGGAATTTCTGAAAATGCTGGCTTCCTGGGATGGAAGAATAACCCGGAGTACAATGCATGACGTTTTTTCCGAGAGCTGGATTCCCGCTCACGAAGACCTGGAGGAATTGAAGAAACGGGGACTGCTGAATGAAGAACAGGAAGGAACAGAATCGTACCTGTTACCGGCTCACGATCGAATTGTGGAACAGTTAATGGCGCGAATGGAATCGGAAGAACGGAGGGAACGACACAGTCGTCTCCTCTCGAATCTTGAAAAGGAGCTGCGGAACGCCGATGAAGATCGGGGGGAGCACATCGGTCGTCTGGCCCGCTTCGCCCGGGAGGCCGGTGACCGCGATAAGTTTCTCATGTACGGGGAAGAGGCGGCGAACCGGGCCTGGAAGAGTTATGCTCATAGAGAAGCGCTTTCGTTCTACAAGCAGATGCTTTCGTACGATGGAATACCTGACGAAAAGAAGAGGACGTTTCTTGAGAGGACGGGGGATCTTCATCGGAAACAGGGGAATTACGAAGAGGCGCGGGACTGTTACGAAAAATTGCTGAGTGTGGAGAAGGTCTTTCCCGATAAACGCGTCCGGTTATTACGAAAATTGGGTAAACTGGATCGTTCAACCGATTCGACGGCTTCGGCAGAGGAGAGCTTTGAACGGGCGCTGAGCGTGGCGGAGGAAATCGATTCCGGAACAACGGAGGAGGACGTCCAGTACGAAAAGGTGGGAGTGATGATTGATTATGCGTCGTTGTTCAGTGTCCGGAAAGGGGATCGTGAAAAAGCCGATCGGATGTATCGGGATGCGCTGGAGGCCTGTGAGCATCTGGAGGCATCTACACGAAAAAAGAAACTGGAGCTGTACATACGCATAAACCTTCAACTCAACAGGTCCAAACTCCGGAAGAGTTCGCAGACCACTGAAAAATTAAGGACTCATCTTGAAGAGGCGGAAGAAGGGGGACACGACGAACTTGCTTCACGTGCGGCGCGGTATCTGGGGCTTGCGCATAGCCGTCAAAATGATTACGAAAAAGCCATAGAGGCGTTTCAACGTGCTATAACACTGGAGGAGGAAACGGGGCAGCGCCGGGTCCTCGCAAGTACATTGAGAGATCTCGGAACGGTTTATCGGAGGACGGGACGCAAGAAGAACGCGGTCGATTGTCTGAGAAGGGCCCGGAATATTTTTCAGGAGATGGCGGATTTTGAGGGAATGATATCAACCAGTGGGAGACTTGGAACATTTTACGCGGATCAGGGCCGCTATCGAAAAGCAATACAGAAATACGAGAAAAAAATAACCCTTGCGGAACGGCTGGGCGATGAGCCCGCACTGGGCATGGCATACAGCAATATCGGCCTTTCATACTTTTTTGACGGACGATTTGAACAGGCCATTTCCGCTTTCCGGCAAGCCTTTGATTTTTCCGAAGGCACCGCGGAAGACCAGTACTTTGCCGTAATGCTGCAGAACATGGTTTATGTCCTGCTTCATCTCGGTCGAAAAGAAGAAGCCAAAAAGTATTTTTCAAAAATTGAGGATCTTCACAAAGAAAGCCGGAGCGAACGGATTCGTTATTATTACCATCATTCAAAGGGATTGATCTGCTTTTATTCGGATGAATTTGACGAGGCTTCTGATTATTTTCAGACGGCCGGGCGTCTGGCATCAACGATGCAATTACCGGTGCAGGAAGGACGGAGCCGGGTGATGAAAGGAGCCGCTGAGGCGTGGGACGGAAACGAAGAAAAAGCCCTGAGCACACATCGGAATTTGCTGACGAACGTCAGCAACCTGGAAAACACAACTATTCTCAACAGGGTCAGATTGTGGGTGCTGACCGACGTTGTTTGTTTTATGGAACCCCCGGTAGATCCTGATCTCGTACGGGAGGCGGAACAGGAAATGGATAAACTGTCGGAGGACGTGCCGGAGCAAGCTGCTTTTCTGGTGGCCAGAAAATTCGATGTGATAAAGAAACTATTTCAGTTTCGGTTCAGGAACCGGAGAGAGGTTCCGGAACAGGTTCGGGATACACTAACGCGGTTACGGGAAATGCATGTTAACCCGGTGGTGGATCGTCTGGAATCACTCGTCCGGCGGGTGAAGGAGATTGTGGACCGGAAGGAGGAGACGGATTCACAAACCGGGATAATGGTACCGGTAGACAGCAGGGAAAATGTTCCGGGGCCGATCAGGGATCCCGTTTCCGGCATCGGGACACCCAACACCTTCCGTAAACACCTGAAGGCCATTCTCCCCGCAGACAAAGAAGACGCTTCACCCGTGTCCGTTGTGCTGATCCGTATTGACGGGTTGGATGTGGCAAATCGTCAATTGGGATTTCAGGAGAAGAACAGAATTGTGTCCGACATTGGAGATGTCCTTAACTCGATTGGTAGGGAACGCGGGGAACGGGATGTCGAGGATTCGCCCACCGGAGATTTCGGTCCGGTTGGAATATCGGCTCGCCTGGCCGGAACCCTGTTTGGATTGTGTCTGCCGGAGAACCAGTCCGAAACCCGGCGGGTTGTGCAAGAAATTCTTGAAAAGATTCGAGAATTGCTACCCGGAAATCCATCAGAAGAAGAATTTCCACGTGTGTCAGCAGGGATCTCGTCTCCGGAAGGACAGTCGTTTCGAAACGTGGAACGTCTTCTCGATGAGCTCGAAGAGGCAGTTCAGATGGCATCCGGTAGCACGGAGGAAGACGTGGTGTTCGTTTCCGACATGACGGAAACCACCGTCCGAGCAACGGAACGTTATATTACGGAATCGAATTTGTCACTCCCGCCGCTTTCCCGAGAACGCATTATGCTCCTGTCCGTGCTTCAGGAAGTAACGTCGGCGGGGTTGGATCTGGAGAAATCAATGTCCGTTATGCTGGAAACCCTGGTGAACGTAACGGAGGCACGGAGCGGATTTGTCCTTCTGGAAGGAAACGACGGTCTGAACGTGGTGAGCAAGCGAATGGGGGATAAAAACGATGGTAGAGAGGGGGACGAGGAACGTTCTGAGGATCTGTCGCTGGAGGAGGCGGTGAGCAAAAAACTCGTCGAACAAGCGTTTGATCGAGGAGAAACGTTGCTGATTCAAAACGCGGCGGACAACGAAACCTACAGAAAATTTTCAACTGTCCGGCGACTGGAACTCCGGTCGGTTCTCGTCGTGCCGGTGACCATGTCCGGAAAAAACAATCTTGCGATATATCTGGAAAACACCGAACCGGGGGAGATGTTCGGACCGGAAGACAGGCAATTCCTCGAAAAGGTGACCGATGAAATGGGCGATCACCTCCAGCAGGTGGTGGAGCATCATCGCAGGGAAACGGAACTCAAAACCGTCCGCCAGGAACTAAAGACCCGATACGATTACGAAAATTTAAAAGGAAGTTCCCCGGAAATGCAGGAGGTGTTTGAGACCCTTGATCGGCTTATTCCAACGGAGTTAAACCTCATACTGGAAGGAGAGACCGGCACCGGGAAAGAACTGGTTGCGCGCGCAATACATTACAATGGGCCACGACAGGATAAACCGTTCCTGGCCGTTAACTGTGGGCGATTCCAGGAAAATTTACTGGAAGGCGAGCTTTTCGGGCACAAAAAAGGGGCGTTTACCGGAGCCACCGAATCCCAGAAGGGATTGTTTGAACAGGCGGACGGAGGCTGCCTGTTCCTGGACGAAATTACGTCCATGGATTACGAACTTCAGAACCGGTTGCTGCGTGTACTGGAAACCGGTACGGTCCGCAGAATCGGTGCCGAATCGGGCGTGGATGTGGACGTCCGAATTATCTGTGCCACGAATAGGCCGATCGAACTGGCGATAGAGGAAAACGAGTTTCGGAAAGACCTGTATTATCGTCTCAACGGTGCCAAAATAAATTTGCCCCCGTTACGCGAGCGACGTGAGGACATTCCCCAGCTCGCACATCACTTCCTGCAGGAGTTTGCGGAAAAACGGGGAGAGTCCCCCAAGCAATTAAGCGACGAGTTATGCCGGAAGTTGATGCAACGGTCCTGGTCCGGCAATATTCGTGAGCTAAAAAGCACTGTTCAGCTGTTCGCTATCTACAGCGGGGACAAAAATATTATTCAACCCGAGGACGTAACGGACATTCCGGAGGAGAACGAATCCCCCGGTGGGACCCTCTCCCAAAACCGGTCATCGGTCCAACAACGTCAGAATTCCGGGAGCATGGTGAACTGGCATCGTCCTCCTCAGGATGCTCGGAATGCCTACGAGAAGTTTCATCTTCGAAGAGCCCTTCGGCGAACCGAAGGAAACATTAGCGAAATTGCACAAACCTGGGACATAAGCCGGCGTGCCGTGTACAACCTCTGTGAGAAACATGATCTGAATCCCGATACGTTCCGGCCGGGTTAATATCCTTCATCTCCTTCCCCGATTTCTGTTCCACTCCTGCCTCCCGGGCAATCGCCATTGGCCCTTTCCTTTTCCGATCACTTAAATTCCACCCCGGAATCCTCCCCTTTTCGTTCCCTCCAGCTACGATTTTTGTGAATTAATAATTCACATCATATGCAAGGTCATTGATATAAAGGAATTATATCGGATTAACCCTGTATTTCGTAAATTTCCTTTTACTCGACCGGTTAGCGGTGGTGGTTAAGGTGGGATTGGACTCAAAAAATTGTAAGTTATTAATATTAAATGGATTATACGGATATAGGGTTGTGGTCGTTTGTTGTGGCACCCCGTTTGCGCTTTTATAAGGAGAAACGAAATAAAAACGGGTCGACCGGTTTTGGTTCCGGAATGTTTTAGAAATTAATAACAGGAGAACAAACATGAGAACAAGAAACAGAAATTTGTTGATTCTTGGTTTGTTTCTTCTGGTGAATGTGGCTCTGCTTGGCTGGTACATGTTTGGAACGGAGGTCATATTCCCGGAGGTTACACAGCAGGAACAGGACCAGGTGGAGAACGGCACCGATGTGGAGGAGTTTACAGAAGCACCGGATCCGTCGGGGGATCGTTCCGAATTGGGAAATGCGGCCCGACGTTCTTCGGCGGGAAATGGAGAAGATCCGGACATCCGGAAGCAAAGGAAGGGAGATTCGAATTCGGACGTAGCTGATCGAGAAGGCACGTCGGAGGAGGGTCGATCGGGGGGCGGGTCCCGGCAGGACGATGCAAACCAGGAGCCGACGGAAAAGGATTGGACGGAACGGATCGACGAGATGGTCAACGGGGAGTACGTTCCCGGTGAACTGCTGGTGAAGGTCCCCGAGAAACGAAAGAAAAAGTCGGTTAAACATGTGCTGAAGACACTGGATGCCGAAAGAACGGGTGAGTTTCAGAAATCGAACGGAGAGTCCGTGCTTCCCGGATGGGTGCACCTTGAGTTGCCCGACAAACGTTCGGTGCCGGAAGCATTGAAACTACTGAAAAAAGAATACGGAAACAAAAAGGTTGTGTCTTATGCGGAGCCGAACTTTATCGCGGAGACGTCCGTTGAACCGAATGACACCCGGTTTTCCCAGCAATGGGGTTTCAAGGATTCGGAGGATGACGATATTGACGCGACGGAAGCGTGGGATCGAGGCACAGATGCGGGGGCCATTATTGTTGGTGTCGTGGACGAGGGCATTGACTATGCTCACGAGGATCTGAATGCCAATATGTGGGTGAACAGCGAGGAATTGAATGGTACGGATGGGGTCGACGACGACAACAACGGTTACGTGGACGACGTTTATGGCTGGGACTGGCATAATGATGATTCGGATCCAGGTGATCGCTCCGAAAACATCGATCACGGCACACACGTAGCGGGAACGATCGGTGCGGAAACGGACAACGAGATCGGTGTCGCCGGGACGGCCTGGAATGTACAACTCATGGCTCTTAAATTTCTTGGTGGGGATGATGGCAGGGGGTCCTACTCCGACGCTATAAAGGCCATCGATTACGGCATCGATAAAGGCGTTGACGTACTAAACAATTCCTGGGGAGGAGATTCCAAATCGTCTTCCCTGAAAGACGCGGTGCAGCGAGCCCGTGATGCAGGTATTTTGTTTCCCGCGGCGGCCGGAAACGATTCCAGAGACATCGATTCGGATCCGTTTTATCCGGCGTCCTACGACGTGGACAACGTGATCGCCGTTGCCGGAACCAATGACGACGACCAGTTGGATACGAACTACTCCAATTACGGTGATGAGACCGTTCACCTCGGCGCACCCGGTTCTTATATCTGGAGCACGATTCCGGGAAACGATTACAGTTCGTACACCGGAACGTCGATGGCGACCCCACACGTCTCCGGTTCGGCGGCCCTTGTTTGGGGTATGCACTCGGATCTGTCGTATACCGAGGTAAAGGATGGGTTAATTCAGGAAGGGGATCCCCTGTCGTCCCTCGACGGCAAGACAATTTCCGGGCGTCGGTTAAATCTCGAGAATACCCTGGCACGGTTTGCGGATTCCAATAACAGTGCGCCGACGGCGGATTTCAGTTACTCCCCCACCAATCCCGATCCGGACGAAACCGTGAACTTCACCGACGAATCCAGTGATTCGGACGGTTCCATTTCCTCCTGGAGCTGGGACTTCGGCGACGGAACCACGAGCACCAACCAGAACCCCTCCCACAGCTACTCCTCCGGGGGCACCTACACCGTGACCCTGACGGTCACCGACGATGACGGGGCCCAGGATACCACCAGCCAGGACATTACCGTCAACAGCGCGCCGACCGCGGATTTCTCCTACTCCCCCTCGACCCCGACCGTGGACGAAACCATCCAGTTTTCGGACGAATCCAGTGATTCGGACGGCAGTCTCTCCTCCTGGGAATGGGATTTTTACAACGACGGCACCACCGATAGTACCAACCAGAACCCGACACACAGCTACTCCTCCGCCGATACGTACACGGTGACACTGACCGTCACCGACGACGACGGATTGACCGACTCCACAAGCCAGGACATCACGGTGGTCTCCGGCAACACCGTCTTTGCGGACAATTTCGACGACGGAACCCTCACCGACAAGTGGAACGTAAACAACATCAGCGGATCCGGTGTCTCCGGCGTGGACACAAGGACGTCCAGTTCCGGGTCCTACTCGATGTACACCGGCGAGGGCGAGATCGCAACCGGCACCGATTCCCTGGACCTCTCTTCTTATGACGTGGGTAGTGTCAGTGCCTGGATTCGCCGGGGCGACGACAGTTTCAGCGAAAATCCGGAATCCGGGGAGGACATGGTCGTGGAGTACCTCGCCTCGGACGGCACCTGGAACAGCCTCGCAAGCTATGCCGGGGGGGGGACGGCCGGCGAGATCTATACCCCCACCCTTTCCCTGCCGGACGCGGCCTTTCACAGCGGGTTCAAGCTGCGCTTTCACCAGCTGGGCGGAAGCGGAGACACCTACGATTACTGGCACGTCGACGACGTCCAGGTCACGGCCGATACCTCCGACAGCACGAACTCCTCGCCAATAGCCGATTTTTCCTTCAGTCCCTCTCATCCGGACGCGGGGGAGACGGTGGATTTTACGGATCAATCCAGTGACTCGGACGGAAGCATTGATTCCTGGAGCTGGGACTTTGACGGGGACGGTAGTGAGGACAGCACCAATCAGAACCCGTCTTATGCCTATTCCTCCGGCGGCACCTACACGGTGACATTGACGGTGACCGACGACGACGGGGCCACCGACAGCGCCAGCCAGGACATTACGGTCAACGCACCGCCATCGGCGTCCTTTACGTATTCGCCGACCGAGCCGCACCCGGGAGATTCGGTGGACTTTACGGACGGATCCAGTGACTCGGACGGAAGCATTGATGCCTACAGCTGGGATTTTGGCGATGGTTCCACAGGTACCAGCCAGAACCCTTCTCACACGTATGATTCGACCGGTTCCTACACGGTCACACTTACGGTCACCGACGACGACGGGGCCACCGACAGCACAAGTCAGACGGTGGATGTGGTGGCCAACGCGGCGCCGACGGCCGATTTTACCTATTCGCCGTCCTCGCCGTCGGTCGGGCAGACGATTGATTTCACCGATGGTTCCAGCGACTCGGACGGAAGCATCTCCTCCTACAGCTGGGATTTTGGCGACGGGTCCACCAGCAGCAGTCAGAACCCGTCCCACAGCTACGACAGTGGAGGAACCTACACGGTGACGTTGACGGTCACCGACGACGACGGGGCCACCGACAGCACCAGCCAGACGGTGGAGGTCACCGCCAACACCGCCCCGGAGGCCGATTTTACCTTCTCTCCGTCGTTTCCGCTGGTCGGGGAAACGGTCTACTTCTCGGATCAATCCAGTGACCCGGACGGGTCCGT
>CAZOLI010000052.1:0-13071 GCA_964580675.1 uncultured Planctomycetia bacterium
GTATTCCTGGGTTGCCCAAAATTTTTTGATCGGGAGGTTCGAGAGCAAATCGGCCTATGATACAGACCCGGGCATGAAGTACGTTGTGGATTCCCATGAACCCATCGACCAAGATCCGTGTGATTGAAGACATGATCATCACCGTTGGCCTGCTGCTATTCGTTGCCGGTTGTTTGCCCACCCGGCAAATGGATGAAATTAAGGATATTAAAAATAAAGTTCTTCTGGAGGACGTCAAATTTCAGAAAGCAGAGCGAAAATATTATTGTGGTCCGGAGGCGCTTTCTCCTATTTTGAATTATCACGGCTTTGATTCGACCCCCGAGGAGATCGGTGAAGAATTAATGGGGAGGGATGAAGAAGGTATCAATATTGTGGAGCTCCGACTTTATGCGGAAAACAGAGGATTAAAAGCCAAAATTAAAAAGGGAAGCATAAAATTGCTTGAAAACGCGGTCGACGAGAAACGACCCGTTATTCTTCTTGTGGAGCTTACGAAAAAACAGGACGTTGGGCTGTTTTTTGGTACCGTACCTGTATTTCGGGTAAACGCTCTTTATCATTTTTATGCCGTGGTGGGATATTCCGAGAATTATGTCTTTGTGCTCGGACCCCGGGGAAGGTCAGGCATACGAAAGAAGGATCTGTTGAGTATCTGGAAACCGACAAAGTACGCAACTCTTGAATTATGGCCACCGGACAAAAAGTAACAGGATATCGACCCAAATGGGGGGCAATCATTATTCTGATGATTCTACCGGTTCTTCTATCGGGGTGTGGTGTTTCCGTTGAATTCCTGAATCCGTTTGCCAGGGAGAATCCCACAGGAATTCCGTTTAAAAAGTACTCCGCTCAGAAGCACTTTGAATTCGGCCAGCTATTTTTGGACAAGGGAGAATTGAAAAAGGCCCGCTTTCAGTTCGAACGAGCGTTGAGAAAAGCCCCGACGTTTTTCCGGGCCCGCATTTCGCTCGGAAATATTCAGTTAAAAAAGAGGAATTATCACCGGGCCGCAGACCATTTTTCGGACGTGTTATCGGATCATCCCCACAATCCTTCTGCCATGTCGAACCTTGCCTGGTGCTGGATTAAGATGGACAAAAAACTTGATTCTGCCATCTCCCTTCTTCACGAAGCCACGGTTCACCATCCGAAATACGCCTCTTCGTTTCAGGATTCGATCGCGTACGCGTACCTGAAAAAAGACAAACCGGAAACGGCGCTAAAAATTCTTGATCGATTGTTGAGAAAAACGTCCGTTCAGAAAAATCAGTATCAATATATCTTCTTTCATCGGGCCCTGGCCCTGAAAAAGCTAGAGAAATCATGGAAGCCCTCCTATCACCTGTCCACGTACCTCTGTCGGTCCGAGGAACTGGAGGCAGATCTCAAACGCTTCGCGAAACGCTCTCTGAAACAGGACCTATCGGTTCCGTATTTTGAGCGTTCGACAAAGACAGGGACAGGAAATAATGATTCATGGTTAACGGAACAGCACCGGAATGATTGGATACGAGCGGCGGTACATTGCCTGGTTGATGGTCTTCGGCCAGAAATGAACGGGCTGGAATCCATTCGTGTCGAGCCGCGTGATCGACTGAAAAGCAAGGGCAAGAAATCGGGCAGGGGAGGGTTTACGAAATTACTGGAGGTTGTTCGTTCCCGTGTCGAAGAAGAGGGGATCACTCCCACCGGAGAGAAACCTCCGTCGGATTCGGGAGCAAAACTGATCGTGGTTCGGACCCGGGAACATCTGATTTTCGGGATCCTTCTTCGGAACGGCGATCAAAAGAGGAAGTACAGATCCATTCGCGTTCCGTTCTGGATTGGGAAAAGAGCGAACGACGAAGGAAACGAGGATTAGAGGTTATCCCTGTCTTCGTCATTCCCTGATGTGTCCCTTTCTTCAGCCTTCTCTTCAGAGGTTGTTTCTTCGGAGGGGGTGTCCGCCTCCGGCGCATCCGGAGAATCCGCCGGTTCGTCCGGGGCCTCCTCCTCACTTGTTTCCGCAATATACCCTTCAAGAGCGGCATACATGGAAATGGGAGTGGTGAGAAACACACCGATGAAACAAATGGCCGTTCCCAGGCTGCTGAGAAGGGAAAGAACAAGGGCAAAAATCACCCGGTCCCCCCCTCCGGTGCCGAACTCCCAGGCCTTTTGCATTCCTTCCTGCCAGTCCACCCGTTCGATCACAAGAACCGGCGCAATCCAGTACAGGTACAGCAGCGTGAGTCCGAGGATAAGAATCTGTTGCAGACCAACGTAGATAAAATTAAGGAGAAAGCCCGCAAAGAGCACGACAAACACCGGAAGCGAAATGGCCAGTATGGAGTCTCCCACGTTCTGGAAAGCCCGGTCAAACATCCGGCTGACCCCGCCCTCCTGTCCGTTCCGAAGTCCGTTCAGCATGTCCGTGTACCCGACGGCCATGGGGCCGGCAAGGATGCCAAAGGAAAAGAAACTAACGAAAAACACAATAACGTATCCAAAAATGACTTCGGCCGGGTGGTCCTGAAGGACGCGAAACCCTTCTTTGATGTGGCTGGAAATTTCCATGTTTGAGGTTTATCCGGATTGTTTCGGGGATGAAAAACGCGTTGAAAACGCACGGGCAGAGCCGGAAACGGAGCGTCGTTTTCCGGGGTACCTGCTTGTTTTCTGATTATAGGGGCTTTTTTCCGATGGATCCCGGTTCAATTCGGAGGCGTTTTCAGGGAACCGGTTCGACCGTGTGCGTCTGTTTGCGGACTGACGGGGATGTCCGTGCATCGTTTAGTTTTCTGTTATGGAACGCTCACATGAATGTTCGACGTGTACTGTAGACCAGACGGAGGCTTGTTTCAAATTGCTCAATTGAGATCCATGAACGGAACCGGTAAAGTGAAGTTCTATGGAATGAATCGGCGGTTTTCGGGCATCCCACACAGTTAATTTCTGTTCAGCTCATGGCAAAAAAGGCAAAAAACCTCGAATTTAAGACCGGTTTTTCGGTCCAGCCACAGCACACGAACTACATGGACACCCTATTCGGGGGCAAACTCGTCAAGGAGATGGACATCTGTGCCGGCATGACGGCCAAACGGCTTCTGTACGCGTCCGAGTGCGACCGGGCGGTGACCGCGCACCTGGACGACGTGGATTTTCTGGTGCCGGGCAATGTGGGGGATATTATATTTCTCCGGGGACGGATCACCGGCCTGGGGACCACGTCCATCAATATTCAGGTGACCGCGAAAAAGGAGACCAATCAGAGCGGAGAAAAGGTCGACATGTGTGATGCGCAGTTTGTGTTTGTCTCCGTGAAGGACGGAGATCCGTATCCGCATAATTTAAAACTGTAACCATCAGCGGACGGGTCGAACAATACGTACCAAACCCATTCCCCGACGCAAAACTCCTGGAATGAAATTGCTGTGTTCGTTGTCGTGTACGGAGGGCGACCCCTCGTCGCCCGGAGTACACGTTTGTTATTCGGGGGGCGCTTCGCAATAAAAAAACGTGCACACTGCTCCGCTGCGTACATTTTAACGAATATCCCCTCCCCCCATCAAAGGAACTTTTGGATATGGGACAGGGCGTTTTGGATGGGGTTTAATACCGTGACAGCCATCTTACGGGAAGGGTTCCTCTTGCTTCCCCTCCCGCCTCCATAAGGCGAGCGGCGGCCTGTTGCTGGACGGGATCGATGCCGTAAAAGAGAAAAGATCGATCGGGATGCTGGAGGTTTCGGACGGCCCCCGGGCCACTGAACGACAGAAGAACCGGTTTGTCCCGGGACGAAAGAAATGAATTCATCCGGTCGAGAATCTCCCGGCGAGGTTCCGACCGTCCCTTCCAGGCGAGGGTTTCGAAGAAATAAGCCAGCCATATCCTTCGTTCGGGGGGATCAACCCCGGCGGGTTCTGCCTGTTTTCCCACGTTCCAGGTGGTCCACTGACCCGATGACAGGCCAAGATTCTCCGGCAACAGACCAGGGGGTTCCTCCTGGTCCGGATCGGGCAGAATCAGTAGCACGTCCGACTCCGGGTTCCAGGAGGGAAGGCGGTCTTCACGGCCAAGCGCCGTTACGCCGCGCTCGGCCGTTCTCACCGACAATTCTACCGCTTCCGGGTCCGTGGAAGGAGGGGACTGTTCCAGAAATGGCGAGAGAGATTTTCGGAGATATCCGGCTTTGTGCTTGATTTGTTCCCGTGTCAAATCGCCGTTTTCCTTCATCCGGTCATCAAGTGTTTCCGCAAATTCCTCCGGTGCCGAAGGATAAAGAAGCACGTCGAGGCCGGCGGACACCGCCTGGAGAACCCGGTCGGGATGGGTGTCTGCTTCAACCCCCTCCATCATGAGGGCGTCACTGAAAACGAGACCATCATAGTCCAGGTCCTCCCGCAGCAGGTCACGCAGGACGGACGGGGAGAGGGAGGCGGGGTGGTCTTCCGGATCCAGTGCGTCGTATTGCACGTGGCTTATCATCATTCCGGGACAACCCTCTTCGATCAAGGTCCGGAAGGGCATGATATCGTTGTTTAATTTGTTTCGCTGGGCCTCAACCACGGGCAGGGTACGATGGGAATCCGTTCTGGTGCGCCCGTGTCCCGGGAAGTGTTTCGCAACGGCAAGGCAGCCCCCCTCCTGCAGGCCCTTTAAAAACGCGGTACCCAGCCGGCCCACGTCCCCGGGGCACTCCGCAATTGCCCGCTCCTGAATGATCGGGTTTGACGGTTCGGAGGCCCGGTCCAGCACCGGGGCAAAAATGCAATTGATCCCGAGTTGCCTCGCTTCAATGGCCGCGTCCCGCGCAAGCTGTTTTGTTCGATCCGGGTCGTTAACGGCCCCGAGGGACATGTGGGAGGGGAGTTCCAGTGCTCCGCTGAACTTTTGACCCGGGCCCCGCTCGAGGTCCGCGGCGATCAGTACCGGCTTCTCGCGCACCGCCTGCAGTTCTCCGGTAAGTTTTTGTACGTCATCCGCCTCCCCGTCAAACAGAATGTACCCGAACCAGTCGTTCCGGGCGAGGTCCTGTTGCCACTTATCGATTTCTTCCGTTGTCCCCCGGACATGCCGGATGGCCGGTGCAATCAGGGAGGAGGTGGAAACGTTTTCTCGTTGTTTGGCGTTCATAACCTGGTTATTGTAACGGTTTCCGGGGGGGCTGGCGATTCCCTCACTTCGACCCGGACCCCGGTGTGGCCTTCGGAACGTCTCGGTTTGCGAAAACGAATGAATGCTTTCTGCATTTGTCTATCGATTTCTGTTTGGACCTCATCTGTACCGGGGCCCTGTTCGTTTTCGTTATCATGATCTTCATTATTATCATCATCGTCCGCCGAAGGGGGATTACGTGGGCCGTCCGGTGGGCGGCGTTCGTTTGCCAAGCACGACCGGCCGATCGGCACCGGTTGCGGAAGGGATGTTGACGGGCTCACCGTGCTCGGACAGCCACCCGAACAGTGCGAATCCGATGGCTTCCCGTGCGTCGCTTTCGATACCCGCCTCCTCTCCGTGTTGTACGTTCATCGATCCGGCATGGTTCGTGAATTCGTTCACGAGGCGTTTGTTTTTCCGCCCGCCGCCGGTCAGTATCACATCGTCCGGGGTTTCGGGAAGAAATTCCCGGATGGCCTGTAACACGGACCGGGCCACGAGAGCGTTGCCGGTGGCCAGCAGGTCCGGTTTACCTGTGTCGGACGGAAACTGGTCCAGCCAGTTCTCGATCCAGTTCCTGGAGAAATAGCGGCGGCCCGTGGACTTGGGCGGGGGTTTTTGAAAGTACGGATCGTCCATTCCTTTTGAAACTGCGTCCTCTATGACCTCTCCCTGGAGAGCGGTCTGACCGTCTTCGTCCATCTCACCCAGACCCGCACGACGGGCCAGGTCGTTAAGTAACACATTGCAAGGGCCCGCGTCAAAGGCCATTATCTGACCCGAATGGTTCCCGGCGGGCATATACGTGATGTTGGCGAAACCTCCCAGGTTTACCAGCACACGGTTTCGATCCGGTGAACCCCAGAGCAACTGATCGGCCCGTGGAATGAGAGGAGCCCCCTCTCCTCCGGCAGCCATGTCCCCCGGTCGAAAATCCGAGATGACCGGCACCCCCGTTTCTTCGGCAATGATAGCCGCATCTCCGATTTGTGTGGTCGAGGGCGGGTCCGCATCCGGTCCGTGGTACACCGTGTGTCCATGGGATCCAATACACTGCACGCTCGACGGGGAAGTGGACGAGGCCGAAAGGGTTTCGTTCACGGCCCGGCCGATTTTTCGACCGAGTTCTGTGTGCAACCGGGCGAGGTCCGGTGGACGCATGTCGGACGCATCTTTGAGCCGGGAACGGAAGGTTTCTTCATAGGGAGAAGTCCGGAACGTGTTGAGCCGGTATTTCGGCCGTGATGGGCTTCCGGAGAAGGTGCAGAGGGCAACGTCGATGCCGTCTCGCGAGGTACCGGACATCACGCCGACACAGCGTCTTTCCGTGTTCATGGAAATTGATTACCCCTGGAGAAGATCATCGGTGCAATCCTGTCCGGATCAATTGTACCACACACCATATGAATATGGAACCAAAACAGGAAACATTGGGGGGCGTCGGGATAAGTGTCCGACTTTTTCGTGTCGGTGACCGGGGATAGGGGTTTCCTGACGCCGGTGTCATCGGGTGAAAACCATTGCATTATCGGCTGGTCTGCCGTATAATTTTATGTTGTGAACGATAGAGGTAACGAAGGGAAATAGGCTTACATTCCAGGGAAATACCCATGGCCCGTCCAATAAACCCGGTAGCAACGCGAAACATCCCCGGTGTGCAGGAGGAGGTACAGGGGGGAGTGGAGCAGGGCCAGAACAACGAACGGAACGGGAACAACGTCGCCCGAAACACCGGAGGTGCCGGAAACAGCACGCCGGGCACGCGCCGCGTGCAGAGGCAAATTGCCGTCCGGAATTTTGAGCAAGTTGACGGCAACGTCGCCGGGACGGAGGCGGGGACGGAAGCCCGGGAAAATCGGTCCCCCGACCAGACGAACAACACGAACCCGAATCCCGGCACGAATTTTAATGCACCGGCAGCAGCAGAGGAGGGAAGGGGGCGGATCAATGACACCGAAAACCAGCCGAATCCCGAACGGACCGAGAACAATCCAGATGACCGGGCGCAGCAAAACGACGGGGACGTGGCCGAGCGGATCCGTCAGCAGCGAGGCCGCCAGGAATTTCAGACAAGAGCAGAGCGCCGGGTGAACCAACCCATCGGGTCCTCCGCCAATCCCGGAAACGTTCTTGATCAGCGGGTCTAATAAACGTTCCGGTGAATACAGAAACCATCAGAATTTCCGGATCGGTCAAAATGATTCGTTGTTCGGAGAAGAAAGCGGAACTCATCCGCTTTTTTTATTTCGATTCCTCGATCAAGTGGACCACCCCATGATACAGCACACCAGTGGCCGGGTTGGCGTTTGGCCCATATCCTGTGTCATACTGACGATCATTTCCGTTTTTCTGATTCAGACGACGTTTTCTCAGGCAGGCCGGGTCCGGGCCGGCGGGCTCGAATCATACGTTAATGAAGAAGACAACGCCTACGACTGGAAGGTGGAGGAGACAAAGGACATTCCGGGAGCGGGTACGGCCTACCACGGGAAACTCACGTCACAGGAATGGCGGGACAAAACCTGGACACATAACACCTGGACGGTTTTTCCGGGGGAGAAACCTGAGGAGGAAACCGAACGTCCCGGGTTGGTCATCGTGGCCGGCGGGGACGGGGGCTGGACCATGATGAATTTGGCCGGGCAGGTTGCATCAAGCACGGGATACGTCATAACCGTGCTGAACAACGTTCCGAATCAGCCCTTTTTTGATGATTTGAAGGAGGACGCGTTAATTGCTCATACCTTCGAGAAGTATCTGGACACGGGAGATCAAACCTGGCCCCTGCTTTTGCCCATGACGAAGTCGGCGGTGCGGGCCATGGACACGGTTTCAAAGCTGGGACAGAAAAAGGAGAACACGAAAATAACGGAGTTCGTGGTGGGAGGAGCCTCCAAGCGTGGATGGACTTCCTGGCTCACTGCGGCCATTGATGATCGTGTGTCCGGACTGATTCCCATGGTGTTTGACAACCTCCGGTTCCGGAAACAGTTAAAAAATCAGAAAAGGGTGTGGAAGTCCTTCTCGGAAAAAATTAAGGATTACACCAGCAGAAATCTTCACAAGCGTCTGGACAGCAAGCGGGGGAAAAAACTCCTGAAGATGGTGGATCCGTATTCATATCGC
The DNA here is from genome assembly GCA_964580675.1 of uncultured Planctomycetia bacterium. Taxonomy (GTDB): domain Bacteria; phylum Planctomycetota; class MHYJ01; order CAYXQY01; family CAYXQY01; genus CAZOLI01. The sequence goes on from CAZOLI010000052.1 coordinate 8,269, forward strand.
GAATCATACGATATGCCCACGCTGATATTCAGCGGTACGAACGATGGATACTGGCCCGTGAATTCCATCAACCTTTTTTACTCAAAACTCAGGCAGGAGAAATATCTTTACTACGGGCCCAATGCCGGACATGAGATGGGCACGAATTACCTGCGTATCCTCTCCACGCTGAAGGCCTTTCTTTTGCGTATCAAGGGAGAACTTCAGTTCCCGTCCTTCTCCTCCAGACTTCGAACCGTGAAGGAAGGAAAGAAGTTAACGTTTTCCGTAAAAAACAAATCCGACCACACGCCGACGCGGATACTGCTCTGGCGGGCCGACTCCAAGGACGGTGATTTCCGGCCGTCAAAATGGAAATCAACGACCATCGGCGAGGACACGAAAAAAGCAAAACACCTCATCGAGACCGGGGCCACTTCCTTTATTGGATTGTTCGGTCAAATTTTCTACAATATAGACGGTCAGAAATTTTCATTATCCACGAAATTACACAGGAAGGAGCTGGAAACGGACTAACGGTTCCGGTTCTTCCCTTCAATTCATAGTCGTTATACATCAGGAAATGCCAGAAGAATGCCCGAACTGAGTCTGCCCGGAGGAGATAAACTGGAGGTTGAGGAAGGCACAACCGTCGAGGAAGTGAAGGAGATGATCAATCTCCCCCCCGGTGATTACATCGCCGGAAAGATAAACGGTCGCACGGTGGACCTCTATCACGAAATTACCGAAGACGCCGAGTTCGAACTCGTTTCCCTTGATTCGGACGACGGCCTGTACATCCTCCGGCACAGCACGGCACACCTGACCGCCCAGGCGGTCTGCCGCCTTTTCCCGGACGCACAGCTCGGGGTCGGTCCCCCCATCGACAACGGGTTCTATTATGATTTTAAGGTCGATCAGCCCTTCACCCCGGAGGACCTCGAGAAAATCGAGGAAGAAATGCACAATATTGTGGAGGAGAACCTCGCCATTCAGCGTCGTGAGGTGCCGGAAGAAGAAGCGGTGGAGGTCATGGCCGATCGGGATCAGGAATTGAAACTGGAGCTGATTGAGCAGTTCCAGGAAGGCGAAGTGATTTCCCTATACGAACAGGGGGAGTTCGTTGACCTCTGCCGGGGACCCCACCTGTCCGAAACCGGAGAAATCCGGACGTTTGAACTCCAGCGCGTGACGGGCGCCTACTGGCGGGGCGACGAAACCCGGGATCAGATGCAGCGCATTTACGGAACGGCGTTTCCGACGGACGAACAGCTCCAGGAGTACCTCGAGTCCGTCGAAAAAGCCAAACAGCGGGACCACCGAAAACTTGGACAGCAACTTTCCCTGTTTGACTTCACCGACCATGCGCCGGCCCATCCCATTTTTCTTCCCAATGGGACCACCATTTACAACGAGTTAAAATCCTACATCCGGGAATGGTACCGGGAACAGAATTACGAAGAGGTCATTTCCCCACAGATTTATCGGTCCTCCCTCTGGGAGAAGTCCGGTCACGCCGATGCATACGAGGAAAACATGTATTTTATCGAGGAGGAAGAAGAAGGCGTGAAACCGATGAACTGCCCGGGACACGCCCTGATTTATGCCCGGGATCTGCGATCTTATCGGGACCTGCCCATTCGGTACGCGGATTTCAGCCGGCTGCACCGGAAGGAGCGATCCGGCGTAACGCACGGATTGACGAGAGTGAGAAGTTTTCAGCAGGATGATGCGCACATCTTCTGTACACCGGAGCAGGTGAATGAGGAAGTGGGGAACGTGATCGATATGGTGATGTCGATTTATGAGGACTTTGCCTTTGAGGACGTTGAAACCGCCCTCTCCACACGTCCCCCCAAATCAATTGGTAGCGACGAAATGTGGGAACGAGCCGAAGGGGACCTCGCCGGTGCCCTTAAGGATCGGGGAATTGATTTTGAGCGTGACGAGGGAGAGGGCGCGTTTTACGGACCCAAAATTGATTTTTACGTGAGTGACGCCCTGAACCGGGAATGGCAGCTCGGGACCATTCAGCTTGATTTCTCCATGCCGGAACGGTTCGACCTGGAGTACGTGGATCCCGAGGACAACCGGGAGCGACCCGTGATGATTCACCGGGCTGTTTTCGGATCGATTGAACGATTCATCGGCATTCTGATCGAACACTACGGGGGGAATTTTCCGTTCTGGCTTGCCCCGGAGCAGGTACGGGTACTTCCCGTTTCCGAGGATCAGTCGGAATACGCCCGGGACGTTCGCGATCAACTGCACGACGCCGGTGTCCGCGTTCAGGTCGACGATCGGGACGAAACGCTGTCCTATCGAATTCGGGAAGGCGAAAAACAAAAAGTCCCTTATCTCTTGATCGTAGGCGATCGGGAAGTGGAGGACGGAACGGTTTCTGTACGGGATCGGGAAGAGGGGGATATCGGTGCCGTGTCCGTTTCCGCCTTCATCAAGAAAACCGAGGAAGAGCCGGTTCCCGGTCCGAACAGCGAGACAAACCAGCAGTGACGGAAACGCAGGAAAGGGGGCCAGAAATTTTGTATCACCGTGTTTGTTTTTTCATGTTTGTTCTGACAGGAGGCCAACCATAAGCAACGGCAACGAGGAGCGCGTAAACGATGAAATCACGGCCAACAAGATTCGTCTTGTGGACGAGGAAGGGGAGAACAAGGGGGTGATGCCGATTGAGGAAGCCCGGCGCATCGCCGAGCGGGAAAACCATGATCTTGTGGAAGTGGCCCCGGAGGCCAATCCCCCGGTCTGCCGGATGATGGATTACGGCAAATACAAGTACGAAAAACAGAAAGAACGTAAGAAAGCCAAGAAAAACGCCCAGCAGACCGAGGTGAAGGAAGTTCGGTTCCGAACCCGGACCGAAGAACACGACATGAAAACCAAGAGAAAACAGGCGCGGCGGTTCCTCGAAAACGGGAACATCGTTCGAATTACTCTTTACTTTAAGGGCCGTGAAATCGTGTACAAGGACAAGGGCAAGGAAAAAGTCCGCGAGTTTGCGGAAGAACTCTCGGACATCAGCAAAGTGCAGGATGAGCTGACCGAGGAGGGACATCAGATTCAGATGTCGCTGGCCCCCAAATAATTCGTTATATTGAGGATACAACGGCCCGGCAACTCCTGTCAGGACCGTTGAAGGACCCTGTTTTGAGTCATTCCGGCGTCGGTTCCCGGATCGATATGTCATTCCATTTTTTGGTCACCTTAAGATGACCCGGAAAATAGCACTTCGCCTGATGTTGTCCGTCTGGTTGCTTCCTCTCGTGGCCTGTGCCTCGGGGGACAGTTTTGTTTTGAAAACGTATGATTTTTCTCAGATCAAAAAAGTGGCCGTCGTCAAGGTAACCGGGGTTCGGGCCGAGGGCGTTAAAAATCAGCTTTCCGACCTGCTTGCTTTTGAACTGGGCAATAAGGGATATCACGTGGTCGAGCGACACCAGGTGCAGGAGGTGCTGAAGGAAAAGGAATTTCAGGGAAAGGACATCGCGGAGGCCGACGACGTCCGGAAAGCCGGAAAAATCCTCGGCGTTCAGGCCGTGGTGATTATCAATGTGTCACGGATGACCGATCGCCACGTCGACTTATCGGCAAAAATGCTGGACGTGAAAGACGGCGTGTTAATCTGGGGCGGTTCCGGCTCGGGAAAACACGCGAGCGGCTTTTCCACCCTGCTTGGCGCCGCCGCCGGCGTGGTAATCGGTAAGGAAGTGGGAGGAACTGGCGGAGCGATTATCGGGGGCATCGTCGGTGGGGTATCGGGAAAACAGCTGGCACCGGAAATTCAGAGTCAGACCCGGTCCATTTTTCGGCAGCTGGCGAGCAAGTTGCCGGAACGAAAATAAGAGAAATCTCCCTGGTCTCCTTCTATACCCGGTCCCGGGTACAGCCTTTCGCAAAGGAAGGGGCTTATTATGATCAAGGTCAAGAGTTGATTATCCGTTGATGGGGTTGATTCGTTGATTGGTTGATTTGTAGATTTGTTGATTCGTTGATGTATTAATGTGTGAAAACAGCAGGCAGTGGGGGATTGGCGATAGTGGACAACCAAACAAAAAATGAATTGTTTAACGCAAAGGCGCAAAGACGCAAAGAACGGCAAACAAAAATACAGTAAACAGAAACAACGGAAAATGAAACATTTGTCGTCTTGGGTCGTACCGTATTTCGGAATTTTCCACATCGCTTTCGCGTCCAGTGGGACGGTTCTTCGAACCGTAGATTAAGATAAGGATAAGGATAAAGATAAAGAGGCGATCATACGTTACGAGTCAGGAGTATTTCGAGTAAGGAGTGGTCGATAGGAAGTAAGGGTCAGTAATGAGTAAGGAGTGGTCAGTAACGAGTGAGGAGTGATGAGTCAGGAGTAACGGGTAAAAAGTAGAACCGTTCAGCCGGGAGGAAGGAAAATGTTTCACCAAAGCAGGAGCCTCGACCGGACGACGTCCGATGGCAACCGCCTGTAACTGTATCACCAAAGCCAGAGCCCCGAGCGTAAGCGAGCGGGCCATTTATCACCAAAGACAGAGCCCGACCGGACGGAGTCCGATGGAAGCAGGGAGTACCTGAACGGTACTCCATCTTTTATCAGGGAGCGGGCTTTTGAAGATCAGAATCAGGATCTAGATGATGGCCCTGATCAAGAATCTGGTCTGTTCGACCGAGCAGTTGAGACCGGAAACCTCCTGCCGGTATCCAAGTTGTGGGGACGAAAGGAGAAGTTCGAAGGCGGCCCCCTTCGTTCCAATTGTTGCAGAAAGCAACCGTTTCGGTCACCATAATTGGAACGAAAGCATCTTGCTTTCG
>CAZOLI010000053.1:0-12793 GCA_964580675.1 uncultured Planctomycetia bacterium
ACCTCAAATCCGGTCCGGCGGAGGTACGAACGAAATTCGCGCGGGAAGAAGGTTCGCATCCGGATGATTTCTTTCCGGAGTTCTTCTTCGCACGGCAGCTGAAACAGAAGCGTATTTTCACTGATCTGTGTGCGCCGGTTGTAATCGGTTTGTTCGAACACCTCCACGGTGCCGCTGCCGTCCGGGTGTTCGTACTCGGAATGCGGATGGACTTCTTCCGGATCCCGTGCGAGGATGGTGGGATCCGGATTAAACAGATCCACCCCGAACACCCCTTCCGGTTTGAGGTGGCGGCGAACGGTGGTCAGGCAGCGAAACAGGGACCGGTTTTCCAGGAGGTGACAGACGGAGTTAAACGGGATAAAGATGAGGGAATAGGATTGTCGGACGGAGAATTGCTCCATACCTGCCTGAATCCAGTTTATGGACGTTTCGGTCATCCGGGCTTTCTTCCGGGCCCGCCGAAGCATTGGAAGAGAAATGTCGAGACCGGTGACATCAAATCCGCTCTGGGCCAGCGGGATGGAAATCCGGCCGGTGCCGCATGCCAGTTCGAGAATCGGACCACCCGCCTGCTCGGCCCGCCGCTTCCAGAACGGAACGTCCCCTTTTAATTTTACGCGGGCATCGTAATGCCGGGGGTCGAGGAACAGGGAAGATGACATAACGGACGGTTGTGAACAAGTAACCGAAAACATGATTCTTCTGTTCAGGGGCGACGGGGCCGGATCAAATGCCGGTCGGCCACGGTCCAGCGGATCGTGTCTCTTTGGACCGTCCGGAAACTGCGGAATAACCCCGGTGTCCCCGTTCGGACCGATCTGGCCCCGTTCGTTTTCCGATAACGGATCGGTCTATTCTATGGGACCGGGAGAATCCGTTCAATTTCACCGGAAGTGTCCCGGAAAATTCATTCTTGATTGTGCTCCCGGAAGTCGGAGTTGATCGACGTGACGGGGAGAACTCCCCCCACGATCAGTGACCTCAGATTGCAACACGTTGAATATGCATGGAAAACAAGGTACGATAATAAAGTGAGAACGAAAGATACCACTTCCCGAAATCACAGGCTGGTTTTGTCATTTCACGCCTGGTGCTGACAGAAGGGGCGGGGCCCCGGTCGTTTCGATGAACTTGATCCGGATCGGCCCCGATTGATACAAGGAGCCATCGGCTCACTGAACAATGAAGCGGTTCAGTTGGTAATTTTTTCATGGTTTCTTCGACACCGGAAGAAAACATCCGATTGTTTCATGACATTTTTTGCGGGTGCTGTTCTTCCTCTTGAAACCAAAACACACCCTGTCGGGTACCCATCATATCTGGTGAAAATCTGGATGATATGATGTTGTGTGATTGAGGTATTATTCATTTCCGAACAGAATTAATGAGCGACGAAGAAAAAAAACGAGGTATTTTAAAGACGATTCGAAGCGGGGCGGGGTTTCTCAGGGATGTTGAGGATCCCATCCGCCAGCGGGATAGCGACGTGTACGTGTCGAATAATTTGATCGACCGTTATAACCTGGAGGAGGGAACGACCGTTTCCGGCCCCGTAAAACGAAACGACAAGGGGCTTCGTCTCTCCGACGTGGAAACCATCTGCGGGGTGGACCCGAACACTTATCGAAACCACGACACCTTCAAAAATCTGACCGCTCTGATGCCGGAGGAGAAGTTTGACCTTACTTCCACCGGTGAGATCAGCATGCGGGTAATCGACCTGCTGGCTCCGCTGGGAAAAGGCACACGGTGTTTGGTTGTGTCACCCCCCAGGGCAGGAAAAACAACCATACTCGAACAGCTCTGTCGCGCCATCGGCGCCGATGCGCCGGAGACCAAGAACATCGTGTTGCTCGTCGACGAGCGTCCCGAGGAGGTCACGCAGTTTCGTCGCAACGTGGATGCGGACGTGATCGCCAGTTCCAACGATCAATCACCACAGGACCACGTGGAACTCACCCGGCTGGTGATGAATAACGTCCGGCGTCGCCTGGAATGTGGCCAGGACGTGGTGGTGCTCGTGGACAGCCTGACGCGAATGGCGCGAGCGTTTAACCTCGCCGGCGTTAACCAGACGGGAAAAACCCTTTCGGGCGGTGTCGACGCCGGGGCGGTTGAAGTCCCCCGGAAGTTTTTCGGCCTGGCCCGAAACGTGGAAAACGGCGGATCCATTACGGTCATCGCCACGGCCCTGGTGGACACGGGATCGCAGATGGACGAAGTCTTCTTCGAGGAATTTAAGGGCACCGGAAACAGCGAAATCGTCCTGGACCGGGATCTGGCCGACGCCCACATTTATCCGGCCATCGACGTGGCCGAAACCGCCACCCGAAAAGACGAACGGCTTCATTCCCCCAAAACCCACGAAAAAGTAAAGAACCTCCAGCGCTGGCTGATCAACCAGAACCCGAAGGAAGCCATGCAGACCCTGGTGGAGTTCCTGGAGGATCATCCGACCCGGGAGGAAGTGCTCAATCGCCTCTCGGAACTCTAGCTCGTTCTTCTCTCCTTCGCCGGGTTTTCCGGTTTTATCTGTCGGGGACATCGACGTTCCGACGGATGCTCTCCATAATGCTTAAGTACCAGCGGTCGTCCCTGTGGAGAAACACGGGTTCATTGAACGTTTGTCCCCCATTTTGGGACGCCCTCTTCAGAACCACCCGGTCCGTTGATTTGTCGGCGTACCGAACCTCCTCTCCCGCATCGAGAGTCTCCGGAAAGTCCAGGTGTTTTAGGGCGAAATGCATGAGGTCCCGGTTGAGGGCAAAGAGATCCACGTTCCGCAGAGTCCGCGCCATGTCCTGTTTGACCTGTTCGGCGGAATCGTCCCGGTCTCGCCAGAAGCCGCCCCGCAGCCGCCGATAACTGAGGTGTTTCAGCCGGTCCTTCATGTTGTGTTTTACCGTCACCGTCCGGCGGAATGTTTCGGCAAGTTCTCCTCTGTCCGAGCTTTTGATCCGCACGTGCCGGCGAATGGCCATGTACCGGTAGGCAACAAAGTACGGACGCTCGGACGGAAGAACCATCCGCAACTGCGCGTCGAAGTTTCGGTTGTTGTAGTAACGCGATCGGGTCTGGTAAAGTTCCTTCGGGGTCTGACCAGAGGAGGCATCGATGCTGGCCGCCGGTTCCTCAGCGTTATTTCCGTTGATTGAACGATCCCCACCCCCGAAGACGGCGGTAAGGACAAAGGCCAACAGAACCAGTCCCACGGCACCGGCCACCATGAGAAAGTGATGATCGGGCACCCGGTCGATTAACTCGAGTATTGAGAAGGTTCGCCTGTTATTCCGGAAATACCGTGAATTTGTTCCATGGCGGCGTCTCCGACCGGCGGAGGAAACGTCATCCCTGTTTTTTTGTGTGGATGGACGGTCGGTCGTTGACGGACCCGGTCGTACGGGCGAATCACAGATCGGGCAGGCAACGGTCGTGCCGTGGTATTTGGACGGCACCCTGTATTGTCCCCGGCACTCCGGGCATCGAATTTTGATGTGTGTGGTTCTGCTCATGGACGTTACTCCCCATTTGTTTGAGGTTGCCTGACATGGTTGAAGGAAGTGAAACGCAACCGTTATTCCATTCTATAAATAATATATTATTTTGATAATTTTTACTAAATGAAAATTTTAGGGATCCGTTCGAGACAAAGCGCGTTGCAGTATGAGACATGATTTTCCGGTGTTGCTCCCGGCGCTAATGGTTTTTCCAGACGAATCCAACGAAGAAACTCATTTTTCGTAGATTTTACCAGGGATCTACCGTCATACGTTTATTCTTGATAACCGGGAAGCCGGCCGGTGACGGGTGCCGAAAATTTTGTTTTCAACTGCAATTTCAGGGGAGTTCCCATGAAATATCTCCATGCTGGAGCCGTTGTTGTTTCCTTGTTTCTTTTTGTTGCTACGATCGGTGCACAGGAAGAAGCCGAATGGAAAAAAGTGAAGGTACAAACCAGTGTGACATTGCAGGACGTGGCGTTTGTGGACGGAAAGTTGGGGTGGACTTGCGGGGCCGATGGCACCGTACTGTCGACCGGGAATGGCGGCGATTCCTGGTCGAAGCAGAAGACCGGTGTGTCACGGACGCTGCGGAGCATCGATGCCGTCAACGGGAAGATGGTCTGGGCCGTCGGCGGGGGTTACAAAATGAGCCGGCCCGGGGCCCCCGCCGACGACAGTGAAAAAACCGTCATTGTTCACACGGATGACGGGGGCGAAAACTGGAACGAAATTCCTCACAGGCCCCAGCACGGCATCACCGGCGGTTACTTTCCCCTGACGGACATCGAGATGTTTACCAAAAAGAAGGGCTGGCTTGCCCAGGGATTGGGGCGGTCCCATCCGGACGGCGACGTCTTTTACACGAAGGACGGCGGCAATTCCTGGAGCCGGCCGGGAAGTGGGCGTCGGGGATTTAAGCCCCGGATGCCCGTCTTCGACCTGGAATTTTCCGGTCGACAACACGGCTGGGGAACCGGTGCCAACACAGCCGGATTTCGCAGACGGAAGGGAAACTACGGCAATGTACTACACACATCCGATGGGGGCGAATCCTGGACGGTTCAGGAACCGGAGGAGGAAAAGAACATGACTTATCTGTTCGGTGTTTCCGCCGTGGACAAGAAACATGTTCAGGTCTGCGGTCAGGACGGGAAACTCTACGCCAGCGAGGACGGCGGCGAACGCTGGGCAAAACAGAAGACCGGAACCGACCATCACCTCTATGACATAGATTTTCGCGACGCGGACCACGGCATCTGTGTCGGTCAGAACGGGACACTGCTCGTGACCGGAAACGGGGGATCGGACTGGTCGGCCGCTCCGGTCGACGTAAACACCGATCTGCTGGCCGTGTCGTTTCTGGGAAGGAAACACGCGGTTGTTGCCGGCGCGGACGGAACCATCCTTCTGTATTCAAAATAGGAACGGAATCGATCCCCGGCACTCGTCAATTCACATTTTGAACAGGGTCCGCCGTCCCTGTACACTGTTGGCTCGAAACGTTCGTGAGGTGCTGTCATTTCTGTACCGTTCTGACCATGAGTTTTACCGATCAAATAGCGGAGGATGCGGATCGATACTGGTCGGCGATTCTTGACCACCCGATGGTTCGACAGCTCGGAGAGGGTACCCTCGACGAAGAACCGTTCCGGTACTGGGTCCGTCAGGATTACGTGTATTTGATTGAGTACAGCCGTGTGTTTGCCCTCGGTGCGGCGAACGCGCCGGACCTGGACCGGCTCGGCCAGTTCGCCGAGCTTCTGGACGCCACCATCAACACCGAAATGGATCTGCACCGGGAGTACGCCGCGGAATTTGGCATCTCCCGTAAGGAACTGGAAAACACGGATCCGTCGCCCACAACGCGGGCGTACACGGATTTTCTGGTACGGGTGGCTTCGACGGGAACCTTCGCAGAAACCGTAGCCGCCCTGCTTCCCTGCATGTGGGGCTTTAACGAGACGGGACGCCGGCTGAAAGAACAGGGCCCCCCGGATCACGAGTTGTACGCACAATGGGTCGAGATGTACGCCGGCGAGGAATTTACCGAACTGGCCGAATGGTGCCGGGACCTGATGGATGACCTGGCCGAACGCCGTTCCTTTCAGGACCTGGACCAGCTCGTGACGCTGTTTCACACCTCCGCCCAGTACGAATACAAGTTCTGGGACGCGGCGTGGAATCAGGAGGCGTGGCCGCTGTCAATTGGTTCCTGATAATAACGTTTTTTTTTCTCCGTATGAATCAAGGGAAAAAATGAGTTCGGGTAATGCACACAGGACGGCAGAGCCATCCGGGGTGCACGTTGTTTTCTGCCCCTGGGTGTTCCTTCCGTAAGAAGGAAATGTGCTCTCCGCTGCTGCTCCGTTCACGATTACAAATACACATCTCGAATAGTTGATCCCCGAATACACTGGGAATTAGCTGGGACCTCCTCACTCAATCCGCACACCAGATCAAAACGGATGCTCGTGGTATGAGTAGATGACGTTCCGCGTTCCATTCAAACGGTACGAGGTGGGCTTCGTACGTAATACGTCGTTCGGATGCGTTCGTACACAGAAAATATTGAACATCGATTGTCATGAAAATGCAACACACCGATCCCGCTGGTACCTCAATTCGATTTGTTACGGTTCTGTCCTTACTATTTGTGTTTCTTTTTGCACCGCTCCTTGCGGCCCAGGAGCACGAGCACGTGGAGAGCGAGCACTTTGACGTGTATGCGAAGAAGAAAGAAACGGCCAAAAAACAGGTCAAACCGCTCGAGGAGATGGCGAAGCGGTTTGAGGATCTGTTTGAAAAGGACGTCCCCCGGGGAGCCGTTGTGATGTTTACGGACTTTAGTGCAATACAGGACATGAGGTCCGTGAATCGGAAAAAGTATATGAAGAACGGCGCGGAGTGGTTCTTCCCGTGGGTCAAGAACATTATGAGCGGGAAGATGAAGAAGAAAATGGACAAACTTCCCGATCGGATCAAGTCCAAGATGAAACCCCTCACCCACGAAGCGGCGCACGTGCTGGCTCAGCACGTCTTTACCGATTTTTCGGAACAGGCAAAGAAAAAAGGCAAAACGTCCTACGGCACGCCGTTTCCGGACTGGTTTGACGAGGGCATTGCGGTGTATCACGAAACGGACTTCTTCCGGAAACAGCGGAAGAAAAACCTCCGGGAAAACCTCGACAGCATGATTCCCCTGAAGGAGCTGTTTCAGATGGAACACCCCATCCACAAACAGATGAAGGGGAAGGATCATGGATCCGGACCCATTCGCGGCAGCAAACTGGAGGACCCGCAAAAAGCCATGAAGTTTTACGCACAATCCTACGGGTTGTTCGTGTTCTTCCGGGAAATGGAAGGAAAGAAGTTTATCCGAACACTCGCGGAGGAATTCCAGAAGGGGAAAGACATAGAGACCATTCTTGAGAAACACGCCGACAATCTTCCGTCGGATCTGGAAAAATTAAACAAACGGTGGACGGACTGGTGTACTTCCTGGGTTCGACCGAAGGCCGAGGACGATGCCGGATCGAACGAGGAAAAGGCCGAGGAACATGACACCGAAAACGAAAAAAGCGACGGCCCGAAGACCGAAAGCTCGGACGATGACGCCGACGAGAAAGAAGAAAACGACGGAGACAATGAGGACGGACGCCGGGACGTCTGGTAAAAAAGTCGATGAGGAACAAAAGGCGAATCGCTCCGAAGCGGGGCGATTCGCTTTTTTTTATGGAGAGAACGGAACCTCAGAGACCAAGAATCCAAACGGCCAGCGTGAAGTAAATGATCAGGCCGGTGGCATCCACGACGGTGGTGATGAGCGGGGCGGATATGACGGTGGGGTCGATGCCCACCCGGTGGGCGAGAATCGGGACCATCCCGGCGATGACGTTGGCCCAGGTGGTGATGAGGGGAAAGGAACACGCCACCACCAGGGCGATCCGGGGGTTCGGGGACCAGAAGATGCGCACAAAAAAGAACCCAACCACGCCCAGTACCGAACCCACCAGCAGGCCGGTGACGAACTCCCGGCCGATAACGCGAAAGATATCGCCCCATTTTACTTCTTCCAGGGCCAGCGCCCGGATGACGGTTGTGACCGCCTGGGCTCCCGCATTTCCGCCGGTGCCGATCAAAAGCGGAATGAAGTACGAAAGGATGATGACTTTGTCCAGCTGGTTCTCGTAAGCCCCGATGACCGAACTGGTGAGCGTTCCTCCAACAAACAGGATCATCAACCAGCCGACCCGTTTCCAGGACATGCGGAAGATGGAGATGTCGAAGTACGGTCGTTTCAGTGGTTCGGATCCGCCCACCCGCTGGAAGTCCTCCGATGCTTCCGCCTCGGCCACGTCCATCAGGTCGTCGGCCGTGACGACGCCGAGAAGGGTTTCGTCTTTGTCCACGACCGGTAGAGAAAGAAGGTCGTATTTCTGAAGCAGCCGGGCCACTTCCTCCTGGTCCTGGTCGGGAGTAACACTTACCAGGTCCTTCTGTGAGATGTCCTTCAGTACGGTTTCCCCGGGCGAACTCAAGAGTTCCCGCATGGTGACGATGCCGGTTAACCGCTGGTTTTCGTCCACCAGATACAGGTAATACAGCTGCTCCGGTTCTTCCGCGATAACCCGCACCTGCCGGATGGCGTCCTCCACGGTGAGGTTTCGGGAAAGGTACGCGAAGTCGGTGGTCATGATGGCGCCGGCCGTTTCCTCCGGGTACCGTGCCAGTTCCTGGATGTCCGCCTTTTCCGTGTCCGGCAGTCGATCCAGCAGGTCCTTCCGAACCTCTTCCGGAAGTTGTTTGATGATGTCCACCCGCTCGTCGGCGGCCATGTCCTCCAGCAGATCGGCTGCCTGCGCTCGGCTTAATTCAAGTATGATGTCACGCTGTTCGTGGTCCTCCAGCTGTTCGAGGGATTCGACCAGTTTCCGGGGTTCCACCAGAGAAACAAACGTCTCGATTTCCCCGGCGGAGAGATAACGTACAAGTTGGGCCAGGTCGGACGGATGGAGTTTCTCCACCGCGATCCGAAGAGATTCCGCATCCTCCCGTTCCAGGTCGTTCCGGATGTCCGGCAGGATGAGGTTGGACAGTTGATCCATCGATTCCCGGGGGGTGTTCATTCGTCTTGTTTCTTCATTTCCAGGTTCGTAAGGTAGGAGAATCGAACGGTATCCACCGGCCCGTCCGCCCGGAGTTGAATTATGTTCGGACGGGAGGAGTCTCCTGTTCGGTGTACCTTGAGCAGATTTCCGTCCGCGTCCTGTAGTTGCGGATCAATCAGACGCCGCTCGTCTCCGTTCTTCACCTGAATTTTCACGGTGGTTTTCCCGTTTTCTTCATCGTGACGGCATTCCTCAAGCCAAAAGGTGGCTCCGTTAATGTGTTGTTTTTCCCCGACCTCGTTCCGGGAGAACGAGACGGTCCGGGAGGAGGGAGAGAGCGAGAACGACACCGATCGTTCCGTCCAGCCGGTGGCGGCGTAGAGGACGAATCGCGCCGGTTCCTTCCTGAAGACCAGATCCCGGTCAAACTCCAGGGCGACAACCGGCGGAAAGTACTCCACCTTCCTGTGAACCGGCTGGTTCTGCTCGTTTTCTCCACGTATACAGAGGAGGTCTTTGAGACCCTCCCGGACCTCCGTCCGGAACGTGGGAGGATCCTGTTCGTTTTCGGGTTCCCGTTGCGTTAATTTTGCTTTGACCGTACCGGCCGCCAGGGTGGCCGGAAGTTCCGATCGGGCCACCTTCGATTGCCGGTGACCGTCGGGGACCCGGAACTGGACCGTTCCCTGTATCTGATCGATGTCCCGGAACCGGCTGCCGTCGGCGAGGGGAATGGAAACGGCATCGAGCGTCGGTGTCGTTTCCTTTTCCGTCTGCTGAAAATGGAGCCACTGTCGTTCGTTTTCGTTCTGGCCAAGCAGGGATTGGCCGTTCGAGTCGGTGATCGACGTCACCCGGAGAGAAGCAAGTCGCCGGAGAAGAGCTCCCCGTAAGTATGGCCGATCCGGAAGATGACCCACCCGAAGGCGCAGGAACAATTTCGGGTCCGAGGGGGGGCCGTCGAAGCGGTCCAACCGGAGGGCGAAAAGTGACGTGTTTCCCCATCCTCCGCCGTCAAACGAGGGGGTTTTCGATTGAAACGCGCGGAGGAAGGCGTTCTGTTCCTCCTCCGGGGATTGTTGATCATCGGTGTTGTCTTCCTGAGCCGTTCCAGGAAAAATTGCTCCCGTGATCAGGACCACGAAAAGGATGCCATAAAGAGCTCGACGCATGAGCGTTTGGTGGTATGTGCAGGTTTGTTTTTTGTTCATGATTTTTCCCGAAAACGATCAGGGCCCGAATTTGCTCTGTCGAGACGCATTGGACAGGGCGATGGACATCAGACGGGTGGCGGGGCCACTTCCGAGTGAGCCGTTCTGGGCCTCCAGTTCGTCGAAGGCCGTCGTTCGATCCCGACGGCAATGGTCCGAGGCCAGGAGCACCGGTACGGGATGCCAGGAGTGCGAGGCCAGAGCGGCGGGGGAACTGTGGTCGGATCCGATCAACAATACGTCCGGTTCCAGGTCAAGCAGGTCCGGAAGCAGCCGATCCACCTCCTCAATAACCTTGATTTTGCCGTCCAGGTTGCCGTCCTCGCCGTAACTGTCCGTCTTCTTGATGTGGAGGTAAAAGAAGTTGTGTTCGTCCCAGCGGGATTTCACGAAATCGACTTCCGCCTCCCGGGAATCCGGAAACGTGTCCGGGGTGTCCATGCCCACAAGCCGGGCAAAACCGAGGTACATCGGATACCGGGCCACCCCGAGTCCGTCCAGCTGAAACCGATCCTTCAGTGACGGAAGCGGCGCGTATCGATCGTAACCCCTCGTAATGATCATGTTGGCCGTTGATTCCGACGAGAGAATTGACCGCACCTGGTCCAGGACCGATCGAACCAGTTCGGCCGTGCGTTCGGAGGCCTCGTCGTTTGCCTCCATTGGCTGCGGCGGAACCCCGTTCCGGTGCGGATCGGTGTCCGGCAGGTTGCCGCCGAGGCCGTCTCCCCGAAGCACCAGAAGGGCCCGGTGTTCACTGACGGTTTGAAAGAAAAATTCCCCGTCGAAGTCCAATTCCACATTTTTTCGAATGTTCTCACAGAGCCGCTGGTTTTCCTCCGTCGAGATGCGCCCCGCCCGGCGGTCCGTTACGACCCCATCCTCGTCTACGGTACAGAAATTGACCCGGGCCGCCACGTCCCGATCGGTCAGGTCAAAACCGATGCCGAGGGCGGAAACAATGCCACGGCCGATCAGGTTCTCCACCGGATCGTAACCGAACAGGGCCAGATGGCCCGCCGGCGAACCCGGGGTTATGCCCGGGGCCACCGGGTCGGCGAGTCCCGTGCAGTGCTTCTCGGCGAGTCGATCCATGTTCGGGGTCTCCGCTTCCATCAGGGCACTTCCCCGACCGTCCGGGTGCTGAATACCGCCGAGTCCGTCCATGACGAGAAACAATATTCGGGTGTCCGCGTCCACCGTTAAATCATCCGGTAATGCTGGTGTTTGGGTCATTTCTGAAGATGAAAATTCAACGACTGTGGGAGATTTGACGAACAAGGTTCGGAAGAAGGCAAAGCCGGCACTCGGGCCCGGCCGTCGAGATTTTCCGGGTATGGCTCCGGCCCGTAGATCAGGTTACACCTGAATGTCGAACCGTGTCCGGCGTTTCGCCGTTACCGGGCAGAGATCTGTTCAGATCCCCGCATTATATCAGTCTATCCGGGACCGAACAACGGCCCTGAAACCGGAATGGCCGGTCGATCATCGGGTTATCGGAAAAACGGAGAAGCCCCATTTGGAACCGGAAAATCATTGATTTTATTGCTGGATCGGTTTATAAAAACTATGATTGAAGGCTTGATGGATCGAGTGGCGAAAACGCTGGATGATCGACTCGCTCGAAATGGCGACCCCCACCGTCAGCGGTTGAGGATCGGTTGTCGGACCTGAATGAACGACCGGCGGACGATCCCCCACCGCCGACCGGTGTTGTTCCCACCGGGCGTTGTCTCGGTCTGTTCCAGCTTTGTCGGTCTGGCCGTTTTATTTGTCCATCCTGACCGGGCCGTACCCTCCGTTCCATCAGATGTTTCCGTCCCGGATTGACCGTCCCTTTTGATCTTCTGGATGTAGACCATGAATAACCTGAAGGAATCCCTTTCCGACGACGACCTGGAGGAACTGGAGGGGCATCTGAATTACAGGTTCACCGATCGTTCGCTCCTCAACCAGGCACTGACCCACTCCTCGATGACCCACATGGGTCACGAAAGCAACGAACGTCTGGAGTTTCTCGGGGACGCGGTTCTGGAAGCGGTGATGTGTGATTACCTGTACCGGACGTATCCGAACCTTCCCGAAGGACGACTTTCGGAAATTCGGTCGGTTGTGGTGAGTTCCGGTCAGCTGAAGGAAGCGGCCCGGGAACTGAAACTGAACAGATACTGTCTCGTTTCGCGGGGTATTCGGAAGAAAGACAGGATTCCCGATTCCATCATGGCAAATCTGTTCGAGGCGGTGGTGGCGGCCATATATCTGGACAGCGACCTTGACGCGTCAAGGGAATTTATCCTGGCAAACCTGGAGAACCGGGTGGGAAAAGTGGAGGAAGGACAGCACGACCTCGATTACAAATCGCTCCTCCAGCAGTTTACTCAGAAAAAATGGAACCGCATCCCCCATTATCGCATCACGTCCGAGGAAGGCCCGGACCACGACAAGGAGTTTGAGGCCATCGTGCTGGTACGGGGCGATGAGTATGGACCGGGTACCGGTTCCTCAAAACAGGAAGCCGAACAGGAAGCCGCCCGTATAGCGGCCGAAGAACTCGAGGTGGAGGAAGAATGATGTCCCGTGCATCATGCATTGATCCCTCCGGAAACCGACGATGACCGCGGCTGCCGGTAATTCCGTCCCCTCGGCGTCGTCGTTGTAGTTATTGATCCTTCCGTTCCGAGACCACGGACCCGTCTTTCTCAAATTTGATCACCAGCTTTTCGGCGGGCCCCGCCGTTCCGAGATCCGTTTTCGTTCGCCGGTCGTGGTCCGGGCCAAATGTCACCTTCTCCACCCGAACCTCGCTCGTGTTCTGTATGAGCGTTTTGAGACCACCCGACTCGAGTGATAACGACTGTTGGTAGGTGCCGCCGTCCACGTCCATTTTGATTTCGATGTTCGTAAGATCCTGTCCGGAGTTGTTTTTGAAGACGAGCTTGGGTGATTTGACCATCTTTTTCGATCCAGG
>CAZOLI010000054.1:0-12686 GCA_964580675.1 uncultured Planctomycetia bacterium
CGCTTGCGCTCCGTGCGCTACAACAGAACCCATTTCCCAACGCCAAACTGTTGGAATGAAATTGCCGTGTTTTTTGTCGTTCACGCTGTTTGGCCGATGCAAACACGACGCCGCGTAAAATGGGCACGCCATTTCATTTCATTTCATGCTCTGCAGCTCACGACGATCGACGGTTCATCCTCCGTTTATTCGTCCTCCCTGTTCTCAAGTACGTCCCGAACCGTTTTCAAAAGTTCGTACTGTTCAAAGGGTTTTTTGATGAACCCGTCCGCACCGGCCTCGACACACTCCATCCGGGTAAACTTCATGGCCAGGGCCGTCTGACAGATGATGAGTACCGGATCCAATCCTTCCTGCTGTTCCCGATTCCGGATTTCGCGCATGGCTTCCAGGCCATCGGTGCCGGGCATTTCCAGGTCCATGAACATGATGTCCGGTGTACGTTCAAACCGCTCCCGCACGGCTTTGACGCCGTCATCAACAACGGAAAGATCATCCATGCAGTCCTTCATGTACTCTTCCAGGATCAACTGTGCTTCGGGATTGTCGTCCACGATGACGGCCGTCAGACCTCGATCCCTAATTCGTGTTTTCAGTTTTTCCAGGTCCTTCTTCTGAATTTGCTCTGAACCAAACTTCTGACGGACCCGCTGGACCGCCCAGACGAGTGTGGATCGGGAAAACGGTTTTTCCAGAACACCGGCAAACGATAAACCCTCCGTTTTTGATCGAACGGATTCCATCGGTTCCCCCGTTATGATGTAAATTCGCTCGGGATCGATGGCGTTCTCCGATTCGTGAAGGTTCCGGAGTACGCGAAGCCCGGAATCCGACTTCATGTGTTTGTCCAGAAACACGGCGTCCAGCTCCGGATAACGCTCCGGGTCCGTCAGAATGTTCTCGGCTTCCTCCGCGGTCTCCGCCTCGGCCACTTCCACCCCGGTCTCGGAAAGATACCGGCGGAATATGGTCCGGTCGACCGAACTGTCATCCGCGATGAGCACATTCGTTCCCTCAATGTTTTCTTCCTCAGCCATCGTTATGGAGTCTTTATCGGCGATGTCCAGGCAGGCGGTAAACGTAAATGTGGAACCGGACCCTTCCTCACTGTCCAGGTTTATTTCACCCCCCATCAACTTCACGAGATTCTGGCAGATGGCCAGGCCGAGACCGTGTCCGGCTTCTCCGGCCGATGCCGTTCCCCTCTCCCGGTCCCGGAAAATTCGCTCCTGTTGTTCTTCCGAAATGCCCTTTCCCGTGTCCGAAACGGCAAAGATTAGTTTTGCTTCCGAATCCGTCAATTCTTCCTGTTCGAGGTTGATCTCTATATTACCTGATTCCGTGTGGGTAATGGCGTTGTCGACCAGGTTTACCAGGATTTGTTTTAACCGGTTTGAATCACCAATCAGGCGATCCGGAACGTCACGTTCTATCGAATAGGAGAGAACGATGTCGGTCCGTCGAAGACGGGGCCGGAAGAGACGAACGACTTCCTCCACAACGGTACGTATCTGGAAGGGCTCCTCGAGGAGCTCAAGAGAATCTCGCTCAATTCGGTCCAGGTCCAGAATGTCATTGGTAAGGTGTAGCATCGAACGTCCCGTGGTCCGAATGGATTCAAGGTGTTTTCGCTGTTTGTTGTTCAGGTTGGTGTTTCCGAGAAGATCGGTCAGACCGATGATGGCATTCAGGGGGGTGCGAAGATCGTGCGTTGTTCGGGCCACAAAGTCGGATTTCAGTTTATTGATCCGCTCCGTTTCCTTGATCTGCTCCTGAAGTTTTCGCTTGTTTCGTTCCTCCTCCGTGACATTTTCCACGATGCCCACGGCCATTGTTACGTTTCCCTCATTACCGGACACGGGAAAGGCCCTGTCTTTTACCCATATCGTTTCACCGTTCTTTATCATGCGAAACTTCAGTTCATACCCCTCTGTTTTTTTACCTTTGAGAACTGATTCGACCCGATCACGATCCTCCGGATGGACGTAATCGAATATTTGTGCGGGATTTTCGTAAATCTTCTCCCTGGACACGCCAAGAATCTGGTCACAATCCGAACTGACGTACTGATATTCTTCTTCCCGGAGGTCGTACTGCCAGAATACCACACCGATTGTCTCGGCCAGTTTTCGAAATTGCTCCTCCCGTTCCCGTGATTTCTTCAGGGCCAGCGACGCCTCTTTGTGCTCCGTAATGTCCCGTCCCTCCAGAACAATGTAAATAATGTCATCCTGATTACCCCGAACCGGTGTGAGGGAGAAATCCACGAACCGTTGCTCTCCCGTTGTCCCGACCACGGGATATTCAAACCGGGCAAACTCCCCGGCTGCGGCGTTTTGCAGAGCCTCCTGAATGGCCGGTCGGTCTTCCCGGTTCCCGGGCCACCAATCCACCTCGTGCAATGACCGATCCTCCAGCTCCCCTTCCTCTTTTTCCAAAAATTCAAGAATGGCCTGATTGACTTCCAGGATCAGGCCGTCCGGATTAAGCAAACCAATAAACGAAACGGTGGAATTGAAAATGGCTTCCATTCGCTGGCGCGTCCATTCCAGTTCGGACAGATCTCTTACAAAAGCAAGAATGGCACGATCTTCCTTCCAGGGAATGGTGGTCTGGTTAACCTCCACGGGTACACTGGTCCCGTCCTGTCGAACATTGGTACTGCGAAATACGTGATCACTGTTTTCGTGAAGCCGTTCTTCAAAGTGACCCTCCTCGGCAAGTACACGATTAAGGGGCAAGCCGATCAGTTCTTCTCGTTCGTAACCCAGGAGTTCACAGGCGGATTCATTCACGTCGAGGAACTCCCCGTCCTGGGAAATTATTTCAATGGCCTCCCCCGCTTCTTCAAACAGGGACCGGTATAATTTTTCGCTCCGTGCCAGCTCCTGTTTGGACTTCACTTTTTCGGTCACGTCCTGTACGACGCCGAAGATGGCGGTCAGTTTTCCGTTCTCGTCAAACCGGGGGCGACTTTCAACCTTTACGTAATGGACCTCCCCATCCGGCCGACGGATCCGTTTTTCCCACCCAAATCCCTCTTCCTGTTCAATGGCTGTTTCAACCCGTTTCCGAACTTCCCCCACGTCGTCCTCATGATAGCAATCGATGGCAAATTCCATATCCACGGTCGTTCGGGATGAGTCAACTCCCATGATCCGCGCCACCACCTCGGACCAGTGGACCGTTTCCTCCTGTACGTCCAACTGCCAGTGCCCCAGATTGGCCATTTCCTGGGCCATCTCCATCTGGCGGTTGGATTTTTCCAGGCGTTTCTGAAGTTGTTTCTGTGGTGTAACGTCCACATAGGAGGCAAAAATTCGGGACCAATCCTCTTCATGACCGGGTACCATCGTCATTTCACGGTGAATGGACCGCTGGGCCCCGTCGAACGTACGAATTTCAAAGGTGGACGAAAAGCTGGTTTCTCCATTCAGAAACGTACAGACCTGTTCCACGAGGTCCTCGTAACTTTCCTCGACAAGAATATCCGGCAGGTTCGATTTGAGCTGTTCCCTATTTTCGGCCCCCGTTATTTCCAGTACGGTATCGTTAATCGCAAGAACGACAACGTGATTGATCACCTTCTGTATCTGTTTTGGGTTATCCATGAAGTACAACCTCGGGGATTTGTACCCCGTCATGTCCAGTTGATCGATGTGCTCCCTGGCGCCCGACCAGTCCTCCTCCCACAGACCGATGGGGGATTTCTCAAACAACGTGCGAAATCTCCGTTCGCTTTCGCGAAGGGACTGTTCGGCCTTTTTCCGTTCGGTGATGTCCATGATAACCCCGGTCCACACAATCGAGCCATCGGGTTGTTCCTCGGGCACCGAGGAACCGAGCGCCCACTTCGTGGTGCCGTCCGGATGTTCAAAACGAATTTCCTGTTTCCAGGGAGAGGGCTCCTCCGCAATTCGTTCGATGGTCTCGACGAGTTTTTCCCGGTATTTAGAGTGCAGGTACTGCATCGCTCGGTCAAAACTGTCCTGGGCTTCCGACGAGGGCACACCGCCGATTTTTTCGAAGCCCTCGCTCACGTAAGGAAATTCGTACGTGGCATCGGGATTTCGTTTGAATTGATAGAGAACACCCGGTACACGATCGCTGATCCGTTCGAGGAATTTTGCGTTTTCCTCAAGCTCATGCTCAATCTCTTTTCGTTTCGTAACGTCCTGCTGAAATCCCACAAATCGCAACAAGTTTCCTTCCTCGTCCGTGATCGGGGCGATGGTGACCTGGTTCCAGAACTCGGTCCCGTCCTTCATGTAATTTTTCAGTTCCACGATCACTTCTTCCCGGCGGTCCACGGCTTCCCGCATCTTCCGGACCTGCTCCGGATCGGTGTCTTCTCCCTGGAGAAACCGGCAGTTTTGACCGAAGATCTCGTCCTTCGAATAACCGGTAAGACGCCTGAAACCGTCGTTAACGTATATGATGGGATTGTCCTCCTGGTCCGGATCCGTGATGGTGATCCCGATGGGCGATTGATCCATCGCCTCGCTTTTCATACGAAGTTCGCGTCTTTGTTCGGTCTCCTCCGTTACCGGCCGGGCGGCCCCCACGATCTGCCGGACCTGACCGTTTCGCACATTCGGGGTCAGCAGGGTCTGCCAGATTTCTCTCCCGGCGGGAAATTCCAGTTCCTCCCGGTACGAAATGGACTCCTCCTCTTTTACACATTGCCGGTATCGTTCCCGGAGGTGGTCGGCCGTTTCCGGATCGAACAGTTCATCCGGGGTTTTTCCTTTGATCTGATCCTCGGCCAAACCGGAAATGTTCGTATGCGCTTTATTGAGCCGTCCATACACAAATTCCGGTTCACCGTCCGACCAGCGAACGTTTATCAGGAACAGCGCGTCCTGGACGTTGTCAAAGATCAACTCAAATTCTTCCGCAGGTATCGATTCCGAGGTGTGGGAACCGTAGTCGGACTCGGAGGGTTTCTTCGATGTGCGCAGTTCGTCGTTTTCCAGCTCGAGTTCGATGTTCCGGAGCCGTAATTCACGAAGTTCTTCGCGCAGTTCTTCATCCGTTAGATCGGACGGATCCGGGAGGGATTCCTCGCTCAGTTTTGACTTCGCCTGCTCCCGGAAACGATTTTCGGATGCGTTCATAGGTGCTTTTGCTTAAAAATTATGTTCGGTCTCACGATTCGGTTTCCCCCAATCCCCGGACCGGCTTTCCGGAAGATGTATTCTCCCGGAACGGGAGAGATAAGTGTTCGGGAGACGCAATGATTGAAATGTGACGGAAAGGTACCTGATGGCTCCGGTGTAATACATTCATCTACGGATTATCTGTCGTTGTGGATTCCTCAACAATCCCCCACCTATTTTATATTAACACATCATCAGGGAGCTGTCTCATTTCTACGTTACGTCAAGATCCTCCTTTCCTTATAGAATATTGCACGTTTTCCACCGTCAAAACAAAAAAAAGACGGGAGGAACTGTAAACACTTTCTGGTTCTTCACCGTTATTCAACCCGGAACAAGTGCGGTACGAAACACGCGTCATTGGATGGTTGATGGTAGTGGAACCTCATCGTCGGTCGGTGGGATTACAACGGTTGAGGCATTTTATGCGGTATTGTAAACCCTCATGGCCGGTGTTCTGTCTTCCCGGATCAGTTCGTGGCTGCGCCTTCGGGGATCGTACCGTAGACGTCTGCGGGCTCCACACTTCGGTCATCTGTAACGGTTGGATGGTATTTTTTACTTGCCGTGTTCGCCCGAATGATGTTTTTCATGCTTTCTGTCCAGACAAGTTTCACCCGGATTATCGCCCCTCACCTTTCCCCAAAAATCTATTTGTCTGAAGATTGTTCGTGTTCCTTCCGGGACGGTACCAAAAGCGCACTCCGCTTCGTGCGCCACGACAAACTTCCCGGCGGACAACGCTTTCAGGGACGTTCGTAGTTGAGTCCGCAACGAGCGATAGCGACGTGGAGTACCTTTTCGGTATCAATGTCACGCTGATTTACCCTCTCATAACTTATGGGTAAAGGTGAGGTTATAGCACAGGCGCTCGGTGTGATGTTTCGGAGCGTTTTTATTTCGAGATTGTTACCTCAACCGGTTCGGCGAGTGCTTCCCGATCGGGATTGTAGTACCCGTAAAGCCTGGAGAAGGAGGTTTTTGTGTTACCAGGTATCGTGGCCACCAGCGGAAAGGAGAATTGTAGACGTTCCCCTTTGGTTAAACCATCCATGTAGAAGGTCAACACCCCGTTCCGAACTTCAAGACGGTTGATAAATGGGAAGTTTTTCAAATCATCTCTGACGCCTTCGGAGAGGGCGGTCCCCGCCGGAAGACTCAACCGGAGCACGGGCATGTCCAGATACCGATCGGACAGGTTCTCCACGGTTGCGGACACGGGTATGGTCTCACCCGCCGAAACGGAGGTTGTTTTGTAATTAACGTCCAGGGAAAGATTTTTGTTTTTTCCTCCCCCACGAAATTCCTCTTCGGACAACCACCAATTTGTCCGAATCTGGTAAAGAATCTGTCCGGTACCGCTGTAGGTCATAACCACGCGATTATTTCCCTGCTGAACTTTGGATTTGTTGCGCCACATCTTCACGGTTCCCCGGTCTTCTACAGAAAGGTTCCATGTTTTCTTTTGATTATTTATTTTGCAGGTCACCGAGCCTGTATCTCCATTTCCGGTGGAAGACAGACATTGCCAGAGAGTATGAAGCACAAGGGCTGTGCTCTGGGTGTTTCCCCAGGTCCCGTCGGACCGGCGGCGTTTCAGAAGGAACTGGAGCCCCCCCGTAACGAGATCACTGTTCTTTTCCACACGTTCCATAGATCGTGTCGCAAGCGCGGTGGTTTCAATTCGGGCGTATTTGCCTCTTGAGCCCGTTAGTGTACGGCCGTCCGTAGACCAGCTTACCTGTCCCCTTTTGCCGCGATCCGCACGGTCTTTTAACTCCTGGATGAACCGTTTGGTTATGGGGTCGGTGGGATCCAGTTTTATGAGAAGGTCAACCGTCTGTGCAAGGAGATACGTCGAGTTTCGGGCGATCTTCCGGTTCTTCTTGATCCAGTTCAGAGATTTCTGCACAGCCATTTTGATTTTTTCGTCCGTTGATCTTTCGGCGTTTTCCGGGAGCGAATCAAGAAATCCACCGGAGCTGTCACCTGAAGTATCCCCTTCTTCCACGGAAAACAATTTCTTTTGTTTACGGTCATTTGCCCGGGTCCAGTAGCGAAGTATGGATTTGAGCACATAAACCGATTTCAGAAAATGTTTTTGTTTGTCGGACACGTCCGAAGGGGTATGAAAATATCCGGAATCTCCCCTCCAGAAACCGTTTTCATGTTGCTTGCTTATCAGCCAGAGAACCGCATCCTCAAGCATCTGACGGTCCACACTTCGAACCTGTGTCATGTCCGAGAAGATTCGCACGCCGTAGGCGGTCAGGAAGAGGTCGGGTTCATTTTGCTCCCCCCGTCCTTCCCAGAGCGAAAATCCTCCCTGGTCCGTCTGGTGATTGATCATCCGCTGATACCCGTTATTGATGTGTTTTACTGCTTCTTCACGAAGTTCCCCCTCGCCACCGCTTTGATCGATGTTGTTAAGGGTTTTCACAACAAGAACGTTGGGATACGTGGTGGATGTCAGTTGTTCAAAGCAACCGTACGGCTTTTTGAGCATCCCACGGATTCCGTCCATCAGCAGAGAGGAGGGATCCGGATAGATTCGGACGGAGACGGCGCCGGACCCCTTCTGAGCATGTTCGGGAATCCGAATGTTGTGACGGACGGTGGACTCACGTTCGCCGAGACGTCCGGATTCACCGGAGGTCACCTTCTTCCCCGACGGAGAAACGTCGATTGTGCGGGAGACGGCGTCGAGTTGCTTCCCATCCTCCGATACCGTAACGGTGATCTCATGGGAGCCAACCCGTTCAGCGGACATTGGAAAGTACTGAGTCTCGACGGATTTCTTATTGATCTTACCGGACCGATTCATCGAACCGCTTATGTTCAGACCCGAGTCGTCGTCAAGCTCAAGTTCCACACGCACTCGTTTGTCGGCATCGGTGTTGTTCTGAAGAACAACGGGAAACGTAACCTCATCCCCTTTGCTCAGGTGGCCCGGTATGTTCATCCGGGCAAAGAACGGTTTCCGTGAACGAATCGTTGTTGTTGCGGATCCGTACCGTCCATCCTCCGTGTGCGCCTGGGCCTGAACGTTCCAGCTGGTGATGGAGTCGGCCATCACGAACTCGAACGAGGTCGTTCCGTTCTCGTCCGTGTTCAGCAGAGGCGACCAGTACAGGGTGTCCGGGAACCAGTTTCGAACCCCTGTTCCCTGACTTTTACCGGATCCACCGGAGGCTGTTCCTGAAGCGGAGAAACTTCCACCGAGAAAACCACCACCAGCACCACCACCAGACGTTTCTGACTCCGTGAATCCGATGATTCGGTCAATATCCAGTTTTTCGTATTCATATTCACCATTCGACGTTTTTACCTTTTTTACGGGCATACCCGTTTCCGGTTTGAGACGGTATTTTTCCTGTAATTCAACGTCGGGAACAGACAGGGTGTGATCCCTGCTGGTGATGTCGTCACCGGTGTGAAACTTCCCGTCCGGTCCCGCACTTCGCCAGTACACGTGACCGAAATTCTCGTGTTTATCAATTTTTTCGTGAAACACAGTTCGTTTTCCTAACGTTATCCGGTTCCCCCAGGGATCTTTTCTGGTTTCTTCCGGGAGATATTTAACGAGTTTCTTGAGGACGTTGCTGTTTACGACGTAACGGTCCTTTTGATGACTGTATAAATCCTGGCCGGTGTTCTCCTCATATTTGTCCTCCGCATGCTCGAGATCGTTGTAGAATTCACGGGTCGGCATCAGTTCTGTACTCCTGCGAAATAGACAGGCCAGTAGGCTGGAGGCACGAAAGTGTTCTTTCGATCCCTTCGGATCACGGAACGTTCCTTCTTCCTCATCCGCAAAGACAGAAATACCAAACGGACTTACGTCAAGTTTCCGAAGTGCTCTTATCAGGTATCCGGAATCGGAATTTCGAATCCAGCGGCCCTGTTCCCTGTCATATGTGAGGGCGTTTTTGAGAATATTGATTGCTTTTTTCCGGTAGGAATTCTCCCCGTTATCCCAATCGTCGTCACGGAGCTTTTCGAAAAATTCTCGTTTGTTCATGTGGGAATAGCGAAAGGCGAGGTTTCGGGGATCGAGAACATATTGGGAACTCCGAAGGGTTTCGACCGTAATGGCCGTCCCGTTCGGGTGCTTCAGTAACGCCTGTGGAATGTGTCCGGATTGTCGGAGGTTTTTAATGGCATCGGAACGGAATTTCCATTCTCCTTCTCCATCGAGGTATTTCAGCACCTGCCGTTCCAGATGAGTTTTTCGAATCCATTTCTGGAGCCGGACGAGACGACATCGGTTAATGGCCTCTTTCCATTTTTTGGGGGTAAACCACCGGGAAGCGTCCGCCAGCCGTTGCATGGTTATGGGCCGGCCCGGGGGATTATCCGTTACAATTTCCGCCTCCTCCAGCACCATCGGACCCTCATCTTCCTTTCGGATGGTTTTCAGAAGGTCGTTAAACAGATTCGATTTCCATTTCCATTCTCCGTTTTTACGGGTTACGGGAGACAAGTGGTCTCTCGCTATTCTGCTCGTGAGTGTTACCACGACGGCCTGCAGTGTACGACGAAGATGTTTCAGATGGCGTCTGTAGTCATTGTGTTCGACCGATTCCGGGGTGACGAATTCGGATTTTTTCTGATCTCGCACGAAACCAAGATGACCCCCGTACTTGTTCGAAGCTCCGGACCCATAATTCGACCTCTCGAGTTGGTAGGAATTCCTCTCAAGAATCCGGGTCGTTAATAAAAAACGAACGTTTTCGTTCGTCGACGATTGACCGAGAACCGTCCGGAGAAGATCACGGTCCTCCCCATCAATCCTGACGAAATAATCCTGAATAATATGCCGGTAAAAATTCAGCATTGCCGTACCGGTCGGCGAGATTTGATCAAGTCGTTCATCGTAGATCGTAACACCAACTGAGGCAGGAACGCCCTTTCCCTCCGGGTTCATTGTACGAATGGATAATTTTCCTGATTCCGCCGGTTTGAGAACGTCACGAGACGGCGATAGTTGTACCGACAACTTTCGATCGGACGCCCCCGGCAAAAGCCAGCGATTGTCCGAAATCTTCTCGCCCATTCTGTCAAACGAATACGCAAAGACCTCTACCGGACCCGTGGTGTTTCCGGGGAGTTTTATGGTCCCCCGTCCCCGTCCGTTCTCCGTGGCCACCTGATCCGTATCCACGAGTTCACCGGCCGTGAACACATCCACATACACATGTTTTATACGATCCGTGGCAAGCACGCTGTAGTCATAGGGTCTTCCGGGTTCTGGAAATGCTTCTTCGGGAAAACGGAGTTTTATCGCCGGTCTTTTATCGAGTGTTATTTCCTCTTTCTTTTTGAATACCCTGCCGTCCTTCGTTTTTGCTTTGACCCGAATGGTCGATTCCCAGTAATCAAATCCGGTGGACAGAAAGCCTGCATTGCCCATGTTTTTCGTTCGCTTTTCCCGGGAGAGAGGTTTCAGATGAATTGTTGCGTGACCATCGGGTCCGGACGATACCTTTTTCCGGGAAAGAATACTGGCTTTGCTATCCTTCGTGGATAGGTGAAACGTCGCCGGCATTGGGTCATGGTTCGAATCAACAAGCATAATATGAATTTTGTTTTTCACGTCCGGGATGAGCTCGTCGCCCTCCGAAAAGATCATTATTTTCGGGTCTTTCCTTTCCGAGCGATCGTATTTGCCCTGGAAATCCACGACCTTCGAGTGTTCTTCGATCCGTCCTCCCGGATCCTTAATTCGGACCCGGAGAATTATTTCGTACCAGCCGATGTGTTCTAATTCGTCACCGGATAATTCGTCACGAAGTTGAGGAAGCAATTTTACCCGGACTTCGGAACGTCCATTTTTGTCCAGATCAAATGATTTTTTCGCTATTTGTTCTCCTCTATCATCGTCGTACGTTTTTCTCACATAAAGTTTCGCGGTTCCCTTCCCACCACGCAGCGACGAACCATGGTAGTATTTCGCAGTAATCCTGCCGCGGAAATCATCTGTTTTATCATAGTGAGATTTGTTCGTGTCGATGTTGATCTTAAAATCCGGCATCTGGTAATCCCTCACAAGAATCCGTTTTATTGAAAGTGTGCCGGAACTTGTCGGGATCATCAGGGCATACCAGCCAGGCCGTGTTTCGTCGGAAAGATCAAACGCCACGGTTGCGACTCCCTGATCATTGGTCGTTTTCTTCCGCCGGAACAGCAGGGTTTTCCTGGCATTCCGGAGTTGGATTTCCACGTTTTGACCGGTGAGGGGCGTTTTGCTGTCCTGTCGAGTCACCACCACACGCGCCTGTATCGTGTCCCCGGGGCGGTAAATGGGCCGGTCCGTTGCAATCTTATAATTCGGGCGATGAACGATGTGCACGTTCTTCGTTACTCTGCGAGATTTTGACTCGTGTTGAACCTGTACCTTCAGTTTGTACTTGTTCTTCGACCAGTCCGGAACCGTAAACTTTTCCCGGACGGTTCCCGTTGAACCGGTTTTTGAACTGAAGAGTTTTCGTGTTTTCTCCGCTCCCGACAATCTCGCCGTCACGTTGGCTCCCGGTACAAGTTTCGGTTTGTTGCTCCGCGTGATTGGAAGGGAATTCAGCGTCGCCGGTCCTCTTGAGACCCGGACACGAACCGTCCGTTTGCTGCCCGGGACAAGGGTGGTCTGCGAACGGACATAAACGTACAGCATCTCTTCCTTTTGTTGTTGGTCCTTCCGGGCCGACTTCTTTTTCTCGCTCTTATTGGCCGAACGAACGTCCTGAGCTTTTGACGGAGCCCGGGTGTTTTCCGGGGTTTGCTGACAGCCGAGAAACACGAGGAACGAGGCAAAAACAATCAAAACCGGATAAATGGATTTGCGCATGGTTTTTGGAGTTTCCGTAATCAGATTGATTTTATGAAGGGGAGTTTATTTTACGCAATTCCTGTTCCAAAGGTAAAAACCTATGAATATTGGTATGATGAAGCCAATTCACCGCCATATGCCGGCGATCTATGTAAGTTTATCTTGTTAATCTGTTTTACAATTTTCGGGGTTTCCTGAAGGAGGTGTTCGGTCGTCGAGTGTCTCACCGTTTGGAGAGCTCTCCGCTCACGCCCGGGGAACGACTCGTGACCTGTAGGGAACAGTCAACACGGGTGGTTGGACGGTTGGAGGTCCGAAAATGGAAACAAACAATTCCACCATGCCCTTCCGGGATGTTCCAAAAGCGTATTCCGGTTTTGTTATTATTTCTTTTCCACGGTAAATTCCACGGTCATTTTCACGCCGCCGTTGTGTGTACTGAGACGTTTGACTTTGCCGTGGTCGGGGAGTTTCAACGTCTGTGGTTTTTCGGAGGTGGGCTAACGTCTTCGTAAAACACCACTTTTCCGTCCCGTTTGGTCTTCTTGAACCGGTTGTCGGGGGTGTCGTCCCGATCCTCCAGTTTGACGCGAAAACCGGAATATGAAGCGTCAGGTGTCTTGCGTCGATCTGAGTTGTGTGTTGTGCGTTGTGGGTTGCGAGTATTTGTTATTCGGGTGTCGAATTTCGGTTTTTATTCG
>CAZOLI010000055.1:0-7512 GCA_964580675.1 uncultured Planctomycetia bacterium
TCGATCTGTCCCGCGTGTTCCCGGTGATGCCCCAGGTCCGCGTACCGGTCCTCGATCTGATCCTCGTAGAGGCTCTCGATCGCGTCCGCCACCGTTTTGTGCATGTCCTCCCGGTTGGAAACCAATATGGTCTCATAGGCCACGTCGCGGCTCAGTTCGTGCTTGAACAGGTACGCCCCGTCGGCCGCCGCGCTTTCCTCCGGACGTTCCAGGATGATCTCCCGGCGAATCAGCTCATCAAGCGAAAAATCCACGTACGCCTGCACGTCCTCAAATTGCAGTAGCAGGTCTTTCGAAAAATTCCGACCGATGACAGAAGCCCGCTGCACCACTTTTTTTACCACAGGGGGAAGGGCGTCAAAACGCCGGGTAAGCAACGAACGGATTGTGTCCGGAAGTTCATCCAGGTCCAGTTCGGCCGCGGGTTCGTACCCGTCCTCCACCTCCTCCAGGTACCCCCGGTCCCGGAGGTGAAGCACCAGTTCCTCGGCGAAAAACGGGTTCCCGCCGGACCGGTCCACGAGACGCTCTTTTGTCTCCCCTGACACATTGGTCAAAAGCGCGTCCATCATGTCCGCCACCGCCGAATCCGGAAGCTCGTCCAGCTCGATCTCGGGAAGCTCTTCCGGGGCCTCGTAGCCGGGGCGGTACAGCAGAAGCAGCAGGCCCGAACCCTCCATCTCCTCGTCCATCACCCGCTCCACAAACTGCCTGGACATTTCGTCCGCCCACTGCATGTCCTCCAGCACAAACAGGTGGGGGGCCTCCTTCGCCAGCGCCTCCAGCATCTCCCTGATTGCCGAGAGGTTCAGTTCCCGGCGGGTTTCGGGATCGATCTGATCCAGTGTCGCCTCCGGGTACGACGTGCCGAGCACGTCGGCCAGGTGGTGACGGACACGGGGCTCAAGCCCCCGTTCTTCGCCCGTCTCCGTAATTGATGCCCGGATCCGGTCCCCGGAGGCGTCGTCGGACAGCGACAGAATTTCCCGGAGCAGATTGCCGATCATCTGGTATGGCGATCCCCCGAACGACGGCGCGTGACCCTCGTACACGTCCACGTCCCGGGTCCGGGCTTTCCGGGTCAGCTCGTACTTCAGCCGGCTTTTCCCCAGACCCGCCTGTCCTCGAACGCCGATGGATCCCCACTGGCCGGAACGGGCCGCCTCCAGCATGCCCTCCAGACGATCCATCTCCTCGTCCCGGCCCACAAGCGGGGACATCACCCGGGTCTTTTCCCGGGAGCGGTCCCGTCCTTCCAGTTTGTGAATCGACACCGGTTCCTCCCGTCCCTTCACCGACTGTTCCTCGAGAAAGGTCGACTCCAGTTCCCGGTGGCGTTCCGTTATGGTCGCCGTGGCCAGTACGTCCCCCCATTCGGCCCGTCCCAGCACCCTCGCCGCCGTGTTGACCGCATCCCCCATCACGTCAAAACTGCGGCGCTCGGCCGTCCCAATAAATAGATTTGCCACGGTGCCGGTGTGCAGGCCTGCCCGGACCTTCGTCTCCATTGCCTCACTTTCCTCCCGCAGGTGCACGGCCATGCTGGCGGCCCGAACCGGGTCCCGGTCATGGGCCTTCGGCACCCCGAACAGACACAGCCACTTGGGGCCGCTGCTTGAGATGTCCCACTTCAGAAGCATGCCTCCGTACAGTTCCAGGGCGTGTTCCAGTTTCTCGAAAAAGGATTGGGTCGCCTCCAGGCCCATCGACGGGGTCTCAAGAAACACCACCGTCGCCTCTCGAAACGCCCCCTCAAAAGATCCAATCAGAGAAGTCAACTCCATGGGCATGTACCGGGCCAGCAGCGTCTCCGGCGGGTTGCCCGACGGTTCTTTGTCCTCTTTCACCTCGCCGCCGCGTTCCAGCGCTTCGTTCGCCTGATCGGACACAAGAAGTGCGCCCTGTTTGACCTCCGACTCGAGGCGAGCCAGCTCCTGTACCGGATCGCCCGAAAGCAAAAACTGCCGCCGGCGGTCGGTGCCCACGTGCCGCATCTGTACGTCGCCGGCGTGGACGACCTGGGACACATTCACCTCGACGGCCCCGGCCGAAGTTTGGACCGCTTCCATTGCCCGGAACTGCTCCTGGATCTGCTCCGCGGCCTCCCGGGCGTGTCGGACCCCTCCCGAACCGGGAAAAACGGCGAACAGGGCATCCCCGCCAAAACTGATGACGCTTCCCCCCAGCCCACGGATCGTCCCAATGGGTGACGAAAACGAATCGTTCACGATCCGGGCCACTTCCTCCGCCCCTTCCGGGCCCTGCTGCTGCAGCTGTTCGGTCAGCCGGGTAAATCCACTGACGTCACTAAAGAGCAACCCGACGAACCGGCTGTGCTGGTCGGGCACGGCGAGATCCTCCCCCCGCCCGGCCAGCTCCCTTCGGAGCAGTTTCGGATGGTGCGAAACAAGTCCTTCCATGTGCTCAGATAGAAATAAACGGCATGCCACCTCCTCAAACCACATCCCCTTGCCCGATTCATCGTCTGTATTGTAACGGAACCGGAGACCGGGTTCACAACGAACCGGTGGAAGGAAGATCATAAATTGAGGGGCGGATACAGTTCCGGTACAATGTCGCATGTTGTGTCATCGTTACACGGAAGAAGCCCCCGAGGACGGAAGCGGAATCCGGACGTTAGTTCCGATCGGTCGCGGGCAAAAGCAATGCATTTGTAAACAGTTTTGCTTCGAAAAAATAAGGAAATGACAGAATTGAACGCTGGATTCATTGGACTGGGCAACCTCGGAAAGGCCATGGCGAACCGACTGCTGAACGAAGGGGTAAACCTGACGGTCTGGAACCGAACACCCGAAAAAGCGGAGGGCCTCGACGCGGAACGGGCCGACCACCCCTCCGGCGTGACCGAAGATTGCTCGGTGATCTTCCTGAACCTGCGGGACAGCGAAGCGGTCGAAGAGGTCATGGCCACCGGCAAGGGGCTCATCAAAACCGACCTCGGGGGAAAAGTCATCGTCGACACCACCACGAATGACGACCAGTCCATCGAAGAATTTCACGAAGTGATCCGGGCTCACAAAGGATATTATCTGGAGGCCCCCGTTGCCGGGAGCGTAAACACGGTGCGAAACGGCAACCTGACCATATTCATAAGCGGCGACGAATCCGCGTACGACCACGCGGAACCGTACCTGGAGATCATCGGTTCGGACCTGTTTTTCCTGGAGGAACCCGGTCTTGCGACGAAGGTCAAGTTGATCAACAACATGGTTCTCGGCAGTTTGATGTCCACCCTCTCCGAGGCCACGATGCTCGGCGAGGAGGTGGGCCTGGAGCGGGAGCAAATACTGGATCTTCTTTCGTCGGCCGCCGGCAACTCCGCGGTCCTGGACGCCAAACGGGAAAAACTGGCGTCGGGCGATTTCTCGCCACACTTCTCAGGAGACTTGATGTACAAGGATCTTCGCCTCGTCCAGGACCTGTCCGAACGGACCGAAACCCCGATCTTTACCGGGAGCATCGCCAAGGAACTGTTCGGACGCATGCTTCAGAACGGGGACGGCAACCTGGATTTCTCGGCCATTTACCGGGTTTTGTCCGGCGCCACATCAGGAGAAACAGACACCGAATAACGGGCCAACATGCTTCACGTATCACTTCCCGGACTCGACGGAACCGTTTCGCGCATCGGCCTCGGCACAAGAGCCATCGGCGGGGCCAACTGGGGCGGTACGGATCCGGAAACAGGCATTCAGACAATACAGGCCGCTCTTCTTCGAGGCGTCAACTTCATCGAAACGGCCCCGGACTACGGGTTCGGCCTGGCCGAGGAAATTGTGGGGTCGGCGGTGGATCAGCTGGAGGAGGTGGCCCGGGAGGACGTGGTCATTGCAACGAGAGCTCCCGGACCGGTGGAGCCGGTGGCACCGGAGGCGTCCCGTGAGCCCGTTCGGGCGGGAGAGGTCCGCGAAAGCGTGGAAGCGTCCCTTGAGCGATTACAGTTTGATGGCGTGGACCTTCTCTTTGTCCGGGGACCGATCGACGACCAAACAGCCGAGGACCTTTCGGAGGAACTCGACCGGCTCCGAAAAGAAGGAAAAATTCAAACCGCCGGATACGTTCCCGGCGAATCAGATCCCTCCCCCCTACCCTCCGAGGACCTGTTTCCGGTGGTCCAGGTGCCGCTGAACCTGTTTGAACGGGATCGCTGGAAGCAACTGTTCCCGAACCCGGACGATGCCCCGGTCCGGTTGGGGTGCGGTTCCCTGTGCCGCGGTCTTCTTTCCGGCCGGATGACGGCGGACCGGACGTTCCAGCGGGACGACCTGAGAAAACGGGACCCCCGGTTTCAGGGACCCGCCTTCGAACAACATCTTGAGGCCGTCCGGGCACTGGACGAACTGGCACAGGAACAGCTAAATAGTTCCGTCCGCCACCTGGCCGTTCGCTGGGTGCTGGATCGAGGGGCGACAATCGCCGTAACGGGAGCAAGAACCCCCGAACAATCCGAATTCATGGAAGAAATCACAGCAGATTCGCTTCCCGAAAATGTCCGCGACAGAACAAACGACATTTTGGCAGACCTGATATGAACCGAACGATTATGGCCCTTTTTGGCACGATGTTTCTTCTGGTGGGCCTGCTTTTGGCCGTGTACCTCACCCGGGGATCATCCTCGCATACAGCCAAAGAGGGAACGGGTCAAACAACCCCCGATCAACAGGAGGACGCGACCGCCGACAAACCGGAGGCCACACGGTCACGGGAAGCCGGGGGCGCCAACGGAACCGGAAACGGTTCCCGGGACAGCACCGGAAACCGGAACAGGTCCTCCGGCGGGCAAATCGGGGAAGACCCCTCCGGATCACGGCCCGATGCCGGTGAGGACTCCCAAAACGAAACCGGGGACGGAAACGGAGCATCACTCCGGGAAAAAATCGAGGCCGCCCGGCGTCTCCTGAACTCGGGAAACGCCTCGGCACGACGACGCGCCATCAAACGGCTCGGCCGGCTGCTGGAGAACCCGGACTACTCCCCCGGATCCCATTCCGGGCTCCGTCGGGCCCTGGTCAGGACCGCAGGCAGCGACGAAGACCCCGAACTCCGTTCGCTCGCCCACAAACAGTTAATTAATTCCCGGGGGTGGACCGGGGACTACGGCAAACGCCTGCAATCCCTGGTCGCCGAGAAAAACGAAAAGGTTCGGAAACAGGCCCTCCAGCGGTACCAGATGGAACTTTCGAAAGGATCAACCGGGCCGGAAAGCGGCGCCCGTTTTCGGATGGATCGCCGTGACAGCATTCAGCACACGTTTCGCACCCTGCAGGAAGAGAACAATCGCACCACGGAATCCATTCGCCGCCTACTGCTGGATCGCACGGAAAAACTCCTGAACCTGGTCTCCCGGGAGTTAAATCGGACGAACGACCGTGCCCGGCGAACACGGCTCCGGACGCGGAAAAAGCAACTGCAGAAACGAAAGAGACTGATCCGTGAAATGGATCCGGAAACAAAGTAAACACCCCCGGCGTTGAGCACCGGAAACGGCCCCCTGAAGAACGGACCTTCCTCACCGATACCCGCGGATGGCCATTCCGGGGCATGACCCTCCCACACCGAACGTGGCAGACCCCGTCCGAACCTATTGTTTCCGGACCTCCGAAAACCCGATCACCCGCGTGTCTTCGCCCGGCCGCCAGCCCGACAGGTACACGGCGAATGAATGTACATCACCCTTTTTCATCCGCCGTTCGGGCGGGGAGCCGTCCAACGGAATTTTCTGACCGGTTTCGTGAATTTCCAGGACCAAACCGTTTTCCGTTTCCCGAATCCGGCCCGAACTCTCGAGGACCATTCGATCGACGGTCACGGTATCACTGAGCCCTTTCTGTACAATTTCCTCCGGATGAATCTCTTTCGGGGCGTTAAATTGCACGGTAATTCGGTTTTCCCGAAGATCGATGTCGGTTTTGTCGGCGCCCACACGGGACGTCATGAGCCTGTGAATGCCCAGGGCTCAGCTGTTTCACAGATCACCGCTTGTCTCGAGGTACACGCGGGCGAAGTATTGATCATCGGCATCCTCGTCGATCTTCGCCCGTTCCAGATCGGCGCAACCGGCAAACACAGTGCCGATCACAACCGCCACAAACAATAGATAGAAAACGTTTTTCATGGTCATTCGTTTAGAATTGTGTGCTAATGGATACCTGTATCACGGTGTCGTTCACGAGCTGCCGACCGATCATGTCGTGATAAAACGGAATTTTCACGCCGGCCTGCAGCTTCACGTCCGGCCGCGGCACAAAATCGATGCCCACGTCCAGAAACACTTCGTCACTGCCGGTGGCCGGGGCCTCCACGCCATCCTGCTCGGCCTTGCTGGTGTGTTCCCAGGAAATCCCCACCCCCGCCGTCGCCTCCCGGCCGGGAAATTGTTCCTGAAAAAATCGCCAGTTGGCGGACAGGTTTACCGTGAGGAGATCACCGGCCTTGAAGTCCTGTGCACCCTCCGTGTTCCGCTTGTAGAACACGCTTCCGTGAAACACCGTCTGTCGGTGCACCCGGCTGGCCGCAACGGCGACGAACGGGTCCACCGAGCCGGATCCAAGCTGGAGTTCCGGTGGCAGCAATTCATCGGTGCCATGAGTTTCGTCATCCTGTCCGGTGGGCCACTGGACGCCGCCGATGCCCGCCACGCGGAGGGTTCCGTCGGGATAATCCTCCTTAAAAAACCGGTATTTGCCGAGTGTGGAGACGTCGCCGGGACCGGAGTCCCCCAGTTTTTTCCGCCATCCGCTCCGGGTTCGCTTGAGGTCCTTCTCCACGTACGGAACGGAAAGGCTCAGCGTAATGTCCTTGCTGACCCCGTAACTGATGTTCGTAAAGAACCTGTGGGCCTCCAGTTCCCGGTTCATCGGATCCGAAACCTCCTCGGAGCCTTCGTAGAGATCCTTCTTGCTTACGTACTGATAGGTTTCACTGACGTTTGTCCCGGTCTGCCAGAGGGTAACGCCCGTTCGCCGGTCGGGCGTCTGCGCGGGCGCCGCCACGGACAGAACCAGAAGCAGAACCGGCACAAAAAACAAAAACGTCATTCGAAACGTCGAGCACCGTTTTTTGCTCATGTTTGGTCAGGACAAAAAGAAGTTGTTCTCGTTTACATGCGTCCGGGGACACAGGTTCCGATATCAGGATCGTTGCCCTGTGCGCTCCCGTTTCATCCGATCGACGGGAGAACCCGCCGTTTCCCCTCTCCTCTTTTCCATAGGTATCTGAGGTAACCAATAGATTTTCGTGTTCGTTGTAGTGCACGCAGGGCGACAGCGTCGCCCGGAGTGCACGTTGTACTCCCGATCAAATAACAAATTTAGAAACGAACACGTGCACGCCACTTCGCTTCATGCACGACAACAAACACGCTCGTTAGACGTCGTCCGGCTATTGATCCTGTTCATCTTTCTTCTGCTTCTTCTGAAACAGCCCGAACAGCCGCATGTCCACCGACCGGTTGAACCAGACCACCGACGGCGCCGTGTTCGGGCCTTCCTT
>CAZOLI010000055.1:7612-12619 GCA_964580675.1 uncultured Planctomycetia bacterium
GGCCAGATCGTCACAAACCCCAGAAGAGGCGGCCGATTTCGGCTACCGAACAGGTGTCTCGGCTCAAGTTCCTCTATTTGAAGAAGTTCCTGCGGCGAGACCGGGGACCGATCGATGGTGTTCTCTCCTTCGTTTTGCCCCTCGTCGTCACGGTCGATAAAATCCTTGATGCGAAAAAGAAGGGATTCATCAAGTTTTAACAGGGAAAACAACCGGAGGAACATGTTGAACACCTCCGAGTTGTTTCGTAATTTTTTAGGATTATTCCGAACATTATTTTTGATGACGGCGAGCAAATTCAGGTTCAGCCGCCGGGCCTCGTCCTGGATCCGGAAGGAGAACCGGGTGTTGCCGAGCTCCTGGGTGTCAAACTCCGTTGCCCAGGTTTCGATTTTTGCGTCAAAGGCCTTCTTCCGCTTCTCATCAACACCCGCATCAATCATCAGGTACTTCCGCCCCAGCTGCCGGGCGGCGTCGAGGGCGGCCTGGTTTTCGAGGTCGCCTTTGTAGGCGCGGCTGGTTCGGACTTCGGTTTTGGTTTCAAAGGCCAGCTGGGACAGCACCGCGATCAGAATAAACAGCAGCACCATCGTCAGCACCAGCACAACGCCACGTTCCGAACGGAATTTCCTGTTCATGGATGAAAGAAAACAAAAAACAGCGAAAACCCGGTGCGCCAACAGGGGTTAAACGAGTGTGCGGGCACTTCGTTTGCCCGCCTCATGGGTCGTATTTTCTTGATTTATCCCCGTTCGCTCTTTACCATAACCTCCACGGAATTATATTTCGAATTCACACGCATTCTCAGGGGACGTTTTCCAAACACTGCCATGAACCGAAAACTCGTCGTTACGTCGATGCTGTTGGTCTTTTTTGCCTCGGTCTCGCTGTTTGCGGGGGATCCCAAACCCGGTCAGACCACGACGGTCACGACCAAACACAACGACAACCAGAAATACGCCTGTTACCTGCCGTCCAAGTACACCGAGAAGGAACCGTGGCCGATTCTGTACTGTTTTGACGCCGGCGCCCGTGGCGGAAAATTCGTCTCCCGTTTCCGGGAACTGGGCGAAAAGTACGGCTGGATCATCGTGGGCTCCCTGAACTCGGAGAACGGGCCCTGGGAACGGATCCAGAAAGCCTGCGAAGCCATGTTCAAGGACACGGAGAAGCGGTTTAACCTGTCCGATTATCTTCGGTACGCCACCGGTTTCTCCGGCGGTGCGGAGGCGGCCTTTAACCTGACCGATCAGCATCACGAAATCACCGGGGTCCTGCCCATCGCCAACACCCGGTCGTCAAGTCGTGCTCGCGACATCGGAGCGGGGGCGCTTCGCAAAACCGTTCGGGTCTTCATTACAACCGGAAAGAACGGATTCAACTACGAGGGCATGAAGGATTGGGCCGAGGGAAAAAGAGAAAGCGGATACACGGTGAAAGGGCGCTGGTTCGACGGCGGACACGAAATGCCACCGGACTCCGTACTGAAGGAAGGCGTGAAATGGCTTATCGACAAAGGCCCCGGCTGGGCCGCCATGAAGGTGAAGGAACGGAAGGACGACAAAGGCGTGAAGATCAACCACGTGATGCAGGGCGGACCCGCCTCCAAAGCCGGTCTAAGTGAGGGCGACGTCATCAGGAAGGTGAACGGTGAAAAAATAAAGAACAAAAAAGCCTACGTCCTCGCGATGCAGGACACGGACGCGGAGGAGGAAATCACCATCTCCATCAAATCGTCCGGCGGGATCGGCGGTTCGGGAAACGACAAACTGCAGGA
Organism: uncultured Planctomycetia bacterium; assembly: GCA_964580675.1. Lineage (GTDB taxonomy): Bacteria > Planctomycetota > MHYJ01 > CAYXQY01 > CAYXQY01 > CAZOLI01. The sequence continues at coordinate 9,390 of CAZOLI010000055.1, forward strand.
AAAAACCATCAAATTAATGAAACGGGTTCCGCAGTAAACACGAACCCCTCCGAACCCCCGTCATTGAGAGGATACGGTCCACAGCCCCCACGACAGAACACGTTTATTCGATCCATTTTCACTCGACAATGAGACGATGACCGAACAACTCCAGCATTACGTTTGTGGCGAATGGATGACGGGCGAAGGCGAGTCGGAAACGTTGATGAATCCGGCAACGGAAGAACCCATCGCGGAGGTGTGCCGTGACGGTCTTCCCTACGAAGACGCACTGGCCCACGCCCGGAACACCGGGAATCCAGATCTCCGAAACCGAACCTTTGCCGAACGCGCGGAATTGCTCGACGACCTCTCCGGCGTCATCCACGAACACCGTGACGACCTGCTCGACCTGGCCACCCGAAACGGGGGCAACACCCGCGGGGACGCAAAATTTGACGTGGACGGAGCGATGTTCACGCTGTCCCACTACGCGGACCTCGGGCGGGAGCTCGGTGATCGAACATACCTCGACGACGGCGAACTGGAACAGCTCGGCCGGAGCCCGCGCTACGCCGGTGCACACATCAGGGTGCCCCTGACCGGTGCTGCGGTACAGATCAACGCCTATAATTTTCCGGCCTGGGGATTCGGCGAAAAAACGGCCACGGCCCTTCTGGCGGGCATGCCCGTGGTCACCAAACCCGCCACCACCACGGCCCCCCTGGCCGCCGCCATTGCCGAGCGTGTGGTGGAGGCCGATGTGCTGCCGGACGGGGCCTTTACCTTCATCGCGGGAGGGCGCGGCCGGAACCTCGTCGACGCCCTCGAGGCCCAGGACGTGCTTTCCTTTACCGGTTCCGCACGAACCGGCGCGGCCGTTCGCGGACAGGACCACCTGCTGGAGGACGCCGTGCGGGTGAACGTGGAGGCGGACAGCCTGAACGCCGCGGTCGTGGCCCCGGACATCGAGTTCGGCACCGACACCTACGACCTGTTTCTCCTGGAAACGGTCCGGGAGATGACCCAGAAAGCCGGACAGAAATGCACGGCGACCCGGCGTGTTTTTGTTCCGGAGGAGATGGTCGACCGGGTGCTTGACGACCTCGCCGACGAACTCTCGACCATCACCGTGGGCAATCCCGCGGAGGAAGGTGTGGACATGGGCCCGCTGGTCTCCGAAGAACAGTACGAAAGCGCAAAAGACGGACTGGAGGCGCTCCGACAGCAGGCCGAGGTGGTCCACCGGGGCGAGTCCGGAATCAAAGGCGTGGACGGTGATCGGGGGTTTTTCCTGCAGCCGCATCTCCTGCACGCCCCGGATCCGGAGGAAGCGGAAGTGGTGCACAACCGGGAAGTATTCGGCCCGGTCTGCACGGTCATGCCGTACAGCGGCGATCCGAACGAAGCCGCCGAGCTTGTCCGGCAAGGAAAAGGCACACTTGTCTCGTCCGTCTACACCAACGACACCGATTTTGTCACCACGTCGGTGCGCGAGATGGCGCCGTACACGGGACGACTTCACCTGGCGGGTGACCAGATCAAGGAACAGTCCACCGGACCCGGCATGGTGACCCCGGCCCTCGTCCACGGCGGTCCCGGACGGGCGGGCGGCGGCGAAGAACTGGGCGGCCTCCGCGGCCTGGAACACTACATGCAGCGCACCGCTCTCCAGGGCTTCCGACCGCTGGTCGAATCACTACACGAAGAAGACACCGACAACTGATGCCCCCCGGCCGTCAACATACCTGTTTCGACACACCGTATCCCGTCCGATGGGAAAACGTTTACGGTGCCTGCTGAAACACGGCGGCCGCCGTGGTGGTCACGGTGGCCGAGGAAGTGTTGACAACACCGGACGTCGAGGTTCGATTATTCGAAACGCTGTTGACGGCCGGTGACACGGCGGCCGACGTCTGGGACGTGTCCGTACCGAGTGGGTCCATCTTACCGCCGTTCAGCGGCTGGGCGACCCACGCGTCAAATCCCCCTTTGCCGTACGAACCGGTCTGACCGACGACAATGAATTCGTCGTTGCTTAACTGTCGCACGGCCACGCCGAGCTCATCATCACTACCACCATACGCTCGCTGCCAGTCCATCGCCCCGCTCCCGCCGGCCGTCAGTTTCAATAACCAGAGTTCCTCCCCGCCGCCGGCAGTTTCCGAGTTATCACTCTGCGATGTGGTAAATCCCGATGCGATGTAGCCACCGTCCGATGTCCGCCGGACGGAGAAGAGACCTTCCCGGTCCCCGGCGCCGTACGCCCGTTCCCAGTTTATGTTCAAACTGCTGTCCAGGTGCAGAATCCAGCCGTTCGGGTTTGACGAACTGAACGCTACCTCCCCGCAGACCACGAAGCCGGACGGAGACGACGTTTCGGCGATGGAAAGTCCCCGATCATCATGTGCGGTGCCAAAAATTTTGTTCTCGTTAATGGTGCCATCTCCCGCCAGCTTCAGCCCCCATAACTCGCCGCCGCCGGTGCCCGCGGAGTCGAGCCGACCGGTTGCAATAAATCCCCCGCCACCAATGGGACGAATTTGGTTGACGCGTTCTTTTTCGTTTCCGGATCCGTCGCCATACCGATTCTGCCAGTCAATGGACCCGTCCGATTGCAACCGAAGGACCCATCCGTCCTCCACGCCGGAGGCCCCGAGACCCGTGGTGATGCCGCCGACGATCAGGTCCCCGCCACCGGTTTCCTCGATGGCAAACCCGGATTCATTCTTCGGACTGCCATAGGTTTTTTCCCAGGTTACACTGCCGTTGTTGGTCAGCTTGACCACCCATACATCCGATTTCCCTTCCCCGAAGGACTCCGTAAAACCCGTAAACACGAAGTCGCCGCTGGATAACTGGTAAATGTCATGGGCGCGGTCGTTGCTGGATCCCCCGTAAGCCCGTTGCCAATCCACGTCGCCGTCGGACGTCAGTTTCATGACCCACGCGTCCGCCTGTCCGGCCCCGAACGACCGGGTGTAACCGGCCACGATGTATCCACCCCCGGAGGTCTGGTGCACGTCCAGAAAGGTGTCGCTGTTTGACCCGCCGTAGGACCGGGCGAAATAGTTCGCCGAACTGGAGGAACTGCCCGAAACAGCGACTCTTACGTCACACGCGAGAAGACCAACGAGACAACAGGCAACGGCGAGGGCTCCCCACCTGAAGAGTGTGTTCACGGCGCCCTCCCGAAAAAGTGAATGGCAGTAAAACCACTAACCAACCGAATAGCGTACTATAACATAGAA
>CAZOLI010000056.1:0-12599 GCA_964580675.1 uncultured Planctomycetia bacterium
TGTTCAGGGATTCGGCGAGGGTGGGATGCGAAAAGATGCCGTCCCGAAGTTCCGGAAACCCGAGGTCACCCATCATCGCAATCTGGATCATGGACGCGATCTCCCCACCTTCAATACCAAGAATGGACGCCCCGAGTATGTCCGTTGTGTCCTCCGCAACGAGAACCTTCATTTTGCCCCTCGTTTCGCTCCGTTCAATGGCCCGTGCAACACGGGACATCGGCTGTTCCGCCACGCGATAGTTTACGTCCTGTTTCTGGGCCATTTTTTCGTTCAGCCCGATGCGTCCCAGCTCGGGATCCATGAAGATCGTGTAAGGAACCATTCGTCCGTCGATGGTTCGGTCCGCGTCCCGGAGGACGTTGTCACGAACCACACGGTAGTCGTCATAGGAAATGTGCGTAAAAGCCGGACCCCCTTTTGCGTCCCCCAGACAGTAAACATCCGGGACATCCGTCTCCAGTTTGTTGTTGGTCTGAATGTATCCGCGGCCGTCGGTTTGCACGCCGGTGTTTTCCAATCCCAGGGAATCGGTTACCGGTACCCGTCCCGCGGACAGCAGAAGGTGACTTCCCGATACCGTTTCTGTTCCGTCGTCCGTCTGAACCGTTGCCTGAATTGTACCGTTCTCCTGGTGCACGCGATCCGCTTCGGCGTTCAGCAGGACTCGAATGCCGTCCTCCTCAAGGATCTCCTTGATGTCACCGGCAATGTCCTCATCTTCACGGGTTGCCAGCTGATTACCCCGCTGAATGATGGTGACTTCGCTGCCGAACCGCCGGAACATCTGACCGAATTCGAGACCGATGTATCCCCCGCCGACAACCAGGAGGTGATCCGGTAGCTCAGTGAGTTCCATGATGGTGGTGGACGTCAGGTACGGTACGTCGTCCAATCCATCAACGTCCGGGATTCTCGGCCGGAGTCCGGTGTTGATGAAAATTCGTTCGCCCTCAATAATCCGGCTCTCGCCCTCCTCCCGGTTTACAACCACCACCCGGTCGTCCGTGAAACGAGCGTGGCCCCGAATGAGATCGATCTGTTCCGTTTTCTCAAGCCCCCGTTCGGATCCTTCGCGAAACATGTCCACCACGTCCTGTTTGCGCTCAATCACGGAAGACATGTCCACGGAGACGTCGCCGGTGCGCACCCCGTACTCATCCGATCGGTTGCCGTAGTACGCAACTTTTCCGCTGGCAACCATCGTCTTGGTCGGCGTACAACCGTAGTTCACGCAGGAACCCCCGACGGCGTCCCGCTCAATCACGGCGGTTTTCAGTCCCTCCTCCGCAAGGTCAAAGGCCAGCGGTTTCCCGGCCTGACCGGTTCCAATAACAACGGCGTCGTATGTCTGTTGGACAGTCATTGACATCTCTCCTCGTTACGAATGTTTACAACTTGACATGAATCGTGTGATGATAACGGATGAATCCTGTCAAACATTCCGGTGACGCAACGGTCGGAAATAATCAATTACGACACGCCACATTCTGTTATAGGCCTGCCGCCGCGTGTCTGCAAACAGAAGCCCCAACAATTTCCCCCCAACTTCTGCATCCTCCACGAAGCCCGTCCGACATCGTAAATGGAATTTACAGGGTTAGTTAGACCCATCTGAAAAGGAGTATGAACCTCAGCGCCCGTATTTTGGTCCAGACCAAGGATTTTCGACGATATAAAAGTCGTCTAAATGTGCGTTTTTGAGGGTGTTCCAAATGGAATGGTTCATTTCAAAAAGCAATTTCCCATTGCTTTTTGAATATTTTGACACAGAGCGTGGACGCTTGAAGAGGACGCTACTCCGACCGCACCTGTACTTTGACTCGTTGAACGGCGTTGTTTCCGTATCCGCCCTCATTCCATCGGTGTTCCAGGGGCTGGGTGTGTCCCGCTTCGTCGGTGGCCCGGGCCAGAAGTGTGTGCTCGCCGGTTTCCTCGGGAGTCCAATCAACATGCCACGGGGCGGCGGCGTGGGGGGAGAGAGGTTCTTCAAGTTTCGCTTCCCTCCAGGAGTCTCCGCCGTCGTCACTGATCTCCACCCGGACCACGTCGCCATGGCCTGACCACGCTGCACCGCGAATCGTGCATCCATCGGGCGGGACGTTCTCGCCGTTCTGCGGCCGGGCGATGAGCGCCCGTACGCGGATTCGGGTCACCGGTGTTTCGTCCGGTGTGCCCTCCTCCCCCCGATATACGTAGGATGAGGTCTGAAAATGACCCTGAAACGGTTCGGTCAGGGCCGAGACACGCGTCAGCCACTTGACCGAGGCCATGGCGTACCATCCGGGGACCACCACCCGCAGGGGAAACCCGTGGTTTCGAGGAAGGGGTTTTCCGTTCATCTTCCACGCGAGAAGGGTATCGGGGTCCAGGGCTTTTCCCAGGGGCAAACTTCGGGCAAACGGAATGTCGTCTTCCTGTTCTTCAACCGGTCCCGAGTCGGCGCCCACAAACAAAATTTCTTCGACGTCCGGGGGGAGGTTCTCCGGCCCCAGCACCTCCCGGACCGGTGTCCCCGTAAACGTCGCCGTGCTGACCGCACCGTGAGTCCACGGCGTTCCGCCCGGGGCGGGAGACATCAGAGTGCGGCCGTTCCCGGCGCACTCCAGGGTGACGGTCAGGGTGCGGGTCGGAAACCGTTTGAGGTCTTCGAACGAGAGCGAGGATTTCTTCTTCACGGCACCATCCACCGTCAGTTGCCAACTTGCCGGATCAAGTTCCGGCACGTCGAAGTGATTTCGAACGTAGTGGAGAGAACCCTCCCCCGGCTCCGACAGCTCGGCGAGCGAAACCTCGGCGTTAAACGGATCGTCCTCGAGAACGCGAAGGTTTTTGAAGGTCATATTGTTTCCCTGGATTGCGGGGGATGAGAACGGCGGTCAATGAACATTGTCGAAGCATGACATTTCCACATCAATATGCCGATTATATGAGTAGAACCAGAAGTGAACAATGATGGGAGTACAACCAAAATCCCATCGAGGAATCAACGTATGAAAGTTGTGCCGCCGCGAACAAACAAATGGAAATATTGTACGAAATCTGGGACACGCTTTCGCTTCCGTAAAGAAGAAGAGGGGGCCCGCGACGGTGACCATGTCTCGGCAGAAACAATGCACCTGTTGAATTCGTCCAACAGACGTTTTCTGAAATACAACACGATGCTGTGTGAAGGTGGGGCCTTCATGACTTTCCGTCTGCTGTAGAATCCCCTATCTTCAGGGTGGTAGTGGCATTCTGTCGGTAGGGGTCCATTCCATCGCGAATCCTTGTTTTTCGCTCCAATCTGGCACGGTTGTTGCGCAAATATCCCGGATGTGACCACACAATTTTGTAGAGGGGAATCCATAGTCAATCCGACGAGGTTTTTCGACCCGAAGGGGTAACGGATGTCCCGTCTGTATACATTTATTTATGGAGCACCGAGATGAACATCGACGTACGATCAATTGTAACCGTTTGTGAACGACAACATCCAAACCTGATTGCTCGTGTGACACTTACGCTTGGCAAACAGGAAATTAACATTTTCGGACACACGGGTTATTCCAGGGAGAATCGGGATGTTTCCTTTGTGTACGTGAACCGCACGAAAAAAGCCCTGCAGGAACTCAAGATGAACGGGTTAAACGTGATGACGCAGGAATGGGTCACGGCGGAAATGAAGGATGTCCCCGGAAGCGCCGGAAACGTGATGCGGCCCCTGCTGGAAAAGAACATTGAGATTCTAAACTCCTTTCCCTACTACAAAAACAACCGCATGGGCATTGCCATAAAAACGCGATATCCGCGCCAGGCCCGGAGCATCTTAGGTCCCGGCCACCGCAAATCGGAATCCGTCCCCCAACCCGGTTCGTAAGGGGAAAAGACCAACGCATATTTGCTGGAGGAGGATGGTCTGGAACCCTTCCGGACGAACGGAATCCGGCGTGGTGCCGTATAAAGCCACAGAAGCGTCCGGCCCACATCTCAACCTAAACTGGGTTTTGAAGATAACGAACGCGTCCTGGTTTTCGATCCGGGAGAACCCGGCGGAGACTCGAGAAGGGGAAAGACAAGAACAAAGTTAAGGACGACGAGAAGGAAAGCGGCCGACGTGATCAAGGTGCTGCTTCAGACCTGAAAATTTCACGGACCGGTGTCCCCGTAAACGTCGCCGTGCTGACCGTACCGGGAGTCCACGGTGTTCCGCCCGGGTTGGGGGACATGAGGGTGCGGCCGTTCCCGGCACATTCCAGCGTAATGGTGAGATACCGCTTGACGACCGCCACCAAAACTCGCAATTACTTACGAAATCGAAACGGAAAATTCCCGCTCCGTGGACTTCTCTTTTTCAATATCGATCTTTACTCGTTTGGGCTCTTTCATCCGGAAATGACGAAGGATAAGCGTGTAGGATCCCGGCGGAAGTGTGAAGGAAAAGCGCCCCTTTTTTTTCGTCAGGGCAATGGCGTGGTGGTTCTGACTTCGAAACATGCCCTTCATCCAGGGGTGTGATTCGAACATCACGAAATGGTTGTTTCTGAATTCCAGTTCGTGGGACTCGTTCTGAAGGTTAACACTTCCGCCTCCTCTGGAGCTGCCTGCTTCGTGGTACCTGAAGTTGTGGCCGGGGCCTTCGGTATGTTTCACCAAAACCATCCCGCCAGCTCGAACAAGGAAAATGTTGGGGTTCAGCCTGCAGTTTTTCATCTCCAGTACGACCTTCTTCGGCGGCATTTCCGGTGCAAGAGCGGTTTGGAGACCTTCCACAACCACAAACACGTCCCGTACGCCACGAGTTTCGTCGTCGATGTGTACCCACTTCCGCATCACGACTTCCGGCAGATCACACGCGTCCTGCAGTTGGTCCGGTACCCTGAACTTCTCCGGTTCCGGTTTCTCTCCGTCCAGGACCACCCGGCCCGAGAACCGCCCCCAGTTCTCGCCCGGTTTCTCAACCACTTCGACCGAGGCGGTCGATGCCTCCTGTGTATTGTTCCCGGACACGTTTCGGTCCGACGTTTCCTGACGGCCCGACCTGCAGGAAACAGAAGATAAAACGACAAGAAAAATACTTAGGAGACCGACAACTCGAATGGTTTCGGTCTTGTGGTTCATGAAAGATTTCCCCACGAAGAAAACGGTTCGTTTTTGGAACGACCCCGTTGTTTGTCGTTTCGAGAATCCCCGGAGGACTGCCAAATCGTCATCCCGCTTTCGTTTCAATTATACCTGAATAATTATCAGGGAGGGTTTCGACGCGAGGTTCCCGTCGAACAACTTAATCGATTGTTCGAACCAATCCGAAACCAGTCGTGTTTCTCGAGGTAGATCCGGTTAGGCTCCGGTTTCGGGATATCCAAATTTCCGTATCCCACAACAACTCGATACGTCCCCGGCAAAGTTGTTCTAATGGTTCGAGATGGTTCTACACGGAAAGATCCTTCGAGCCTTTCTGTTCGTCGAATTCGAGTTCAATTTCGAGTTCGTCCAGGGAGTAGTCGATTTCGACCTCGATCTGGTTCCGGTCAAACGCGAACGGAAGGGTCCAGTCCTCGGTGGTCACCTCCAGCTCCTGTCCCTCCTCAATCTCGTCCGCGAGGTTCCGGAGAAACCCGGCGAGTTGCTCCGCGTTCATGTAAAAATCTTCCTCGTGGTAGTCATTGATGACACGTTTTCCGTCGGATTGATCGGGCTTTACCATGAGTCTATCTCTCCACTAAAGAAAGAAAATCGTGAGAACGAACGAAAATGACCGATTATATTGTAACCCGCCAGCCATCCTGTTTGTAACCGTCCGAAATAGCGTTGTCCCCCGCGGAAACGGAAGGAGTAACGAAACGGAACGGGTGTGGCTGGAATCGGCTCGGAATCGAGAAACGGAGTGGTCGTTCACTCATCTGATTCGGGCTGAAAATTTAGTATTACTAAAAACATAAACACATCTTTGGTATAAAATCGATACGAAATCGGAGCTGAGAGGAATACGGACGTCGGATCGTCAAACGGGTGCGGAAACACGGAAACAACGGACGTGGTTCCATCGTCCATTCATCACGGAGGAGACATCATGAGAAAACACGCCGGGAAATTAATAATTGTTGGGATTCTTCTTGCTGCCGCGGCCGCGGGGTGGACGGGGTTTCAACTATTCCAGGGGATCGGAGAAGTGGCAACCAGCCCGAACCCGACCCCCTCCAAACTCGCTGACGTTATTTACAAATCCGGTTGGGGGTTCATTCCGATGGCTGCCGGGTTTTTGATGTTCCTGCTGGGAGGAATTGGCTGGCTTCTCGGTTACGACGAGGAGGAATAAACATAAACAGGGACCCCGGCGCGGCACGACGCTCGATATCAAACATTACGGTTTGGTCCCTATCTCTCGGGATCCTCTGAACCCGGATTCAGTTGATCCGGTCTCATTCGTTTTCTTCTTTGCGCCTTCGCGCCTTTGCGTTACTTCTCGTCTGTTCGTCCGATTCGTCTTTTTGGGTTCCGGATTTCTTATTTCGGATGTTATTGACCGGTTCCCCGGGGCCGCGCCCGCCCGGGGCAGGCTTGCCCCGGGAATGGGAATGGTGGTTTCCCACAAATTTACTTCCTTTTTTGCTTCTCCGGAAGAATGCCTTTTTCTTCCAGTTTCTTGACCGCCTGTTTCATAATGCGGTCGGGGACTTCCTCCCTGCCCAGTTTCTCGCGCAGTTGTTCCCGGACCTGTTCCTTAATTTGTTCCCGTCTGCTGAGTTGATCCTTATTCTCCTCGTTCTCGTTTTCCTGGGCCTGATCCTGGTCCTTGTCTTTGTTTGTGTCTTCTTCTCCGGCGGCTCTGGTTTTGTTTTCGTCCTTGGACGGGGTCTCTTCCTCGGAGGTTTGTGCCTGGTCCCGGTGCTCGCTGAGTGCGTCGGCCGTGACCGTTATGCGCTTTTTCCAGCCGTTTCGCACCGCAAGCATCGTCACCCGGTCGCCGGGATCCACTTCCTGGTATAGTTCCCGTCCGTGCTCAAGGGACTTGATCCGGACCCCGTCCATCGCCCGAATCACGTCTCCTTTCTTCAGCCCGGCCTTGCCGACGGGGGAATTCTCCTTGACCTCGGTAAGGAGGAGTCCGTCCCCGTTCGGGTTCTCTTCGGGCACGAAACCAAGATAGGGCTTGCCGTTGTTCCCGGCGTCCTTTTTCTTGGTTTTTTCGTTCGTGCTCGAGTTATTTGACGGGGCCTCTTCGGATCGGGAATCATCGTCACCATTTTCGGCCGTGGAGGGAGCGGAGGAATCGTTCTCCCCATCGTTTTCTTCCTGGTTTTTCGGGGGAATAATTCCTTTTTCCTCCAGCTGTTTCATTGCCTGCTTCATGGCGCGCTCCGGCACCTTCCCGCCAAATTTCCTGCGGAGTTTTTTCCGGACTTTTTTCTTGAAGCGTTCCCGTTTGCTGAGATCGCCTTCATCTTCGTTCTTGCCGGACTTTTCCTGTTCCCCGTTTTCTTCTTTTGTTTGGGTTTGGTTTTCGTGATCGTTATCCGATTCCGTTCGGGGTTCGTTCTGGTCCCCGTTCTTCCGTGGGGCATTTCCGTCCTTGTTTTTTTCCTGAGATCCGTTGACAAGCCAGGAGGAAAGCCACTGTTTCCATTCCTTCTCCAGCTTCGAAATATCCGTGGGAACGTTCTCCGCGTGTTCATTCAGCACGCTTTTGAATTCCTTTTCCTTCTGGAACGCCTCCGCGACGGTTCGGATAAATTCCTTGCCTTCCTTCTCGAGGAAGAATTGGAAGATGCCGTAGGACTGGGCGTAGAACTTGACCATCTTGCCCGGATTGTCCAGTTTGTGGCGCTCCACGGTGGCCCCTTCCTTTTTCTTTTCGTCGTTTTCCTGTTCCTTCTTCTTTTTGTAAATCGGATGGGTCATGCTGAAGAGTTCTTTGAGTGAGAGGAGGTCCCCCTGCATCTTCCTCAGGTGGCTTTTCCGCTGGTTCCGGAGGGGTTCGATTTCGTGATACACCGCGATGCCCTCGTCAAACCAGTCCGGGAACGGGCTGCCGTAGTTGTCGTCGTATTGTTTGATGTCTTTTTTAAACCCGTCTTTGTATGCGTGTAATGACATCATGTGTCCGGCTTCGTGCGTGAGCGGTTTCAGTTTTGAACCCATTCCTTTTCCCATTGGGCTTTCCATCCACGGAAGGAACCATTCCGCCCCGTTTTTCTTGAACTGGTTTGGATTGATCGGTTGATGTTCCTTCAGTTTCTGGAGGTTCTGAAAGACCACAACGGATCCCCGTGGAGGCGTCCGGCCAAACAGTTCCTCAAATCGGTTCGCCGTTTCCTCAATTGCCTGTGCTTTTTCTTCCGCCAGGTTTCTGTCGGCGGCATACACGTCGACGTGTTCGTCCTCAACGTGTTTAAAATCCCCGGCGAGAAGAGCGGACGACGAGACAAGAACGAGGAAAAATGAGAGAAGGAGGGTTTTTTTCGGTAAAAATGTCTGAAGAAATCTGGTGTTTTTCATGATGACTCTTTCGAAATGTGCGAAATCAGTTCAGTCAAAATTATGCGATCATCTCTTCCGGCAACAATTTGTACGAGAATAAACGATCTGTGTTTGACGATCGATGAAGGGAGGGGGGAGGGACGTTCTTCTTCGGTCCGGCCGGTTCCCTTTCCTTTTGGTCCAGAACTTACAAGGGCCATGTTATTTATAAATAGTTTTCGTCCCCGGGGATTCTTCCGCCGCCGTCAAACACTGATTTTCCTGAGACGTATAAAGGATGGGTATTCAGGAATTACTGCAACCTGAAGTTTAATTTCCTTTTCCATTCGATTTCACCCGTTTGTTGAACTTTAAATTGATCGAGCAATTATGATGAAAAACAAACCCCTCCTTGGATCCGTTTTCCCTACACTTTTCTACCTGAGCTTTCTCGGTTTCGTTCTTACCACTCCTCTGGTGGCTCAGAACAAATACAAACATTATGAAATGGAGCATTTTGATTTGTATGCCACCTCCGATGAAATTGCGAATGAACACGGAAAAAAACTGAAAACCGCCTGCAAACGGTTTTACAGTGTGTTCGGGAAACATCACAAACGTGGGGCGATTGGCATTGAAACGGCTCCCGGAAAACCGGATCGGGATGACAACGCCAAATGGTACTTTCCGTGGGACCCCAACAAAGGAGGGGCCAAACGGGGCATCATGGCCAAGGCATTCACCCACGAAGTTGGGCACATCATGTTTCTAAAAACATTTAACGAAGGTTGTTCGAAGGAGGTAAAAAAGAATCACAACAATTACGGCAGTTACCTCCCGGATTGGATCGACGAAGCAATTGCGGTTTACCTTGAGCCAGAAGATCTTCGTAAGCAGCGATACAGGAGATTTCAAAAGAATTTTCAGAATAAGAAGATTCCTCTTAAGAAGCTGTTTACGATGAATCATCCCAAGATCGGAAAAGGAGGCAGACCGAAACGAAAAAAGGGAAACAAAAGCAAGGTGCAGGCTTTTTACACCGGCACACTCAGTGTTCTGGAGTTCCTTCTCGACGTGGAAGGGAACTCCTTCGTGCAGGAGATGGTTTCGATGTTACAGAAGGGGAAACCCATGAAGGAGATCCTCAGGAAGAAAGCGGATAATCTGCCGGCCGACCTGGGCAAACTGGAGAAATACTGGGTGAAGTGGCTAAAGAAAAAGAGATTCTAACCGGCGGATGGAATCGTCAGATCAAACATCAATAAGAATCCGATCGTATCATTGATGATTCCAAAAGGAAATCGTCAAATAAATTGCCGGGTAAAAAAGAAATGTTCCCTGAGAACATGAACGTTCATCCTTCGAAACTCCTTGTTGTCGCGGCGGTCGCGTTCTTTCTATTCAGTAACGGACTTGTCGAACATCCGGCGGAAACTCAGGCCAAGCGTCCGCCAGAGAATATTTTGACCAAGACCAAGAAATATGTTGTGGGCATTGAATGTACCGTCAAGGGAAAACAATGTTTCGGTACCGGGTTCATTGTACAGTCCTCAGGCATCATTGCGACGGCGCCAACAACCGTCCCCCCGCATGAAGCAAAAGATATAACGGTACAGCGGATGGATAATGCATCCCACTCCGCAGAAATTTTGTCCGTTCACGAGAACAAGGATCTCGTGCTGTTACAGATCGACGGAGAAAATTTTCCTGTTGCGCCCTTCGCGAACTCAAAACAGGCCCAACCCGGTCAGGTGGTGTATTCCATTGGAAATGGTGAGCGCATTCTGGAACGAAGCGGCGAACTATACACCGGTATGGGCATTTTGAGCGGGCGTTATCCGGCCGCGTCGGACGACGAATTCGTTCCCGCAAAATTTGGCAAAACCGTCCGGGACGACAACCCCTCGTACTATCCGGTAAAACGGACGGATCATTACGGGGACGTGTTTCTGGAAACCACGGCGCCGTTAAACCAGGGTCGGGACGGCGGCGTTCTCATCAATCTAAAAGGGGAGGTACTCGGCATGTTGTCCCTCTCCTACTCGCGACACCGATGGCTGGGACTGGCCATACCCATCAATGAACTAAAAGAGTCGATAACAAATGCCCTTGAAGAACGGGATCTTGAACGGAATTCGCCGGAGGCATTTGAGCGGCTCGAAACAGAATTGCACCAGACGCAGAAGCAATTCACCAGTGCCTTCAGGAACGCCCAGAAATGGACCGTGGCGATTCAGGTAAAACGCGAGTCAACAGAAAAGCCCTCGGATAGCAAAAAAACGGAGGATTTCCTTCCGCCCAGTCCGGTGACCGGAACCATTATGTCGAGCGATGGATACATCGTGACCAACCGGTACCGATTAAAAAAACCGGGTGACATCAAATCGTTGACCGTGATTCTGCCGGACGGCACCAAAAAATCCGGCCGTATTGTGAAGTCCAGGGGTGGAGATGTAGATCTGGTACTGATCAAAGTCGATGCGCAGGGTCTCGAGGTGCCCTCGTTTGCCCCCGAATCTTCGTACGTCCGTGGCAAATTTGCCCTTGGCGTCGGACGGGCCCCCGCTCCGGATTATTCCAATGTGACGCAGGGCAACATTGCGACGCCTCCCGGGGAGAAACATCATCAATTCCTGGTAAACACAAAGATCAATCCCGGGAACGTGGGCGGCCCCATTGTCGGGGTCGATGGAAAATTGCTGGGGATAACGGTTCATTACGACCGGGTCAATCCCAACCAGGAACTGAACATGGTGTTAACACCCCAGCGGATCAAAGACGCGTTCTCGCCGTTGAAGTAAACAACCTTGAACCAAAATTATCTTGGAAATCGACATGAAAACTACAAACGTGAACATTCTCGTCGGCCTGATCGCCTTGCTCATTCTCAGTGCCCCGGCCCTCCCGGCTCAACAGGAGGAGACCAACGAACAGGACACGCTGGAACAGCGCATAATTAACACCATCGAAACCGTCAAAAAATGCAGTATAAAAAGTATAAATTTAAGCGGGGGAGGTTTTTCCAAGGCCGCGTCGGGAACCGTCATCGAGTATAACGGCAACCCGTATCTGGTCAGTGCAAATCACACGATGGGCAAGCTGATCAAAATACAAAAAATGAGGGGGGGAAATATGGTCCTGGAAGCGAAGCTGGCCGGGGGAAAAGTGCTTGAGCTGAAGGCGCAGGGATCCGCTCCCCATGTGGATATCGCCGTATTTTCCGTAGAGAACCGGGACGAAGTTGACGTGCCCGCCGTTACCCTCGCGGATTCCTCCTCCGTTCAGCCCGGTGATTTCGTTCTCAATGGAGGAGCCGCCTCCGGCCGTTTATATGATGAGGAGGAAGTGGTCATGCCGAATTTTTCCCTGGGTGTCGTCTCCACGCCACAAAATTGGCGGGGCATTGGGAACATGATTCACGTCGACGCCACGATTAACGCAAATGATTCGGGGGGAGGGGTGTTTACCCTGGACGGGAAATACCTCGGCACAATTTCGCGAAGCAGCGTGCGGTACTGGTCGGATTCCCGCGGAAATAATATGTTCCGGGCCCCGGTGCAGGCCGGACTGGGATTCTGCGTTCCCTCAAACACAATCCGCCACTTCATGAAGAAAATCGTCAGCGAGGGTGGCAAAGTCGAGGGAGGACGATACGGCGGCATTACCGGCGTTACCCTGGACAAAGAGTACCGGGGACAGGGTGCAAAAGTAAAAAGCGCCTCCGGCAGCTCCTTCAGGGAAGGCGATAAAATTCTGAAGATACAGGGACAGGCCATTAAAAACCACTTCCAGTTCCGGGATGTGGTTGCCAGTTATCCACTTGGTACCGAACTGACCTTTACCGTCCGCCGGAACGGAAACAAAAAGAAGATCACGGCCACCGTGGAGAAGACATCAGATTAAAAGAGTGGGATTTCCTACTACGTTCCGGGACCGGGTTCAGGGGTCAATACGAAGGGGGTGGTCCCAAAATCATTCGAAAAACCGCCTCCGATGATTGTTCTTTTTTCGAATCTCGTATTCACGTCACTTTCCCTTCTATCTTTCTTTCTTGATCCTTTCACATTCAGGATGGCGATTTTGTTTCGCGAATACCAGATAGGACGTTCGAATGTGGTTCCAGTTACCGGTCCATCCTCTCCAGTATTTTCAGGTCCATC
>CAZOLI010000057.1:0-1489 GCA_964580675.1 uncultured Planctomycetia bacterium
ACCCTTTTTCTCCTGTTTCTCGGTGTTCTGAACAAACTATCCGACACCGGTGCCTTTCTTACCGGCCGGGCCGTCGGGACAACCAGGATGACCCCGAACCTCTCCCCGAAAAAAACCTGGGAGGGTGTGGGAGGCGCACTTTTGACCGGCGTCGCCACCGGTGTGGTCTTCTGGTGGCTCACCCCGATCAGTTCCCTTTTCACGTTCGTTTCCGTGCTACTCCTGTCCCTTCTGTTGGCCGTCAGCGGTATTTTCGGGGATTTGGCCGGCTCCCTCCTGAAACGCGGAGCCAACCTCGACGACTCCTCTCAGCTGTTTCCGGAAATCGGCGGGGTTCTGGACATGGCCGACTCCTTTCTGGTAAGTCTGCCCGCGGCGTACTTCTGGTGTCTTCTCGTCCTGTGAGAAGAACCAATACATGAAAAGAAACGGTTCTTCAACTAAAATACACTACTTTTCAACAGAGGCATATTCCCTGCTTTCGTCTGCAAAGGTGCCTTTTGCCGATACGTACTCATTGTTCTGATTTTCCGAGCCGGAGTAATGCCCGAAAAGTATTTATCCGTCGATACCACGGACGAACTGATTCGACTGCTCGGTCCACAGGACCGGTACCTTCGTCTCCTGGAGGAGGCCTACGGGGTCAACGTGGTCTCCAGAAACGGAAAATTAAAGATCTTTGGCCCGGAGGAAGAAACCGTCGAAGCGGTTCATTCCATCATGTCCTCTCTCCTGGAAGGCATCCGGGACGAGGTGATTCCGGACGAGGCCACGGTCCAGGACATGATTAATCGAGAACAGCAGGGGGAATCCATTTCCAAACCAAAGGACTCGAGCCGCATCAGCTCCACGTCCTCCCGGGTTGACTTCAGTGCCCTCACGGAAGGACAGGCCAAGTACGTCCGAAGCATGCGGGAACACGAAATCGTGTTTGCCATCGGGCCGGCGGGTACCGGTAAAACGTACCTGGGGGTTGCTCGGGCGCTGGAATGCCTGTGGAACGAGGAGGTGGATCGCATCGTTCTCGCCCGACCCGCCGTCGAGGCCGGGGAAAAACTCGGGTACCTTCCCGGCGACATCGAGGCAAAAGTCAACCCGTATCTTCGTCCCCTGTACGACGCACTCCGGAGCCTGCTTGAATACGAGAAACTCGAAAAGCTACTCTCCAACGAAATTGTCGAAATTGTCCCGATTGCGTTCATGAGGGGACGAACCCTCGACGACGCCTTTATCATCCTTGACGAAGCCCAGAACACCACGGGCGATCAAATGCAGATGGCCCTGACACGAATGGGCCGGGGGTCCCGTTTTGTGGTGACGGGCGACATCACCCAGATTGACCTGAAGGACCGTCAGAAATCCGGGCTTGTGGAAGCAACAAATCTACTGAGCGACATCGACGGTATTGAATTCGTGCGGCTTTCCGACCAGGACATCGTCCGTCATCCCCTCGTCCAGAAAATCCACGACGCCTACGAACAGAAGTAAA
>CAZOLI010000057.1:1589-3934 GCA_964580675.1 uncultured Planctomycetia bacterium
ATCGTCCGTCATCCCCTCGTCCAGAAAATCCACGACGCCTACGAACAGAAGTAAACGTTCAGGGGACGCCACTCGAACCCCCCCGAAATGCACCCCACCGGCGTCGTCCCGGAGACACCCGTACGTTTCGATTGAGGTTGCTTGGGACTGCCGTCTCCCATATGATGACATCCGTCTTCAGGATGGGGATGTTTTTGAGGCACACGTCCCTTCCCGACAGACACCAGCTTGATCGACAGGGGAATGGGACGGAATTTCCTTTTGCCG
This sequence comes from uncultured Planctomycetia bacterium, assembly GCA_964580675.1. GTDB lineage: Bacteria > Planctomycetota > MHYJ01 > CAYXQY01 > CAYXQY01 > CAZOLI01. The sequence goes on from CAZOLI010000057.1 coordinate 1,857, forward strand.
GGCCATATCTTCCCGGTGCGTTCCTTCGCCGGTTTCCTGTCGCGGCGAGATCAATCAGTCGGATCAGCAACAGTTTCGCCATCACGTAATACCTCGTCACTCACAAATTTTGCCAGAAATACCATGAACAACACACTGAAACAGATGGGTCGATTCGTTCCGTTTGCTCTTTTGCTGTCGGGTGTTCTTTTCGCGGTTCCTTCCAATTCCAACAAAGCAAAGGCGCAGGACAGCGGTGCCGAAACATTTGAAGTGGACGCCACACACTCATCCGTTCTCTTCAAGGTCAAACACAAGGAAACAGCCTACTATTACGGCAAATTTATTGACGTAAACGGAACCATTTCATTCAACCGGTCATCTCCCAATAACAGTTCCGTGTCGCTCACTGTGCCGGCCGACAGCGTCAGAACCTGGAACAAAAAACGGGACAACCACCTGAAAGGCGACGATTTTCTTAACGTCGAGCAGCATCCGAAGATCAAATTCGAAAGCAAAAGTGTTTCCTCGACCGGGGATAATCAATATAAATTAACGGGGGATTTCACCCTTCACGGCGTAACCAAAGAAATAACCATTACGGCAGAAAAAACCGGTGAGAAAAAAACGGGCGACGGACACATCATTGGTTTTCACACCAAATTCTCCATCAATCGTTCCGATTACGGAATGGACAAAATGCTCGGCGCGGTTGGTGACAAGGTAACCCTGATAATTTCAATCGAAGCCGGCAAAAAGTAACGTTTCCTTTTTCCGGTCCGGTGCAGCGGGAAGGAACGTACAGCCTCCCCGGCGGCCCTTGACGGAATAAAAACACGAAATGAAAGACGCCATACTGCAGGTTCTTTCCTGTGCCGTTCTGGCCGGATTGCTGGCGGGAGTCCTCCTCGGTGTATGGCTTCTATACCAGCGGAACCGGTCGGAGGAGGCCTCCGTCTGGGCAACCACCGCCGGAGCACTTGCCATGTTTGTCGGCACCGGTGCCGGTTTTCTTTACGTCGAAGGGGTTCCCTCCTTTCCCCCCCTGGACAGCAAAGAATGGCTTCTGTACGCCGCCGCACTGGCCGTTCCCGCGCGCATCATCGATCACGTATTACATGACACCACCTGGTTCCGGTGGTTATTTCGCCTGATTTTCGTTCGAGTCGTTCTTTACCTTCTCCTCGAACCTCGAATCCGGATAGCCTGGGGACCCAAACTGGCCATTGCGTACATGTGGATATTTGATCTGGGGGTGGTCGGCATCTGGGCGGCCCTTGAACAAACGACGGAAAAGGAATCCCCATTGTTTGCATCGTTTCTTCTCTGGCTGACGACCACCACCGCTGCCGTACTCCTCCTGACGTCCGGAACCATATCCACCGGCTCCATCATGGCGTCGGTTGCCGGAGTCTCCGGGGCTTTTTTCGCCTCTTCGTACCTCTTCCCGACCCGGCAGGTTCCCCTCGGCGGCCTCCCGGTTTTCGTTCTTCTTTACGAAGGCCTGCTCCTGTACGGTCATTTTTACGCCGATCTGCCCCTCTTGACCCTGATTCTGATCGGCCTGGCGCCGGCCGTGGTCTGGCCCCTCACCCTTCTTCCCCTTCCGGATCAAACCTTCGGTGTTCGAGCGTACCTTCTTCGATTGATTCCCCTCATTCTGATCATACTCACAGCGGGGGTGTTTCACTTTGAAACCGGTTCCGGCAAGGATCAACAAATACAGAACGAAGGTTCTTCGGACAGTACCGATATATACGAAGATTACGGAGACCCGAACAATGAGTGACATCCCGCCTATTAGAGCATGGCTAAAACCGATGTCCGCGTTCGGGACCGCGCTTCTCGCCCTTCCTCCCCGTTTTCTCCGGGGCCACACTCGATGCGTTCTGTGTTTACTCCTTCTTCTCATGCCGTTCCTCACGGGCATTTCCCGATTCGTATCCCCTGTCACAGCCCAGGAAGATCCTTCCGTATCCGGGCAAAAAAAGGAAGAAACGTACAGGGAGTTCCTCGAACGTCGAGCGCAAACCGGCACCCCGGAAAACCGAATTATTGCGCTAAAAACGCTGGGGCGCATCGGGTCCCCCGCGTCGTTG
>CAZOLI010000057.1:4034-9851 GCA_964580675.1 uncultured Planctomycetia bacterium
AAACCGAATTATTGCGCTAAAAACGCTGGGGCGCATCGGGTCCCCCGCGTCGTTGCCGGTCTTAAAAACCGTGCTGCAGGAACGAACCGGCACGGAGAAGGACCTTGCCCTTGATGCTCTGGCAGAGATCAGAACAGAAAAAGCACTGAAGGTATTGCGGGCCACCGTGTTTGAAGGATCTCCTCGGCACGCCAAAAAAGCGGCGCTGCTGCTGTCGGAATGGCCGCCGTCCCGGAGCATTCCGATTTTTCTCCGAGGGCTATCGTCGGACCAATCCAGTGCCCGGAAGGCGTCCGTCAGGGGGTTGCTGGAACAGACCGGATTCCGGTTCTCGTACGTTCCGGAGGACGAACCGTCCGACCGGACCTCCGCCATAGAGACCTGGAAGAATTGGTGGAAACGCAACCGGAATCGTTCCCCTGAAGAGTGGTGGAAACAGGCCCTTATCAGGAGCGACGTAACAGCCGTGGAACAGGTACAGGCCGTCGAGCAGATCCAGGTTCGCCGAATCGCGAATGCCTGCGGAGAGTTAATCACCCTGCTCGGGGCAAAGGAGGAACTTCTTCGTGATGCCGCAATTCGCGCCCTTCAAACCATCACGCTTCGCTCCTTTCAGTTCAAACCGGATGCCCCGCTTCAGAAACGGCGTTCCGCAATTCAAAAATGGCAAAACTGGTGGCGCGATAACGGAAACCGCCCCCGGTTTCGGTGGCTCCTGCAAATTCTGAAAAACGGCTCTGTGGAAGAGCAGCGCCGTGCCGCGGACGAACTGGGGCGGGATCCGAACCCGGAAGCCACCAGCCACCTCATTGACCTTGTGGACGCCGGAACCGACGATCAGGTCCGGGCAGCCATGAGAGCCTTACGAGAAATCACCGGCTTTTCGTTCCGGGAACACGACGAGCCGGCCCGGGCATGGACCTCCTGGTGGGATCGCGTAGAATCCCCACACCCCCAAGACTGGTACATCGAAATGTTGAAAAACGGCAGCACGCCGGGAAATCGAACGACCGCGGCTTCGCACTTCGCCACCGGATCTCGAAAAGAGGAGTTGTCCAGCCTGATCAACCAGGGTTTGACGGATCCGGACCCCGGGGTGCGGAAAGCAGCAATTGAAGCACTTATCCGGCGAACCGGTCGAACCTTCCGGTACAAACCCGGGATGTCCGAACCGAAGCGGCAGGAGTCCGTTCGCCGGTGGCGGCAGTGGTTTCAGACGAACCATAAATGAAAATGGACGGGAACCGTGATAAGAGAATACGATGTAACCAAACGAGAGAGATTCAGGAATCCGTCATGAACAACCAGCGATTCGTTCAAATCCTGTTGCTTTTGATTCTGATACCGCTGCTGTCGGGATGCGCCGATACGTTTTATAAGTGGCGGTATCCGGTCGGCAACGAAGAGAAAGGAACCCGGAAAACCAGACATCGACCCGCCGTTGGTCCCGGTGGAAACACGTTAGTGGCCACGACACATTCCCTGTTGTCCATCTCCCGGGAAGGAGATTTAAACTGGAACCGAACACTGAAACACCTCGGAAAAGAAGAGGTTATAACGGACGTCCTGTATTCCCCCATCGGGAAATTTGTGGTCAGCACCACCGGTTCTCCCGCCATCCTGTTTCTGGACGAGGACGGCTACACGGACATAAAAACACGCGTGGGTGAGCCGGTTCGAACGCTGTCCGTGAATTCCAGAGGCGGACTCCTGGCCATCACCGACGACGCCAACCTTGTGTCGATCACCCCGGATGGAACCGTTCGCTGGAAAAAATCACTCCACGAATACGGACAGGCCTCGCCGGTTTCCAAACCCGTCGTGGGAGCGGAGGAATCAATTTACACGGTACTCACGAAAGTATCCGGCAGGAGAAGTGGTTCCTTCCTCGTGGCCACGGACCGAAATGGGAATCAAAAATGGGTAAAGTCCCTTGAAGACATTCCTCTTTCTGCCCCCTCAATTGGACCGGACGGCCGGATTTACGCCGGTTCACACACGAAACCTATCCTCTTTTCTTTTCGTCGGGACGGCTCCGTGGCATGGAAAAAAAATTTTGACGGGGCTCGTGCCATTCCCTCTCCCCCATCCTTTACCGAATCAGGCATGATCTGTACCGGTCTGCGATTCGGAACCCTGGCCATCCTGAAACAAAACGGGACCATCGTTTGGCAGCAGGAGATGAAGTCCATTCAATCCGTGGCTCACGGGACGCGCACCACGCCCGCCGTCGACCAGTCCGGATTCATACACATCACCACCTCCGACGGAAATTACCTCGTATACTCCCCCCGGAGAAACCTCGAACGGATATACAAAGCAACTTCCTCCCGCCGAAAACAATCCGCCGTTTCCCCGCCGGTCATCACCCGAAGCGGAACGGTGCTCATGCTGACCGATGAATACCTGTACGCGTTTCCCGGCGACAACCCGCCGGCCTCCTCCTCCTGGCCGATGGACGGAAAAACCCCCGAAAATTCCTGGCAGTCGCCGTTTGCCGGTCGGTAGAAACACAAAGAGTTGTACACATCCTCCGTCACTGCTACAATATAATGTCAATCCCAAAGAGGGGTTGAAAACTGATTGCGTATGTTTATCTCACCCGAAAAATAACGCAAACATCCGACATGGCTGATGAAGACGAGATCATAGACGCGCTGAAAGAATGTTACGATCCGGAAATTCCCGTCAACATCTACGATCTCGGACTGATATACGAAATTGACTTTCCGGAAGAAGAGACGGTAAGCATCACCATGACCCTCACCGCTCCCGGGTGTGGATTCGGTCCACAGATCAAGGAACAGGTGCGGCAGCGGCTTCTGCAGGAGGACGGCGTCGAAGAGGCCGACGTGGAAATCGTCCACGAACCCAGGTGGGACAAAAGCATGGTTACGGAGGAAGGAAAAGAACAGCTCGGCATGCTTGGTTTCTAACCGGTTCCCATAGGACACGTCCCTTCTAAACGGTTGAGAAACCGTCGTACAAAAATTCGAAACCCGAAATCAGAAATACGAAAAGAACGACCATTGAATAATTAACAGCCGGAACGAAGGTGGCGAAAAATAAAAATATTTGACGGGATGATCAACAAGATAAAACATTTCTGTTGATCACATAGATATGAGGAAGAGTGGGGTCCACCGGGTTTCTCCATGCCTGCGATCCGGTGAATACGGAGAAGATGGAAAGCCAAAGGTCTTACATTTGTGTGAACTCAGGATCCTTCTGTATCAGCTATGTTACCAAAAGGGTACTCCACGTCGGTATCGCTCGTTACGTACCCCACTACAAACTTCCCTGGATTCGTTGTTGACTGGGAAGTTCGTAGTGGCGCGGCGTCAAAACCAACGCGTACTCCGGGCGATCTTGTCGCCCTCCGTACAGTACAACAAAACACAGCAATTTCATGTCAAAAGTTTTGCGTTGGTGAATGGGTTCTGTTGTAGTGCACGAAACGGAAGTGGAGTGCACGTTTTTGTAGGTTCACCTTTCACCATACGTTATTAGGGGTAAATCAGCGGCGCTATTGGTACCAAACGAGTACTCCACTACCCTAACGCTTCGTTACGTACTCAACTACAAACTTCCCGGGAAGCGTTGTTGGCTGGGACGTTCGTAGTGGTGCAAGGTCCGCTCGCTTCAGCATGCCCCCCAATAATTATCACTCCTTACTCCTGACCCCTTACTCCTCACTCGAGACGCTCCTCACTTTTTACTCGAAACGCTCCTGACTCGTAACGAATGCTCGCCTCTTTATTTTTATCCTTATCCTTATCTTTCCCTTAAAAACGCCCCCTCCCTCACAGTCGGGGCTCCGGCTTTGATGAAACGGTTTCCCTCCCTTCCCCAGGACGTCGTCCGGTCGGGGCTACGGCTTTGGTGAAAAAGATCCCTCTCCCTTCCACATGACACCTTACTCCTCACTCTTTACTCCTTACTAACCGCTCCTTACTCCTGACTCCTTACTGGCCACTCCTTTCTCCTGACTCGTAACGTATGCTCGCCTCTTTATCTTTATCCTTATCTTTATCTTAATCTACGGCCGAAGGCCGTCCAACTCCTCACTCCTTACTCGAACTTACGTCCCTTCCCGATCTCCGTCTCCGTTATCCTCCTCATCGTTTTGTTTCACCTTGCCGGCCCGTTTCCGGAGATCCTGAAGCTCCTCTCCCGTGTCCCGATTCATCCGGCATTCATCAAATTTTGCGACAAGTTCACGCACGCGATCGCGGGCGGCGCGTAGTTCCTCTTTGTTGGTGCTGTAATTTCCCGTGAGCTGGTTCACCACCAGGTCATTTAAGGCATGGAGCTGAACGGCCGCTTCGGATGGTTGGGGCTTCACTTCCGAGTCATTGTCATCGTCCGACGGGCGATTGTTGAGAATCTGCAGAAGACGCTCCAGACCCGTCTCAAACGCCCTGTACGTGGCAAGGGCAGACGAGGCAGGGGAAAGACGATTCTCCTTCAGCAGCAGATCGCGGTTCTTCCCGTCCCGAAGGAGAAAGGCCATGCCCGCGGGATCGTCTCCCTGCGAACCGGACCCATGGCCAAAAAGGTAAAAATCAGCGGAATCCATCTGACCCTCCCGGGGAAGGGGGCCGTCCTCCTGTGTCTCGTCTTCCGGTTCCTCCTCATCATCGTCCACTTCCTCCCCGTTTGTCCGACCGGCCAGGATTCGATTCACGATCCGGTCGGCCATCCGGTTCTGTTCCCGGGGCACATCCTCAATTTCCCACCCGTCAAATGCCGCCAGGGAGGAACGTATTTGCTCCTGTAATGCCGAAAGAGACTCGTCCCGGGTCTCCCACTCTCCCCGGAGCTGACGGGCCAGCAGGCGGCTGTCCGTCTGTACCTCCACGGTTACCTCCCCCGGCTCCACATCGTTCCGCTCAAGATATCCGCGCAGAAGCTCCAGACCCATTAACAGAGCCCTGTATTCCGCCGCATTACTCGTGGCTTCGCCGAGAAACTCCCCGTGCTGAAGCAGGACCTCCCCCGATTCCGACTTCAGAGCAACGCCGGCCGCCGCCGGACCGGGGTTGTTGATGGCACCTCCGTCCATCTCCAGGTGTATAACGTTCATTGGACCGGGGTGTTCCTCCTTCAGAAATATGATCTCCTCCCAACGACTCTCAGTATCGCCTTCAATCTTACCGTGATCGCACTCGAATTTCAGGGACGGAACACGCCGGAAACAGGCACCATATCGGAATGATCCCCCATATCTCCACCCCCGAAACAAACGGAAAATTCGGAATTTCGTACAATATGTCCGGGTGAAATAGCTCTGAATGTTTTGTTACAATGCGCATTCACCATGAATAAATTACCAACCGGAAGGGGTTTGCAAAACATGCCAAAACAGAACGTCCATAACGCCGTAATTTCGTCCGTACTGATGCTCCTTCTGGCCTGTGTTGGTTTCATCCACCCGGCGGACGCTCAGGAAGAAGAGCAATTTCAACGGAGCAATTCCCAGATTCCCAACAGCCGCACGGCCGCTCACAACATCGATCGGGCCATAACGGCAAAGAAAAACGGGAACCTCGTAAAATTCATCAACATTCTGCACCAGACCCGTCTCGAGAGCGGTTCCTGGGTGATCCGTGACGAGAACGACGAAGGACTGTACCGAAACGTGGAGGATCGCTGCCTCGAGCTCCTGTATGCCATGGGGGCGGACGGTCGAAAAAAATACCGGTCCATGTACGACGGACAGGCCCGGGCGATGTCCTCCAACCTCGGTCCCAATCCAGATGACCGGGCCCTTCTGGAAATCGTTCGAAGGTTTCCGCTTTCCTCCGCCGCCGCGGA
>CAZOLI010000057.1:9951-12299 GCA_964580675.1 uncultured Planctomycetia bacterium
GAGAAACAAATCCTCTGAATTTGGTCTTCGCTGGCCGTCCCCCGGCGGAAACACCACGAACAACCGGCGCCCGGGGCCGGACGTGGACCTCGAAAACATCGATTTGATCTGGCAGGAAAAAATTCCCGAAGGCGCAAAGGACTGGAAGACCAGACGGCGAACGTACAGGGGATACTGGGAATTTTTCGGGTATTACCCCATCCTTTCGGAGGGATCCGTCTTCCTGCATAACGGACACACGGCCTTCTCCTGGTCCCTTCTCCCCTCGGCGGAAAAGAGGAAAAAAGGAAAGGCGGACCTTCGCTGGACCCACAGTCCTAAACGATACAGCCCCCGGCAAATTATGGCCGACACCCGATTGATTTACACGGGGACCTACTGGAACGGAATTTATTTCTGCAACCTCGTAACGCACCTTGGCGAGAAAGAAAAACAGCACTTCAACCTTCAGGTAAAATATCCCATACCCGGACGCGCCCTCTTCGCGATTGATGCCACCACGGGAGAAGTTCTCTGGAAACAAGGCAGGGGCATATCCCGGGACGAATTTCTGTCAGGCGCCAGCTTCTCCCCCGGGCCGATCGTCCGCGACGGCACGCTGTACGCCACCGTAAACCGCACGGACACCTCCGTCGACACACCGGATCAGTACATCCTGGCCATGGATCCGAAGACGGGATCGGTGAAGTGGAAGAGCTTTATCACAAAGGACACACTCGGGGCAAACCTGTTCGGCAACCCCATCCGGGAAGTGGTTATGGCCCAGCCCATTGTCGACGAGGACAACGTGTACGTCTGCACGAACGTTGGGGTCGTGGCCGCGGTGGATCGGGAAACCGGAAAACGAAAATGGATATACCGGTACCGCCAGTACAACTTTCCTCAACGCCGCCGCCTTCAGCCCGTCCGGCAACCCCTGTACTGGGAGAACAACCTCCCCGTCAAGTCAGGAAACACCCTGCTTATGACCCCGGCCGAATCCCCCTCGCTTCTTGCTCTCGATGCACGTACTGGATCCGTCCGCTGGCGCCAGACAAGGGAAAACCTCGCCACACAGGTCGGTGGCTCCCCGCGATGGATGATCCCCGCCGGCAATGACCGGTTCCTGATCGCCAGTGAAAAAGGTCTTCGCTTCTATTCCTTCAATCGCGACGGTGCTCAGATCAGTGACCTGTACAAACCGAAAACACAGATCAAGGGACGTCCCGCCGTCTCGGAGAAGTTCCTCTATCTGCCAACCTTCAACAGTCTCGAAAAACTGTCCATAAACAAAGAAGGGCGACTCGTAAAACTCAAACAAACCCAGAAAATGAACTGGGGCAAGAACGAAAAACCAGGGAACGTTCTCCTCACCGGTTCCACCCTGATTGTTTCGGCCTCTCGATCCCTTCAGGTGTACTACCAGCCCGACAAACTTCGGACCCACCTGGACGGCCTCCTCAAACAGCATCCGGACCGTTGGGACCTGCGACTTCAGAGAGGACTGCTCCGCAGGAAATCCGGAGACAAAGAAGGAGCCATCTCCGACTTCGAGCAGATTCTGCAAAACACAAAACAGGAATCGAACAACAAAGACTACCGGAAACGGGCCCGGCAATCACTGGTCACACTGCTGCTGGAAAAAGCCAAAAAACAATGCGAGAACAAAAACATGGACAAAGCCGAAAAGAATTTCTCCCGGGCCTCAACATACGCGAAGGACGCACGCACCCGACAGCGAATCCACGATCAGGCGGCCAGCTGTTACCTGAAATTAAACAAACCACAGAAGGCACTGTCTGAATTCCGATCCGTACTCATGGCGGAAGTCCGTCAGGGACGTCCCGGAAGCAAACTCTGGGAGGAGACGAGAAAGAAAATAAGGGAACTAACCAGTGCCTACGGCCGGAACATATACAGCAGCGTCGAAGACCGGGCCCAAAAAGCGATCAACAACCTCCCGAACAATTCCCGGACCGGTGATTTGCTGAAATTGATGTACCGGTACCCCAACAGCACTTCGCTGTACGACCACCTGTTCAATCACACCCGGAAACAGATCAACGACGAACAATACGAACAGGCAACAACGCTTCTTTACCGGATCATCCGGTTTGCCGGAAACCGGAAGATCCTCGCAAGAGCGTACCTCGCCATAGCGGGGGTGTACGAAAAAACGGAGCGAATTCCTCTGGCCATTCAGATCATGAAAAAACTACGGGACCGCTTCGGTAAGATTACCCTGGAAATAGACGGGGAAGAAGTGACCGTGAAAGACCACGCGGAGAAAAAATTAAAATCGGACACCTACCGGAACGCCGGCCGTTCGGAAAAACAAAAAGCGCTCTCCGTACCGCTGGAACGGGAAC
>CAZOLI010000058.1:0-12258 GCA_964580675.1 uncultured Planctomycetia bacterium
TTTCCCACTCCGGGTGAGGACAACACAAATTGAACGGCCAGGCCGATCAGGAAACACCCGGCCACGTTCACAAGCAGGGTATCCATCGGAAAGGCATCAGGACCGGGTTGGCGAGTCAGAAGCGTTACCACATAGCGAAGTGCGGCGCCAAGGGCCCCTCCTGCCGCAACGGAGAGAATCTGTTGTGTAACGGTCACGACTGATGGAAATCATGAAATGCGAATGTTGAAGGACGGCAGAAGCCATCAGCCATCAACTGGCGGTTTCGGAAGATCAATCCTCTCCCTGGAACGAACGTGATTTGTTCGGGGCAGGCCTCATTGCCCTGCGTATGCCATCGATATTCTACGAATTCGTTGGGTAAAATCAAACGGACTGAAGGGGCTTCCGTCACGTACAGGAAACGAGGACTCCGTTCCGAATATTTTGCCCGACATGAACGGGGACGATGTCCCGAACATTCCCAAAGGAGGAAAACGTCTCTCTGTTTTACACACTTTTATCTATGTCAATTTTTTGCAAAGGTGAGGACGCTTCGCCCCGATTGTGATGGTTTTTCTTCCACAATGAGGTGAGAGCGTCCCCGATTGTGTGATTGTAATGTCACTTTTTATTGTTGTTGTCACCGAGGATGTTCTCGTTATCTTCGAAATACCCCTCCCTGATGAAAGATGGAGTGCCGTTTAGGCACTCCCTGCTTCCATCGGACTCCGTCCGGTCGGGGCTCCTGCTTTGTTGATAAATGGCCCGCTCCGTGACCGTCGGGACTCTGTCTCTTTATCACCTCTCCTCGGGGATCTCATAATCATAATCTTGATCATGATCTTCATCGTAGCCTCATCTGGCATTGGAACGATAAACACAGAGGATAACAGCAGATCAAGTTTACGATCAGGGTCAGGATGATACAGGAGGCCTTCGTTCCCATTTGAACGCCTTCTCCTATCACCGGGCTCCTCCTCTCCAAATCGCTCTCAGAAAATGTCATTCGTAACGGTTGCCCCCAGGGCAATTATTTTTCAATCGTCGAATTGTTAACCTATACGTACCAATCCCACACAATTGACCCTCGTTTGTTCGGAGGAACATCGACATGGTTGAAGATGTCTGGCTAAAAACTGTTGCTGTCCTGATTTCTCTGCCGGGACTGCTTATTGGCGGGATCAACTGCGGGAACGGGGATCGAACGCCCGGCAATCAGGACGCAAATAAATCCGAAATCACCGACCGTTCCGGAGAACAAAATGCACCCGATCAATCGGGAAAGGATTCCTCATCGACCGCGAAATTCGGTTCCGCAACCCTGAAGGGAACCACCCTCCACGCCGACTGGACGACGGCCGTCTGGGTTCCCGAAGAACACGAGGTAGAGATCGGTTTCTTCCCCGAAAAACCATCCGAAGACATCATCAAAAAAATTCGGCAAGAGAACGATCTTCCCGGTGTGTCGAATCCGGAGTACCCGGTTCTTGTCGTTTCCATCGAATTCGAAGAGGAAAAGGAGCCGTCCGCTGCGTCCATGAACGAAGTCAACATGGTCTTCCTAAAATTTAAAGAGAGCCAGTTTTCCTCACAAATCCGGGATCAGGAGAATCTGAACATCCAGTTTAACGGCCCAATAAAAAAGGGCGGAACGGTCCGGGGAACGTTGAGCGGAAGTGAGTCCTTTGATTTTCGCGATCAGGGGTTCGAATACAAATGGAATCTAAATTTTGATTGCAAAATTCAATCCTGAACCGGCTCCTAAGCGGACGACGTCCGATGGAAACAGGAAGTTCCGAAACGGCACGCCATCTTTTATCTGGGAGTGGATGGGACGGTCCGGTGGACCGTAGATAAAGATAAGGATAAAGATAAAGTGGCGAGCATACGTTACGAGTAAGGAGTCAGGAGTAAGGAGTTGAGCAGGGGAGCGGAGCCCGGGTGATGGGCAACGAAAGAGATTTTGATAGCAGACTGTTTCACCAAAGCAGGAGCCCCGACTGTGAGGGAGGGGTCATTTCTAAGTTCAAGATAAAGATAAGGATAAGGATCAAGAGGCGAGCATACGTTTACGAGTCAGGAGCGCCTCGAGCCAGGCGTGGTCAGTAAGTAGTGATGAGTAAGGAGTAATAAACATCCTCCTTCGCAAAACAAACCGGAGAGACACCGTTTATTTGAGCCAACGGCTTCCCCCGTGGATACACCACAATAACAGGCCCTTAAGAGGGCCAATAAAAGCCCTGGTTTTACCGAACCCATGGGAACGCCATGGGTTCGTTGGTTCAGGACTTCGGTTCGAATCCGACGAGTTGATGTCCGGGGTCAAGGTGCACGCGGACCCGTGTGTCGGGACGGATCTGTTCGGCGTGGTTCCGGAGACTGTAAACACACTGGCCGGAGTTCAGGCGAATTTTGTACCGGAACAGGCCCCCGAGAAATTCGCCGTCCTCCACGACCCCGTCCGCCTCCTCATTTTCGGTTACCTCAATCCGTACGTCGTCCGCACGGATCATCAGGTCGAACGGATCCGTCTCCGGTGCGTCGACCATTTCCGGAGGCAGTGTCTGAATTTCGGTTTCGATCCCCCGGGGGGTTTTTCGGGCGGACAGAAATTCCGTCGGGCCGAGAAATTCGGCAACAAAACGGGATGACGGATTCAAAACGAGTTCTTCCGGTTGATCCACCTGAACCACGTGCCCCTCGGACATCACCGCGGTTCGATCCCCCAGAAAAATGGCTTCTTCCTGATGATGCGTAACAAAGAGCGTCGGTATGTCCAGCTCTTTCAGTATGTCCCGAACTTCGTGACGTAACCGTTCCCGGAGTTCCTTGTCAATGTTGCTGAATGGTTCATCAAGGAGAAGGATGGAGGGACGGGTAATCAGTGAACGGGCGAGAGCCACCCGCTGCTTCTGACCCCCTGACAGTTCATCCGGGTGACGCTCACGGTACTCGGAGAGACCGACGAAATCCAGCATCCTGTTTAACCGTTCTTCCTTCTCGGTCCCATTCCCCGACAAACCAAAGGCCACGTTTTCCGAAACGGAAAGGTGCGGGAACAGCGCCAGATCCTGAAACACGAACCCCACGTTGCGATCCTCCGGCGGTTCAAAAACACCGCTCCCCGTAACGGTTCGATCCTCAATAAGCACGGTTCCCTCATCCGGTTTCTCCAGTCCCGCGATGATCCGGAGGGCCGTTGTCTTTCCGCAACCGGACGGACCGATTAGCGTCAGAATCTCCTGGTCCCTGAGACTCAAATTGAAATCCCTGAGAGCCTGCTCGTCTTCGAACTGTTTTGTTACGCCGCGTACGTCCAGAACATGTTCGGTCATGAGATGTCGGCTATTGTTCTCGTTTTACAAAATCCTCGTGGGAAGTCCACACCGTTTTCGATCAATGCCGGGCACGGTGGGTACTCTGTACAAATTGTACCGTGTTGACCGGTATATTCCCATCACGTTTTTGGTTTCCGACGAACGGTTTATCGTTTTTGCCTGAGGAGAAGCCAGACAAAACAGGCGGAGAAGACAATAATCGTCAGCGCGAACGGGGAGGCTTTCGCAAACATTGCCTCTTCCGCATAACTCCAGGTGTTCGTGGCAAGCGTGTGGAAACCCGGAGGGGCCAGTAGAATGGTGAGGGGGAGTTCTTTCATCGCCGAAAGGAAGACGAAGGCAACACCGACCAGGAACCCGCGCCGCACCAGCGGAAAAAGAACGTGAACGAAGGTGCCGGCGGGCCCGCTTCCGAGGGATTTTGCGGCCTCCTCAATACCTTCGGGTGTCTGGTATAAAGCGCTCCGGATTGGACCGATCGACTCGGCCAGAAAATGCAGCGCGTAGGCGAATATCAACACAAAAAGGGTCTGATACAGAAACGGAACGGACCAGAGCACAAAAACAATCCATGCGAGAGCGAGTGCCAGTGGAGGGGTTGCGTAACCGAGATAGGACAGGCGCTCGAGCCCCCGGGTCCACCACGAATCGTGCCGCACACTGAGATACGCGATGGGAAGCGCAAGTACGCCGGCGAGAACAGCAGCCGGAAGGGAAACAACAACCGAATTTTTCAGGGATTCCGCGGTTATCGAAAAGACCGACACCCGGGACGCGCCGTCGAACAACCAGTACAACAGGGTCAGGAGCGGGAGTCCCACGGAAAGAAACACAACACACCCGCAGAACACGTAGCCGGCGTACTTTCCCTTTCCGATGTCCGTGACCCGAACTCCTTCTTTGTTCCCTTCTCCCCCCCGGTCAAAGACATAACCTTTCAAATAATATCCTTCAAGGACCAGGGCAACAATCGTTGTCAGCAAGAGAATGAGGGCAAGACAGGCGGCGTAAATTCGATCGTAGGAGGCGGTGTACTGCAGGTACAGCGCATAGCTGAAGGTGTCGAAACGCATAAGGGAAACGACACCGAAATCCCCCAGCACATGCAGACCCACCAGGAGACCCCCTGCCAGGAACGCGGGTCGAAGCTGAGGGAAGATCACCCGGAAAAACACGGATACACGGCCCGCCCCGAGGACACGGGCCGATTCTTCCAGGCCGGGGTCCATCCCGAGAAACGCCGTCCGGAGATTCAGGAACAGATAGGGATAGGTGGTCAGGCTGAGGGCAATCAGGGCCCCGTCGTACCCATCCAACCGGGAAAGAACCAGGCCGAAGGCCTGTGCCAGCGCACCGTATTCACCGGTTGTTGAAAGCAGGGCATAGGCCATCACGTAACCCGGAACGGCAAGCGGTAACACACCGAGAACCGTCAGAACACCCCGGCCCGGCATGTCCACGCGGGTCGTCAACCAGGCGAGTGGCAGCGCGATCAGGCTGGTACAGATCAGTACCCCGATAGCCAGGGCCAGTGTGTTGAAAAGAAGAACCGCGTTCCGCCACCGAAACACCAGGTCGAACAGCTGCTCCGGATTCGCCTGACCCGCCCTCAGTACAAGATAAATGAGGGGAATCAACACCCCCGCCACCACAATCAGAACCGGTATGGAGATATACCATTTTCTCAACTCCTTACCCGCAGCGGAAAGGAGGTGATACCATTCAGATTCCGTTCCGGGCATGGGATCTTCACCGGCGAATTCGCAGAGGGGGTTGCCTGATCGAGACGCCGTGCATGTTACAGCACACCCGCCTCGCGGAGGAGTTCAAGGGTCGCCTCAAGTTCGCTGAGACGTCCCGGTTCAAATTCGGGACTGAGTTGAAGCGCTTCCTCCACCGGTTTCATGTATTCGGGAACTTCAACGCCGGTGACCACCGGATATTCATTGACCCGTTCGGCCGCGAACGACTGAGCCGTTTCCGACAGTAGAAATTTCAGAAAGGCCCGCGCCTTTTTGTTCTGATTGCTGGAGGAAAGAATCCCGGCACCGGTCACCAGCGCGAGATTTCCGGCATCTCCCCGGGCGAAATGATAGGTCTGAACAGGGGCCTCGGGATCCGGTTCCTCTTCTTCGTGCTCTTCGCTTTCCTCTTCTTCCTCGTGTTCTTCTTCATGACCCTCGTACTCGCCTTCGGCGCCACCGTGTTTGAGTCGCAGGACGTAGTAATGATTGGTCAGGGCAACATCTATTTCTCCGGCTTTCAGGGCACGGATCATCGGGGTGTTGGATTTATAAGATTTCGGGTTCAGATCCGACATGCCCTCCAACCAGTCCAATGTCGTCTCCCGACCCTCCTTCAGGCGGAGCACCGTGACGAAATCCTGAAAACTGGAGTAGGTTGGGGTCCATCCGATTCGACCTTCAAAATCACTCTGTTCCGGAAGATCCAGAACGGCGTCGGGAAGTTCGTCCGGATCCACCCGGTCGCTGTTGTACGCGAGGACCCGAAAGCGGGTTGTTACGGGAACCCACTGTTTGTTTTCGGGGACGAACCGTTCGGACCGGTTTATCACGGAATTGGGCAATTCGGCAAGCAGATCGTTCTCCGCCGCATTGCCCAATGCACCGGTCGTGTTGGCCCAGAACACGTCGGCCGGGGATTGATCCCCCTCCTCCTGAAGCGCCGAAAGCAGCTGGGCGTCACGACCGTATTTTACCGCCACCGAAATGCCGGATTTCTCTTCAAATTTTTGGACCAATCCATCAACCAGGGGTTTGCTCCGCCCGGAATAAACGGTCAGTTCCTCGTCGTCTCCGCCGGACGAACAACCGGTGATCAGGGAAAGCGTCACAAACAGGAGAAGCACAGGTCGTAGTAGGTTCACCAGGTTTTTCATCTGTGGATCCGTTTACAATTGCAATTCGGAAAAATAGAAGAGGAAGGGGCAAAATTGATATTGAATCTCAATGCCATCTTACTACACCTTCCGCTGTCTCTCCAGCCGGTTCCAGCGACAGGTCCTCCAGAATGTGAGAACGGCATGGAACTGGTCTGATGTTCACTGGTAAGGGGGGGATTCTATGATACTCAACATTCGTAAACAAATGTCGGTTCCATTGTTCATCCGGGCCCGACCGGCATTCCGTCCGAAGGCCGGCATAGCGGAAGGTAAGAATATCCAACCGGTCGAAGGGAGTTTGTCATTCCCTTTTCATTAAGGGGTCACCGACCCATGCAGGACACTTCTTTACGATTCCTGTTCGTTCAGTGATTCCCGGACTTCCGTCGCAATCATGGTGGCAAGTCGATTCAGCATTTCTTCTCCCTCCCCGGCGGTGGCGTCGGCGGGCCGGCCGGCGTAGGCGTCCTCCATGCCCATCTCCAGAAAATCCGTTACGCCCTTCTCCAGGTTCTCGGACAGGCTGATGTTCACCTCCGGCAATGACTTCATCACGTTTCTGCGAACCTGGTCTTCCCGGGAGGCCAGAACGATCGAGGTTTCGTACTGGCCGGCGTGACAGGCTCCAGTTTTGAACTCCTCCGACAGCGTCCGGGCCCATCGTTTTTTCAGCGGTGTGGCCACGGACGCCTGTTCCTCCGGCAGGTCCGTGACCGCGTCCCGGACCGCCCGGTCGTGGGCTGGTTCGAGATGGTTGTTCACCAGACAGACGTGATCGGTGCCATCGGCGAGTAGATCCTGAACCACCTCCTCCAGAAACGGCGTAAGCACACCGGGAGAAACCGATATCGCTCCCGCAAACGCCGCGGCGCACGCCGTGGTCCCGTAGGAAACGGACGGTGCCAAAAGGGGGGTTCGTTCCGGGGTGTCGAGTTTTTCAGCCGCCTTTGCGGAGGCGGCCCGGGAAATGGTTGTGTCCACGTCCAGGGGCAGATGGGGACCGTGTGGTTCGGTGGAGCCGACCGGCAGTAATACCACGACGGTTTGATCGCTTTCGTACAGGTCCTCCAGCTCCCGCGTCGTTCGTTCCGCCAGTTTGTGCTGTTCGGACACTACTTCCATGGGTTTTCTCCGGCTTCCTCACGTTCCTCCAGTGTTTTCCGGTCGACTTTCCCCCGGTCGTTTTTCGGGAGGTCCTCGGTAAACACGACCCAGCGGGGATACTTGTGTTTGGAGATGGATTCCTTCACGTGCTGCTGGAGTTCCTCCCGAAGTGCCATTGCCTTTTCTTCGTCGTCAACGACCTTTTCGCTGTATTCCTCACGAAGTTCAACAAATGCCTTCGGTTTGACGAGTCCCTCTTCTTTTTCGGCCGGTATCACCGCGGCCATGCCGACGGCCTCGTGTTCGACCAGACATTCTTCCACCTCCAGCGGTGCCACCCAGATGCCACTGGCCTTGAACATGTTGTCCGCCCGGCCACCGAACCAGAAGTAGCCGTCCTCGTCCCGGCAGAACAGGTCTCCCGTACGACACCAGTGGCCGTAAAAGGTGTCCCAGCTTTCCTCCCGATCCTTGAAGTATCCGAGGGCAACGCTGTCGCCTTTTACCCACATCTCCCCCGTTTCCCCCTCGGGTACTTCCTCGGCCCCGGGGCCTTCGGCGTCCACCGGCAGAATCCGGATGTCGTACCCCTCGACGATTTTACCGAGGGACCCGGGTTGTACGTCGCCCGGACGGTTGGTCGCGTAAATATGGAACATCTCCGCGGATCCGATGCCGTCGTATACCTCGTTTCCGAACCGTTCCCGGAACCGGGACAGCAGAGCCGGCGGCAGGGCCTCTCCCGCCGAGATGTGGAAGCGCACGGAATCCATGTCCAGCCCCTCCGATGCCTCCTCCCTCAACGAATCGTCGTAATCCAGCAGTTTGGACAGCATGGTCGGCACGTTGGTGACAATCGTGGGATCGTACTCCTCGATGGCGTTACCGATGGATTCCGGCGTCGGACGCTCGGAATAAAGTCCCACCGTCGCCCCAACGGCAAACGGAAACATAAGGTTTGTTCCCGTCGCGTACCCGAAATACAGGTTCGGTACGCTCACCGTCACATCGTCTTCCCCGAACCCAACGGTTTCCTTTGCGTACACTTCTGTATTGAACGCAAAATCACGATGTGTGTGCATGGCCGCCTTCGAACGACCGGTGGAACCGGCGGTGAACAGCCACGCGGCGATGTCGTCCCGGTGGGTGGGCGGAAGATCGGGAAGGTCGGCTTCCCGGCCAACCTGAATGGCCTCGTGCACCGTCCGGACGTCGAGGTCTGATCCGGCAAGCGCGTCCGGCACGTCCACGTCCGCCTCCGGATCCGCACCGGTTTCTACGTCCGGAACAAGCAACACGGCGTCCACAAACGGGTTCTCAATTAGCGTCTCCGACAGATCGTCCGCCGTCTCGGGCAGGGTGACAACGACGGGCGGATGCGCATAATTAATGACGTATTCAAGGTCATCCCTCGGGGCATGCGGGTTGCCCATGGCAACGACGGCGCCGTGACGGAGAGTGCCGTAAAAGGACCAGGCAAACGGCGGGGTATCCGGCAGTACGGTGTAAATTCGCTGTTCCCGGGTCACCCCGATGGACTGGAAGTAACGGGCCAGACCCCGGCTCCGTTCCGCAACGTCCTCGTACGTATACGTGCGCTCTCCAAACAATATGACCGGTTTGCCACCGTATCCCTCCTCAAGCCGGTCAAACAGAAAATAATCCGCCATGTTAAACTGTTCCGGAAACGTCGTTTCTTTCTGGCTCATGTATACCTCCTCACTTCGGATATAATTAATTAGTTGAATTCTCCTCGGGTGGAATGACGGCGGTGGCCTCAATTTCCACTTTTGCGTCCTCCTCCAGGAGCGCATTGACCTCGAACAGGCTCATGGCCGGATAATGGTCGCCGATGACGGAGCGGTACACTTCTCCGATGTCCTCCCGGAGTCGAATGTACTCCTCGCGATCGTCCATGTACCAGTTCATGCGAACGATGTGGTTCGGACGGGCTCCCGCTTCCCGAAGAATTTCGCAGATGTTCTCCAGTGATTTGCGAACCTGACCCGTCAGGGTGTCACTGACCAGTTCGTTCCGGTGGTCCCGGGCGATCTGTCCGGCCACAAACACAAGTTCACCTTCTGCTTTTACCGCGTGATTGAAGCCGCTGGGCCGTTCCCAGCCGGATGGATGTATGATTTCCATGGGTCAGTCCTTTCCCGTTGAACCGGGTGCAAATTCGTTGCGAAGTTCTCGCGCGATGATCACTTTCTGAAGTTCACTGGCTCCCTCGTAGATACGAAGCGGCCGGATGGCCCGGTACAATTCCTCCACGGTATTTCCCGTAATTACGCCCTCTCCACCGTGCAGTTGAACGGCTTCGTCTATAATTTCCTGTGCCTTCTCGGTGGCAAACAGTTTGGCTTTGGAGGCTTCCTCCGTTACCCGGCCCTCCCGGGTGTCATGGTGCCACGCGGCCCGGTAGACGAGGAGGGCCGCGGCATCCAGGTCCGTGGCCATGTCGGCCACTTTCTGCTGGGTCATCTGAAAGTCGAACAGTTTTTGATCAAACACCTCCCGATCCAGTACGTGGCCGGCCGTTTCCTGAAACGCCCGGCGGGCAAACCCGAGCGCAGCCGCCCCAACGGTCGTTCGAAACACGTCGAGTGTCGCCAGGGCCACCTTCAGACCCTCCCCCACTTGTCCAACAATCTGATCGTCCGATACGGGACAGCCATGAAATTCCAACGTACCCAGCGGATGAGGCGAGGTCACTTCCTGGTGTTCCCCGACGGCAAAGCCCTCCACGTCCTCCTCAAGAATCACGGCCGTCTGACCGTCTGCTTCCAGTCCCTCCCCGTTTCGGGCGAAGACCACGTAAAAATCGGCCAGGCCCGCATTGGAGATGTACGTCTTTTCGCCCTCAAGCCGGTAGGCGTCACCGTCCTTCACCAGCTCCGTCTGAATGGCGGAGACGTCCGAGCCGGATTCTTTTTCGGTGAGGGCAAACGCGGCGATGGCATCACCGCTGGAAACCGGTTTCAGGTATCGGTCCTTCTGCTCTCCGGTCCCGAAAAGTGTAATGGGTCCGCCACCGAGCCCCTGCATCGCAAACGCAAAATCAGCCAGGCCGGAGCGAAACGCAAGCTGTTCACGACAGATGGACAACGAGCGGACGTCCAGATCCGGATGAATCCCTCCCTGTTCCTGTGGTACGACGTATTCCAGCCAGCCGTCCGAGCCGAGCTGGCTTACAATTCGCTCCGACGCCTCGTACGGATCGTCATGAGGACCCGATAGCAGGTCCTCCCGGGATCGGGTCCAATCGGCCAGCTCCGACATCAACGCCCGGTGAGCATCGTCGAAGAACGGCCACGCGCCGTGTTCCGGTTCTGGTTGATCTGTCATCCTCTTATTTGGCGGAGCTTTTTACGGCGTACCGAACGGACGATAAAAACAATGGCAAAACAATTTTTTGTTATGGACTTACGGGCAGGAGGTCCAAACGTCGTATCGCTTTCCCCTATGCTTTTGCAACATCAGTCCCCCTGAAAATCCGGTTGTTCCTCCTGTATAAAGGCTTCGTACGCTCGTTTAAAATCATTGGTCTGCATGCAGATGGCCTGGGATTGGGCCTCCATCTCCAGTGCCTGATCCACGCTCATGTTCCATTCCTGGTTCAGCATTCGTTTGGTCATTTCGTGGGCAAATACCGGACCGTCCGCTATGCTCTCCGCAACGGATGTTGCTTCCTCCTGCAGGTCCTCCGGATCGACAAGCCGATTGTAAAACCCCCATTCGTGCGCTTCTTCCCCGGACATCGATCGGCCGGTAAAAAGCAATTCTGCGGCCCGTCCCCGGCCGATGAGCCGCGGAAGTATGGAACAGGCCCCCATGTCACACCCGGAGAGGCCAACACGAACAAACAGGAAGGCCACCGAACTGTCGGGGGTGCCGAAACGCATATCGGACGCCATGGCCACGGCTGCTCCCGCTCCCACACAGACCCCTTCGATGGCGGCCACCACGACCTGTGGACAGTTCCGAATCGCGCGCACAAGATCCCCCGTCATTCTGGTAAATTCGAGCAAACCATCCATGTCCCGTTCCACAAGGGGACCAATAATTTCGTGAACGTCGCCTCCGGAGCAGAAGTTTCCGCCGGATCCCGTGATGACCACCGCATCCACGTCGTCAAATTCGTCAAGCCGATGGAAGGTGTTGCGTAGTTCATCGTAGGATTCGAAGGTCAGCGGATTCTTCTTCTCCGGTCGGTCCAGTGTCACTGTCGCAACGCCGTTGTTGACGGACCAGCGAAAATGTTCAGGATTGTGTTCTTGTCCGTTCATCGGATTTGTTTGAACAGGGTAACGTTGGTTTTGTTCTATTTGTCCCGGACAGCGGTGGCGAGCCGGGGACCGGTTTTTTCTGCGGATGTTTTCTCGCTTTTCCGTTTCTCCTTTGCCGTCTCGTTCTTCCTCCGGTCATTATTATGGGAACGGCGTGAAAAATCATCTTTGTCCCCGTGATCCGTCCTGACCTTTTTTCTGAAGGCAGGATGCCTTCACCCCAATTCGAACACCGTTCCCTCCCCACCGGGGACGAACGCATCCTTACTTTCGCATGTTTTATTTTTCAGTAACCACGGTTTCCCCTCCACAGGCAATCTCAACAGGGCCTTCACGGGGCCTCTTTATCCTTATCTTTATCCTTATCTTTATCTTGAAAATGGCCCGCTCCCTCACGGTCGGGGCTCAGTCTTTGGGGAAACAGTTCCCCCTCACTTCCAAATTACATCTTACTCCTCACTCCTTACTCTTTACTGACCACTCCTTACTGACTGCTCCTTACTCGTCACGTAAGCTCGCCTCTTTATCTTTATCCTTATCTTTATCTACGGTCCTGCGGACCGTCCCATCCCCCTCCCTGATAAAAGATGGAGTGCCGTTTAGGCACTCCCTGCTTCCATCGGACTTCGTCCGGTCGGGGCTC
>CAZOLI010000059.1:0-12206 GCA_964580675.1 uncultured Planctomycetia bacterium
AATTTCATTTCAGGAGTTTTGAGTTGGGAAATGGGTTCTGTTGTAGTGCACGGAGTGGCAGCGGAGTGCACGTTATTTCTATAGAACAAGAGCCTCCTGCGTTAAAGGAGAACGTGTACTCCGGACGGCGTTGCCGTCCTGCGTACACTACAACGAACACACCAATTTCATTTCAGGAGTTTTGAGTTGGGAAATGGGTTCTGTTGTAGTGCACGGAGCGGCAGCGGAGTGCACGTTTTTGTGTGAAGGTATATAATACCCCTGCGTCAGAAAACAACGGGGCCCCGGTATGCATTCTCTTTATCTTTATCATTATCTTTATCTTAATCTACGGCCGAAGGCCGTCCCCCTCCCTCACGCTCGGGGCTCGGTCTTTGGTGATACAGTTACAGGCGATTGCCATCGGACGCCGTCCGGTCGGGCTCTGTCTTTGGTGATAAATGGCCCGCTCGCTTACGCTCGGGGCTCTGGCTTTGGTGATACAGTTACAGGCGGTTGCCATCGGACGTCGTCCGGTCGAGGCTCCTGCTTTGGTGAAACATTTTCCTTCCTCCCGGCTGAACGGTTCTACTTTTTACCCGTTACTCCTGACTCATCACTCCTCACTCGTTACTGACCACTCCTCACTCCTTACTCCTCACTGACTGCACCGTACTCGAGACGCTCCTGACTCGTAACGTATGCTCGTCTCTTTATCTTTATCCTTATCTTTATCTACGGTCCTCCGGACCGTCCCACCGGGGGCGAAAGCATCCTGGTTTTTTCATTTTTTTAAAAATCATTGACAACGGGTTCCGGCATTTTTACCTTCAGGATGGATTGAGTTACAATCACGTTCAAAGAAAAATGTAATTTTTTGAAAGCCCCCCTTATTAGTCAGGAAACACACCGTTACCGAACAGTTCCATGCGCAAACCATCCATATTAATTGTGGACGACGAGGAGGCGGCACGTTATTCCGCCCGCCGGGTGCTCGGTGAGGACGCGTACGAGCTGTCGGAAACGGATGGTGCATCGGCGTGTATGGAGGCGCTTGATGAAGTGCAACCGGATGTGGTGTTGCTTGATTACGTGATGGATGATGTGGACGGCCTGGAGGTCCTTGAACAGATGCAGGAGAAGAAGAATCCACCGGTGGTAATCATGATGACGGCCCAGGGATCGGAGGAAGTGGCTGTGGAAGCATTGAAGACAGGTGCTTTTGATTATATCGTTAAGCCCTACGAATCCGAGGAACTGCGCGCCTCGGTGGAAAAAGCGATGGAGAAACGGCGGCTCGAACAGGAGAACCGACAACTCCGGCAGGAAGTGACGGAGGCACGTGAACATGAAATCATCGGGAAAAGTGAAGAAATACAGGACGTCCGGGAACAGATTCGACAGGTGGCTCCCACAACGGCTTCCGTGGTCATTACGGGAGAAAGCGGAACGGGAAAAGAACTGGTGGCCCGGGAAATTCACCGACAAAGTGAGCGGGAGGGGCGCCTGCGTACCGTAAATTGCGCGGCCATTGCGGAGAACCTGATCGAAAGCGAGTTATTCGGCCACGAGAAAGGGGCATTTACGGGGGCGGACTCCCGCCATCGCGGCAAATTCGAGCAGGCCGATGGCGGGACACTGTTTCTGGACGAAATTGGTGAGATGACGCCCGACGTTCAGAAAAAATTTCTTCGGGTTCTTGAGGAGGAGGTTTTTGAACGGGTGGGGGGTGAGGAGAAAATTGAGGTGGACGTTCGAATTGTCTGTGCGACCCACCGGGATCTGGAAAAACTCGTGGAGGAGGGAAGTTTTCGGGAGGACCTTTACTACCGAATCAATGTCGTTGAGATTGAACTGCCCCCCCTACGGGCGCGTGGAGAGGATGTTTTGCTTCTTGCGCGTCATTTCCTGGATAAATTTTCGGAGGAACACAATCGACCGGCCGAACACCTCTCCGATGAAGCTCGGGAGTGGTTGATGTCCTACGGCTGGCCGGGAAATGTTCGGGAGTTGCGCAATGTCATGGAGCGGGCCGTTATTGTGAGCGGAGATGAAACCATTGACACGGATGATCTGCCGGCGGATCTGGACGGGACGGACCAGCCGTATGAGGCGTCGTTTGACACAAGTGGGGATTTTCAGGACACCAAACAACGGGTGGTTCATCGGTTCGAGAAAACCTTCATTACCGAGGCCCTGGAACGAAACGGGGGGAATGTCTCGCAGACGGCGGAGGAGATCGGCATGTACCGTCAGAATCTTCAGAAGAAGATCAACCGTCACGACATCGACGTGGACCGGATCCGGGAAGAAAGCGACTGATCAAGCCGCTCTCCGAAGAAGGGGGGCTTCAGTGAGAACACCTACGGGTAATTCTCCTCTTTTACGAAGGACACTCTTTTGACGAAATTGACAGGATCAACGGGATGGTACAACCACCTTCCTTACCGGACGGTTTTCTCGTCGGAAGTTGTAAGGCCTTCTCTTCCACTTCCTCCTCCGAAACCGTCCGAAGAAAAAATTTTCCTGCGAAAATTGGAACGGAGCACGGTGAATTGTCCAGAGGATTGATGGAATGGAATCCATCCCACAGGCAAATGATTACGCCCGGATGGCGTGAATGATGTCGTACTTTGTGATGATGTCCGGACGGCCGGAACGGGTTCGAACCAGCACGGCCGGTGTTTCCGGGGTAATTTTGTCCGCCACTTCTTCGACGGGCGTGTCCTCGTCCACCTCCGGAAACGGATTCCCCATCACTTCCCGAACGTAGAGTTCGTCCAGGTCTTTGCCCATCATCATCTGGTCGATGATCTGGTCCTCGAGGATGCTACCAACCATGCGCCCGTCCTCGAACACCGGCAGCTGTGAGATGTCGTTATCCTTGATTTCGTCCAGGGCTTCCTGGAGCGGGGTCTCCGGTTTTACGTGTATCAGGCTGTGTACGTCCGTGTCCTTGTCTTTCAGCAATTCCCCGGCCGTCATGCGAATGGATGGTTCCAGGAATTGGTTTTCCTTCATCCATTCGTCGTTAAATACTTTGCCGAGATTCCGGTGACCGGTGTCCGGCAAAATGACCACGTACAGATCGTCCTCGTCGCCGCCCTCCGCCGCTTTCAGAGCCCCGGCGACGGCGGATCCGGAGGAACCACCGGCGAAGATGGCCTCGTCCTTTGCGAGCCGGCGGGCCATCAGGAAGGATTCCCGATCATTGACCTGCACGACGTCGTCCACCACGGAAAAATCGATGGTGCCCGGGATCATGTCCTCCCCGATGCGCTCGATCTGGTACGTTTCGGCTTCTCCCAGTTCACCGGTTTCGAAGTATTCTTTGTAGAGGGAACCCTCCGGATCCACCCCGATCACTTCGATGTCGGGATTTTGCTCTTTCAGGAAGCTACCGGCACCGGAGACGGTTCCACCCGTACCGAGTCCCACGACAAAGTGAGTGATTTCGCCGTCGGTCTGCTCCCAGATTTCCGGGCCTGTGGTTTCGTAGTGCGCTCGGGGATTGGCCGGATTTTCGTACTGGTTGGGATAATAGGAATTCGGGATCTCGTCGTCCAGTTTTTCGGCCACGGAGTAGTACGAACGTGGATCGTCCGGTTCCACCGCCGTCGGACACACAATGACTTCCGCACCGTATGCTTTCAACAAATCAATTTTTTCCCGGGACTGTTTGTCCTGGATGGTAAAAATCACTTTGTATCCCTCGAGAGCGGCCGTCATGGCCAGACCGACGCCCGTGTTGCCGGAGGTTCCTTCGATGATCGTGCCCCCCGGTTCAAGTTCCCCCTCGCGTTTGCCCTTTTCGATCATGTAAGGCCCGATGCGATCCTTTACGCTTCCGCCGGGGTTGAGGAATTCGAGTTTGGTCGTTATTTCGGGTTCCACGTCCTGTCCAATGGAATTCAGTCGGACGATTGGTGTGTCCCCCATAAGGTCAAGTACGCTGTCATGTATCACGGCAATTCGGAGTTTCTGGAATGCAGGATAAGAAATTCGCTCAATGTATGCATCTTCAATCTTAAACGGTTCCGTCTTTTATTTCATCGCCGTTAGCGAGAAATGGCCGCACGTCCCCCCATTGAGGTTTCCTGAATAACGTCGCCCCGGTAATCATGATCCCGCGCCGAAAATGACGGAACGGACCAGGTCCCGACGGACAGAATCACACCCACGCTGAGATACGACGTCAAAAGCGATGATCCCCCATAGGACAGGAACGGAAGTGTTAATCCCGTCACGGGGGCGAGACCAATTGTCATTCCGATGTTGATAAAAGCCTGAAAGCTCATGATTGTAACCAGACCGATCACAACGAGCCGGCCAAAGGGTTCACGTGTATCGTACGCAATTTTTATGGAGAGGCCGATGATGGTTACGTAAAGCAGAATCACGGCGGATGCGCCGAGGAAACCTCCTTCCTCACCAATGACGGTGAAGATAAAATCATTGTGACGCAACGGGACGAGTCGAGAATAGGTTTCCACGGATTGACCGAATCCCTTTCCGGCAATGCCGCCGGTTCCGATGGCAATTTTTGAACGCAGCAGGTGATAGCCTTCCTTGAGCGGTACCTCCTCCGGGTTTAAAAATCCAACGATTCGAGCCTGCTGGTACGGTTCGAGTAAGAAGTAATAAACAACGGGTACCATGAGGATGGTTAAGCCGATGGCGATGAGGATATGTCGTGTCGACGCCCCGGCCGAAAACAGGACGATCAGGAACATCGGGCCGAACAAACAGGCCGAGCCGAGGTCCGGTTCGAGGAGGATCAATCCCACGGGGAACGCAACGAGGAGGAGCGGGGGGATCAGGTTTACCAGTTTTTTCAGGTTTTTCCTGTACATCAGGTAACGGGCAAGACCCACGACCACCGCGATTTTGGCGAGTTCCGACGGCTGTACGTTAATGATTCGCAAATCAATCCACCGTCTCGCCCCGCGAAATGCGGTGCCGAATTCAAGCACGTAGAGAAGAAGTATAACCGACAGCGAGTACAGCCACCATGCGTATCTCTGGAGCACCATGTAGTTGGTACAGGCCGTGATAACCAGAACAATCAGGCCCATGCCCATAAAAATTGTTTGTTTGACCGGAAAACTAAAAAGAAACGCCCGCAAACCACCTTCACGTATTCCGGCACTGCTCCAGATGGCCAGAATCCCGATCACGTTCAGTGCAATGACGGCGAACACGAGCGGCCAGTTCAGTTTTTTGATCAGTGATAGATCTGTCATTTTTCGGGCAAATCAATTCTCGACAGGATCTTTCCAACGAGGGGAGCGGCGTTTTTCCCGCCCGATCCGCCGTGTTCGATGATGATGGAAAACGCCACCTTCGGATCATCACTCGGGGCGAAACCCGTAAACCACGCGTGATCCTCCTCGTCCCCGGCCATCTCCGCCGTGGATGTTTTTCCCGAAACACTATAGCTGAGATCCTTCGAGCGGAGTTCCTCCGCTCGATAAGCTGTTCCACGCCGCGTGTTGACCGCATTATGCATCCCCTGACGAATGGCCTTCAGCGTTGATTTTTCAATGTCGGGGTTGACCTCTCGTGTTCGATTCGGTTCGGGTTTCAGCACAAGGTTCGGTTCCGTAATCGGTGAACCAGATGCAACCAGAGCGGTCAGCCTTGTCAGCTGCAGAGGGGTGACAATCGTGCTTGCCTGTCCGATGGAACCAATAACGGTTTCGTGTGGTTTGAAGAAGTTCCCTTCCTTTACATTGGATAGTGGTAATTCGGGTGCACGAAGAAGCCGCAATTTTTCCTGCCACTCCTTCAACTTCTCGTAACCGATGCTAAGGCCAACACGGTAGAAGAAAATATTACAGGATTGCTGGATGGCCTCGGTGACGTTTATGTTTCCATGACCGCTTCCGATTTTGTCGTAAATCCAGCATTTGTACGTATTGTTTTTATAGTGGTACTTTCCGCCGCACTGAATTTCCGTCGAGGGTTGGATGGTGTCGGTTTCCAGTCCGACAAGGGCGACGAAAATTTTAAATGCTGATCCCGGCGGATATCGTCCTTCTATGGCCCGGTTCATTGTCCGGCTTGCTCCACTCGACGTGAACACCTTCCGGAGGTCCGATGAGGAGACCGGGGGGATGAGAAGATTTGGGTCATATCCGGGAGAACTGGTCAGGGCAAGGAGGTCTCCGTTTTCCGCATCCAGAAGCACAAAGGCACCGGTTCGGTTTTTCAGCACGTCCACAGCCGCTCGCTGTGCCTGAATGTCAATTGTGGTTCGTACGTCCCTGCCGTTCTCGGGAGGGATCGTTTGCAGGGTTCGAGACGTCCCGCTTTCCAGGTCGCGTTCTATGAGATGTGCGCCGGGTTCACCCCGGAGTCGACGATCGAAGTGCTTTTCGAGCCCCCGGCGACCGATCACGTCACGGAGGAAGGCGCCCCGTTCTTCCAGTTCCCGGTACCGGTCCTTCCCGATTTCGTCCACGATTCCCTCGCGGAAGAAACCATCTTCTTCAAGTTCCTCGTATTCCGATTTTTCTTCGTCTTCCCCCGACTTCTGAAATTCCTGCACATACCCTGTTATATGTCCGGCAAAACGACCGTGGGGATACGTTCTTGTGGGCCATCCACGGACAAGTGCTCCCCTGTATCGTTCGTTGTTCGTTCGAATTTCCCGGGCCTGTTCGAACGTCAGGTATTTGACGAGACGGTGAGATCGGGTGAGTTCGCCCCGTCGACGGCGTTCCACCTCCCGTTTTGTGTCCTCCTGCTCCGCCCTCGCATTAATCCGACGCAGTATTTCCCGGTAGTTTTTCTCGAGGTCGTTTTTGCTGTAACGGGTTAATCCGGCAAGTCGCTCAAAAAATTGATCCCTGTCCTCGATGAGGTCCGGCACGACGTACAGGTCGTATTCCCGACGGTTCCGGGCGAGTACAGTACCGTTCCGATCCGTAATTTTTCCACGAAGAGGACGAAGAAGTTCGATTCGTGTCTGTTTGTTGTCACTCCGGTTCACGTAATATTCGTGGTTGATGACCTGGACGTTCACCAGCTGCGCCAGAAGTGCGAGGAACAGAAGGGACAGTATCAGGAAGATGACAATGGTTCGACGTTTCTGCATATTGCTTTTTGGCTCGGAACCGGACCGGTCATGCCAGAAGGGAAACGGGAACGGAAAATCACCGGTTGCGATTAACGTTGCACCGGGGAAGCCTTCCACAAGGTCTATTGTAAGGTCTTATGGAAGGTGAACCAACCTCCTGCTGGATTGCCGGATCGGTGGTTCATTGTGTGGAACTGCAGATCCCGCTGCGTATATATTTCTGTTGTGAGATCATTATGCGCTGATCCATGGAATAAAAACATGACCTGGTTCGTATATATCATGTAACCGGGATGGTTCGTCCGGGTAAAAGAATGGTCATTTTATGATTTATGGAGGTCATCATCATGAAAACAATATTCAAACGACAGGTTATTCTTCCTGTTGTTCTGCTTCTTCCGCTGCTTTCACCTGTTTTGGTTGCTCAGGACAAAAACAAAAAAGAACTTGAACGCGAGTACGAAAAACATTCGCGACGAGCCGCCCCTCAGGACAGGTTTCCCGTGTTTCACAATCCGGAGAAAGTTTCAGTAAAGAAAGCAGATGAATTTATGAAACCCAACGAATGGGTTATAGGGGTGACCATAAACGATGAGTCGGCGGCGTACCCCGTTCAAATCATGGGCGTTCACGAACTGGGAAATGACAAAGTTGGTGGAAAACCGATTACCGTTTGCTGGTGACCGCTCTGCCAGACGGCTGTGGTGCACAGCCGGAAGGTCGAAATAAATGGAAAGCAGCGGGTTCTTTCCTTCGGCCATGAAGGAGTGCTATATCGCCGGAGTTTCGTGATGTACGACAAGCAAACCGGTTCGAAGTGGAATCACTCCACGGGACTCTGTATGAAAGGGGATCTTGCCGGGAAACAGTTAAAGATGATGCCGACCCGGATGACGCTGTGGAAACACTGGAAAAAGAATTTTCCTGACTCGAAGGTATTAACCGGTCGGAAGCGAGGAGGCATGATGGGGACCTATCAGCGGAAGGAACTCTCCAGTTACGGCCTCTCGATCACCGACGGACTAAAATCCAGGTTATACCCCTTCAAAATTCTCAAAAACAATCCGGTGATTAATGACGAATTTACGTCATCACAATACCTCGTGGTTTTTGATTCCGCGGACAAAATGGGGTTTGCCTTCAACAGGACACTGGACGGAACAACCTATTCATTTACCGCCGTGGACAGGAAACGGGATGGCGAACGTCTGATGAAGGACGAACAGACCGGAAGCCTCTGGAAACGAGCCGTGGGAAAATGTATCGAGGGAGAGTTGAAGGGAAAGCAGTTGTCCCCGGCCGTGGCGGTTCCCTGGTTAATCGATCGGTGGAAATCCATATATCAGGACAACGGCAGTGTGTATTCGAAGTAGCCCCGGCATTTTTTCGACATTCTGATCAAAACCATCTATCGCAGCCGTCCAGCCGGTGACGCTCTACCGGAAACCACCATTATTCGGAGGGGTCTATTTGATGGATTTGATCTCCACGGGGACGGGTAAAGGATTTGATTCCAGAACCGTGGCAAGTACATCCGCCTTCGTCTTCGAAAACTTCCCGGCGATGCGGGCCACTCCTCCTCTTATGGGTTCCCTGATCTTCGGGACGCTGAGAATTTCTCCGTCCCTGATGATGGCGATGGATCGGCCGACGTGTTTCTGGGTCAGTTCCGCGAATTTCCGGGTGCCACGGTCCGTCAGGCGAAGGTTCACGTGAAACACCCGGGAGCCAGGTCTTGAACTGCTCCGGGCATCGCGAATGTCATTGTGGTCCAGATCCGGTTGTTTCTGGAGAAGAATCCACCGCGGGTTCTGCCCGAATCCGGCTCCGCGAAAATCCCTTTTTAATTTTTTCCACATCGTTCCTTCGGGATGACTGTCCGGGGGAGACGCATTGGTGTAGGCCTCCCTTGATGCTTCAAGGTACAACCCCATCTTCCCGCGGGTCGTAAGTATGTTTTTTAATTCCTTCATTTCGGATTTTTTCACTTCCGGAAGACGTATCCGAAGAAGGTTCGGGGGTTTTTTCTGAATCTGAAACGCCACCCAACCGTGATTGGCCATTCGGACGGACAGGGTGTCGGCGACCCGTTCCAGGAGATCGGTCTGATCTTTTTTCTGTTCTTTGTTTACGTGAAGGGTGACCACCGTAAC
Organism: uncultured Planctomycetia bacterium; assembly: GCA_964580675.1. Classification (GTDB taxonomy): domain Bacteria; phylum Planctomycetota; class MHYJ01; order CAYXQY01; family CAYXQY01; genus CAZOLI01. The sequence continues at coordinate 9,214 of CAZOLI010000059.1, forward strand.
CGGCTCATTCTCCGCGGGGGGACTGGCTTCCTTCGAGGTCTTCAGTGGAGACCATTCCGGTGAGGCCTCTTCTTTTTTGGTCGATTGACAGGCAAAAAGACCACACGTACATAACAGTGTCAGGAACATGAAGGAGATACGAATGAATCCATTGTTTCCGTCGTCTTTCCCGGTCATGGTAGGGGCCAAATCAATTCTCTTCTGGCGCCGTTTTGAAGTCATGATATTTTAAAATTATTCGGGTTCGATGGTCACATGGTCCAGTGGATAAATGGTATCCACTGCCGAAAAATTGGTACCGTCTATTATGGATTCCGCTCCATTCAATTTTCAATGAATTAAACCCTGTTTTGTTCGTTGAATCGTTCCGGGGACCGGTTTGTCGAAATGAGTCTTTACAGGAATCCTTTTATCCACCTTGAAACGTCCTGGAACAGGTAACGTCCGTACCATATTTTTGCGTACCCCCAGACCAGAACGGTTAACGCCCCGGCCGTTCCTAACATTATGCCCTGCCACCAGCTTCCGGCCACGTCCTTTGTTTTTTTTACGTACCATTTCGCGAAATCCCTCATGAGATCCTTGAGAAAGAGAAAGGACGGATACAGCACGAGAAGAATCAATCCCATTCGGATCAGCGTGTTTATGTACGGATTCCGCCTTGTGATATCGCTCACGAGAAGGTTGGTCAGATATTGCACAAGGAGTTCGGCCGAGAGGATGGCCAGGGCAAGGACAACAAATCGCGTAAATTTTCGTTTGTTACTGGAGCTCATGGATTTTCTGTTTGCTTACATTCTTGTTCGGTTTTGTTTCCTTATCTGGATAACCGTTTCTCGCCTTGCATTCAAATCTTGACTCGGACCAACACATTTGACGATGAATGTGTTTCGGCCGATTGGGGAGCGGAGGGAGCCGCTGGAGGCTTCGGCAAATTGTGCGACGTTGTTTCTGGTCCGGTGGCGCAGCGAAAACCGGATCAGGAGATGACGGTTTCCAACTTGTATCGAAGGCACATGACTCAATTGATATATGGAAAATAAATCGGGTGGACCGAACTGAACTGAAGAAACGCATCACGATACGAACCTGGGCGGACCGGATTCTCTCCACGGGAACACTCCTGCTCGGTCTCGTTCTTCTTTCCGGAGCCGTCCTGCTTTATTATCCGCTTTTGCTTTTCTCGGCCGGTATTTTTCTGTACGTGTTGCTGGGGATATGGGCCGTCCTCTTTTCCCGCAGCAAAGGGTACTCCGTGGTTCGGGGACTCCTCTGCTGGTTGACCATCATCGGTGTTGTCCATCTGGTTCTGGCGTCGGATCGTACCTTCGATGAAGAGGAGGAAAACGTCGAGGAATCCTCCCCCGGGGAAGGGAAAGCAAAATCACTCACCGTCCGTCGGCAATCCCTTACGCAGTATGTGCTGTACCGGGATGAGCAGGAGGTGGGGTTGTACCGGCATCCCATTACGTACGGGGGCCGGGCTCGCTCATTTCAGTCCGGGTGGACCTATCGTTTCCGAACAAATTACCTGGATGCGGATTACGTGATGACGAGAAAAGAGGACCGGATGATTAAGGCCCATGAAAGTGGCCCATATATTTCACTGGAAATATATGGCCTTTCCGGTTCATTTAAGTACGGGGACGTCAGGGGAGATCACCCGGAAAACGTTCCTCAGGGGTTGTTCTCCGGGGATGGACGTGAAGTCATTCTTCGGGAAGGGGAGCGAAAGGGTCTTATTGACGTGGAGGCGAACCGGGAATTTCCCCTTTACGTTTATTACTTTCTCGTTTCCCTCACGCACAGCCGCTGGTACACGTATTGATGGAAGGAGAGGCATGGGAAAGGAGTAAAGAGTGGAGTTAGGCGTCAGGAGTAGTGGTCAATTTCATTGTATGAAAGACGCATGAAATCAGGGGGGGCGCCCTGCTTTATTATGGAGACCGGCCAATTGGCACGCTTCCTGCCTGCGCGAAATGTTTTTGAGGGAAGGGTCCGAAAAAAACAGTTGAGAGATTGGGGCTACCTCCAGGTACCAAAATTTTAATGGCTGCTTCGTGTCGGTTCCCTGGTGTTTATCAGTAAAACGCATCGTTCTGTATGGACGTTCCCGACCGGGCAACGTCATGAATTTGGAACTTTTCATCGGGGAATTCGTCTATTAAAGTGAGGAGAGGGAATGCTCAGATTTATTACCGAAGGAGGTGCAATGAAAACTAAACGAATCATTTCTATCGCGATATCAGCATTTATACTGATGGGGTTTGGCGCCTGTCAAAATGGTGGAGATACCTCTGGGGAAGGAAGTAAAACGGAGAAGCAGGAAGCAAAGAGTAATGAGGACCGCCCGGGAACAACAGGAACAGAGAAAAATAAGTCCAGAAATACGCAGGATGACGAACCCGGTGTATTAAAATTTCACGTCGAAAAGTCACTTCCATTTTCCTTTGAAGGAGCTCTGTACAGGGAACGGACGGCAAAAGTTCGTCCTATCGGCAAACAGGGAGATGGAACCCTTAACGTGATTTTTACCGACGCGGACGAAGAGGAGTTGCCGGATTGGAAGCCCATTGATCAGGCCGTTTTTAAATCCGATGCCAGGAAGAAGCTGAAATCAATTTTAAGGACCTGGCACACCCTGTCACTGAATCGATATCCCCCCGTGATGATGGGCAAATTTTCCTACAAGGGATCGGTCAAACTGAAATCGGGCGTGGTGTTTCACGTGGTTTACCAGCCCGGTGAGCCGGCCGCCCTGGTTTTTGAGAATGGTGACACCCTGTACCTTGGACATTTTCGCCCCGCCGGTGAGCCGGCCAAAAAGAAGGGAATCCTTACCGTGGACCTTTAAGGGTAAGACAGGGGGGCAACCGATTAATCGTTTTTTGGCATTACGGCAGTTGGAAACCAAGCAGGGAGACGTCGCCGGTCTCCCGATTTTCGTGTACGTAAATAATGGAAAAGTTCCAGTTGCCGTCCCACACCAGCTT
>CAZOLI010000060.1:0-12055 GCA_964580675.1 uncultured Planctomycetia bacterium
CTGTTTGTCCGATCGTTGTTTCGAAATTCGCATTTCGAATTTTGGGTTTCCGGTTCTCCGTTATCTTGAAACCGGAACGAGGATGGCGAAAATAAAGAATCGGAAAAAGTGGCCGGGGCCGGCACTCTCATAACGACACTTCGATTCGCAGGGAAAAACCAAATCATGTCCAGGGCCAGCGAGGAATGGATTTTTGACTGGGAAGACGAACCGGAACTTCCCCGCGTGGACCTTATCCGGCACACGCCGGATCCGGTAAAAACCGTCTGTCTCGCCGCTCGCGGGGATTACTACAAGGGTTATGTTTACGAGGAACCGTACGAGGAGGTCATGGAGGCCGCCGGACGGCGAAAGGAGGAACGGGACGGCGAGACGATGAGCCTGGCCGAAAAGGAACGGTACCTGATTCGGAAATGCATCCGGCGGGGACACTACGGGGTTCTCGAACACGTCGGCATGACCTTCGGTGTCAAGGGGATGAGCCGTGCCTGTATGGCACAGATTACCCGTCACCGGCTGGTGTCCTTCGACATCCAGAGCCAGCGTTACGTGGATTTCTCCGACCTCGACCGGGATCAGTTCAACGTGCCCGAATCCTTCGTGGCGGACGACGTCAAAAGCCGGGAAGGCAGGAAGGAGATTGATCTATCGAAGGAAGAACGCCTCGAGAAGTACTGGAACCTCGTGGAGGAATCACTCTCGTTCTACCGGGACATGGTGGATGCGGGCGTGCCGAAGGAGGATGCCCGAATGGGCCTCCCGATCGGCACCCGCGTTAACGCGACGATGTCCATGAACCTCCGCGCGCTCCTGCACATCATTGATATCCGCGGAGCCGGAGACGCGCAGAGCGAAATTAATTACCTCTCCTATCAACTGGCCGAGGAAACCGAGGAGTCGATGCCCCGGATCATGGATATCTACTTCGACGACATGTACATGAGGAAAAACCGCCTGTCTCCCTGACATTCATGTCTTCTACCGGCACGCCGCAATTCCGCGAATTTTTCGTTCGAGCCGCGCCCGTCCTCACGCTCCGATCCGATTCCAACCGGGCGGCCGGATTTCTCGTTCGGGACGGGGTGATTTCGGAACTTTACGAAGACCGGGACCGGGCGGACGAACGGCTGAAGGATTTTGACGGGCCTGTGCTCGATTACGGAAACCGACCGGTCCTTCCCGGATTCACGGACGCGCACACGCACATGATTTCCTTTGGTAAAGCACTCCGGGAAGTGGATCTCGAGGGAGTCCGCTCCGTTGAGGAGGTCCGAACCCGGATACGGTCCGCGATGGACCGATTCGAGGACCGCGACTGGATTCTCGGTCGCGGCTGGAACCCCAACATGATGTCGCCGGACCGCTGGCCGCACCGGTCGGATCTGGCGGACCTGGACACGAGCAAACCCATTGCGCTCCAATCCCATGATCAGCACGCATACTGGCTGAACCAACAGGCGCTTTCGAAACTGGGCATCGATAAGCAGACCAGCGCCCCGTCCGGCGGCGAGGTGGTGAAGGACGATGCCGGTCGTCCCACGGGCATCCTGAAGGAACGGGCCATGGAACTAGTGGATGCTCATTTCCAGAAGAAGGAAGGGGACGACCAGACAGCGGGTACCGGTACCCGGGCGGATCTGAAACGGGCGATCGACGCGGCGTTCCGGGCGGGCGTGACCTCCGTCCACGACATCGGTTACCTGAACAGTTATGACCTTTACCGGGATCTGCTCGAGGAGAATCACACCACACCGCGCGTGGCATATTTTTGTTGTCGGGAAGACTGGAGCCAGGTGGAAGAGAGAGACATTCAGCCGGGGCAGGGGAATGAATTTCTCCGGTTTGCCGGACTCAAACTGTTTGCGGACGGCACCCTCGGCGCCCAGACCGCCGCCATGATTGAACCGTTCCACGAACAGTTAAACGACGAGCAATCCCGGGGAACGCTCATTCACGACCCCGATGATCTCGAGGAATGGGCCGTTCGGGCGGCGGAGCGGGAATTTGCCGTGGCGATTCACGCCATCGGGGACCGCGGGGTTCGGGTGTCTCTCGATGCTCTTGAAGCGGCCGGGGACCGGGCGGATCCGGTGGCCCCCCACCGCGTGGAGCACGCCCAGCTTGTGCATCCGGAAGACCTTGATCGATTTCGTTCGCTGAACGTCATTGCGAGCATCCAGCCCTGCCACATTTACCAGGACCGCAACGTGGCGGATCGGGTCTGGGGGGAGCGAGAAAGCATACCGTTTCCCGTCCGGACCCTGCTTGACCGGGGAGCGGACGTGTATTTCGGCACGGACGTGCCCATCGAAGAGATTTCGCCGTTTCACAACCTACAGGCCGCCGTTCACCGGGGACGTTCGGACGAAGATCCGTGGCGGCCGTCCGAGGCGGTCTCCACGGAAACCGCCCTGACCCTCGCCTGCCGCGACCCGGCTTCCTACCTGTTCCAAAACCGGCGTGGTACCCTCTCGGAGGGAACACCGGCGGATTACGTGGTGCTTTCGAAGAATCCCTTCGATGTGGCACCGGACGAACTCGGGCAGATTAACGTGCTGGAAACCCGGGTACAGGGAGGACGAATGTTTGCTTCCGATGAGTTGAACACCGGACAAAAAATGGCATGAACATCACGAACGCAATTGAACAGGATTGGATACGTTGTGATCTCGAGGCCGAGGACCCCTCCGAAGCCATTCAGAACATGATTGCTATATTGCCGGAGGACCTGCAGGAACCGGCGGAGAACCAATTGTTTGAGAATGGGGAGGACGGGTCGACGGTCCTGGCCAAATTTGCGGTTGGACGAGGGGTGGCCTTTCCGCACGCCCGTTCGGATCAGATTGACGGTGTCCGGGTGGCGATGGGGATTTTTCCGGACGGGGTTTCGTTTAACTCCGGTTCCGAGGAACCGGTACGAATCGTGGTGCTGTTTTTGCTTTCCGAAAAACGGTCCGGACTCTACCTGAAACTGCTTTCGGCCTTCTCAAAAATCTTTAAGAGCGACGTGCACATGCAGAACATCGTCCAGAGCCGGACGCCCGAATCCGTGGTCTCGTACCTGAACGCCACGGGGATCCGGCTTCTCGGCGACATCTCGCTTCACGACCTGGTGGACCCACCCGATCGAACGCTCAGTCCCAACGACTCCGTGGAATACGCCCTGGAGCTTCTGGTGGAGGACACCAATGCCCCGGTGCCGGTGGTGGACGAAGACGGCAACCTGGTCGGCGAAATATCGAACCGGGACATCGTGAAGGCCAGCCTGCAGGATTTTGTGTACAGCATCGCCGGGGGGAACGTGGATGATCTGCCCCGCGTCTTTTCGCGGTTCATCGAAATTCACGGCGAAGAACTGGTGGAACGTCTGATGACGCCCCGCGACCGGATGCGAACCATATCGGACGAGTCCTCCATCCTCGAAGCCATTTCCCGGCTGATCGAAGTGGATCGGGACGAGGCCTTTGTCGTGTCCGACGGCAAACTCGTGGGTCGGTTCTCCCTGACCGAATGCACGGAAAAAATTTGCCGGCCCGGTATTGTGTGAATAGAGCAACAACCTTTTGGGCGATCGTCCTTGTTTTGGTATCGAGGATCAATAAAATATTGAAAACGAACTGTTCGGCCTTGCGAAAAGACCGGAAACTCGGTAAAATTACTCATGTACGTCCTATACCCGGTAGGCGTGAGAACGGAACAGATGCATGGGGGGTAAGGACGGGATCCGAACTCACGATACCGACAATCCAGACGCTTTCCCGGTGGATCTTTTTTCTATTTAGGGGGTATTGGAGGCGGGAAAGTGTGTTACTGGAGGTGTTCTCGTTTGTTTTTCGAATCAGACGGATCAAGTTTTTGAATCAACTTGGAGCAATTTTTTTATGAAACTGGACGCTGGCGTTGACGTTGATGTTTACGAAGAACTGGACCTGACGGAGCAGGAAGTCGAGGAAGAAGTCGATGAAGTCATGAAGGACATTCCCGATGACGAACTCGAGGGAATGTACAACGAGTCCATCCAGGACTTTAAGGTGGACAGCATCATCGACGGGGAGGTCGTGGACATACAGAACGACGAAGCCGTCATTGACGTGGGCTACAAGTCAGAAGGTGTTGTTCCCCTCGAAGAATTTGACGAGGACGTTGAGGTCGAAGTCGGAGAAACCTATGAAGTGTTGCTGGAGGGGGTCAACGACACGGGGGGATTAATTAATATTTCCCGGGAGAAAGGTCGGAAGATTCGCGCCTGGGAAGAAATTATCGAGAACAAGGAAGAGGGGGACATCGTCGAAGGAAAGGTGGTCCGTCAGGTCAAGGGTGGTCTGCTGGTGGACATCGGCGGCATCACCGTGTTCCTCCCCGCCTCGCAGGTGGACATACGAAAAGTGCCGGACATCGGCGTTTTTATCGGCGAGGAGGTCAAGACGAAGATCCTCAAGATCGACGAGGAGCGGATGAACATCATCGTCTCCCGCCGGAAGTTGATCGAGGAAAAACGGGAGCGTCAGAAGAAGAAACTCCTCGAGGAGATCGAACCCGGACAGGTTCGAAAAGGCGTTGTCAAAAACATCGTGGACTTCGGCGTGTTCGTCGAACTGGGAGGTGTGGACGGCCTTCTTCACATCACCGACCTCTCCTGGGGCCGCGTCGAGGACCCGCGGGAAAAAGTGGAACTGGACGAGGAAATTACGGTCAAAGTGCTGGACGTGGACCGGGAAAAGGAGCGGATCGCCCTGGGCCTGAAACAGCTTCACGACAATCCGTGGGACAACATCGAGAAAAAATACCCCGTTGGCTCCCGCGTCGAAGCGCGTGTTGTCAACATCCTGCCGTACGGTGCGTTCCTCGAAATCGAGAAAGGGCTTGAAGGCCTTCTGCATATTTCCGAAATGAGCTGGACCAAGCGTATTCAGCATCCCTCCGAAGTGGTGTCGATCGGTGACGTGATGGAGGTGGTGATTCTGAGCGTAAACAAGGACAAGGAAGAAATATCGCTTGGTCTGAAACAGACCGAACGGGATCCCTGGAACATCGCAAAGGAAAAATATCCCCCCGGTACCCGGATCGAGGGCAGCGTGAGAAACCTGACCAGCTACGGGGCCTTTATCGAAGTGGAACAGAACATCGACGGTCTGCTTCACGTGTCCGACATCTCCTGGACGCGGAACGTCAGCGATCCGTCCGAGGTACTCGACAAGGGGGAAATGGTCGAAGCCATGATTCTCTCGATCGACCCCTCCTCCCAGCGGGTCTCCCTGGGCAAGAAGCAGCTCGAGGAGAATCCCTGGAAGACCTGGATTCCCGAGAAATTTTCGCCGGGCACGACGCTGGAGGGACCGATTACCAAACTGACGAACTTCGGCGCGTTCGTGCGGCTTGATGAAGACCTCGACGGTCTCCTTCACGTCTCGAAAATCGCCACGCAGAACGTCGGTGTCCCGTCGGACGTCTTCGACGAAGGCGACGAAGTGGAGGTGGAGGTCATTAACCTGCAACCCACCGAAGGCAAGATCAGTCTGAGCCTCGTGGACGTCGTGGAAAGCGACAAGTTCCCGGAGGACATGATTCCGCACGCATCGGAAGAAGCGGAGGAAATCGAGACACCCGAAGAACCCGAGGAACCCGCACCCGTGGAAGAATACGAGGAGCCGCTTGACAGCGAGGAAGAGGTTGAAGCGGAACCGGAATCCGAACGCCCCGAGCCGATGACCGAAATGGGCGAAGCCCTGGACCGGCTCCAGGACCGCATCCGTCAGCGCGAAAAAGAAGGCGGGGAGCCGGAAGAGACACCGGAACAGCAGGAAGCCGAAACCTCCTCCGAACAGCAGGCGGACGAGTCGCCGGATGAGGAACCTGCCGGTGACGAAGCGGAAGAAGCGGAACAAACTGCTGAAGAAGCCGAGGAACCGGACGAAGAACCGGCCGAAGCGGAAGAGGCGGAGGACGCCGAAGCGGAAGCCGACGAAGAGACCAACGAAGAAGAAACCACGGAGACCGACGAGGAACCGGACGAATCCGCCGTGGACGAATCGGACGAAGGGGAGGATGCCGAAGCCGAGGAAGAAGACGGGGAAGAACCCGAGAAGGCCGATGGCGCCGAGCTTCAGACTGAAGAGGAAACCGGGGAAGAACCCGATAATGACGTTGAGGAAGAGGAAGCGGCCGTTGGCGCCGCTGAATCAACCGAGGAATCCGGGGTGGACGTGGAGGAGGACGAAAAAGACGCTGGTTAAACCACGCGATCCGTAACGCCCCATTCCCTTTCTCTCCTCATATTAGCCCGGATCTCTTCTGAAGGCCCCGAAATATATGTGTGGCATATTTGGATACACCGGAACGGAACCCGCCCTTGATCGGCTTCTTAACGGCATGGAGAACCTTGCCTACCGGGGATACGACTCCAATGGTGTGGTCATTCAGAACGGCAACTCCTTTTCCTGGAAGAAACTTCCGGGCTCCCTCGAACACCTGCTGGACGCGGTGAACGGGGCGTCGATGGACGGCACATCGGGCATCGGCCACACCCGCTGGGCCACACACGGTCCCCCGAACCAGGATAACGCACATCCGCACTTTTCCTGCAACGACGACGTGGCGGTGGTGCACAACGGAATTATTGAAAACCACGATGAGCTGCGGACGGAACTGAAGGAAAATGGGCATCTATTTCGGTCCGAAACCGATACGGAAGTGCTTCCGCACCTTATTGAGGAACATCGGGGCGAACACGACGAGCCCGTAGACGTTCTGCGGCACGTACTGCCGAAACTCAAAGGGTCTTACGCCATTGCCGTTCTGTTTCTCGACCGGTCCGGTAGTCTTTACGGGGCCTGCAACGAGAGCCCACTGCTGGCCGGGGTCGGACCGGATGAATTTTATCTTTCCTCCGACATCCCCGCTCTGCTCCAGTTCACGCGGGAGGTCAAGTACCTTGAGGACGGGGAAGTAGCGGAGGTGAGCCGGGAGGGCGTTCGGATTGTTGACCGGAACGGAAACAAGGTCTCCCGGGCGACGGACCACATTGACTGGGACGTGGAAAGCGCCGAAAAGCAGGGATACGAACATTTTATGCTGAAGGAAATTCATGAACAGCCGGAGGCGCTCCGGGATACGATGGCCGGCCGGGTGAACGGAGAAAACGGGTCGTTGCCCTTCGACTTTGACCACCTTACCGCGGAACGGGTTCGTGAATTCGACCGGGTCCAGATCCTTGCCTGCGGCACGTCCTATCATGCGGGCCTGGTCGGGAAGTATTATATTCAGGATCTCGTGGACCTTCCCGTTGACGTGGCCCTTGGTTCCGAATTCCGGTACGCCCCCGCTCCGATGGACGAGAACGTGCTAACCATTGCTATTTCCCAGTCCGGGGAGACGGCGGACACGCTGGCGGCCGTGGACCGGGCAAGGGACGAGGGCGTGTTCCTGCTTTCGGTGTGCAATGTCATGGGCTCTTCCCTGGCGAGGGAATCGGACGAAGTGTTTTATTCCCGGGCGGGTCCGGAAATCGGTGTGGCCGCCACAAAAACGTACACAACCCAGATTCTCTCCATGCTGCTTATCACCATGAAACTGGCGCGGATGCGGAACACCGGTCAACCTGAAAGTGACCGGCTCGCGTCTCTGATTTCGGAGGTTGCGCAACTGCCAAAACAGATCAGTACCATTCTGGACTCGAACGGACATATTCCGAACATCGCGAAACGTTTTCAGGATGTGTACAACTACATGTTCATCGGCCGTTACCTGAATTATCCGACGGCACTGGAAGGGGCGTTAAAATTAAAGGAAATCAGTTACATCCACGCCGAAGGATACGCCGGCGGAGAAATGAAACACGGCCCGCTCGCCCTCGTGGAAGACACCGTTCCCACCGTTGCGATTGCACCGGATGACCGTGTTTACAGCAAAATGCGGTCCAACATCCAGGAAATCTATGCCCGAGACGGGGTGTTGATCGGTCTGGTAACGGAAGGGGACACCGCCGTGGCGGAGCTCTGCGACCACAAAATAGAGCTGCCGCCCTCTCATGAATTGCTTTCGCCGATTCTCTATACCGTTCCGCTGCAGCTTCTTTCCTACCACATGGGGGATCTGCTTGGCCGGGACATTGATCAGCCCCGGAACCTGGCCAAAAGCGTAACGGTCGAATAGACGGCAGCGGTCGACCGGTCTGTCAATGAACCCGGGATTCTGTATAATGTTTCCTGAATAAAGCAGTTGGGGGCGGAGTGTTTGTGCGGTTTTCCGCGGCTGAAATCTTCCTTTTCGCCGGTACGTTTCTGGTTTTGTCCGTCTGTCTTGTTGATGGCCCCGCCGGCCGGACCGGCGGTGGAAACTGGCCAGAATTTGAATTTCTGTTCTGTTCAAACAGGCAATAAGATGAGCGAATCAGGCGTCCGCCAATACCGAACGTGTTTCGCCGTGGCGTTTGCCTGTTCCGTGTTCCTCGGTCTGGGACTCGTGCTTGCGGTTCCGGGGCAGCAGAACGGGGCCTCCGGAAAACAGGACGGGGAGAACCCCCGGGAAGAAGAGACGGCGTCCGGGGACAAATCACCGGACGGGGCGAATTCCTCCGATCAAGAATCGACGTCGACCGGCGAACAGAAAGGGAAAGAGAAGGAAGGTGGTTGGGGGGTTCCGCTCATCGAACAGATCCAGCGGCTGATTCACAAAATAGAACAGGCCCCGAAATCCGAGTCGAGGGCGGCCCAGAAGGAGTTGCTTCGGATAGGGCGTCCCGCCATTCCTCAGCTGGAATCCAAAATCCGGCAGAAGAACGCTCTGAAGTACTATGAACTTATCCAGCAAATCCGGCTTCTTTCGGAGGGACTGGATCAAGCAGGCACCTCATCCGATTCGAAGGAGGAGAAGGAGGAGGACGGGGACGCGGACAATTTTTCCGTGAAGAAGGAGAAGGAAAAACTGGAAGCCTCCGCGATGGATCCGGAGGACACCCGGACCTTTTACAACCTGCTCGAAGCTCGATACCGGGATGCGCTCAATGCCTTCGAGTCCGGAAAGTATCGCCGGGCCAGGAAATTGGCGGAAGGCATCCTCCAGGTGGCACCGGATCATCCCCTTCAGAAACGGATACAGAACTTTGTGGTGAAGTGCAAGGAACACATCGTACAGTCCGGCATCGTACAGACCTCCATTGCGGTCGACCGAAACCGGTATGAATGGGGGGAGACGGTAAAAGTGGTGTACCGGATCAAAAACGTCTCCGACGAACGCGTGGAGCTGCACTTTGACGGGATGCCGGAGGAGATGCAGTTCAGCGGAAAAAGGAAGGACGGGGATTCCCGGAACAACAACGAATCCGACCGAAAACAGACCGAGGAACCCAGGCAGGTCCACACCGCCGAGGAAACTGCGGAGGACAACGTGATCTCGGTGGAGGCGGTGACGACTGAGTGGAATCTGCTCGGACGATCCATGATCACGAACGAATACCGTTCGGTGCCGGTCCCCCGGTGGATCAATCTCGCCCCGGGAGCGACCTGGGAAGCCCGGAGGGTGTTCAAGACCTCTTCGTACGAAAAGAACCTCGTGTATCGGGAGGTACGCCTTCGTGCCCGCGTTCGCCCCGCGTTGATTCGCAAGGGGAAGGACGTGCGCAGCCGGTGGCTGCGGTTCCACTCCGACTCATTTCAAATATTTCCGGAAGGCATGCGGAAGGCGCTTCCGGCGACGGTCAAGAAAATGAAAAAGCGGCTTCGCGCCGGCATCATGACGGACGTGTTTTTTCTCGGGCTTCTCCTTCCCGACGACAGAAGAACCGAGGCCACCACGTATTTTCTGAAGGTGCTTCCACACCTGAAAAAACGGCCGGCCCGTACGGTGATGTTTCTTCTGCGACGGTTAACCGGTCGAAAATTTCACTACCGCGTGAAGCGATGGGTGAAGTGGGGAAAGAAACAGATGAACGTAGATCCGTCGTCCTACGATCCCTCGACAGATACGACGGAGGAGCAAGAGGAACGTGATCGGCATTTTGAACGAGAAAATAACAATGAAGAAGGAAATTGATCGACAGATTCAACGGATAAGACACGGAACGGAGGAGTTGTTCGTTGAGGAAGACCTCCGGGAGAAACTGAAGGAATCCCTGGAGGAGGACGAACCGCTTCGCGTTAAACTCGGCGTGGATCCCACGGCGACGGATCTTCACCTCGGCCACTCCGTCGTCCTCCAGAAACTGGCCACCTTTCAGGAACTCGGTCATCAGGTGATTCTGATTATCGGGGACTTCACGGCCCGGATCGGGGATCCCTCCGACAAAGACGAAACAAGGCCCACCCTGACCGCGGAGGAAGTGGAGGAAAATTTTCAGGACTACATCGATCAGATTGATCATATCCTGGATCTTGATGAGCTGGAGGTCCGGTACAACAGCGACTGGCTTGAGCCTCTGGGTCTCGAACAGCTGATTGAACTGGCCTCCGATATTACCGTCGCACGGTTTATGGAACACGACCGGTTCCGGAAGCGGTTTGAATCGAACAGGTCCATTCGCCTCCACGAATTTCTTTATCCGGTGATGCAGGCTTATGACTCCATTGCGATCGAGGCGGACGTGGAACTGGGAGGTACCGATCAGACGTTTAACCTGCTCGTGGCCCGGGACATGATGAAACGGGAGGGACTGGATCCCCAGGTCGCTCTAACCGTTCCACTGCTTATCGGGCTCGACGGTGAGCGGAAAATGTCAAAATCCCTTGATAACCATATCGGCATTCAGGAAGAGCCCTACGAACTGTTCTCTAAAATCATGTCCATCTCCGACGACATGATGGAAAATTACTTCCGGTACCTGACCGACGTCCCGGATCAGGAGTTGCGGGAATACCGGCTTGCGGGCAAAAACCCGATGGATCTGAAAAAATACCTCGGTCGGCAAGTGGTGGAAAATGTACACGGTGATCCCGAACTCGGAAAACAGGCGGAGGAACGATGGACGAAAGTGTTTTCCGATCAGGAAACCCCCGAGGACCTCGACGTGGTCGACGTACGGGAACTCGTCGAGGAGGAGAACGGAGACGTCACCCTCCTGAAACTGCTCCGGTACTGTGATTTTGTTGATTCGAACAATCAGGGACGACGGTTAATCGACCAGGGAGCGGTTCGCCTGAACGACGAAAAACAGACGAAGCCCAAAGAACACGTGGAGATCGAGGAAGGTGACGTTCTTCGGGTGGGAAAAAAACGGCGAATGGTGGAACTGACGCTGGGTGAACTGGAGGAGTAACGAGGGGCGCCACACCAGTAAGGAGTAAGGAGTGAGGAGTAGGGAGTAAGGAGTGAGGAGTGAGGTGTGAGGGGTGGTCAGTAAGGAGTCAGGAGTAAGGAGTGGGGAGTAAGGAGTCAGGAGTCATGAGTAACGTGTAAAAAGTAGAAACGTTCAGCCGGGTTGAAGGAAAAATAAGTCAACAAAGCAGGAGCCCCGACTGTGAGGGAGGGGGCTTTTTTAAGGTCAAGATCATGAGATCCGCGAGGAGTGGTCAGTAAGGAGTCAAGAGTTAGGATAAAATTCATCAGTTGAAAATAAGCGAAAGCAAGGATGCTAACGCGTCCAATAAAGAAAGGAAATGTGTCACCAGATCCGGAGCTCGAGCGTGAGCGCTCGACTTTGCCCGCAAATAATACCATCGTCAGTGGGATCCAGTATTAGTTGTAGTGTACGGAGGGCGACGTCGTCGCCCGGAGTACACGTTGTTTTTTTTTGTCTTTTGTGTATTTCCCTTCTTATCGAAGACGTGCACTTCGCTGCCGCTTCGTGCACTACAACAGAACTCATTCCCCAACGCAAAACTGTTGAAATGATATTGCCGTGTTCGTTGCAGTAAAAAGGGAAACCGTTCGAATTGGGGCAAAGGCATCTTGCCTTTGCGAAAAGGAGATATCGGAGAAAAAAGAAATGCGTAAGCGAGGATGTTTCCCGCCCCAGTAAGGAAGGAAATCGTTTCGTCGGCGGGAACAAAAACGGCTTCACCAGAGCCGGAGTCCCGACGGTAGCGGAGCGGGCCAATTGTCACCAGCGCCGGAGTCCCGAGCT
>CAZOLI010000061.1:0-11947 GCA_964580675.1 uncultured Planctomycetia bacterium
CCGAACCGGACCCTGCACGGGACGAAGCTGGTGTGGGACGGCAACTGGAACTTTTTTGTGCTCTACGTGAAGGAGGACCGGGACAGCGGGGACGTGGAAGTGCTTGGGTTTGATTTGCCCTGAATAAACAGAACGAGGTATATGTAAATGAGAATACCAGCCGATCATTTCCCGCTCTTCTGTTCATCCTCTCTAATCTCTTTTTCCACGTTCTTCCAGTAAGGGGGGATCTGGCGCTTCAGTATCTTGTTTGCGGTCTTACGGATTCTTTGATCCGAATGATTTGTAAGTTCCTTCAGAACCGGACGAGCGATAACGGCGGACTCTCTCAAAAGACGCCTTGTCCCTCCGCGATTTTTTGAGGAGGTATTTTCGAATTCCCTTCCCGTTCGTTCTAAAAATTTCATTAGCCCATCACGCCGGGACCGGAGGTGAAGAAGTAATTTTTTGCCGAGATCTCCGTAATTTTTCCATATCCCCGTACTGCCCCAGATATTTCTCCAGTGCCGGGTAATGGCCAGTTGATAATTTCCTTCATCCAGTGCTCTGATGAATTGAAGAACGCGTCGCCCCAATTTTTTTACGGGCAACGCGTTTAGCGTCCCGAGAGATTGGAGACGTTGCTCCGCTTTTGCCAATTGCCCATTTATTATTTGGAGAATAACATCACTGAATGACGAACGGATCTGTTTCCCTCTTGAGACGAAGTCTATTTGTTTGTCCGAATCCGGGTCCGTCGTCCGGACGAACAGGAAGCGTACCTTTACGGGATTCGCCGGAACCGCATGAAGGGCAATTCCTGTGTTCCCTTCGTGCTTCTGTCCCAGGTAAACCTCATAACCCTTTGCCGTTTTCTCGATTTTTCTAACGTTCGGACGGACTGTACCGGGAATTTGGCTCATCTGTACTTTCGTATCAATAACACCGATCACGCAACGGTCCGAAAACTCATCATTTGATTTCATCCGATCCAGTTTCTCAAATAAGGCCCGGAACTGATCGGAGGAGGAATTCTTCGTCGTAATTTCCAGACCGTCAAATTGGATTCTCGAAACAAACACGCGATCTATGTAGCGCTTTATTTTCATTTTAAAAGGCTTCACGTCGTCTGCCGATCTGATCACAAACGAATGTCTGCCCGAGAGGTTTTCCTTCTTCTTACCGTTGTTCATCGTTATGCCGGCCGGGCCATATTTTTTGGAACTGCATTTTCCTTCCGCGAGAACATCAAACGAAATGGTTTTGGCTTTACCTGTGTTATCCGGGGACCCGGTGGGGCTCTTACTCTTCCCGGATTCCTCCGGGTTTTTGCCACAACCAGAACAGAACAGCAGATATAGCATGAACAAAATAGAACAGAGGTTGACGAAGTATTTTTTGGTTTTTTTGAGGTTCATGACTTTTCCTTGCGGTATTCGAACAAATATGTTATCTCGTTTTTCTCATGTATGATTGGACGCAGTGTCCAGAAAAAAGTTCAATATATACCGGAATAATCGGAGAAGATAAGTTTATGAATGACATACTGAACGTCAAAGTAACTCCTGGAGCCGACGATGTGAGCGTCGAACAGCTGTCGAAGAACGAATACCGGATATCGCTCACCGAACCGGCTTCGGAGGGCCGGGCCAACGAACAGCTCATCGCCGTGCTGGCCGCGTACTTCGATTATCCCGAAGATCGTTTTCAGATCGTCCACGGGCACCGGGACCGGAGCAAATACATCAAAATTCATAATTAACGGGGCAAATAACTGAGAGTAACGAATGGACAATCAAAATCCTGGAAACCCTGGTAATAAATGTTTGATCACATTGGGAAAAGAGGATAAATAGGGAATCCGATGGGGGCATATGAGAACGCGGTATATCGTCTCAAAAATCCAACAGTAAACCGGTATGTTCGTACTTTTTACGATACGTAGAGGGGGGGTGTAAATTGAATACGGTCAGGAACAACTGGGTTTTTTAACCCGGTGCGTTGAAGGAATTTCTACACCGTGTCTTAGGTCATTACCTGTGCTCATTTTTTGAGAAATTTTTACCAAATTACCATGAGAAAATACATCCAGCCTGTCGTTCTCTGTGTGCTTTTGCTTACTGGATTCGTGTCTCTCGGTTTCACTCAGGAGGAGAACGGGGAAACGGAAACCGAAACGGAAAAACCCAAAGTCATCAAGGAGATCAACAGTGATCACCTCAGCAGTGCGGTGGCGGAGGTGGGTTGCCGCCGTGTGAAGGGAAACCGGTCCCGTCACGTGGGCACCGGCGGACTCGTCGTTTCGCCGGACGGTCTCGTGCTGGTCACCGACCTGAATCGCATCTATCCGTTTGAAGGGCCGAGAAAGGCCGGCGTGAAAATCAAAAACACCGAGGAAACAAAGGAAAGTGAAGGAAAGTACACCGTCAAAATTGAGGATAAGACGTACATCGCAAAATATTACGCCATGATGAAGGCCATCAACCTCGGTCTCCTCAAAATCACCAATGCACCGGAGAAGAAAAAATTTAACCATCTGAAATTCACGAAAAAAGATGGTCTATCGAAGGGGGACAACGTGGTGGTCCGGCGAACGCACTCGGAGAACCTGAAGAAGTACGAATTTACAATTCGAGGCGGCAAAAAGACAAAGGCGGGTCATCAAATCTACATGACCAGAACCCACCTTGCCCGTCCTCCCCATATGCTGCTGGACCTCCATCCGCTTGCGGATGACAGCAACAAAATCGTGGGTCTCGTTTCTGCCGCCCCGGCGAAGAAGAAGGGACGCGGAACCACCACCCACCGGGGCAGACCCCGAATTGTCCTGTACTCGGATTTTCAATCGCTGATCGAAAACCCCGAAAAACACACCGTCTCCTCGGACGAGGACGGGGACAAATAATATACGCATACAGTTCGCTGTACCCGGTTCCGAATGATGGAGTTTCAGGGACGGGAGTTGAAGCCCATAGGGTCCTCCTCTATCATCGCACCTCCGGATAGATGACGTTCGTGGGGCGGAACAAGGACCATTTGAGGGAGGTTCCGGGAGAACAACCGGAATGGGTGTTTTCTACTCCCATATGAATTCTTCGTTTTTTTGGAGAAAAATTCTATGATCAAGAAATATTTGTTCGGGGACCGGGGAAAAGACACCGGACTGCTGATACTTCGATTGTTGACGGGTCTCTACATGGCCCTCGCACATGGGTTCGGCAAAATCACCGCCGGTCCCGAAAAGTGGGCGGGACTTGGTGAGTCCATGGCCGTGTTTGGTATTACGTTTCTGCCCGTGCTCTGGGGGTTTCTGGCCGCCGTGGCGGAATTTTTCTGTGCACTGCTTGTCTCCATTGGATTTTACACCCGGGCCGCCGCGTTTCTTCTCTTCGCCACAATGGGGGTCGCCGGACTTTCGCACCTGTCGAGAGGAGATGGGTTGGTCGGACACGGAAGTGCGGAGCTGGCGTTCGGGTACGCCATCACGTTTGTCGCCGTCATGTTTATGGGGGCCGGTCGATACAGTCTGGATCACTTTTTCTTTACCGATGATGACGATTCGTAACGAACGGACGGGTCCGTACCGGTGGTGCCGGACTCGGCCCTGATTGGATGCAGCCGGGAGACGGAAGACGGACAGGTGTGCCGGATCGGGTTTTCTGAATGTGCACTCGCCGCTCCCGAATCAAGAACCCATGACGTCGGTGAACCGAAGCAGTCAATTGACACGGATCGAACAACGATCCGGTGGAAAGAAACGTCAATGCGATGCGAACTCCCCACTCCGTTTTGAAGAATTGCTATTTCAGCAATTCAAAAATACGCATCGGTAACCCACGCACTCATAACCGAACCAGCCCGGAACCCCGGACACCGAACTGCATGAGCCGCCCGCCAAATAATCCCTATGAACCAATCAACCAATAAACCAATAAACTCATAAACCCAGAACTCACATCCTGTCATGATCCAAACAACAATCCCCGAAAACACGACCTTTTCGCTGAGTCTGTTGCTGGCTTTCCTATTGCTGTTCGGCTGTGCCCCTTCCGGAAAACCCGGTGACGATCAAGCGGAAGAGCAAGAGAATGAACAGGAGGAGGAGCAAACAAATGACGACGCGAACGAACATCAAGACAAAAATGATCGTGAAAACGATGGTGAAAAACCGGAGGAACATCCGCCGTACCGTGAAATATCCATACCGGACCAGGAACACGGATATCAGAATTTCGGGTCGACGGTCCTGGATTCCGAAAAGGAACTGAAGAATTTTTTGGACACGCAGGCCGCGGAAGAAACAAGAGGCTGGAACAAACTGCCGGCCTTCAAAAACGCACTGGAAAACGCCGAAATCGACTTTGACCGGGAGGCGCTTGTGCTGGTCCGCCAGGACGCGTCCCAGGGAAATATTCAGGTAGCGTTTAAACCCGACGTCAAAAATGATGACCAGCTTGTCGTCCGAATCACCAAAAAAGGAGAGGGCGGCATCGGATCATCCGTCATGCAGTACTATTGTTTCGGCCTCGCCGTTAACCGTGAAACCATATCCGAAGTGCAGATCAAACCGGAAGACGGAGAAACGGAAACACTTCAGGTCGAATAAATTCGAAATCCGAAATACGAAATCCGAAAAAGGAACGACGCACAACGCCTGATGCTTCATTTTCCGCTGATTCTGTTTTCTGTATTGTTTGCCGTTCTTTGCGTCTTCGCGTCTTTGCGCTCACAAATCTTGTTGTTTTTTTGTTGTTTGTTCCCTATCGGCAATCGCCCGCTGTTTCACACCCCCACACCCTTGCACCCCTGCACATTATGAACGGCCTATCGCCAATCGCCTATCGCCCACCGCCTGCTGTTATATCCCCCAATCAACGAATTTACCAATCAACTCATCAACGCATCACGCCTGCCGCCTGCTGTTTCCACGCATCAACCCATCAACGCATAACGCACCACGCATCTCGCATCTCACCCAACGCAACACGCATAACGCGAATAACGCCACTAACGCAAATAACGCCTTACTCCTTACTGACCGCTCCTCACTCCTGACTCGAGACGCTCCTGACTCGTAACGTATGCTCGCCTCTTTATCTTTATCCTTATCATGATCTTTATCTACGGTCCGAAGGACCGTGACCATCCGGGTGTAACCCCTGCCGGCAACGCTTTATCATAAAAGGGAATAATCGATTACACATCGATCCGAACTGAAATGGTGACATGAACGAGGCCCCCGAGCTGATGGACCCACTTCTTCTACACCTTTCCTCCCGGGTCCTGACCACGCTTCAAAAAAACGACCTGTATCGTCTCGAAGACATCAGTTCGTTCACCCGGTCGGATCTGCTCGGCCTGAAACAGATCGGCCATCGGTCGGCGAACGAAATCATCGGACTGCTGATGGATCTTCATGTAACTCCCGGCCAGGAGCTGTCGGAAGTGCCGGTGTACACCGAGGCCGAACAACACTGGGTCCAGACCCTTTCGGATGGAAAAACAGGACTCTGGAAGAACGAGGCCGTAGATCGGTATCACCGGGCCACGTTGCGGTCCGGCACGCTCGAACGCGATGCCCTCGAAGGAACGTTTATCACTGGGGACCGGGAACGGACCGTTTCCGCGTCAGGAGAAGACGGCAGTATCGTATGTAGTTGTGGAACGGATAACTGCGAAACACACGCGTTAACGATGGTCCTCCTGCTGATCGAACGACGGCGACGGCGAAATATGCCCGACGGAGTTGCTCCCGTTGACGAAACAACACACCAGCCGTTGAACCGTGATCCCCTTTTTTTTGGACTCAAACCGGCCACACGGGAGTGTCTTCTGGAACAGGGCATTCTCTGGACGGAGGAGCTCACGGCACTTTCCCCGGATCGAATCAGGGACATCCCGGGCATCGGCCCGAGCCGGTACGAGGAAATCAAAGAAATGCTGACGGAAACCGGTCTCGAACCCGGACTACCCACCGCCTCCGAACACGACCGTCCGGCCGATCGGTTCCCGGTGGACGTGGCCCGGGATCTGATTCGGCTCCGGCGGCGAACCAGGGCCGATCGCGGCGAGAAAATTGTTCGGGACGGTGACGTACGGGACCTCGAACGGACCACCGGACACGACGCCTCCGGACAGATCCATGAAAAGGGTCGTACCTACGAAACGGTCCTGAACCGGCCCACAGGCGAACACCGCTGTTCCTGTTCCCGGAACACCGAACGGAGCCCCTGTCATCACCTGTACGCCCTCGCTCTGGAGTTGGCGAAACGGATTCGAACCCGGATTCTGTCAACCGTCGAAACCGATCGGATGAGTGATGACGTGGCCTGGTTGCTTTCCTCGCTTGAACGGCACCGGAAACCGGACGACAGCATTGCTCCGGCGGAACAGGAATCCGGGTCCGATGGGGACGTGCGGTATTACCTCTTCCAGCGTGACGGTGAATGGTTGCTTTATCCTTCACTGGCCGGTCCCGACGAGGTTACCGGTGAACTACCCGCTGGCACTTCTTTCGTTTCCCTGCCGAATAAACTGGTTCGTCGGGCCCCCCGCCATCAGCGCTCCCTTCTCCGGCATCTGCAGTCACGTTACCGGGAGGACAAGGCCGATGCACGGGACGGGGGTGTGGGAGAACTTCTGTCTCTTCTCGTCGACGAGCCGGTGTTCATCCAGACCGAGAACGGCACGTTTCGGGAGGCGGAGTTCGTGGAAACGACGGGAGAGCCGGTATTGGCACTCGAGAAAACCGATGACGGCGGATTTCGCCTGGTGCCGAAACTGGACGTGGGGGACGATCGAATACCGGGTGGGCAACTTGACCTTGTTTCTTCCCGCCCCCTCTGGATACGTAATGGAATCCGGTTGATCCCCGCTGAAACGAGACCCGTGTTTGCGGATCTTCTGACTCATCGGCACGGCGATCCCATAGAGGTACCGGTGGGAGAGGTCTCCGACGCGGTTATTGATGTTCTGCCAAAGTTGCTGGACCACGGCCTGCAGGTGTCGGTCCCGGAAAACGTTCCCGAACGTACCATGGAGCCGGAACGGGCCGTCAAACTGACCGACCGGAGCGATCAACTGCTTGTTGAACCTCGCTTCCGCTACGGGGAGGTCGAATTCTCGCGGATCCAGAAAGGAACCGTTCTGGTACCGGATCCGGAAGGTGATGGGGTGCGGAAACTGGATCGGAACGTCGAAAAAGAGCGGCAATTTCTGTCGTTTTTGAAGGAAACCGGACTGGAACCCGCACCGGAATACCACAGGAACGTCCTGACGCCCGGTTCGTCCCGGGGTCGGTGGTTGATTGAGGAACGGCCCCGGCTGGAGGAAGAGGGGATCGAGGTGATCACAAACGAGAACCTGAAGGATCCTCCGGAGGTTTCCGACCCCGAAACATCCACGGCGGAAATACGGGGGGGCATCGAGTGGTTCGAGGTGGAGGGCGAAATTCAGTACGAGGAACGAACCGCCGAACTGGAGGAAGTGCTGGAAACCATCCGGGAGGGACGAAAATACATTCAGCTCTCGGAGGGTTCGTACGGCAAAATTCCCTCCGATCTGAGAAACCGGTTTGCCGGGGTGGACGAATACGCACGGCAGACGGAGGAGGCCATGGAACTTCCGGGGTTGTCCATCCCCCGGCTGGAATCCCTTCTCGAGTCCGTGGAGGAAACCGAAACCGACGAAACCATCGAAAAGTACCGCCGGTTTTACCGGGAATTCGACGGCATCGACGACGTGCGGGAACCCGACTCGTTTCAGGGCACTCTGCGCAAATACCAGCGCGCGGGTCTGGCCTGGCTAAAGTTTCTGCGGGAATACGGGTTTGGTGGATTGCTCGCGGACGACATGGGACTGGGCAAAACCGTCCAGATTCTGGCACACCTGCACCGGGTGCGGGTCGAGGAGCGAGCGGGGGACGATGAGGCTTTTCCGGACTCACTTGTGATCTGTCCCCGTTCGGTGCTGAAAAACTGGGAGCGGGAGGCGAAACGGTTTCTGCCGGATCCGGACCTGTACGTGCATCACGGACGTGGACGGGTGGAGGAAGTGGACGAATGGCCCTCCCACCACCTGACCCTGACGACCTACGGCACCATGCGTAGCGACGTGGCAATGTTGAAAGAACGACGATTCGACACCATCGTGCTGGACGAGTGCCAGGCCATCCGGAACCCGAACACCCGAACCGCCCGAAAAGTGCGACTTCTTGAAGCGGACTGCCGAATCGGCCTTTCGGGAACCCCCGTCCAGAACACGGTCCTGGACCTTTGGTCCCAGTTTCAGTTTCTGAACCCGGGATTGCTCGGCGATCGCTCTTACTTTGAACACCACTTCGTCCGTCCCATCGAGGAAGAAGGCGAGTCGGAGGTATCGGACCGGCTACAGCAGATGATTCATCCGTTCCTCCTCCGACGTACGAAAGAGCAGGTGGAACAACAGCTGCCCGAACTGAGCCGTTCGATCCTTGACTGTCCCCTGTTTCCCGAACAGAAGGACCTGTACGAAACGTACCGAAAACGGTATCGACGGGAGGTCACAAACACGATTCAACAACAGGGCATCAACCAGAGCCGGTTCAAAGTGCTGGAGGGCCTCACGCGTCTCCGCCAGATCTGCTGTCATCCCGCCCTGGTTGAGGAAGAAGGAGAGTACGGTGACGAAACGTCCACAAAACTGGTTCGGTTTGCACGGCAGGCGGAGGAGGTGATCAACGAAGGGCACCGTGCTCTGGTGTTCTCCCAGTTTGTCTCGTTTTTGCAGCACATTCGGGAGGCCGTCGAAGGCAGGGGGTGGGGATATGAATACCTCGACGGCAGCACGCGAAACCGCGAGGAACGCGTGCGGCGGTTTCAGGAAAACGAGACCAGAAAGCTGTTCCTGATCAGCCTGAAAGCCGGAGGCGAGGGACTGAATCTGACGGGAGCGGATTACGTGTTCCTGATGGATCCCTGGTGGAACCCGGCCGTCGAACAGCAGGCCATGGACCGAACACACCGGATCGGTCAGGACCGGCCGGTGTTCGTGTACCGGCTCATCTGCCCGGACACGATCGAGGAGAAGATGCTGGGACTGCAGGAGAAGAAAAAGGAACTGGCCAGAGACATCGTCACCCCCGAGGCCGGGGTTTTCAAGGACCTCGACCGCGATGAGCTCCTTGCACTGTTTGAATGATGTTTTCCCCGGAAGACGAAAACCAAATCCGAAATCCGAAAATCAAAATGGCCGGATACCGAACAGGGCCATCGTACGTTCTTCTTATCTTTTTCTTGAAAAAATACCCCTCCCTGACGGTCGGGATTCCTGCTTTGGTGATAAATAGCCAGCTCCGTTACCGTCGGGGCTCTCTTGCTTTGGGGAAACCGTCCGCTATCACAATCTCTTTCGTTCCCCAGCCCCCCTGCTCCCGTGCCCCTCCCCTCCCCTGCTCCACCCGCAACTCACAACCCGCAACGCTCAACTAAGAACCCTAATCTCCACCGCCTCGATCCACAAGAAACACGCCCGTCAGAATCACCAGAAGACCGGCAACGACCACGATCCGGAGCGGTTCGGCCAGGAACACGATCCCGAAGATCAATCCGATGGCGGGAATGAGATAGGTAACAAGAGACGTGCGCGTGGCCCCGGCCTCTCGAACAAGGTAAAAATACAGCAGGTAGGCCCCGCCCGTGTTGACGACGCCGAGCACGGCAACGGCAACGACCGGTCCCGTCTTCATTGCGAACGGCACCGGCCATTCCCAGAGGGCCACGCCGACGGGCATAAACAGCGACGCCCCCGTGAGCTGCATCGCCGCAAGCACGAACGGATTCACCTCCTGCAGAAACTTCCGGACAAACACCGTGCATCCGGCGTAACAGATCGACGCCCCGATGACGGCCAGCTGTCCCCCCAGGTCGCCGGCCATCAGCGCGTTCCAGCTGATTTCCTGCGATCCGCCCCGGACCACAAGAAGAACACCGCCAAACCCCAGCACGAGACCGATCGTTTTCTTTATGGTGAAGCCCTCGTCCGCCAGCACAAGATGTGCGAAAACGGCCGTAAACAGCGGCATGGACCCGTTAAGAACAGCAGCCAGGCCACTCGGTATGGTTTGTTCGCCCCAGGTGATCAACGTGAACGGGATCGCGTTGTTGAACAATCCCAGCAGCAACATGGCGGTGCACAACCAGACCGTCGCCGGCACATTGATCCTGCGCCAGTGTATGACCCCCCAGAGGATTACCGCCCCCAGAAACACGCGAAGAAACACAAGCGTGAATGGATCCGTCGCCTTGAGACCAATTTTAATGAGCAAAAACGAGGAGCCCCAGATCAGGCTGAGCAACCCGAAGGCCACCCACTGTTTCACGTTCACGGCAATTCGTTCGTAACGGAAATGCGTCGGGAATGAGGAAAATCAAATTGAGCGAATCGGGTTAAGTGTACAGAGGAACCCGGAAAGATAAAACCGTATGTAACCACGGAAAGAGAAGGGTGGTTTTAACGGTCATCCCGTCCATCGTCCCGCCGTTCCCGGATAAGCTTGGCCACCCGGCGAACCTGCGGAATTTCGACCAGTTGGCCGTCATCCTGCGTCATAAACGGAAACACGTTCCGCTGAAACTGTTTCATCTGACCGAACGGGGACGAATCAATCTCAAACCGAATGGTTCCGGTACCGTCACCGCGTTCCTCAACAGTAAACCGGGGGAGGGACCGGATGTCGTGACGGGTGACGGTGGTGGAGAACGTGTCCCGGAGGATAAGGATTTCTTCGTCGGTGACCCCGTAGTAGGTATTGGCACGGACCCATCGGTCGTAGATGAACCGTCCGAACACAAACCAGATTCCCACAAGGACAAAGGGGAGGCCAAACAGCGGAAATAACAGAACCGGCCCACTACCCCCTTCTTCCATTGCGCCAAGCATAGCGGCAAACACCCAGATAAGGGAAAATCCCAGAAAAAACAGGCCGAACGGAATCAGAAACCAGTCCGTGGACTGAAACCGGTATCCCTGTTCGGGCTGACCGGACCACCGGAGGACCTGTCCGGCATCCAGGAATTGCTGTAACCGTTCCTGGCTTTCATATTGTTCCATGGTTCCATCGAATTAATTGATGATGTGTTCGGAAAGGGCGTTTGTCAGTTCGGACGTCACCAGGTCGGGACGATCAATCCACGGGGTGTGGCCGGTGTTCGGCATCGGGCGCAGGTTGGCGGTGGAGACCTCATTTACCCATTCCCGGTGCAGGTCCAGTGGAATGTAATCGTCGGTTCCGTGAAGCACCTGAATCGGGATATTCAGATTCTTCAGGTCGGGAATGAAATTGTACGTCATCTTCATGGACTCGCGAATGCGATCGTCCAGGTCTTCGTCGTAGGCATAGACACCGGTCAGCCGGTCCCAGTGATCAAGGTCCGCGAGACTGACGGCCGCCGTTTTGATCTGGTGAACCATTCCCGCGTCGCGATCCGGATCATCGTCGTCGGGATCGGGATCCAGTTTCTTTTCCCGCAAAAATTTCCGCAAATCTTCTCGGGACTCCCGTTCCTTCACGTTCTTCTTGATCCGCTCCCGGTAGGTCTGTTCCGTCAGTTTCAGCGGCATGGAACCGATGAGAATGAGACCGGAAACCATCTTCGGATGCCCTGTGGCAAATCGTGCGGCCAGGTACCCGCCCATGGAATGACCGACCAGTGGTACTTCCTTTACCGGAAGTTGATCGATCAGCTCTTCCAGTTCGTTCACGAGCTGGTCAATGGTCAGATGCTCCTCTTCCGAGTCACACGGCGATCGAAGGGACCCGTGCTGGTCGTACAGGATAATATGAAATTGATCCGAAATCTTCTCCACCAGGTCCAGCAGATAACTGTGATCGCTGCCGAACCCGCCGTGAAGTGTGATCACCTCCGGACCCGTTCCCCGCTCCCGAACGAACAGGTCACATCCAGCCGAGGTTTGTAACCGCCATTCCAGT
>CAZOLI010000062.1:0-11877 GCA_964580675.1 uncultured Planctomycetia bacterium
CTACAACAAACACGGCATCAACGTTTTAGGTTTCTGCTTCGGGGATTACAGACCGCTGGGCGAAACAGGTGTTCTCTTATAAGTATGACGGAGGTGTGGATAAGGGGGTTAGTTGTAGTGCACGGAGCGGTAGAGTGCACGTTTTCGAAAATTAGGAGTGCCCAAAAGTTACAAAGCAACGAGTACGCCGGATGATGGTGGCACCCGCCGTACACGACAACAAAAACGCCGATTCCACGGACAACACCCTGACGGGTGGGGAAGGGGAGTGCGGGAGGGATGAGGTAGAGGAAGGGGATACCGGAATAGAAGATTGCGTTTGCCGGTGACCGGAAAGCAGAACGCCCTTATACCGGCATCGCCGTCCGTGTTGTTTCCTCCGCACCGTCCAGGACCTTCCGGGCTGTTTTTTCACCGATGCCCGGGATGGCTGTCAGTTCTTCCCTGGAGACCTCCGCCAGCATCTTCGGCGACCAGAACCCGAAGTTAAACAGGGTCCTGGCGGTTTTCTCACCGACGCCGTTGATGTTCTGCAGGATACCCTTATAGTACCGCGCCAGCGGATCGTCCAGCAGTTTTTCTCGAATCATCGGGTCACTGTTGTGTGTGTTGACCAGTTGATTGACCTGTTCAGTTTGTTCCAGCGGTTCCGCGTTGCTTTCAACAATCTGACGAAACTCCTTCAGGTAACGGAGTTCTTTGTTTGTAATTGTGTCGGAGCTATGTCCGTTATCGGAGCTGGTGGACATCGCCGAAACCGGTTGCCATAAACCACATTCTTTTTGTGCTCCTCTCCAGAGAACGGAGGGTTGATCAAGTCGATCCGGTTCCTCCGGTTTCACGTCCTCGGTACTACCGTGCATCTCCAGGGCCTCCAGCGGAACGAACACATCCGGTCGTGCGCGGAAGATGAATTTTTCCATGACCATTCCCCTCTTGTCTTGATGAAGTGAGATCGAACCTTTTCAAACTACATCATAGTACGCCACACGCCATTCCTCAAATTTCCCGTCCTGTTACGGTGTATATATTGGACATTCGTCACGATATCTTCGATACAATTATTTTCATGAAAAAACGGAAATGTTTGGACGGCCGTTATCTATCAAAATAAGGCGACACCGAATTGTCTGCTTTGTCAATGTTACTTAAAAAACCTTTTTTGTAAGGTTTATTCGTTTCAAAAATTCTCCCGGAGCGCTCCGGCGGTGTTTTCACTAACGTCGCCACCGCTTTTCTTGGCGGGATCTATTCAGATAACGAAAATAATCAACGATATACTTCCCCATCGCATTTCGGGAGACACCAGGAACTGGTCCTGTTGTGTTTTCTGTGTTACATGAAAATTATCCTGAAACAGAAAGGAATAAGTAGAACCTTTTTTTCGTTATGTGGTTGAACCAGCGTACGGAAGGGACATCATACGAAACGTTTTCTCGTATCTGTCTGCGGGAATTGCAATGAAATACAGAAAATTGCTCGGAGTAATACACCTTTCCATCCTGTGGTTTCTTCTGGCGATGCCGCAGTTGAGGGCTCAGAAAAAGTATGAAAAAACGGAGAGGGTCCGGAAAAACGGTACAGATATTGTTGCGGTGGCCAATGATGATAAGGGAGTGATACGGATCGAGAACAAAAAAAGCGGCAGGGTCCTGCAACGGCTCGAACATGATCGGTTCAAAAAGGGCACGATTTCGGACATGGCCTTTTCTCCGACGGATTCCTTCCTGGCCGTGACGATCTGGAATGATGATCTTCTTCTCTTTAACTGGCGGTCCGAAGAAGTAAAACACCACGTTACCTGGGATTATACCGGCTCTTCAAATTCTCGGGTCGCGTTCAGTCCCGGTGGACGAAAACTACTGGTAGGTGTGGTCGACGTGAAGATTGTAGACGTTGATTCCGGCGAGGTCGAGAGGCACTTTACAGTCAAGGAAAAAGGTTGTGGTCCTATTGGTCCAATCCGTGTCTCCCCGTTTGGTGATATCGCGGCGATGTACAGAACACCTTTTTCACCGATCAAGATCTGGAACCTTCGCCTGGGCAAAGGGCGTCCTCAACAAATTGTCAGCAACGATGTGGTCATAACCAGACCCTTCTTTTCGTTTTCCCCGGACGGCACCATGCTCGCGTACTTGAACAAGGAGGCTGTCGTCGTGCGGGATCTGGTGGAGGACGAACAGGTGATCCGGATCTCCCGGGACGGGACCGGAGACGGATGGTCCGGAAGACTGAGCGTAACCAACGATGGAATGTCCATTGTGTACTCTCCCGGCAAAAAAGGGGAACAGCGCTCCTGGACACTCTCGAGACACCTGAAAAAACAGGACGGAGAAGACCTCCGGGAGACCACCGCGAGCGAACGCTGGAAGCGATTGTCGCGCGCCAGTGGCCGATCCCTGATTCGTCTCAAAAAAGCGTTTCAGTTACACCCCGAACAAACCGTTTCGTTCCTCCGGAACAAATTATTGCCGGAGAGGGAAGGGAACGAACAGGAAAAGATGCTTGACCTGATTGATCAGCTGGAACAGAAGAGTCTGAAGAAACGAAAAGAAGCTGAACGGCGAATCAAAGAGATTGTCTTCCGGCATCCCGGATTTGTTTCCCTGCTGGAGCGGAAGAAAAAGAAGGTGGGACCGGAGGCGAAACACCGAATTCGAACGATCCTCGAAACCCTCAACCAACCTCTTCCGAAGATCCACTCTCACCGCTGGCGGCGTGTTGTGGCACTTCAGGTCCTGTACGGTATCCACACCCGACCGGCGAAGAAACTCGTAAAAAAGGTGTGG
Organism: uncultured Planctomycetia bacterium; assembly: GCA_964580675.1. Taxonomy (GTDB): domain Bacteria; phylum Planctomycetota; class MHYJ01; order CAYXQY01; family CAYXQY01; genus CAZOLI01. Next base: position 2,790 of record CAZOLI010000062.1, read on the forward strand.
GAGCGATATGACGGATGGTTCCTCGGTCAGCGGGCGGATCGTTTGCTTGAGAACTGGTAACAACGACCGGGAATGGTTCAATGCTATTTTGCTCGCCGACGAACGTTCGGTTCAGCACCGGGGACGACGTTTTGAGTGTTTTGTGCATAAGAACGAATCGGCAGTTCCTTCCTCATTGCGTTCGAACCTGTTGATTTGAAACGCAATTCAGGAGGGAACCGATACGTGGATGTTGAATCCGTAAAAAAAACTCAGAGGAGAACCGGACAAAAAACGTTTGGTTTTCCCGGCCGACTCATTCGTGAAAACGATTTGAGCCTGGACCTGGACCAGAACTTCGTGATCCGATCACCAGACCCGCATATCGGGCGTCGTCACTCGTCCTTTGACCCGGACAACAGCCCGTACGCCCCAATGATCGTCGCCGCCGCGCCACCGGCAAGCAGCCAGAGCGCCCGATCAGTGGGCGTCCCCGTGAAGAATCGAGAGACATCGGATTGGAAGGATTCCATGGCGGAAACACCCATGATCAGGAATATAATCCCGACCACCACCAGAGCAACTGATATACCTTTTTTCATCATAAGTATCTGGTTTGTCTGAAGATCCATGATATCAGGCTAACTTCTCGCCGCTGATCACGCGTAACAGGACGATGACAATTGCAACCACAAGAAGGAGATGAATAAGTCCCCCGATCGTAACCGAGGAGATCATCCCCAGAAGCCACATGATGAGTAATAAAACCGCTATCGTATAGATCATACGTGAGTTCTCCGCTAAACGGAAATGAAAAAGAAAATGTGTCGATGGCCACCCTGATCAGGCGTTAAACGGGGAAACCCGCTCCGGGTCCATAAACCCGGACCGAGTCTTAACCCGATTCCGCAATCCAAAAATGGGGTGGTGGGTGGGCGGTTTATATTTTTTCTTTTTGCTTCTTCACCCCATGAATTACGTTCTCAATCGTTTCCCGGGGCAGGGAGGCCGCTGAGAGGAGGGCTTTTTTCACCGTACCTGCTGCCTCGGAGCCAATTTTGTCGGCCGCCCGGAGTGCCCCGACGGTTGCTTTTCTGACGGCTTCCGTTGTGTTTACGCCGGTATTTTTGGCCCCTGCAATCACCCCTTCAACAGCGGCGACCGCCACGCTGCCGACATCGGCTCCGATGTTCGATGCGGCTTTTATGGCAGAACCAACCGCACGCTCGGTTACGGAAAGCGCATTGCCTCCGGCGTCGGAAACCGCTTTCATCACACCATGTACCGTTTCTTTCGCAACCTTCGCTGCTGAGGTCCCTACTTTTTGGGTGCTTTGAATGGCTCCTTCAACGACCGAAGATACCGTTTCCATGCCCGAAGAGGTGAGTTTCCCCGCATCTTCGACGGTTCCTGTTACCTGGCTCACGACCGTTCTGCGAATAGCGGTAAGGACATCATCGGCCCCTTCCACCGCTGAAACGATTGCTTCTTTCGTTTTTTCGATGATGGTTTTGATCATAGTTGTTCCTCAGGAAAAGAAATTGAGATATGGAATCCGGTCGGAAATTCGTTATCCCACCGGGATCGGACAACGTCCTGTGACAAACAGAACCGAATAAAACCTGAAAACCCCCCGATGTTCTTCATAACAATCGAATTGGGCGTCATGTCTCTGTTGATTTTCTCCGAAATGGTTGGGTGTTCTCACCATCCGTGTTTGTAAAGAATAACCGATGATTCCCGGGGAGGCGAAAACAAATTCCCGGCGGGAGGTAACGCGGTATTTCGGGAGAGGTTGATTGGTTGGTCAATCCTCGTCTCCCGACTTCCGGAGCCGAAGGCCAAATCGCTTCCGCAGGTACCTTCTTCGTTTTTGAACACTGTCCATTCGGGGGTCAATTTCCTCTTCGTGTACGGAGTTGACCACGCACCGCTGCAAATCCGCGATCGTAAATCGTGCCCCCATGATCTCCTCGACAGCTGTTTTACAGGAGGCCACCCGTTTGACCAGGTCCGCGACCCGTTTCCAGAACGACGGCTGATGATTGTCACTGTAGTTCATTACGTGGGCCAGCTCATGCAGGAGAACTTCCAGGCGTTTTTCCACGGACCAACGGCTCCAGAGAAACAGGTTCACATCAAACTCCGGGAGGTGAATCTCGGCTTCGGTGTCCCTGTTCTCAAGAAAACCGATGTCGAGGTCGTCGGCCCTGATCTTATTTTTTAGAAGCTGGTTATGAAGACCGGCCAGTATCTCCCGGAAATACCGTTTCGTTTTTTCAAGATCGTCGATCGGTTTTTCGGACATGATCGAGTAACGCAGGAAAAGATTGACGAGAGCACGAACAAACCCACCAGTTGATGCATGCTGTGTTATGGAATTTGAGGAGTTCCCTAAGGCTTTCCGGGGGAACTGAACCAGTTACGTTTCGCTGTCCAATGGAGAATTTTTTTAAACCGGTGGTTCTTCAAAGACTCGGTCAGGAGTCTTTTTCCACTCTCCTAAATATACCCCCAGGATTGCAGTAAATCCCCTTCGTCGAACCAGCGATCTCCGATATCGTTTCGATAATACATGTTGGGGGCGATCACGGAGTCCGTGAGATCATACATATTCTTCTGTGCCTCTTTCATTGTTGGTCCCTTTCCGGTCATGACAAGGATCTCCCCCGTTTCACCGGCAATGCGGTATTCCCCGTCGGTGTGTTTTAGGTCTTCCAGGTGGATACCCTCCGGTATTCCCTCGCCTTCGTGGTCAAACCAGATCGGTGCGTTACGGGACTGTTCATCAAACGCGTCCATGTCATCGTACGGAAACGGGGGAACGCAAATTCGGGCACCGACCTGAAAACCCGTGTGCACCTCCAGGTTCGGGTCTCGCCCCCGGGCGAGGTCCATGAGCAGCTGAGACACCGGGGTTTTCATTCCCTCCTCCTGAATCGAAATTTGCGGATAGCCAAACCTCGGGGTCACCTCGAGCGGTTTGATGGATTCCTCCGTGACGATGCAGTTTATGTCAAACGGTCCGTGGTATCCCTCTTCCCGCAGGAGGGGAGCGAAGGGCCGGACGGTTTCCTCGAATAGATGGGTGGGTTCGGTCCAGAACATGCTTGTTCCCATCTCCCCGGTCATCGGTCCCACACCTCCCGGAAACAATGGTTTGTGCTCAAACGTGTAGTTAACCGGCTCAATAAATTTGTTTCCGTTGAAAAAACCGCAAACCGAGATTTCGATTCCCTCCACCCGTCGTTGAAGAAGAAACTGCTCGATCCGGTCCCCCCATTTTTCGCGATACCGCTTCAATACGCCGATCACGTCCCGTCCATCGTCCGACTTCCCGACGTACAGGAGTTCCTTAAAATTCTGCACTTCCCCACACGGTTTAATGACGTACGGTGCTGGATGATCACGAACGTAATTCAGGGCGGGCTGATAATTTTCGAACGTTTTTCCCCGGATCACCTCCAGCCCCAGATCCGCCATGGTGTCGTTTGCGAGGCTGCGATCCTCCTCGAGCCGGTCCGTGAACGACGTTCCTCCGATGACGGGAACTCCTTCCGCTCTCAGCTTTTTTGCTTCCTCTCCTCCCCCCCATGTATCGTCAAACACGACAACATCCGCCCATTCCAGATGGTTTCGCCAGGAAGAGGGTTTGCTTACAAATCCGTCCCCCACATCCCTGGCGTAGTCGGTCTCCACATAATACCGCACGTCGTGACCTTCCCGGGACACTCGCCAGGCAATGTCCGTGATCAACCCATCGATTGAAACAAACAAAAATTGTTTTGATGTCATGGGAGCACCTCAGGTTGTTGAATCAGGTGATCATTACACGCGGCAGTTGGTTACGGGGTCCTTTACTGCTTTTTCAAGAATGGAGATCAGCTGAGTCACATCTCGAACACTGACGATGGAGTCCTTGGTATGGATATTTTTGACGGGTACCCCGATGGTGGTGGTCGGGGTTCCCCCCCTTGCGGTGGCCACGTTCATCGCGTCCGTGACACCCGTGTCCCCCACTTCGAACTGCAGGGAAATCCCAAGCTCATCCGCGACGTTGCTCAGCCAGTCGTTCAGGCAGGAATTGGCGATCAATCCCCCGTCCATCACGGTGAGACAGGGGCCTTCCCCGACGACCCGGGTCCGATAGGCATCCTCATGCGACATCATGTCCACGATAATGGCGTAATCCGCGTTGAGTTTGTTCGATAACACTTCGGAACCATACATCCCAACCTCCTCCTGTACCGTAAACATGAAGGATACCCCCCCTGTTTCCGGTTGATTTTTTGCCAGTTCCAGTAATGTGTAACACCCGACCCTGTCATCCATGGCTTTGCCACAAATGACCTCATCGCCTCCCAGCTGATTTACCCCTCCCTGGTTCAGGTTGACGTAATCTCCCGGGGTGATTTTCTCCTCGGCTTCCTCCCGGGAGAATCCGAGGTCCACGTACAGGTCTTCCATAAATGGCATGGCGTCCAATTCCTCCCCCTGGGCGAGAAGGGAGGTGGTAAGAATGCCGACGTATCCGCAAACGGTTACCCGTTGACCGATCAAACTCGCCGGGTCCAGGAACCCAATGGGGGACACGGTCAGGGTGCCCTCCTCGGTGATGGACCTGACCATCATTCCCACCTCATCCATGTGCGCAATAAAAACGATGGACGGTGACCCCCCTGATCGTTGGGCGATTAAATTTCCAACACGGTCCACTTCAACAGAATCCACGTGATCTTGAATTTCGTCCATGATTTTGGACCGTATTTCCTCCTCTCTTCCGCTGACCCCATTGGTCTCACAAAGCTCGGTCAACAGTTCGAGATCCAGCTTTTCTGTCGTTGGATTCATAAGGATTCCAAGGGGGAACGTGAACGAATGGATTCCGGAATTCTCCCTTTGAGTCGATGAACTATTTTTGGTGCAATTTGTATGCCACAGTAGGCATTTCCTCCGTTCATGACTGAAAAACAGAAAATACGTCGGTGAAGGAATTATGCGGGCGGCGTTTCAAACGATGATTCTGTTGCAAAAACACAAATCCCATGTTGGAAATAAAAACGACACCGCATCCGAAACGTAATCTGACTTCGATGAGGGGCCACCCGGTCGATTTTCCGGAAATTTGTTCGAACCAAACTTCTTACAGCGATGTTGTGAGGACAAAGGAAATGGGATCTGTTGGCGTGAAAAAACAAACGTCCTCACGTAAACCCGGTTTCGAATGGAAATTTGGGATGGTAAACGGTTGGCTATCCGTAGCGGTTAGATACGTACCGGGCCGTTGTCAAATAGGGTTTTTACCAATTGTTTCCCTGGTTATAGAGGTGTATCCCCCATGCTTCGGTGGGATCACGGGAGGTCGAAATAGCCTCTGCGTTGAACACGTGTATTTCTAATCTTCCTGTTCCGCAACAGAGGTGGTTAGAAACAGATGCGTTATGATCCGGTACAGGAGAAATAGGACGAACGCAAGCACAAGCAGTCCGGCCACACGCAAAAACGTGTACGTAATCAGGGATTTTCCGGACAACTCCAGTCTCTCGCCCGTCTTCCGGCTCGTTTCGTCAATGGTGCTCACCCCTTCCACAATGTTTTTCACGGAGTCCCTTTCTTCTACGTCCCAGAGCAGTAGCTCGGCCTGCCAGCGTAAAAGTTGGGGAAGGTGTTTTATAATATGACTCGTGACCCATAAAGTTCTCGACAGATCACGGGTTGCGGCCGGCATCGCACTGATCCCACTCATGGCCCCGAACGGAGCCAGCGAAATATTCGAGATCCAGCTAAATTCGTTCGTCCGGTCAATTTCCTGAATGGATTTTCGGGCAATCTCCAGTGAAAAGTCAGGACCCCGAATCGGGTTTTTCTCCGCATAGATCTGTACTTTTTCTTTGAGCTTTCTTATTTGTTCCGGGGTTAGGAACTCCTCTCCGATCTCAAGAATCATCTGGTCCAGTTTTGATGCGGTTTGTACCGCGGTCGACTGTTGGTCACCAAAGATGTCCTTTCCTTCCCCAACGGTCAGATACTGTTTCACCGTCCGGGTGAGGTAGGCAAGGGCCACATAATCCACCTGTGGTTCGTTCCGGCTGGCGATTTCGTGGACCATCGGCACAATGCGGAGTTTCCACAGAAGCGATCGTTTTTTCATTTCCTTCGAATCGGTACCGGAGCGAATTTCGTTGGACGCGGATCGAACGTAGGCTTCAAAGTTGCCTGCAAATTCCAGAAGATCGTCCTGCAGGTTCTTTACCGTGTATTCATTCTGGTTTTCCATCTGCCCGATCTTTTCGGATTGATTGTTATTTTCGTCTCCTCCTCCGAACGTCATACATCCGGGGAAGAATATCAGGCATAAGGAGAGAAGGAAAATGATTCGCCAGGTGGTCGTTTTAAAAGTGGCCATGATCGGAAGACACCGAATTTTAAGAAACGGGAACCCTGGAGAAAAAAAGGAAGATATGATGGCTGGCTCCCCTTTTTTTACTGCGCTCTGGAATGTTATCACCAGGGTTCGGGACGCTACTGAAACTTCCCCCCAACATCACATTTTATGGTTTGGACCGGTTCGTTGGAAATGTGTTCAGCGGGTTCGGCCGGGAGTCGGTTCAATTTGAGGAATATGGAGACGTGTTTTTTATGTTCCCATATCTACACCACTATCCGGATGGGGTCTATTTATTCTTTCAGGAATTGCAGAATCTCCGGCAGGCCGAGTAAAATTGTGAGAACCAGGTAAACGGCACTGGAACCACCAAGGAGGTGACGCACGGTTGCTCCCTGATCACGGAGGAAGAGAAACAGGGAAACGCAGAGGAAAAAACCGGCAAAACCGGTCAAAGAAAGATCCGTTCGCAACGAATGAAGTTTCTCTCCTGTTTCCCGGTTTCGTTCGGATCGATTCCAGATGACGATTAGTCCGACCAACGAGATCAACAGACAAACCAGTGAAAGAAGGAAAAAAACTCGGTCTCCACGAGTCCCGAAGTACAGAAGGCCAATTGGTGCCAGGACCAGTACGGTGACCAGAAGACAGATCCGTACGTCACGGAACAACTCGTGCCGAGACGGTCCTCGTTCTTCCTTCTCGAAGTTTTCCGGATCATGTTCGTAGAGGAGTGAACCTGCAAATGCCAGAACCACAAATATACAACAGAAGGCCGCCGTGAGATGGGCCTTTCCGAAAGGGAGATAGATGGCAAGAACAGGACTCAGAATTACGGCGGTAAGATAAAATTTGCTTCGAAGGCCCTCTGAATGAAAGAGAATTTCAATTGCTTCCACGGAAGGGGTCTGTTGTATATTTGAAACGAATGAGTGGTTGGATAACACCGTCGGTGAAGCCAATAACAGATTATTCTATTATGCACATATCCTCTGTTTAAGAAAAATATTTGCAGTTGAGCCTGTTGTGCGAACGTGATGTGGCTGCGGCGTCCCGTTTCAATACGCTTCGTTGCGAATGGCTTTTTTTACGGATTCCGGATTCGGAACGTCCTTCAGAACGGCCTCTTTTTCTCCGCCCGCTTCGGTATGAATAATGATGTTCGCCCGGCCCGTTGCCCGCTGATACATGCCCTGTTTGAGGTTCACGGTTTCCACCCGATCGAGGCGGATGGCTTTTACGGATTTTCCGAACACCCGGAACGGTGATTTGTGAAGGTACACCGCTTTGTTTGTGACAGCGTACCGCTGTTTGTTTGCATACGTGGAAAAGGCATTCAACAACTCAAGGACGAGTGGGAGGCAGAGCAATACGGTACCAAAGATGACGCTTCTTGTGTTTAAATACGTTGGTTTTCCCGCCCAGACAATTTCTTCCCCTTCCGTGGCATTTAACCAGTCGGTCATGGATCTGCTTTAAAAGTGGTTGGCTGAATCAAGTTCACTGCATAACGTTCGTGAACATATTATAGCCCCAACCCGCTGAAAATCGCACACAAATCTCCGTCGGACGGCTTTGACGGGATCACTGTGTGAGGTCTGTTTCAGTCATTCACTCCGTGGAAGAAAAACAGAGCGTCACACGGCCGCATTACACGTATGTATTTCATCGGCCTCTTCCGGCTCCATCGGTTCCGGTTCGCTCAAGGAGACCCAAAAGGATTCGATTAGAGGAAGATTATTGTAAGGATTCACATGGTTGTCCGTCACTGTCAATGCCGAATACGTTCTCCCCCTTGGCACTTCCCGCCAATGCAATTTCCCTGCCGCCTCGACAATGTTGAAGGAACCTTCATGAAATCCTTCTATTATGCTATATTATCTCTCTACGTGTTCATTCACAGGGTTGACTGTTACTTCATGATCGAGCTTTTTGGCGTATTCGTATTCGCATTTCGGACAAACGGTCGTGCGTCCATCCGTCCTTCGCCAAAAATAGTAGAGAATTCCGGGAATAATCAATAATAGAAACCCGAAGAGGGTAAGAAAAATCGTTCCCTTCATGATCGGTTTCTCCTCAATTTTGAGAAAGAAATTGGAGGTGAGGACGTTTATAATGTTTTTATCATAATCGTGATTGTCATCTGATCTCGTTTGAAAGAAGAGACGGAAGGAAACATATCACATGCGGATCAAGATCAAAATGGTAATCTCTTTATCCTTATCATTATCTTGATCGTAATCCATCATCGAGCGTTAGAACGGCGGAAAAGAACGACAAAACGGCAAACGGCGGATAAAGATAAAGATGATTTTACGGAGGGCAACGGAAAGTATTCGGAGAAAGATCGCTGCTCTTATGTCGATACGGCAAGAGGTTCCGCGTTTGAATGTGCAGGGGATCTTGATAACCTTGTGGTCAAGAAACTTGTTGATCAAGAAAAGGAAAAGCGGGGAAAAGAAATCCTACAGAAAATGATACCCATGCTCATCGGATTTAATCGAAATCATTCCGACCGGTTTACGAACACCAGGAAGAGTACGTAACACAGTACTCTTAATCCTTATCTTTATCTTAATCTTTATCCATCATCGAGCGTTAGAACGGCGGAAAAGAACGACAAATCGGCAAACGGCGGATAAAGATAAAGATCAGGATAAAGATAAAGATGATGATAACGGGCCCGTAGCTCAATTCGGCAGAGCAACGGACTCTTAATCCGTG